>CAYMVV010000219.1:0-5879 GCA_964393885.1 uncultured Granulosicoccaceae bacterium | reverse complement strand
ATTGACCCACCTCCACGATAAATCTCAAAACTGATTAGACGCGGGTAGATCAAGATCAAAGGCAAGAGCAAGAGCGTTGCTATTTATTTTTAAAAGGAACGCTCTACAGACCACTGTGAAATAAAAGATCAAGCGACACCTGCACATGTCTTTTAGATAAAACGTTTCGACGGGGAATCCTGCAGATGCTCGGCCAAAAGCTAACAACATGGTACAAAAAACCATAGCTCGTTAGTTCTACGTTTTACCCGGCGATAAACAAGGCCTCCATCGAAGCGATGTCGACCACATAGTTATATTTGATTACTACCCATTTCGAAGGAGAGTATTTTTCAGAAATATGGCCTTTGACGATTGCCCGGCAATTGTATCCATGTGGATTTCTGGTAGTGTCAACCGATTGTTCTGCATACTCCTTTCGTGTTAGCTTAATTTTGGATCCGGAGTCATTGGCAACCAAAACCGGAAACATTGGAATATGGCAACCGACAATGTGCTGATCCAAGCCGAAGACCCGGTTCATTGAAGCAAAACTGCATTGAAATAGTGCATTTTCGATAGCGCCAGTCCCGGAACAACCGAGCTTTAGCGAGATTCGACAACTTTCATATCGATACCCCAACCCGCATTGGATAGCCGAAGCCACCTAAACCACCTGGAAAAGCGCTCAACAGTATGACTGACAGCCAATCAAAAAACGGTAAACCGCTAGTCTCATGGGCCTTGTACGACTGGGCCAATTCTGCCTACGCTACTACCGTTATGGCTGGATTCTTCCCGCTTTTTTTTAAGCAGTACTGGAGCCATGACACACCGGTTACCACCAGTACGTTTTATCTGGGTCTTGGTAATTCGCTGGCCAGCCTGATCATCGTCATCGCAGCACCGGTACTCGGCGCGCTGGCTGATCAGGGCAATCTTCGCAAACGTATGCTCGCCTCGTTTGCGTGCACGGGCATTCTTGCCTGTATCGGATTCTTTTTTGTCGGCCAGGGGATGTGGCCCGCCGCAATTGCACTCTACGTCATAGGCATTATTGGCTTCTCCGGCGCCAACGTATTTTACGATGCCATGCTGGTTTTAGTGTCACCTCCAGACAGGCGCCATCGCGACTCGGCATTCGGCTTTGCACTGGGCTACCTTGGCGGCGGTGTGTTGTTTCTGCTGAATGTAATCATGACACTGAAACCCGCCTGGTTTGGACTGGCCGATGCTGCAGAAGCAGTTAAGTGGTCATTTTTGAGTGTCGGTGTCTGGTGGGCAGTGTTTTCCATTCCGTTACTACTCAATGTCAAAGAAACCGATGACAGCACCAGCCAGTCCCTTTCGGCACAGGGTAAACCTCCTTTTGCTGTGCTGGTGCGACAATCCTTTTCATCACTGCTGACGACCATCAAAAGCATTCGACAACACAGAAACGTCTGGTTATTTTTACTGGCTTACTGGCTGTATATCGATGGGGTGGCAACCATTATAAGAATGGCAGTCGACTTCGGCCTGTCAATTGGATTGCCTTCCAATACACTGATCACCGCACTGCTAATGGTTCAGTTTATCGGATTTCCTGCAACCATATATTTTGGCAGACTGGCTGAAAAAATTGGCGCCAGACGCGGTCTCTGGATTGCACTGTGGGTCTATGTCATTGCAACCGGCTACGCAGCAGTGGCGATGACATCCAGTTTGGAGTTTTACGTATTGGCGGTTGCACTTGGACTGGTGCAGGGTGCAACGCAGTCACTTAGCCGTTCACTATTCAGCAACTTAATACCACAGGAAAAAAGCGGCGAGTACTTTGGCTTCATGAACATGATGGGTAAAGCCGCGGCTGTCGTCGGCCCGGTTTTGGTTGGCGCTGTTGCTTATCTATCTAAAGAACCACGCCTCGGGTTATTGTCTATTTTGATCTTGTTTTTTGCGGGAATGTGGATGTTGAGGTATGTAGAGGAGCCTGTTCATTCTTCGGGGGGTTAGTTGATGATGCCCTTCAGGTGGAGATACTTTTCAACCACGAAAAGTAACCAAAAGTGGCTTTGCGGCTAATCAGCCCTGCGGGTGCCTGCGGCATTTTGAGATTTATCGCTCCAGTGGGCCGCGCAAACAGGCATCCATGCCTGACCAGCGCTCAATGTGCCGTCCCTGGCACATTGACCCACCTCCACGATAAATCTCAAAACTGATTAAACGCGGGTAGATCAAGATCAAGATCAAAGGCAAGAGCAAGATCTAAAGCACTAGTCAAAAGCCGTTGCGTTTTTCAGCTGGTTAACGTCTGACAAAACGCCTGCTTTGCTAATTGGCCAGATGCGATAAGCCGCAATTGTCTACGTTCGTGACTGATGTGCTGTAGATCTGCACCTCTGCAAAGCGTGTGTCGAAGGGGACTGTCAGATCGCTTTTAAAAACACCGTCTGTGCTACCGGTGATAACATTTTCTACGTTAATACTGATTGGTTGAAAGTTGGCATCGCGGTATCCCAGTGTAATGCTTGCATAGCCGCTGCCATCTGTGTCGGTATCGCAGGTGAGATCGAGATTCAAATTTTGCATATCACTTGCCAGTATTTCAGTCATATCGACAAGTTGATAGACACAACCGCCATTTGATACCGACAGCTGGTTGTTGCCAGGCTCAAGGGCATTGTCTGTCACTGCGACATCTCCGGCAGTGTTGTCGCACATCTGCCATCCTGTGAGTCCCAGGCTGAAGTCACCGTTTAACAGATCGCTATCCGCCAGTCTGATAAGACTGCAATTATCAACTGCAGCTTCACCGTCACTGACAATCATGACCTCTGCCGAGGCCGCAGAGGGCGGAGCTGTAATAGTGCTGACGATGGTCGTGTAATCAGTGCTCGCGATTACGTTTTCCTGCGATTCAATTGTTGCCGAGCCAGCATCGACAAAACCAAAGGTGACAGTCGAATTGCCACTACCAGCTACGCGGCCCTCACAGCTCAGCGTGTAGGTTGCACCGGCTACTGCGGCTGTCGATTGCGACAGACACGCACCATTCGACAGAGATAAAGCGCCGCTTCCTTCGCTTGGTAGCGCATAAGTAGTAATGCCTGAAACCGATGAGCAGGTGCGCCAGCTGTCTCCGTTAACCGGAGACTCAAAACCGCCGTTGACGAGCAGGTTATCGGTTGCCAGCTCCAGTGCAGCAGCAGCGACAGGCTCTTCAGCGCTATCGGTATCTACCGATGAATCACAGGCACTCACACCCAGCCCGATTACCGTCAGCAAGGCACCACGAGGTAAATACTTTGCATCACTCATTCAGGCTTATCCATTTATGATTGCGAGTCGATTTTGATCAGGTGGAATCTGATCAGGAAGATACTGAGGGGGAGCAGTACGAAGGAGGCTGCCCAGGATTGAAATGATTTACTGCATTAACTAATAAACTATCGGAACTGCCGGATCGAACTTTAATCTGTAACTGTGCCATCCAGAATGCTAACGATGCGCCAGCTGACAACTGTTGAGAGTACCGCTATGGTGAAAATACAGTCACGCACACTTGCAAGCTTGCATTGCAAGCATGGCATTAAAAAATTGACATTACACCGGCTCGCACTTTCTTTGTTGCGACTAGCCCGATTGCTACGCAAGAATTACCTTCAATTAAAAAACGCTAATCTACCAAGCTAATCTACAAAAGGAATACCCAAAGACAACAGTCTGCGCACAACACCAGCGCGTGAGTCGACACCCATTTTACGCATCAGGTTGCGCGATTGAGTTTTTATAGTTTCGCGCCCCACACCTCTGTGCTCAGCTGCCGTCTTATAATCTAAACCATTGGCGATCAGATTCGCCAGTTCGGTTTCGCTTGTTGTTAACGAGTAGATGGACGACAGGGATTCGAAACCTGCGTTAAAAGGTCGGTTTGGATCTACGATAATTGCTATCACTCCTGCAAAACCACTGCCTACATCTCCCTCGTCATCTACTAAACGCGACAGTTCTATAACGAGATCATCATTTTCAAAATCACCCCCCAGACGCACGTATAATTTACTGGCATCCACATCGGGCCGTTGCAAAAGTGCGATCTTTTTGGCCAGCTCGGCGCTCTCTTTTTTGCTATTACAAACAAGCGTTCCACTACTGCTCACAGACAAACGTTTCGATTCATCGATTATCTGCTGAGCAAAGCTGTTAGAAATAACAATGGCGCCATCGGAACGCATCAGCAGCATGCCGACATTAACTCTGTCGAGCATAGATAAGACAGCCTGATAGCGATTTCTGATTGAGTCGTAGATTCGACCCATGCTAATGGCCTGGCCTATGTGTTGAATATACGGCCGCACCCTTGCGTACTCTTGCGGTGTAGCGTTGGATCTTTCAGGCCCGTATTGAAAGGCAATACAATCGGACCACGCTCCATCGTCGTTCAGACGAACTGCAAAACGGTGGAATATCCCCATGTGCTCTTTTGCAAAAATAACATCCGGACGCTGCGATATTTTTCTTTCGTCATTGAATGCCGGATCTACAATCATTTCGCCGACGCGACTTCCGAATACAAGCCTGGCATGCTCTGCTTCATAGTGAGCATAGTTTTCGCCATAATACTTTTGCACCTCTACATCCAGATTGGTGCTAACGCAGTTAATACTATGGGCCTTACCGTTTTCATCCGGAGCTTTTTCTATAACCGCAATCGCAGCAGACTTTGCATTACAGACAGGGTGCAGTTTATCAAGGAGCGGCGGCCATTTTTTGCTGTAGCTACTGGTGCCATAAAATTCCTTCACTAGTTCTATGGCTACTGTATTGTTTTTCAAAACGGGCCTCTACCCTCGTGAGTCTGTGCAACCAGAACAACATCTCTGTATCTGCCCCGGGCCCTGACTTATTCCAGGTGACACTGATTTCGTATCACTCACATAAAAAAATCACAACTACAGTGCAGTAGCAAAATTACCTGTTATGGCAAAAGTCGTTCAACCGTTCTGCATACGGCAAAAAGAAACCCCTCCTTCGGCTTCTGCTAAAACCGACTCAACCTTGCATACCAACCTTGCAACTAACCTCGAATACAAACCTGGCTGGCTGTTTAGAAAGTTCGATACCACGGCTCGAAGCCACAGTCGCCAGAGCAGTGTTGGCCTGTTGTCCAGAGCACTGTTGCAAAGCGTGGCTGCAAATAAAGCTGCAAAGCAAAGCACTGTTGCAAACCACGGGTTCGACGAAGCCCCTGCTATGCCTGCATTTTTTCACCTTGTTCTGACAACTGTCGTAGTGAAAAGTTTGCTACGAAATTCCCGCACGGCGCACCAGCATACCGATTGCCAATGCTGCATAAACGCCACGCCCTGTAAAGGCTCGCTGACACAGTTCACCGCTGTAGCCAGTCCCTAAACCGGGTTCAAAACCATAGTCTTGTTTCAAAACAGGGCTTTATAGATCAGTGTTCCGAGGAGGTACACTGATCGTCCATGCGCAAATTTCTGACGGTAATCGTACCATCAGGATTACTACTTTGCAGGAATAACACATCACCTATTTGGGTGACGAAACCTCTGACAATTTGTTAAGTCTTTTATTTTCAGTTACCCAAAATCGACACAACAGTGTGAAATAAATGAATTCAGCTGCAGTAATAAAAACCCTGATAATTGCATCCGTTTGCGTTCTACCCATGAACCCGGCATTCGCCGACTCTGCAGACTTACCGCGCAGAATAAGCCAAATCCCCGCCACCACTAACAGTGTGCCGCATGTGCAGATCGGCATTCAGGGGAACCCGGAACTGTCGGCAGAATTGCTGCTGCAAACCGCAAAGATACCGGGCGTCGAAATTCGTCCAACCGTCGTTTCTCTGCCCGGAGCGAAAGGATTCTGGATCAGCGAGAGTGTGACAATCG
>CAYMVV010000218.1:0-5952 GCA_964393885.1 uncultured Granulosicoccaceae bacterium | reverse complement strand
CTTACGATGAGTCTGAGTTGGCGATGGCACTCGCCGGTCTGCCGTCTGTTGCAAACGGGTAGGATATGCCCTTCAGGCGGACCTACTTTTCACTCTTTGCCACCGCGGGCAAAAAATAGGCAAAAGCCTCTTTGCGGCTAATCAGCCTGGAGTCTGTCCGAGAATGAGGGTCATAGCGAGGATGTGAGATTTTGAGTCATCTCTTGTGATCGATTGAGGCGAATAGTTTTTCATATTTAACGAAATTGATCGTAAGAGACAGACGACAGTTAACCCAGGAACAGAAGACAGGTCAGCTTAAAACAAGCAGTCTTTTTTTCCGTCCTCTGTTTTCTGTTTTCTGTTTTCTGAATCAGCTTTCGAACTGGTTTCAGCTACCGACGCTGCCCCCGATACTGCGATAGCTACTTGAGTAATAAAGAAGTGCGGAGTCGTCGCCGGCGTTATTTTCGATGGCGGTTACGCGACCCACGAGAATATTGTGATCTGCAGCGGGGAAGCTGTGTTGCGCCTGACACTCGAGCAACAGCCATGGATTTCTCAATTTCGGCAACCCGCTCAAGTCGAAATCCTGTCCGGCAAACTTGTCATCCGACGGGGTGGCAAAGTGATTCGACACGGCAAATTCTGTATCGCGAAGAATATGAATGACGTAGGCGGAGGCCTCGCAAAACGCCTGGTACTCAGGTGCCTGGCGACCCACGGTCCACAAAATCAGTGGCGGGTCGAGGGACACGGAGTTGAAGCTGTTGATGGTCATACCGATTGGTTTGCCCGACGAGTCTCGCGAAGTGGCTATACAAACACCGGTGGCAAATCGCGACATAACCGCTCGAAAATCATTTGAATCTATTTCACTTGCCGTGCTGTTCAAGACGAACTCGCTTCAGGGCATTTTGCCATGTAAACAGAATGCGTGATCAGGAATGGGGTGCATTGAAGTAACTATAACCGGCCTACTGTAACATCCAGACAATGAGAATGTGATTTTGTGACCGTATTGTAGCTGCGCTTATTGCTACTGCTACTGCGTTTTGCTACTGCCGTTGCTACTGCCATTGCTACAGAGCGAACTCCAGAGCGGGCCGATAATCCGGCTTTGCCATTACGATCTGGGTTGCACCAATCACACGCTCCTCAAACCCGCCTTCGCAGTAGCACAGATAATACATCCACATCCGAATGAATTGATCGCTAAACCCCAAAGACTTTATCTTGTCAGTTCTTTCGCTGAAAGACTCACGCCACACCGCGAGTGTCTTTGCATAATCTTTGGCCATGTCGGACACTGTCAAAATACACATGTCCGTGTCCTGTGCGACGTGTTTGGCGATAATATGCATAGAGGGCAGACAACCGCCGGGGAAAATATACCGCTGGATGAAATCCACCGACTTGCGAGCCTGATCGTAGCGCTGATCAGAGATGGTAATCGCCTGCAACGCCATCAGTCCGTCAGGCTTTAATAACTCGCTGCATTTTCGAAAATAATCTGCAAAGTATTGATGCCCCACCGCCTCAATCATTTCTATCGACACCAGTTTATCGTAACGACCTTCGAGCTCCCGGTAATCTTTCATCACCACCGTCACCCGGTCCTGCAGGTTTGCGCGCACAACCGCCGCGCGGGTGAAGTCATGCTGTTGTTGTGACAGCGTGGTGGTTGTTACCCGGCAACCGAAATTGCTCGCAGCATAAAGCGCCATACCACCCCAGCCTGTGCCGATCTCAACCAGATGATCATCTGCGTTGAGCTGAAGCTTGTGACAAATGGCATCGAGCTTGTTCAGTGAAGCCGCGGCCAGTGGCATTTCCTTACCATCGAACAAAGCCGAGGAATACATCATGGTCGGATCCAGAAACAACTCAAAAAAATCGTTACCCAGATCATAGTGCGCCGATATGTTTTTTCTGGCACGCGATACACTGTTACGCCTGATCAAATCAAGTGCAGTTAACGCCACTTTGTTAGTGACGCTCCTCTCTTTATCCATACCCTTTAACGCGGTCATGTTGAACACCATAAACCGCACAACCTGCACCAGGTCAGGTGTTGTCCAGTGGCCATCCATATAGGCCTCAGCTGCACCGACAACGCCATTGAGCGCTATGTAGGAAAACGCTGCAGGATCCTGAACAATAATGGTAGCGCAGATATGACTGTCATCGTCATTTTCCGCGTTATGCGGCGCTCCCAGATGCCATTCTTTGTCGCCCTCCACGAGCAAGAGGTGCCCTCGTTTCATACTCGACAGATGCTTGATTACCAGCGCACGAGCCCATCGTTCGGAGGTACTGCCTATAGCACGGTTGATGCGCCCGATCAGTGGTACCCGTGATAACGTAGGCTTAACAACCGCTGTGCTCTCTATTGCAATACCTTTGCGCACCGTTGTGGTTGATGGCCCGGGTTGTAGCGTGTCACTCATTTAAATCCAACTTTATATCCGTTGTATTGCAGTTAAACTAATGAAATGTTGCCATTGTGTGGTTGCATATACATCATCTCCAAACCGTTATCACAAGTCGATCGTAGAAGCTTCTCTTCACACATTAATACGTTTGACCGGCGCAAAAGGTGTCAACCGGCTAAGCTGGCACAGACCAGATTTTCGCGTTGCATTTTATTTTCCGATGCTACTCACCTTGTTCGGGTGGGGAACAAACGGAATGCGCTTCAACCAAAGCCTCAATGCCTGCCAGTAAATGGCCAGAGCAACTTTGCCGGTCATCCACGGGTACCGCCACAGCACCCGGTTTAAACTCGCCGAGGTAATTTCAATGCGCTTGAAATTTACACCGGAATCAAATTGACGACTGTGTGTTGTCTCAGCATTAACACTCACCAATTGACTTTCCACTGATCTGCCCGGGTTTTCGGTTTCCGGCACTGCAAAGCTTGCAAGCGAATACATCAGATTTGCTCCGGGTACCGAGCCCTTCCAGCGGTACATCATGTTCATTGGCATGAAGGGAGAAACATGCATATCCTTGTTGAAGTCGATACTTTGCCCTGACTGATACTGACGCAAATCAAGTACGTAGTGCGTTCGTTGCTCCCAGGGCGTATTGGTCACCTCAATCAGCAACGCCTGAAGGTTTTCGCCTGACTCATCAAAACAGTAGTAACAGGTGATCGGATTTATCAAGTAACCAAAATAGCGAAAGTTTGTCAAAACGCGGATAGCACCGGCAGGACGAAAATTCAATTTGTTTTCGACGGCTGCGCGGACAGACTCGTCTATTTCTGGTAACCCGCGATCTGGCAACCCGCGATCCGGCGATACTGAGACTGGCTTATTCCGTTTTTGTATATGCGGGACTTGCATGTCCGCGCCGCAGGACTCAAGGGCCTCAGCCGAACGGGTGTCCTCGACGGTACCGGCGTGGCCGGTTTTGCTTTTTTCCGCTACAAAAGTAAAGTAATCAGCGCGACGAAAACGTGCCAGTGAAAACGCACCGCCTGACCACAGCCGACTTTGCTTCAGCACTTCGTCGATCTCGGACAAATCCAGATACATCATAAATACCTGATAGCTGAATTTGTGTGATCGCGGCAAGTGGCGGTGATGCCAGACTCGCCCGCTGTAGATGGCACTTTGCAACGACACAGTTCGTTTTCCGACGCTGCTATGCCGATGCGGTACTGGCAGACACTTGCGGCGTCACGCCAGTGCCGACTTTACCAAAATCAACGTACGCTTTGATTGAATCGACGACCTGCAAAGCACTGCTAACGCCGTCTTCATGGAAGCCATTACGCCAGTATGCTCCACAAAACCAGGTGCGATTAGCACCTGCCAGTTCTGCCCAGCGTGCTTGTGCATCGGCGCCGTCAAGTGTAAACAACGGGTGACTGTACCTGAATGTACCGAGTATTTTATTTGCGTCGATCGCTTGCGTCTGATTCAGGCTCACGCAATACGTTGTCGCTGACTGCAGCCCCTGCAAAATATTCATATTGTATGTGAGTTTCGGCAGCGCTCCGCCCACCTCGCCAGTTGTTAATCTATAGTTCCAGCTGCACCACGCACGCTTTCGCCGAGGCAACAGAGACTCATCTGTGTGCAAAACCACCTCATTTTCAATGTAGGGAATTTTACCTAAAACAGCAGTTTCCAGATCTGTCGGTTGCGCCCCACCCAATTTCAACAATTCCAGCGCCTGATCACTGTGTGTCGCCACAACTACGGCATCGAAACGGCCCATGCACACCGAACTGCCGCCAGCAACTGACCAGCTTATGTCGACACACTCGGAGCTGCGTTTTACACGCGTAATTTTTGCGCCGGTCACAATACGATCACTAAAGCCCTGAGTCAGAGGCTTGAGATACTGTGCTGAACCCCCAACAATAGTGTGCCACTGTGGTCTGTTAGTTACAGACAGCAAGCCATGGTTCCTGAAAAACCGAACAAAAAACAGCATTGGGAAATTCAGCATATCAGCGTCGCCTGAGGACCAGATGGCAGCTCCCATTGGAATTAAATATTTTTCGCGAAACAACTCACCGTAGTTGTTCGCCTGCAAATACTCCCCAAGCGTTAGTCCGGCCCCCAGCCCGCCAGCGTCAAGGTGTTGTATTGACTCGCGGTTAAACCGCAAAATGTCGCGTAACATTTTCCAGTATTGCAGACTGAAAATATTGCTTCGATCCGCAAACAAACCATTGAGATCACTGCCGGCGTATTCCAACCCGGAGCGCTCGCAAGTCACACTGAAGCTCATCCTGGTTGGACGCGTCTCCACATCCAGCTCTTCCAGTAAGCGAATAAAATTGGGATAGGTCCAGTCGTTGTAAACGATAAAACCGGTATCGACCGCATGTTGCTCACCATTGTGATCCACATCTATCGTCGCAGTGTGACCACCAATTTTGTCAGCGGACTCAAACACCGTGACCTGATGTTCCCTGCTCAGGTAGTAGGCAGTGGTTAGTCCGGAAATACCCGAACCAATGACGGCAATTTTCATTTTAGTATTCGATCTTTACTGGCTACGGTGGAACCACTGTTCATCGCTTTTCCGTTCATCAACTCTGGCACCGCCCCGTGACTGTAAATCACGACTGTAAATCGTGCCCGTGATTTGTGCCCGTGAATCGTGCCCGTGATTTCTGCGCATGCAATTACTTAGTGCTCACATCGATGCTCGAGTCGTTACGGGCGAGTTTGGGCCCGATGACCCTGTACCACAAAGCCGGCACCAGTGATGCGAGCTTTAGATTGAGCCACAATCGTATCGGAAAATTTACCCGACGCTTGCGTGCCGCGATACCTCGTATCATACAGTCAGCAGCTTCGTCCGGCTGCATAATAAATGGCATGGGGAAATCATTTTTACTGGTCATGGGTGTTTGCACAAAGCCCGGGCTGACAACAGTGACGTCAATATTCGCATCGTGCAGGTCAAGTCGCAGGGAATCAAACAGATAATTCATCGCAGCCTTGGATGATCCATATGCCTCTGCCCGAGGCAAGCCGACGACAGTGGACAGACTGGACACAGCCACAACCTGGGGTTTATCACCGCCTGATTGCTGTGCAGCGGCTTCGAGCCCGGCAGCTCTGAGCAGCGGCAACGCCACAGAAAGCGTATTTACCGCCCCGAATACATTGACATCGTAGACTCGCCTGAACATCTCGACGTCGCATTCTGCATTGTCCACGTACTCGCAATGGCCGGCACATATCACCACCATGTCGAGGCCACCCAGCATCTCACCGAGCTCGCGGGTTGTGGAAGGCGTCGCATCGTCCGCAGTTACATCGTAAACCAGCGCGTGGATATCCGCGCCTGCCACAGTGGAACGACACTCACTTAATACGGCCTCCAGTGACTCGCCACTGCGCCCGCTAATCACCACCGTGTTGTTACCGGCCGCCAACTTCTGCGCGAGCGCCTTACCTATTCCGGAACTGGCACCAGTAATCCAGATACGTTTACGTCGAA
>CAYMVV010000217.1:0-5996 GCA_964393885.1 uncultured Granulosicoccaceae bacterium | reverse complement strand
GACGCCCCCTCCACAGACCCGGACGTGCAGTTTTCCCGCATCCGGTTCCTCGGTCGTACTCGCTTTCGCGACGGGTGCCACTAGTTGTAAACAACATGCTGACGCTGCCTTTGAGTTACTCGGGGTTTTGCCACTCCCAACTTGTTCAGCGCTCGAACAAAACTCGACCAGTTGAAGCTATTGCGTTTTCCACCGCGACGGTTGAGCCACTTAAAGGCACACTCGATCGCTTCGTCAAAGAATCGCTTCACTGAACGCTCATTGCTCTTTACACCATAGTAGTTGTAGTGACCCACCAGCCGCCGATTCAGCGCGGTAACAAAATCCTCGCCTTTCAGATGCCGGTTATTCTTCACCCACGCTTTGATCCTCGCAATCGCAGTGTGCAACCGTTTGCGCGCTGTACGCTGCTTGACACGAATCTCACCATCGTACGCTTGGCCCCAGTATATCTCGAAGCCCAGAAACTCAATACGATGGTGCAATCCTGGCTCAAAGCGGCTTAGCCGTCGCAACCCGCTCTTCTCCAGCGACAGCTCCAGACCGAATTTACCCAGCCTGCTCTGCATCTCTCGAAAGAAACGGCTTGCATCCGCTCGATACTGAAACATCACCACGTAGTCATCCGCGTAGCGAATCAACATGGCTTTGCCATCGATTCGTGGCTTTACTGTGCGCTCGAACCATAGATCCAACACATAGTGCAAATACACATTCGCCAGTATCGGCGAGACGATGCCACCTTGAGGACTCCCGGTGACCGGGTGAATCACTTCACCGTCGACATCCAGGATGCCCGCCTTGAGCCATTGCCTGATCAAACCCAAAAACGCTGCGTCGTCTATCCGAAGCTCCAGCATCTGCATCAGCCAGTCGTGATCAATGCGATCAAAGTAACCTCTAATATCTGCTTCGACCGCGTAACCATAGCTGCCATACTGCAAATTGAAACCCAGATCTGACACTGCGTCTTTGGCACTCTTGCCCGGTCGGTATCCGTAGCTATTGGGCAGAAAATCTTGCTCATAGATACTCGTCAATAGTCTCGCGCAGCATACCTGCACGAGCTTATCTTCCAAGGCCGGTATCCCCAGTGGACGAACCTTGCCGTTGTCCTTGGGTATGTAACAGCGTCGGACCAGCTTCGTCCGATAGCGTTTCGTTTTCAGGCGCTGCGCCAGTCGAGCGATATTACCAGACAGGTCTTCCTCGTACTTGTCTGCCGTTACGCCATCAACTCCGCTGGCGGCTCTCTTATTCAGATCCTCCCAACACTGACGTAACAACCGCTCATCGATCAAACCATACAGGTTCTGAAAACGGTGTTGTTTACAGGCTTGCGCCCGCTTAGCTATTCCCCGCAGGGAGGTTATCTCCTGTTTGCCCAGCCCTACATACCACTTGTCCGGCAAGAGTTTCCTGTGCGGGCTACGTACTTCCGTCAGGTCCTTCCCCCCGTAGCCGGCTTTCCCAGCCTCTGAGTACTATGCCTGATAAGACACCCCGTTTGTATATAGGCAGATTGCTCTGCCCCACCTAATCGACCCACAGCTGAAGACAATCCACCCGAGCCCACACTTGTGTCCAGGAACATGTCCTTTACGTGCCCCAACTCTGTCAATCTCATCTCTCCACTCCGATCAGGAACGCTCAAGGCTTCCTGGGTTCTACAACGTATCTCTACTTGCATGCCACGGCCTGTGGACTCCGCCAGATCTCCACGTCCTCACCAATGCGGACGCTTCTGTGTTGCCTTCGGTGTGCGTTAAAACCCTCAGCATCTGGATTGCGCATTTCGAAGCTGTACCAGCTCTTCAGGTCCCGCGATGGACCCTACGGCCTACAAGTTTCTCTGTGTACGCTTACCTCATATTTTGTTCGTCAGTTACCCAACTCCTCAATGAGATCAACACTCGATACGGGTGGCTGGTCAAGCCTTACCCGACAGGGACTTTCACCCTGCAAGATACGCTGAGCTTTGCCCAGCGCGATAACGCCGCCATCAGGGGCGTTTCATGCGATGGCTGTTTGTGTGGAAAAATGAGTGGGTAGAAGAGCCGAATCGCTCCGACTCAACCCCCGTTAGAACCCAACGTGCCCTATTTAGGCATTAGGCTCACGACAAACTCTTCAACCGTTATGTGTCAGTATAGCTTGTGCACTACATAAACCTTAGGTGGTGGATGGAGACCCATATAGTTCTTGAACTGTTCGTAGGTCATTGATCGCTTCTGACTTCGTCGATTTATCCATTGAAGAAACATGAATATCGACTTCTTCAAAAAGCCATCTACTGCCTGCCCATTGAATGACACCCCATAATACTGAACATGCCCTCTCAACTTCACACAGAACCGCTGCCATAACTCTGCCAGCCTATACTCGTTCCTATATCTCTTACACCATTGATTTACTGCGCGTAACTTCGACCTGAGCTTCTTCCCGATACTTTTCAGTTTCGGTATCGTTTTGCCGTACCGCGTTTTCCCAAGGTAAAACGTAAACCCTAGAAAATCAAATGCGCCACTGCCTATACGGTCCCGTTTGTCAAACTTAACCAGACTCGTTTTCGACTGATTCAACTCCAGACCGTACTTCGATAATCGACTCTCCAGTGCCTTGCGAATTCGCTCGGCGTCTTCTTCTGAATTACAACAGATCACCGCATCATCTGCATACCTGAACAACGCTACCTCTTCTCGACAGTGTACCTTTACCGTTTTCTCAAACCAATCATCCAACACAAAGTGTGCGAATATATTAGCTAAGACCGGACTGCATACACTGCCTTGCGCTACTCCCTCATCACTGCGCCGAAAACCCGTGTCTCCCAAAATTCCACACGTCAGCATCCTTCGGATGTAACGCAGGAATCTTCTGTCACTTATTTTCTGCTCCAGTAACACCATCAGATGCTCGTGATCTATCGAGCCGAAATAGTTACTCAGATCTAAGTCTATCACCACCTTTATGTTATGACTGTACAGATGCTGGTGTAACGCCTTTATCGCGTCGTGACAGCTTCGTTTCGGTCGAAATCCATACGAGTTATTGTAAAACAGTGGCTCGTAGATCCCTTCCAGCACTTCCTGAAACCGCTTCTGCACTATCTTGTCTTCAAAGTTACTAATACCCAACGGCCGGCTAGCTTCACGCTGCCCTTCCTTAGCTATCATCACTTCTTTGACTGCACTGGGGCGATAGGCCATTCGCTTTAGACGCTCTACCAAATCGGTTATATTCTCACCGAGCTGCTCGCCGTATTGCGTTTTGGTGACACCATCGCTACCACTGGCTGCTTTTCTGTCCAGCCTGCGATAACACTGCTGCAACGACTGCTCATCGAAATGGTGCATCAACTGATCAAACACCATCTCTTCGTTCGCTGCAGATAACTGGCTTATCCTTGTAAATCCTGTTGACATCGTCTTTGATTACTCTGAGTTAATCATAATGTTTCCTTTACAAGGGCAAACTTGCCTTGGCCCCTTCCCTCCATCGGCGTTACCCGACTTCATCGGTACTATTGACCATCTGACTTCCTGTACATCATCTCTCGGCACTCGCTTTCTCAGCTCGCCTCCAAGACACTTCGTCCTTGAAGAATGCACAGGATCTCCCACGTTCATAAAATAACTTTGATTACATGCCAGGCTCTACGATCCCGAGGGCGCCACCACACACTACCCAAAACATGTGTGATGATGTCGTCTTCTGATTCCTCCAGAACCATCGACTCCTCCCCAGATGTGTCGATAACGGGACTCAATCACTTCAGCTTTCGCTTCCGGCCTACAACCTCTCTGTCTACGCTTAACGCTGGCTGTTACCAAACAACGCTCAAGACTCGATAAACGATGTGCGGGGTTCGCACTTTCATTGCCGTACTTTCAACGGCTAGCTATTTTACGCTTCGTGGCGCACAGAGGCACGACCATTCACACAAACGGACAGCGCGTGAAACGTCCCTCTGCATGGCTTTGTTATGCGCATTGTCGTCGACTTATTCGGGTTCTTTTCCAACGCATGAAACGGTAACCTCTGGCTTCAATACTCTTACAAACACCTTAAGTAATTCAAGTTGTGTAATGATAGTAATAGCGACTGAAAGTAAACGCGATCTATCCTCCGATGCGTTCTTCATACTACTAGATATTTCCGTAAAACTGTTAAAAGCATCATCGTCCTGAAGTGGCTTTGCTAGCTCAAGTATTCGATCTCTTTGAGACCCCTCAGAGATTGATACCTCTGATGATGAGTGCGCGAATTCATTTCTAATTTTTCGGAACAGATGAATGGCCCGAGCAAGGTCAGCGCCGATCAATCCAAGACGGTAAGCTAAATTTGTTCGAGCACTAAATGTTCCTATGGCTCTATCTGAATCGAGTAACTCATCTGATCCGGTTGGGTTTGGCAACAGGTTTGCCCGTAAAGATTCATTTAGAAGATAATCAATTCTCGCTGCGCACAGTATCACTGCAGCTCGGTTTGACTCTTTTGAGAATTGAAGTACTAGATTCGCCACATCTTCCTTTATCTTCTTTTCTTCCTCTTCAGTAAGCTTCTTCACACTCATAGTGATACCTCTTTTTTCGCATAACATTCTTATTCATAGGCATGATGACGTGTTTAATCATGTAATTGTGACATATATCCACATTATTCCGCCACATATTCAAACAAAAAAAAACACATATTTTTCATCAACATAAACCCAAATCCAAAGCTCGCCCCGATGTAGAAATACATCAAAAGCCCCACCACTCTTGACATAATTTACCTCAATGCACATACTGTATATATTCACAGTAGTTCTGCATTTTTATGAAATCACCATTTCTGTGTTCAATCAGGGACACTATCAGGGCGCGGCACTATAGTATTAAAACCGAGCAAACTTACCTTTATTGGATCAAATACTACATCCGCTACCATAAAATGAAACACCCGTCTGAGATGGGCGAGAGTGAGATTTGCGAGTTTCTCGATTTTCTGGCTCTGAATCGCAATGTGGCTGCATCTACTCAAAAAGTGGCTCTGAATGCACTCGTTTTCATGCACAGGCATGTACTGGGAACTGAGCCTGGAGATTTCAGTCGGTATCATCGCGCCACCACGCCTGACCCGCGCCTGACCCGCGCCTGACCCGCGCCTGAAAAGCTGCCTGTTGTGCTCACGCGCAACGAATTACGGAACTTAATGTCGCATCTGTCAAATCCGGCATTTCTTTCTGCCGGCCTGATGTATGGCTCGGGACTGCGAGTAATGGAAACTGTGCGATTGAGAGTATCTGACATCGATACCGAGCGTCTGAGTGTCAGGGTACGTGAAGGCCTCGGGAATCAGCAAGCCCGCAACTTGTCACTCGTTAAGACATAGTTTCGCCACACACCTGTTGGAAAACGGCGCAGATATCAGAACCGTACAGGAGCAAATGGGGCACAGTGATGTACGCACCACTGAAATTTACACGCGTGTGCTGAACCGAGGTGGTCATACTGTCAGAAGCCCAATGTTTACATCTGCCGGCTCCGCGGTATTGGTTGTTAACACGATCAACGCCGGTGGCTCACAGGAAGCGGTAAGCAAGGGGCATATTGTAATCTGGGGTCTGATCTTAACCGCAGTTATTGGCGCGTTGCTGCTTGCCGGCGGGGTCAATGCAATTCAATCTGCAATGATTATCGGTTCGATGCCATTCTCTTTCATCATGATCCTGATGGGATTTTCGTTATTAAAAGCGCTGATTCGGGATGATATGAGACGAAGTAACGGCAGCAAGTAATCTAGAACTGTTTATACGGTTATAAGGATTCATCGACACTGAACTGGCTGGCGTCATACCTGATGACGCCAGCGGGTTTTTTTACAGCGCGGGTTTGTACAGCGGGGTTTCGTAAAGCGCGGGGCGACTATTAAGACGTCAGGTTATAGGCACGTTCGCCATGCGCAGCCAGATCCAGACCAAGCACTTCCTCTTCTTCAGATACCCTCAA
>CAYMVV010000216.1:0-6050 GCA_964393885.1 uncultured Granulosicoccaceae bacterium | reverse complement strand
GTGTAGTCCATAATTGAATCCATCCCTGCCTCACGTCCATAGCCAGATTGGTTATAACCGCCAAACGGGGCAATGGGTGAAACAGCACGATAGGTATTAATCCAGCAGATGCCGGAACGCAATCGGTCAGACACACGGTGGGCCCTGGCAATGTTCTCGGTAAAGACACCGGAGCCCAACCCGTAGTCACTGTCATTCGCAAGTGATATGGCTTCTTCTTCCGTGTCAAACGGCAACAGCGACATCACCGGGCCAAACATTTCTACTTTTAGTGTCTCGGTAGTGGCGTCCGCACATTCAACTACTGTGGGGTTAAAGTAGTGGCCCGACAACGCGGGTCGACTGCCACCCGTACGGATGGTCGCTCCCTGTGATTGTGCTTTGGATAAGGTTTGTTCAATCTTTTCTACCTGAGCCAATGTACACAATGGCCCTACGTGGGTAGTGGCATCCTGAGGATCACCGACCACAATATGCTGGCTGCGATCAGTGATCTTTGCGGCAATTTTTTCATAGATGCCACGCTGAATAAAGGCACGTGAACCTGCAACGCAGGATTGCCCTGAAGCACCAAAGTTACCGGCAATCAGACCATTCACCGCGTTTTCAATATTCGCATCATCAAATACGATGATCGGGGACTTACCCCCTAACTCCAGCGAGGTCACGGCAAAGTTCTCTGCAGAGTTACGCACTACATGCCGTGCTGTTTCAGGGCCACCGGTAAATGCAATACGGTCGATGTCAGGGTGTCTGGTTAGTGGTATTGCACAATTGTCTGCATCGCCGGTAATAACAGATACAACACCCGCTGGAAAACCTGCCTGCTCTATTAGTCTGGCAAACTCAAGCATGGGTGCGGGGGCAAGCTCAGACGCTTTTAACACCACAGTACATCCCGCAGCCAGCGCCGGTCCCAGTTTGGTTGCAGTTAAAAACATTTGTGCATTCCATGGCACCACCGCCGCGACAACGCCAATCGGCATACGCCTGGTAAACACATGCATGTCTGGTTTATCAATGGGCAGTACCGACCCTTCTATTTTATCAGCCAGGCCTGCAAAGTACCGGTAGTAGTCACCCACATAGCGTGTCTGTGCAATAGTTTCGGTGGCAAGCTTGCCGCTGTCACTGGTTTCAACCCGGCCCAGTTGCTCTGCGGACTCTTCAATGAGATCAGCCAGCCTGAACAATAGTTTTCCGCGCTGTGTTTGAGTCATGTCTCGCCACTGCGGATCATCCAGCGCACGTTTCGCAGACGCAACAGCACGATCAACATCAGCTGCTGAAGCACAGGCGAATGAAGCCCATCGTTCTGCTGTAGCCGGATTAACACTGGTGTCAGTCTGACCTTCACTGCCGTCGCACCAGATGCCATCGATAAACAATTGATAATGTGGTAGTGAGCTCATTTTTATTCCAGTAGAAATTATTTGTAGGTGTTAAGCAAACGCAGGCATGACATCGTTTATAAACCGGCTAAGTGAATCACGCTTGCGTTCAAATGACATACCACTGTCTATCCAGAATGAATATTCATCGTAACCCAGATCCTCGTACCGCTTTATTTGATCAATCACTTGCTGAGCAGTACCTATGGTAAGGTCACGCTGCATATTCTCTGCAGCCATCATCTTGTTATCATTTAGCTCCTGATCAGATAGAGGATCAATATGTCCCTGCTTAACTACCCGCTTGTTTTGAAACCACGCACCGAAATAATTGTAAAAACGGCTGAGCTCACTGGCTGCTAATACGACATCAGCAGAATCACTTGCCACATAGGTATGATGCAACAACATAATTTTTGGTCGCGGCCCCTGATAAGAATCGCAAGCATCGTTAAAACGCCCCATGAGTGAAGCGATTTCATCATACCCCTGCCAAAGCGGAGTAACCTGAACGTTAAATCCGTTGTGCACGGCGAATTCATGACTGTTCGGATCACGTGCCGCTATCCAGATCGGTGGTCCCCCCGACTGCAGCGGCTTAGGGGCAGAGGTGGTTTCAGGGAAATTAAAAAACTCACCCTCATGAGCACAGTCACCGGCCCACAGTTGTCGCAGCAGTGGAGTGGTTTCTCGCATACGCTGACCTGCCTCCCAGGCATCCATGCCCGGCATCATGCGTTCGTATTCATACGAATAAGCCCCCCGCGCAATCCCCAGCTCAAGCCGCCCGTCCGTCACCAGATCAGTCATGGCAGCTTCACCCGCCAGTCTGATCGGATGCCAGAACGGAGCGATGATGGTTCCCGTACCCAGCTTTACATTTTTAGTATGCCGGGCAAGATCGGTGATGGTGATGAACGGATTAGGCGCAATGGTAAATTCCATACCATGATGTTCACCCGTCCAGATCGCCCGCATCCCGCCTTCATCTGCCAGGGTACACAATGACAGAAAATCCTGATAAAGATCCTGATGGTTTTGCGTTGCACTTAATCGTTCCATATGTGCAAAAAGGGAAAATTTCATGAGTTAATCCTGTTGTTCGGTGAGAATATGCAAATCTCCAGTATCTGCACTACCCACATATAAACCAAACTTTTTAATGCGGCTTTCTGCAACAAACCGATCCATCATCGTGGCTTGAGCTGTGTCATCAATCGAAAGCTTCTCTATCGAAGGAATGGTCTCAAAGGCACCCAGGTTGCCAGCTTCATCGGTGATCGACCTTGCACGGAAAAAAGTAAATCTTGTCTGCTGAGCCGGATCATCGTAAATCGAATACACCGGACCCAACTCAACAGTTAAACCCTCGGCAGAAAATAATTGCTGCACCGCACTGCGGGCGCCCTGTGCCGGTGCCTGCTTTACAGTGGGTACACAGTGTGGTTGTGTCGCATTGGACATCAATATGCGTCCGCCATGCTCGACAATGGCTCCGGCAACACCGTCATAGTTGTCCAGCCCCGACGCATCGGATTGCTGCTCCTTACCCAGACTGAAATAACCGCTGCTGCAATAACCCAGAGCGGGTTTTTCTTCACAAGTCAGTTGTAATACCTCACCGATCAACACCATGTGATCCCCTGCCAGGTGACGCTGATGTACTTTACAGCTAAAGGTTGCCACCGCGCCGTCGATCAGCGCGCAGTTGTTTTCATCTTCGTGCCATGCCACTTGTGCAAATCGCTCATCAGAGGCGCTCGCAAACGTGTTGGAAATCTGCTCTTGTCCTTCAGCCAGAACGCTCACTGAAAAGTAACTTGCCTGGTTAAAGACTTCAAACGAACTTATGTGCTTACCGGGACAAACCAGTAACAACGGTGGATCCATTGAGACAGAGGTAAAAGAGTTAGCGGTAAAACCCACCAGTTCACCTCTGGCAGTGCGTGTAGTAACGACTGTCACACCAGTCATAAAGCTACCAAACGCCTTGCGCAGTGTTTGCGAATCAATGGAAGCCATCACGGTGCAACCCGCTGCGGTAAAAAGAAATCAGTAATCGCCTGCACTACCACCTGGCCATGTGTCATCGACATCATATGACGCGCCTCATCCACTATTACACAGTGCGCGTGCGGCACCAGTTCACTCATACTCCGTGACATCGCCGGCGTGGAATTGGGCTCCAGCGAGCCTGTCATAAACAACGCCGGACACTGCAGACTTTTTAACTGATCATCAGTCGGTGCATCTGCGTTTGCAAATGCCCGATAGGCATCCCGATAACCTGCCTGATTAACATCAGCCAGCCACTCTCTGCACGCGTCTGCAGACACCGCGTTGATCCCCGTGGGTGTTTCACCAAACCAGCGAACCAGAGTTGCCTCAGAACCGCTGCTCTCACTTGAAGACAATTCAGCCACACGCGCATTAATAGCTGATAGTGCTTCTGCGTTTCGGCGATAGACTCCGTTAAATACACCGATACCGGCAATCAAGCTTGAATAACGAACCGCAATATCCAAAGCGATGAGTGCGCCCATTGAATGACCAATGACGAAGGTGGGTTCACCACGCTCCTGCAGCAGATCTGCAATCGTATCGGTGTAGTCTGTTAACCCGGGATCGGACGCTGTATACACAGGGCTCTGACCATGACCCGGCATATCGATCAAGGTAAGCGTAAAACTCCGCTGAAGCTGATCGGTGATGTTCGACCAGTATTCTGCGCGCATACCCACACCGTGTATCAGCAGCAGATTGGGTCCCTGCCCCTGCCGCCACCCGCTAATCTGCTTGCTGAGCCTAGATCGCTGCGGGGTTATCAACGTCTCGCTCCAGATCCTTGAGGTCCTGATACCGATCACCGATACGATGATGCGGTCGTCCGCCGGTGGCACCGCCCAGTACCAGCACAAGCTCGTCAGCACGCGGCGCATCATTGATTGAAAATTGAATGGTTAAGTAGTGCGATCGACGACCGGCGTCATGCTTATCCATCAACGGCACCGCGATAGCAGCATTTGCCGGCCCGCGGGTATTCGAAAATGACAGATAGCTGCTGGCCGACACGGCAGTACGATAAAAATTGCCGAAACGCAGGGTATGTATCAGTGCCGAGGCGTGTTCAATTTCACCTTCCAGCCCAACCACCGCAGCTTTCCCATAGGCTTCAATATTATCGCCGCCACCGGCCAGATCGATGATGCGGGTGGTTAATGCTTCCCCCAGCACAGGACCAAAGGCGAGGATCTCGGGCTTCAGATCCTCAACATAGCGCCCCGCCCATGGGTTGCTGATCACTGCAGCCACCGCAAACAAGCGCCAGGGCTCAGCCGCCTCTTTGTATCCTTCAACGAGCACCTCTTCCCCAAAGGTGACGAACTTCCTGATTGTTGGTTTCATAGTGGATATAAGCTCAAAAACGTTACCCTGCAGACTATCTGTGACTGCCGTTTTTTTTACAAACGAAAAATTCAAGGTCATTGACATAAGTATTACTAATGTTATGTTTATGGCATATGTCAAGATCACTCCCCCCACTCGGCTGGTTTCGGGCTTTCGAATCCGCCGCCCGACTGCAAAGCTTCACCGCGGCTGCGGAAGACCTGGATATGACCCAGTCCGCCATCAGTCAGCAAATCCGTGCATTGGAATCTCGATTAGGCTGCCGACTATTTGATCGAAAACACCGTGGCATTTCACTTACCGACAACGGGCGTAAATTACTACCGGATATCACACGCGCCATAGAGTCAATTCAAGCCGCCACCGCACCTTTTCAAGGCCATACAAATACCAACGTCCTGACAGTCGGCACCAGTGTAAGTATTGCGCAATGGTATCTGGCCCCGGCGCTTCATGAATTTATGCAATCACACCCCGGCGTTCAAATTCGACTACTCACAGCGGTTTGGCCCGATGAAACATCTGATACCACGGACGTGCAGATTCGCTTTGGTCCCGCAAACAGCACCAACACAAATTCACAGCCACTGGGTGACTATAAACTCACGCTGGTTGCCTCACCACGCTTTAACAAACATCGTCCGCCCCGGCGTATTTCCAATAAGCAACTGGCCAATGCCACGGTGATACAAGCAGTCGGTACGTCAGATACCTGGGCAAATTGTGCTGAACGGTTTGCGCTCAACCCACATGTCGGCTCATCTATATTCGTTGACACTCATGGACTGGCAATAGACTTTGCTCGATCGGGATCCGGTGTAGCACTCACCAGTGAGTTAATTGCAGCCCCTTCTCTGGCCGACGGTTCATTAGTTCGGGTACATCCCAAATTAATTGACTCTAACGACGGTTACTCAGTAACCATTAACTCGTCACACCATCAAGACACAGCGCAAATATTTGTTGATTGGCTGAAAAAGCAGATCAGCGATTACAGGATTTAACAAAGGACCCGCAGTCTGCGCGTCAGAGCCTCTGCTACTGCGAACGCGCCCTAATCGATATAGACTCTGCTCTGGCTGCGATTTTTCGCCTTGCTCTGATAACTTTGACAGTGAAAAGTGTGTTACCGAACTTCTTGCACGACCCGCTAACCATGGCATATTCGCGCTACGCGGATTTCTACCGCGCAGACTCCTGGCCGTGTTTAATCTAAACGAGTGAATTAAGTCAGATCGGCAGTTGAACAAA
>CAYMVV010000215.1:0-6122 GCA_964393885.1 uncultured Granulosicoccaceae bacterium | reverse complement strand
TAGCTAGTGTCCATCCATAAATGCTAACGCACTGAAAGATAAAGGTAAACCAAGTACAAATTGAAATAAAAACTCCGGTGAAATTTGTTACCTTGTTTTCAAGCTACTGAAAAGTAAAGAAAACAAAAAACACCGGAGATAACAATGCGAAAAAAACGCACCGTCCAGATGAGTATATTCGATTTATATTCAGAGCACGAGATAGGAAAAGAGCTCAAAGCGATATCGGACTATTTAGACGATCATCCCGAGTTTCTGGACTGGGTAGAGGTGGATTTACATGTTAAAGAAGTGTTTGACGTAGGGCGTCACGGCTTGTCGAGCGAAACCGTATTACGTTGCGGACTGTTGAAACAACTACGTCAACTAACTTACCAGGAATTGGCGTTTCACCTATCTGACTCTGCAACATTTCAAGCTTTCGCGCGACTTCCCACAGCCGATTATCCAAAAAAGTCAGCACTTCAAAATACGATCAGTCGCATTCTGGATTCGACCTGGGAGCGGATCAATCAGTCGGTTGTGTTCAAGGCCAAAGAAGAGAAAATCGAGCGGGCGCAGACGATCCGAATCGACAGTACATTTTGCAGCACAGATGCGCATGAGCCAACAGATAGCAGTTTGCTATGGGATAGTGTTCGGGTGATGGTTCGGTTGATCAAAGAGGCGCGCACGATGCCGGGTGTGTCGATAGAGTTTCGAAACCACACACGTGTGGCGAAGAAAAGAGATCATCAAATTCTCAACACAAAGGGAATGGATGAAAACAAAGTTGATCTGTACGCTGATTTGATCGACGCTACCTTGGCCACGCTGAACTATTTTAATCAGGCACACTATTCGGTGCAGAGAATAGATGCTTGCAATGACGAGAAGCTTGATAGAAAAATAGTACGTTGGCTTGGGAAGGTGGAACGTTTCAAACCCTTGATACAAAGGGTTATAGATCAAACGCAACGTCGGATCTATGGCGAGGAGAGCGTATCGGCAGAGGAGAAAGTATTCAGTATTTTCGAAGATCATACGGACATAATCATCAAAGATAATCGAGATACTCACTACGGTCACAAGCTAAATTTAAGTACTGGTAAGAGTGGATTAATTCTGGATGTCGTCGTTGAAAAGGGAAACCCGGCCGATACAGATAAGCTGCTACCGATGCTGGAACGCCATCGGGAAATTCATGACAAAGCTCCGCGACAGGTAGCGGCAGATGGAGGGTATGCCAACGGTGCAAATCTGGAGGCAGCGAAGGAGTTGGGGGTGCAAGACATGGCGTTCAACAAAAAGCGGGGACTCGCAATCGAGGACATGGTTAAGAGCAACTGGGTGTATCGAAAATTGAAGAATTTTCGTGCTGGAATAGAAGGCAATATCTCGTGCTTGAAACGCGCCTATGGGTTGGGACGATGCAGCTGGAAAGGTCTTGATCACTTCAAATCCTATATCTGGTCATCGGTCGTCGCTTACAACCTGACGCTAATGGCCCGACTCACTCCTGGCTAAGAGAACCAGGAAAATAGAAAGATTGGGTTGCGGGCTCAGGCACAACTACGTCTCGATTTCGGGTAAATGGCTATAATCCGAAGAAATCGAGACTCATGCAGCTAATTCTTGAAATTGTCCCGAAAAAAAAGCCTTCAATAGAAAATTTTCTCCATAAGGTTTTCTCAAAAACAGGGCTTTATGGATGGGCACTAGCTAGTAATTTTTTATTGCACAGTAAGCACCAAACAAATTGAGTGCGTTTCTTACGACATTTCTTCATGTCATACAGAATATATTGTGCGATGAGATCCTTCTCTTTGCGGGGTCACATAGGGGCGGAAAATACTGCTAATAAACTCACATATTTACGTATTAATTTTCTTCCGACAAAACCCAACAAACGCCCGCTTCCAATCCATCAACTGATTCCCGTTACCCTTGTTCCACTCCTGCCATTCACTCCACAGTGAATACGGATCAAGCTTACCGCCTATCCCCCTCACCTCTTCCACCATGTCAGGTGGTATTTCTGCAGGTGGTAGATCGAGCTCGCCCTGCTTCGGCTTGTCCAGTTGCTTCACCGTGCGATTGGTAAACGTCACCTGGTCATATTCACGATTGTAGGAAACCTTGTACTCCGGTAGATGATCCTGCTTTTCCAGCAGCTTTACCGCTGCCCTGAACTTCGCCAGTACATCGCGAGAACCGGTTTTACTGTGCAGTGTCTCCAGGCTCACCACCCACTCGTTCTTGTTGCCACAGTGCTTGCGGGCAATCTCGTACAAACGTCGGTCAATGGATTTTCGCAACCGAAAATACTCGCGGTCTATCGTCAGCACCTGCTTTGAAACCAGCGAATTGTAAAGCCAGTCAGAGAGCGTAATTTCCATTGATACCAGTCGACCCTTGATTCGCTCGCTCTCGATGAACTTGGCGGATTCCAGAATATGAAACATCTCCTCCTGGCGAATATGGCCCGTCTTGATATTCGTCCTGATCATGCTGCCAGTCAGGCGATTGATGCTGTTTTTGATCAGCCGATAGCCTTCACCGTTGGTTTTGCGATTAGTTACTGTCAGCAGGTCGTGTAGTGATATCCGCATCTTTTGTGGTGGTCTGGCCTCACCGCGGTTGATCCGCTCCATTACCTGGGAGCTGCAATAGAGCAATACATCCTTATCGAAAATGGTTGGGAGCCCGTGCGGGTAGCTGGGCTGTATCTCGATCATCACCCCGCCCTGCTTGTAGGTAAGCGTTTTAATCACCGGCTTGGTGGAAAGCGTGAAGAGTGGGTGCTCCATCGTCGCAATGTCATCTTTGAACGGCAGCGAATCAAAGATATCAGCGATGAAGAAGTCTTTCTGGGGGTGTCTTTCTGGAAGAAGTGGCGACAGTGCCATGCGCTAGTTACCTCGTAAACACATGGAAAGCCACGATAGATCAATTCCTGATGGTTTAAAACTTACAGTTTTCAATGCCTGTTCTGCTTGCCCTGTCGTTTGCCCGGCATGGGTGATTGACTTCGGCATTTCACGGATACACTTCGACATTTCACGGACGCACTTCGACATTTCACGGATGAACTTCGACATTTCACGGATACTACGCCATTTTTCAGTTTTTTGGCAAATTTTCAGGCTTTATAAGGGAATTTCCGACATTCTGGACGACGTATTTTTCAAACACCGTGTAGGAATTGCCCTACAAAAAGCCATACGACATTCTACGGATAGCTTCGACATTTCACGGATGTTTTGCCCTGTGGATAACTTCAAAATATTTTGGAAAAGCCATACGACATTTCACGGATACCCATACGACATTTCACGGATAACCATACGACATTTCACGGATTTGATACATTTTTATCTCATTGTTTTTTTTATTTTTTTTCCACTTACCCACACCCCGTAACTCTATATTAACAAGAGTATTTAACAAAACTCCGCGCACGAGGCCTGTGGATACCTTTTTCAATTTCGCCCGAATTAATAGAGCCAGAGACGAGTACACCTGCCCTTCGCCTCCTGGCTTCGCCCCAAACCTGCAGGCACATCCATGTGCCTGTAAATGAAATCGCTGCGCTCAGCTTTGTTTACCTCGCCGGGGCTCTGCCCCAGACCCCGAGGTACTTCTGCAACAATGGAATTCAAGAGCGACAGAGCCTCGTATCCGCCCCAACAGCCTCGAACCGGACGAAATCCATATAGAACTGGCTTTTCAGCAAAAAAATGGCTCTACGGGCCTCTCAGGCGCTCTGAGAGAACAAAAAGATTGCGACATCAGGGTTTGCGAATCTGCCGCATAGCGATGTGTTATCAACTAAATGATATTTGCTGATTTCAGCCGGTCCGCAGAATGACGTATGGTTCGATCCCGGCGATGAATTTTCAGCATATCTGCCGCCAACATGTTCTCCACATGTGATAATGTTCAAAACATGTCAAAGATGATCCAGTTGCGAAACGTCCCCGAACCGCTGCACCGCACCCTGAAAAGCCGTGCTGCAATCGCCGGCCTGTCGCTGTCAGACTATCTGATCCGCGAACTGCGAGTGCTGTCCGAGCGCCCTACCCCGCAGGAACTGCGTCAGCGAGTGCAAAGCCGCCAGCCGGTCGAACTGCAGGAATCCCCCGCCGACGCCCTGCGAGCCGAGCGTGATGCTCGCTCCTGACTGGCATAGCGACGCTGAACAGTGATCGTCCTCGACGCCTCCGCCGTGCTCGAATATCTGTTTGACACGCCAAAAGCCGAGGCCCTGCAACGCATTCTGACCATCGAGACCAACTTTCACGCCCCGGAGCTGATCGACGTCGAGATCGCCCAGGTCCTCCGGCGCTATCACCTGAATCAGGGCATCAGCGCCGATCGATGCCGGCAGGCACTGGACGATTTTTGCGATCTGCCCATTCACCGCGTCAGCCATCGAGACCTGTTGCCCCTGATCTGGCACTACCGCGACAACCTCTCCGCCTACGATGCCGCGTATGTTGCTCTGGCCGAACTGCTCAACGCTCCCCTGATCACCAGTGATCGCAAGCTGTCCAACGCCCCCGGCAAGTCTATAGCTCTATACATGTATAACCGTATGCGTGTATAGGCTTCTACGCGTATAGGCGTATACACGTACACACCTACGCAAAAACATAGTTAACCATCCTGAATTCAACCAAAGCAAAAGATATAAACCCCTTGTTTCCAAAGCAAAAACTACCCTCTTTCAATGTGTATACGCGTATAACACCTAATTCACTGATTCTTTCCACAAAATCACTTTACCGCCACGCTGAAATTACACATCATCGGATCTGGCTATACGTGTATACACCTATAGCCCTATACACCCGAAAATCGCGTGTATACGCGTATACACCTCAACGCGTATACGCCTATAGAACTATAAACGTATAAGGGTATACACCATGAAAGTGCTTGCAGTTCTTTCCCAGAAGGGCGGTGTTGGCAAGACCACACTCGCCACCAGTCTCGCTGTCGCTGCAGAAGCAGACGGCAAGTCCGTCGCCCTGATCGACCTTGATCCCCAGGCAACCGCCTCGTTCTGGCACGACACACGGGGTAAGGAGACGCCAGCCGTTGTCTCCATCCAGCCCGTGCGACTGCCAGCCGTGCTCAAAGCCGCCGAAGAGCAGGGCACCGATCTGGTCATCATCGACGGTGCTGCCGTACAGCGAGAGATCGCCTACGACGCCGCCGCTGTGTCTGATTTCGTGCTCGTGCCGACCAAACCGGCCGTGTTCGATATCAAATCCATGACCGAAACCATCAAGGCCGTACAGCAGCACGACGTGCCCCTGGCCATCGTGCTCAACATGATCGCACCCACCGGTGTCGAGAATACCGACGCCTTCGATGCCGCCCAGGTGCTCGGCGTCGAAATCTGCCCGGTCACCGTTGGCAATCGCAAAGCCTTCTTCCGATCGCAGGGCGAAGGCCTCGCCGTGCAGGAGTTCGAGCCCGGCGGCAAGGCGGCAGAAGAGATACAGGAGCTATACGCGTATACGTGTATACACCTATACAACCGACAGCCACAGTCAGAAACACAACCTGAAGGGGTAATGGCATGAGCCGGGGAAATTCACTACAGGCAGCACTGGCCGGGGCCGCGACCGATACACCGGAAGCACCAGCCCAGCCAAAGCAGAAAGCCAGCGCAACAGTAAAAAAACAAACGCCAGCGGGGCAGGGCAGGGCGGTAACGGCGAAAAAACAGACAAAGCCAGCACCTGCAGCCAAAACCGGGAACAAAGCCACACCGGCAGCAGAGACATCCGGCAGATACCGCGACAGCACCGTCATGGTCGGCGGTCACTTCCCGCCACACGTACTGCGCCAGCTCCGCATGATCGCCGCCGAGGAAGACACCACCAACCAGGCGCTGATCGCCGAGGCGCTGGATCTGTTGTTCTTGAAGAAAGGCAAGGACAAGATTGGGGACTTGTCGGCGGGGTAGGGCCTGTGTTTGGTGCGGGCAAATAAAAGGCCGCCCGGGGGCGGCCTTCCATCGTTGACGGTCATCGGCTCCTCAGCCTGTACCGCAGGGTTAGGTTATCAGTTTCAAGGTTGCTGTCTACTGGTGTATTCGGATAAAGCCGAAAACCATGAAATCTATCCTG
>CAYMVV010000214.1:0-6183 GCA_964393885.1 uncultured Granulosicoccaceae bacterium | reverse complement strand
TGCTTGCGGTGCTCATACAGCATTGACTCATCCTGAATCTTGCCACGCTGGTAGCCTGTTTCCATAGCACCCAGAACACCGCCACGCTCAGATATTCTTTCAAACTCGACGAGTACTGCCTCTTCGACCAGATCAGTTAACTCGTCAATTACGAATGCACCCTGATTCGGGTTTTCATTTTTCGCCAATCCCCACTCGCGATTAATGATTAACTGTATCGCCATGGCCCGTCTTACGGACTCTTCGGTAGGCGTTGTAACGGCTTCATCGTAGGCATTGGTATGCAGGGAGTTACAGTTGTCATAGACCGCGATTAACGCTTGCAGGGTGGTGCGAATATCATTAAATGCCATCTCCTGCGCATGCAGTGACCGACCGGATGTCTGAATGTGGTACTTGAGCTTTTGGCTGCGTTCATTGGCGCCATAGCGCTCACGCATGGCAACCGCCCAAATGCGTCTGGCGACGCGCCCCATCACTGTATACTCGGGATCCATACCGTTACTAAAAAAGAACGACAGGTTGGGTGCAAAGTCGTCAATGTCCATACCTCGCGCCAGATACGATTCAACGTAGGTGAATCCATTCGACAGTGTGAAGGCCAACTGGCTTATCGGATTGGCGCCTGCCTCTGCAATGTGATAGCCACTAATAGATACGGAGTAGAAATTTCTGACACCGTTATTGACAAAATACTCCTGAATATCACCCATGACCTTGAGGCTGAATTCAGTTGAAAAGATACAGGTGTTTTGTCCCTGATCTTCTTTGAGGATATCGGCCTGCACAGTGCCTCGCACATTGGCCAATGTCCATGCACGAATTTCCGCAAGTTCTTTTTCGTCGGCGTCGCGTCCGTGTTCTTCCTTAAACTTGCGTTGTTGTTGCCGAAAGGCGGTATTAAAGTAAAAAGCCAGTATGGTTGGCGCCGGGCCATTGATAGTCATCGAAACAGAGGTGCGAGGATCGCATAAATCGAAACCATCGTAGAGGGCTTCCATGTCTTCGACCGTGGCAATAGATACGCCGGAGTTACCAACCTTGCCGTAAATATCCGGTCGTTCATGCGGATCATTTCCGTACAGGGTCACCGAATCGAAAGCGGTCGACAGGCGCTTTGCCGGCGAGTGTTCAGACAGTGCCTTAAAACGACGGTTGGTTCTGAACGCGTCGCCCTCTCCTGCAAACATTCGAGTCGGGTCTTCGCCCTCGCGCTTGAACGGAAACACCCCGGCTGTAAACGGAAAATGTCCCGGCAGGTTCTCTCGCATCATCCAGCGCAGCAGATCCCCCTTATCCTGATAGCGAGGCAGGGATACCTTTCTAATGATGCTGCCACTGAGGGTTTCGTGAATCAGTGAAGTTTTTATCTCGCTATCACGCACCGTAACACTGTATTCATCCGCCGAGTAACGCTCAACGATTGATGGCCATTGATCCAGCAGTGCTTTCGCATGGCTATCCAGCGCCTGGGTTTTATCTGCCAGTAACCTGCTTGCGCCCTCAGCGTCGTGGCTTACTGATGCGTCGCGCAGCAACTTCATTGCAGATTCAAGATGCTGGCACTCACGTGCGATAGTGGATTGCTCGTCGGCACGCGCCAGATAACCGCGCACAGATTCTGCGATTTCCGCCAGATAGCGCAGTTTCTGCGTCGGTAAAATAACCGCGTTGTCTGTTGAATGGCGGGTATTCACCACTGCTAAGCCACCGCCGCTTTTTATCGGGCTGGTGTTGCCGAGTAGCCGGGTAATCTCCTGATAGAGCGCTGTGACACCATCGTCGTTAAAGCGCGCCGCCATGGTGCCGAACACGGGCATTTTATCCGGAGATTCACTAAAGGCCTCGCGGTTACGCTGCACTTGTTTGCTCACATCGCGAAGCGCATCTGCCGCCCCCTTACGATCAAACTTGTTGATCGCTATGACGTTGGCAAAGTCCAGCATATCGATTTTTTCAAGCTGACTGGCGGCACCAAATTCAGGCGTCATTACGTACATCGAGACATCGCAAAACGGGACAATTCCGGCATCGCCCTGGCCTATGCCCGGGGTCTCAACGATCACCAGATCAAATCCGGCCAGTTTGGTCGCGGCGACGATATCAGCCAGTTGCGGTGGCACATCACCACCAGCCTCGCGGGTGGCAATAGAGCGCATAAAGATATGGGGATGATCAATCGCGTTCATCCGAATGCGATCTCCGAGCAGCGCGCCACCGGTCTTGCGCCGGGTTGGATCGATCGCGAGAATTCCAATTTTTAGCTGGTCGCCATGGTCAAGCCTGAAACGTCTGATCACCTCATCCGTTAACGAAGACTTACCGGACCCACCGGTGCCTGTTATTCCCAGTACAGGTATCTGGCTTGCTGACTTGCCGTTCGCTGCAATTACATCGCGCAGGCTGTTGCGCGCGGCGCTCGGATAATTTTCGTTTTCAAGCGCAGTCAGCAGCGACGACAGTGGTCGATAACCGTCGCTGCAGAGAAATTCTGCGACCTTTTCAGCTGAATTAATATCGGCAGCCAATGACGCACCTAGATCCGGTGCACTTGCTCCGGGGTCAAAGCGGCAGCGAGACATCATGTCGTCAATCATGCCCTGCAGACCAATTTGCTGGCCGTCCTCAGGTGTATAGATGCGTGCGACACCGTAGCTGTGTAATTCGGCAATTTCGTCTGCCACAATGACACCGCCGCCCCCGCCAAACACCTGGATGTGGCCACAGCCCCGCTCGCGCAGCATATCGATCATGTATTTAAAATACTCGACGTGCCCGCCCTGGTAAGAACTGATGGCTATGCCCTGTACATCTTCCTGTATGGCCGCGTTGACGACTTCGGCAACGGAGCGATTGTGGCCAAGGTGTATTACCTCGGCACCCGCTCCCTGCAGGATACGGCGCATGATGTTTATCGATGCATCGTGACCGTCAAACAGGCTCGCGGCAGTAACAAAACGGACGTGCGATGCGGCGTTATCGTGTTGCTCTCCCGGTTTTTCGGCCAGTGATTCGTGCAACGAGATGACTTCTTTTGCTGATGACGACATCAGGCGTTTCCGTTTGTTGTGAACGTTGAAAAGGAGCAAATCGGGCAAACCCGAAGCGACAGGGCGACGGGTTTGGCTGACACCGAATCGTGCGACTCCCGATATCAGACACTACTACTTTCCCAGTATATTGACGTTTACGTCAACGTCAATATACTGGGTTGAGCTGATAACGCCCCCTGCTCTACCCAGCGGCTCTACCTATATGACGGCTGTTTATGCAAGAAACTTTCACGATCTCGGAACTCGGCAACGAATTTGGCATAACAACACGCGCCATTCGTTTTTATGAAGATAAACAATTACTTGCTCCTTCCCGGCGGGGCAACCGTCGTATCTACACTCGATCTGACAGAACGCGCTTGAAGCTGCTCCTGCGCGGCAAGCGTCTAGGCTGGCCGCTGGAGGAAATTCGCGCTGTGCTGAACATGTACGATCAGGGGCACGAAGGTGAAATTCAGCAGCTCGAGTACACCTGTCGCAAAGTGCGCGAGAGTCGTGAGCAACTGGAACAACAAAGACGCGACATCGAAGCCGCACTGCAGGATCTGGACAGTATCGAGTCTCGCTGTCTGGCACGAATCGATCTACTAAACGCAGATTAACGAGTCGCAGGCACGGCAAGGCGAAAAACCAGACCTGAATCACACTGGAGAGACAATTACATGTCACAGCAAGATCCAATCGTAATTACCGGTGCCATGCGCACACCTCTGGGCGGGTTCCAGGGTGAGCTTTCATCGCTAACCGCAAGCGAACTGGGCGCTACCGCCATTGGCGCAGCACTTGACCACAGTCAACTCGATGGCGACAGCGTTGAGGAGGTGGTCATGGGCTGTGTGCTGCCGGCTGGTCAGGGACAGGCACCGGCGAGGCAGGCGGCGCTCGGAGCAGGATTGCCGCTGGGCACCAACTGCACAACCATCAACAAAATGTGTGGCTCCGGCATGAAAGCCGCCATGTTTGCTCACGATCTGTTACTGGCCGGCAGCGCCAGTGTTATGGTCGCCGGCGGCATGGAAAGTATGAGCAATGCACCCTATTTACTGCCCAAAGCACGCGGCGGCATGCGCATGGGGCATGGACAGGTGCAGGATCACATGTTTCTGGATGGTCTGGAGGACGCCTATGATAAGGGCCGGCTGATGGGCACATTCGCGGAAGACTGCGCCGGACACTACACATTTTCCCGCGAAGCTCAGGATGAATTCGCTATCAATTCCCTCACCAAAGCGAAACACGCAATTGACAATGGCCAGTTTAAAAGCCAGGTCGCGCCCTGTACGGTAACAACACGCAAAGGTGAGCACACTATTTCAACCGACGAGCAACCGCACAAGGCGATGGTAGACAAAATACCGCAACTGCGTCCTGCGTTTGCCAAAGATGGCAGTGTTACTGCGGCCAACTCAAGCTCGATCTCAGATGGCGCTGCCGCGCTGGTAATGATGCGTCAAAGCGAGGCTAAAGCGCGAGCAATCAAACCTCTGGCCACCGTTCTGGGCCACGCTACACATGCGCACGAGCCAAACTGGTTCACTACCGCACCCGTACACGCAATGCGCAAACTGCTCGACAGGATTCAGTGTTCGCAGAATGATATCGACCTGTTTGAAATTAACGAGGCCTTTGCCGTGGTCACGATGGCGGCCATTCAGGAGCTGGATCTATCGCCGGCCAAAGTGAATATTCACGGCGGGGCCTGCGCTCTGGGGCATCCGATCGGCGCCTCCGGTGCCCGAATTCTGGTGACGTTACTGCATGCTCTGCAAAACCAGGGTTTAAAGCGCGGCGTAGCCTCACTGTGTATCGGTGGCGGCGAAGCAACAGCCATGGCAATTGAACTGGCCTGATGTTCTTTGCATTCGAATCCGGCTTGATTAAAGGCAACGCGCCTCGTATGAGCAAGAAATTATGATCTATACCGAAGAACAGCTGATGGTGCGTGATATGGCGCGCCAGTTTGCCAATGAAAAACTGGCACCTAACGCGGCGCAGTGGGATCAGGAGAGGACCTTTCCTGCAGAAGCCATCAGGGAAATGGGTGAGCTTGGATTGATGGGCATGGTGGTCCCGGAGGCCTACCAGGGTTCCGCGACAGACAGTGTGAGCTATGCAATGGCGCTGGAGGAAATTGCAACGGGTGACGGCGCCTGTTCTACCATCATGAGTGTGCACAATTCGGTCGCCTGTTTGCCTATCTACCGATTTGGTACCGACGATCAAAAAGACAGGTGGTTACCTAAACTCGCAACCGGACAAATGCTCGGTGCGTTTTGCCTGACAGAACCCCAGGCCGGGTCAGATGCATCGGCCCTTACAACCAAAGCAGAATTAACCGGCAACGGCAGCTATCGACTCAACGGCGTGAAGCAATTTATCACCTCTGGCAAAAACGCGAATGTGGCGATTGTATTCGCCGTTACTGACGCCTCTGCAGGGAAAAAAGGCATAAGCGCTTTTATCGTCCCCACTGACAGCGATGGATACCAGGTCGCGTCTGTCGAACACAAAATGGGACAACGTGCGTCCGATACCTGCCAGATCATCCTGGACAACTGCGAAGTGCCTGCCGAAAACTTGCTGGGTGACGAGGGTCAGGGATATCGCATTGCCCTGAGCAATCTGGAAGGCGGACGCATCGGTATTGCGGCTCAGGCGGTCGGCATGGCCAAATCCGCTTACGAACACGCGCTTGCGTACGCCCAGGAACGCACAGCATTCGGCAAGCCACTCATGCAACAACAGGCTATCTCATTCAAGCTTGCAGATATGGCGACACAAATCGATGCGGCCAGATTGCTGGTACATCGCGCCGCCACGCTTCGTGACACAGAGCAGCCATGCCTGACCGAAGCCTCCATGGCAAAACTGTTTTCCAGTGAAATGGCCGAGCGGGTTTGTTCAGATGCAATACAAATTCATGGCGGCTACGGCTACCTGCAGGATTTTCCGGTAGAACGGATTGCCAGAGATGTACGAGTTTGCCAAATCTATGAAGGTACATCGGATATTCAGCGGCTGGTGATCAGTCGCTCGCTGGCCAGTCGTGATTAACACCCCGCACCGAGCTGTTTTACTAAATATCCCCCGGCAAAGCCGGGGGGATTAAATTTTGAGCCGCTCAAAGCGG
>CAYMVV010000213.1:0-6203 GCA_964393885.1 uncultured Granulosicoccaceae bacterium | reverse complement strand
CCCTGTTACCCGATCCCTGTTACCCGATCCCTGTTACCCGATCCCTGTTACCCGATCTCTGTGGTACGGGGATGGTATTTGGGCAAACATCTGCTAGCGGGATGTAAGTTCGTGCGTTTGTTAACCAGGTCTCTACTCTTGGCGCACGAACCAGGAAAAAAGTAGGAAACCCTACTTTGCGAAGTTTTACCTTATTTAATACTCTTTTCCTATACAGCAACACTATTTGCTACCAAACGAAAGTATACCTCCGATAGAGGGTGGTGGCGAGGTTGCGAGGATTTGAGTCAAGTATATCTGTCTTTTATACAAGATAGTTTTTCTGGTTCAACAAAACAGATTGTAGTAACTGATCAAATATCATTACTACAGTTAATCCTCCATTCTCGATCGGCTTTCGTACGCATATCCGGGTGAATGGAGAATACCTGAAGTTGAACAACATCATCACACATCAAGCTACATCCTTCCCCAAGTATCGAACCACGAAGTATCGAACCACGCTAATCTCTGCCCTATTAGTATTCGTTAGCTTCGTGTTGTTAACAATCCATCCCACAGTAGCGAAAGCACAATCACTTGTGCCAATAGCGGTTGTCGACTTTACGACAAGCATTAGAAATACGAACTACACGCGTCGTCTACCGGAGCTAATAATCGATGAGCTGGTAAACAGTGGAGAGTTCGACGTACTGGAAAGAGAAAAAATGGATTCCCTGGCGGGTGAACTGGATTTTCAGGCCGGGGCGTTAGTGGATCCTGCAAAAGCAGTTCAAATAGGTGGGATGAGTGGCGCCAGACTAATAGTTACGGGAAATATTATTGAGTATGGCAGTACCAAGCAACGATCAACACAATATAACGTCACCTCTACCGTCTACAAGTACTATCTAAAGGCGCGCATAGAGGTTGTGGACTTGCAGAGCGGCAGCAAGATAATGTCAAAAGTAGCTGATAGTTCAGCAACGTTGAAAAAGGTTGGGTTAAATTCTGTCGGTAAAGGTGAGGCTAGCCTGGGACCAGACGTTGCGAAGAAACTGGTGTCGTCAATAATGGAGAACAAGCGTGTTCGCAAAATACTTGACGAGAACGCCCCCGAACAACCCGACGATCCAATCTCAATAACGATCACATCAAATCCACCCGGAGCAGATGTAGAGATTGACGGTGTATATATTGGCAATGCAGGTGGTGACTTTGAAACCACTCCTGGAGTTCATGAAATCATCATATCTTTGCCTGGCTACAATGTGTGGAAAAAGAAGGTGCTGGCTAAAGCTGGCATGGCATTTAAAGCTAACTTGACTGAAGAAGTCGATGCCAATGTAAAAATTGAAATAAAGGAAGAGTAACTTCTTACTCCTTATATGCAATATAGCAAACCAACAAACAATTAAGGGAATGAATACCTATGATGAGTAAAGTGAAGCTAACCATTGCCGGTGTGGTCGCCGTTGCAACGTCGTTAGTAGCCGGTTGTGCAACCGTGAGCGAACTGGGTGGTGTAATCCCTGGGACAACCCAGGCAGGGACTTCGGTCGAAGGCAAAGCGACAGCAGTATCCAATTATTCAGGCCCTCGTGCCAATATGGCGGTTATTCGTTTTGTGGATGCAACCGGAGGACGGTTTAACCGCTACCGCTGGTATTCGAAGGAAGCCGGTGATGCTATGGCCCGCAAACTCACATCATCTTTGCTAGCCACGAAGAAATTTAGAATGGTCCAGCGTGCGAATATGGATGACCTGATGAATGAAATTAATTTTGGCGCGTCAGGGGCAGTGAACTCTGGATCTGCAGCCAATTTCGGTCGTATTCTGGGAGCAAAACTAATTGTCACCGCCTCCATTACCGATTTTGAGGACTCAGGTGGCAGCAAAGGTGGTGCTGGTGCAAAAACGAGTTTCCTTGGAGGGATCGTAGGTGCAGCCACAAAGAAAACCTATATGGCAGTAAACCTGGAAGTCGTTGATGTCGAAACTTCAGAAATAGTCGCCAGTGAACAATTGGAAGCAACAATCCGTGATGTTGCCGGTGGGTTGGGAGGAATACTCGGCGGGAGCGGCAGTGCCGTCGCAGGAGGCGTAGTAGGTTGGGACAACGAGCCAAGAGGCAAAGCGCTACAACAAATAATCAACGCTGCCGTTGATTTCCTGAGCGTCAATGTACCGGATAGATATTACACCGAGCCACCAGTTTAACTATAAAACTTCAGCGCGATAGGGGGTGCGCCGCTCTGCAACTAGCAGCAACTTGAAAAGTTGCACAGTAGAGCGGTTCGCTCCTCTCACGGAGCCCCGGGACCATTCCCCAGGGACACAATAATCTACTGCGGGTCGGTCTTTTGCCCCGGTATCTCTTGGCTTCGCTACGATCCCTGCTCTCGTGCAGGTGTTCATCTAATAAAATTATAAATAGTAGTTTTTAGAACAGTATTTTTGTCACTCTCGTGGCAAGAGTGCAGACGAGATTCGCGCGAGAAATAATACCTGCTCCGTTAATCGGGATTGACAGTCTCATTCGTTACTGCCGGATGCTGGCCCGAAAGGTATACACTTTTTTATAAAGGATTAAATAATCAGATGTTAAATCCCAAACAATTAGCGCTTCTATCATTTTTACTTATTAGCGTTTCGATATTACCAGCTTGCGGTGGTGGTGGTTCTTCAAGTACTGACAGTGAGAGCGTTGCAGAAGGTGCAGAGGATAACCTGGAGACTGTCGATGGAGATGAGTCGGAAACCGGTGTTGGAGAAGGCGCAGATGCAGGCGATGGAGAAAGTGCAGAGACAGGCGATGGGGATAGTTCGGACACAGGCGATGGAGATAGTGCGGACACCGGTGATGGGGATAGTTCGGACAACGGTGATGAGGATAGTGCGGACAACGGTGATGAGGATAGTTCGGATACAAGCGATGAGGATGGTGCAGATACAGATGATGTAGACGGTGCGGGTTCAGGCGATGGCAGCGAAAATGTATCTGAAGGAGCTGGAACGGTTGTCTATGCGATTGGCGGTCCCGTTCCCGGTCTGGTTGATTCCACATTCACGAGCTTGAATACTGCAGCGATTGCACCGTCTGGAGATACTTGCGTCAGCGCAGGTTATGATCAGGGGCAGGAACGTTTGCAAGGTGTCTGGTGTGGCTTCCCGGACTCGCCGCAGCAGATACTCCGATCAGGCGATACGATTGATAACCTGCCAGCAAATATTGTTTTCGAAAGTGCGGTAGGCCTGGGGTACGCTGACAATGGTAATTTGTTGGTGACTGCAAACGTCAGCGGTGCGTCCAATGGCAGTGCGTTGCTTTTTTGGGACGGTCAATCTATCCGATCGATTCTCAGGACTGGCGAGCTGGCCCCGGGTTTTTCAGACGGATCGGTGGTGGCTACGATGGAAATTGCAAGGCTGTCCAATGCCGGAGCGGTGATTCACGGTACTTCCAGCCTCAATTTTGGAACGCCGGTTCTTTGGCTCTGGGATGGTTCAGATGTATCGCTGATTACCCAGTTCCTGGGCACTGATGAAACTCTGCCAACCGACCAGAACAACTGTTTAATTACCGTATCGTTTCCGATTGGCGTGTCAGCGACTCCAAGTATCAACAACAACGGTGTCGTGGCATTTCAGGGTATGCTTGATTCCGGTGCGCAAACGCAGGACTCAAGCCTTTGCCGTGGAACTGGAATCGTGCAGAAAGTCGGCGACACATTCACTACGGTTGTAAGAGGCGGTGATGCTGTTCCGGCAACAGAAACAGCGCAGTTTCAATCCGTTTCTCTAAATGCCCTGTTCGACTCAGGTGCGATGTCAATTACCAGCGCACTTGAGGATGACAACGCCAGCGGTCTCCAAACTGGCCGTCTATCTACCTGGATATTCGAATCAGATGGCACAGCCAATTTGGTCAGCATTGCAGAAGAGACGGTTCCGCCCGGGTTTGTTGACCGAATTACACTCATTGGCAACGTGCCGATTGTGATCGCCTCAAGTGAGACCACAGCTGTGCAATTTACCCAGACGTCCCTGGGTTTATCATTGTTGGCTGGCGCACCACATAGCGGCATGCCCTATCCGGATATTGGGGCTGTGGGTGCTACTTCAATGTCGTTAATTGCGTCATCGAACAGCGACCCCGCACCGGGATTTGCCGATGAGACATTTATAAGTTCCTTCAGCCGACCCGCTATAGATCGATCTGGCAGAGTCTACTACCGTGCGAGCGTACAAGTGCCATCTGAAAATACATTTGGCAACGCGTTTTATACGGCGATGGAAGGCCAGACCCCAGTGGTGGTATTCGCTAATGGAAGCCGTATCGATTACGCCGGTGAGTCGCAGTTGATTAGTAACATCACATTTCCGGATGCGGCTACGCTCTCGTTGGTCGCGGACAACCGGCCGGGTGTCTTCATCAGCCAGCAGGGAGATGCATTGGTGCCGGTGACGCTGGAAGGCTTTGGCGCAGCTTTGATCCATGTCAGTCTCCAATAGCAGACTGCTAACGATACTTTTTAAATCAGGAGATGTGACTAGCCTTAAGCGACTTAGTGGTATCGATTGATGGAAGTATAGCTTCCATCAACCGATGCGATGGTTGAGTCAGGGCGCGCGCTCGGTCACGGAGCTTGTACCGCGCCAGCTGCCGGTGCTCCCCGGTTTGTTTTTCGGGTTCTGATAGACAGTATCGTGCCATTGGATTCAATTGCGTTTTTGCGAACATCGCGGAAAACTCATTGAAAAGCAATGTCATACGGCATGTGCTGCCAAATTAAACAAGCACGATTAAACTGCAAAAGGTAGTAAACCCTACTTTGCGTAATTTTAAATGTTTTTATACTCTTTACACAGAGCAATGATGTTTGCAATCAAACGGAATGCTGCACGAGATTGCGAGGGGTTAGCGACGTTATTGCTCAGCGAGCTACACGAACATCCACTCATATCGAACTGCTTTAATCCCATCGAAGAGGTATTTGTTTGCGTTGTTTTGTGAACAATCCAGCCTCCAGTAGTGATGAATTGTTGAGCGACAAATTGCTGCTTTAAAGACTCAGATAATGAAACCAAAGTGCTGCTCTGTATTGGTCGGGGTGTGCGATTGCCAGTAATTACTGGCGGGTTTTGATTGCGACTCTGTGTTCGTTACACCCAACATCTTGAAACATGTTGTTCAGTAGCATCACTGGCAGCTCCACGCAGCCACACGTTCACCGTGAAATCTTTAACTGCGATGAACAGTTAGCCGGGTAACCGCAGGTCGCCTGGCTTATCCGGGGCTTTTGTCATGTGCTACTCAGGTACATAGAGTTTTTCCAGTGGTGGCTCGTTAAAAACTACATTCAGGAATTGAAATTGAAAAAAATACGAAATATTAAGAAGTATATAGGCGGCTTGTTGGGAGCTGCTTGCCTGGTTACCGCAAATAGCTCGTTAGCGGCCGATAGTATTTCCTTCGGTTTGCAGGGCGGATTAAACTCCTCCGGCCCCAGCTTGAGGTACCCGGTTAGTGAGACCTTTACAGTACAGGGCATTATCGGTGCGCTCGGCACCGTGACAAGTGTTTCCGGTCGCGGTTTGCTGTACTTTCGACAGACAGAAGAGGTGGACTGGTATTACTTTGGAGGCCTTCAGTTTATTAATGTTGACACGGGGGTATTTGGATCGGAAAACGCGTTCGGTATCAGTGGCGGAGTAGGTCTTGATTTCGATATCCGAGATGCCATTGCAGAGGCACCGCCACTCGTGTTGAGTGGAGAAGTTGGTGCTTCATTTGCGAGCTTTGATAACTTTAACGGATTCAATCTGTTCAATATCGGAATTGGAATTCATTACTTGTTTGAATAGGAAATATATCCATGACACCCGGTCAGATGCTGGTGTGAAAAATTCACCAGCCTCTAACGACCAGGCTGTCGTGGAGTCAAATTTCCAGTAGACATCAATCGGTGTATCGTCTTTCAGCCGCTCTTCAGTGACCGGCGAGCCCTGCTTTACGAAAGCGAAGTGCTGCGAGTCTGAGCGGCAGGTTATTAGTTGCTATGACCCAGCAGCGAAGCGTTGCCTCCGGACGCGGTGGTGTCGATGCAGGTGTGGCGTTCGGTAATACACCAGTCGGCAAAGTCGTTTTCGGTGATGAGGGGTAACAAGGGGCCTTTGCGACTGGCTATTGCAACTCTGAATTTATGTGCTGTGGAGGTGT
>CAYMVV010000212.1:0-6252 GCA_964393885.1 uncultured Granulosicoccaceae bacterium | reverse complement strand
CTCTCTCAATCCAGTTGCTTTGGATAGCTTTGCGAAATTTCTCGAGCCAGTGCTGCAAGATCAGCAACCACAGCAGAAGCTGTTTTGGCATCGTAGCGTGCAAGGAACTCCAGTGGTTTAGGTACCCAAGGATATTTAATTTGTTTCAAACTGCCGTCTGCAATATAAGACCGCGCCATGGCCGCTGGTAACGCACTAATACCCATTCCCTGAATGGCCATATGAATACAGGGCGAGATATTGCTCGACACCACAATGTTCGGGTGCTTGCGCGCGCTTTGATTAAAATGCGCTTCTATTTGCTGGTATTGATCAGTCTCTCGACCATGCGATAAAATCGGCTGGGACAGCATCGCGTTGATATCGGGCTTTCTGGCGCGGGTTATCTTCAGGGCCGGTGCGCCGACCCACACATACGGGTATCGCCCAAGCTTTTTACTTCCGCTCATCTGCTGCAGAAACGGACCATTTTGAAATGCCATGTCAAGGGTGCGCGCATGCAGTGCCGGCTTCAGGTTTACCGACATATCGACAGTCAGTTCAATTTTTAACTTTGGATAGTTTTCCCTTACTGAACGAAAAAACGCCGGCAACCAGGTATTGACAATCATCTCGGTGACACCGAGTTTAATGGTGCTTTCAACCAGGTGCTTGTGGCCCGCTGCCTCTACAAAGCTTTCCGCACTACGAATAATTTGCCTGGCCTGAACCACCAGCTCACTACCCCTGGCGGTAAGCCGGACCGAGCCCGCATCGCGCTCCATCAGCTTCACGCCAATCGCTTCTTCAAGGTTGGAGATTCGCGTGGAGATATTCGGCTGAGTGGTATTCAAACGCGCGGCAGCACGTTTGAAGCTACCCAGATCTGCTACCCGGATAAACGCCTCAATCTGTTTAAAGTTTATGTTCACGTGCTCTCCAGCCTCTGCTCTAACCTCTCAGTACCGTACCTCCAGCACGGTACAACGGCGATAACCGGCTGGAATGGTCACTCAGATCAGCGTCACCTTGCATCAATTTATCTTATGCAAATGATTGAATAAAGTAATTTTTAAAAATGATCAATCTTTGTTAGCCTGTCGCACCATTGCAATATCCCGGGCCCAATCCTTCGGCTGTTTTGCCAGCTGCTTAGAACAACTGCTTAGAAGGACAGGCAACCCGTCAAAGATCAACCAGACACGGAGCCAACAATCGATGAGCCAGCCAACAGCTCAACGCCGCTTAGCAGCTCGCCTTGGCGTCGATATCGGCGGCACGTTTACTGACGTTGTGCTTGAACTCGACTCGCGGCAGTACTCGACGAAAGTATTAACCACCTATACGGCTCCCGAGAACGCGATTCTCGATGGCCTGCATCAGGTTTGTAAAAAAGCGCACATCACACCATCCGACATCACGCAAATCATTCACGGAACCACCCTGGCAACCAACGCCTTAATAGAGCGGCGTGGCGCCAAAACCGCCCTGATCACCACGCAGGGATTTCGCGATGTCATCGAGATGCGCACGGAATCGCGCTTTGAGCAGTACGACCTGAACCTCAATCTGCCTGCACCACTGTTGCCACGCAATATGCGCTACACCGTGCCGGAACGTGTGGACGCACTGGGCAATATACTTATTGAACTGGATGTCAGCGCAGTAGAGGCCGTTGCAGATCAAATTGCCGAGGCAGGCTATGACAGTGTGGCTGTCGGATTGATTCACGCTTACGCCAACGACACACACGAAAAAATGGTGCGCGATGTACTGACCAAACGCCTGCCCGATGTAATGGTGTCGCTGTCGTCGGAAGTATCGCCACAGATGCGTGAGTACGAGCGTTTCAACACGGTGGTGGCCAATGCCTACATCAAGCCGCTGATGAAGTCCTATCTGAGCAGACTGGCCGGTCGTCTCGGTGAAGAAGGGGTTAACTGCAGTATCTTTCTGATGCACTCCGGCGGCGGTATCATTTCGATCGAAAGTGCCGCAGAATTTCCGGTTCGACTGGTTGAATCAGGCCCTGCCGGCGGGGCAGTCTTTGCCGCCAATTTGGCTGCACGCTACGGACTCGATAAAGTGCTGTCGTTTGACATGGGTGGCACCACCGCAAAGATATGTCTGATTAAAAACCAGATGCCAAAGACCAGTCGGGTGTTTGAAGTGGCCCGCACCTATCGCTTTAAAAAGGGCTCGGGGATGCCAATCTCGATACCGGTGATAGACATGGTTGAGATTGGTGCGGGCGGTGGCTCACTGGCTCATGTGGATTCGATGCGGCAAATACGTGTGGGGCCGGAATCCGCAGGCTCTGAACCGGGCCCGGCCTGCTATGGTCGGGGTGGCCAGAAACCTGCGGTAACAGACGCTGATCTGGTATTGGGCAAACTCGATGCAGACAACTTCGCAGGCGGTACAATAAAACTCGACACCGGTTGTTCGAACAGCGCATTGACCGAAGTACTCGGCCAGACACTGGAGATGGATGCACAAACGGCAGCCTTCGGACTGTCGGAAGTAGTTGATGAAAACATGGCCAACGCCGCTCGCGTGCACGCTGTCGAAAATGGCGAAGATCTGTCCGAGTATACGATGATCGCTTTCGGCGGTGCCGCACCACTGCATGGCGGGCGCCTGTGCGAGAAACTGGGCGTTGATCGAATGCTGGTCCCGACCGGCGCCGGCGTGGGCTCGGCGATCGGTTTTTTACGCGCACCATTCAGCTTCGAAGCCAACCGCTCTGTGTACATGAAACTGTCTGATTTCGCACCGCAGAAAATCACCAGCCTGCTGACAGACCTGCAACAGGAGGCGACCAGCTTTGTGCGCAGTTGCGATGCAAACGCTGACATACTGTCGGACTTTAAGGTGTATATGCGCTACACCGGCCAGGGCTGGGAGATTCCAATAACACTCACAGAACAACAGGCAATGAACCCGGATGCCGACACCTACCTGAATCTGTTCGAACAAGACTACACCAAACTGTTTGGCCGATCAGTGGAAGGCATGGATGTGGAAATCACTGTATGGGCGGTCAATGCAACCACACCGCCGCAGTCCGTTGCAAAGCTTGAGCAGACCAGCGCGGCCTCGGCAACTGACGAGGCCACCGCCGTTGCCGAAAGACAAATGTTTGATCCAGCGCTCGGGCAGTCGGTAAGCGCCCGTGTAGTACAGCGCGATGCACTTGAAGCCCGGCAGAGTGTCACAGGCCCGGCCGCTATCACTGAAGACGAGACCACCATCATTATTCCATCGAGTGGCCGTGCGGTACGGCAGTCAGACGGCTGTATAGATGTCATTATCGGCAACTCACTAGCAACTACCTGACGCAGATTTCGCGAGGACAAATCCAATGGCAAGTAATCATTCCCAGGTGTCCTTTCAGGTCATGTGGAACCGTTTGATCTCGGTCGTCGAAGAACAGGCGCAGGCGCTTGTCAGGACCGCCTTTTCAACTTCCGTACGCGAAGCCGGCGATCTGTCAGCGGGCGTCTATGACCTGCAGGGCCAAATGCTGGCGCAGGCAGTAACCGGCACTCCCGGTCACGTTAATGCGATGGCTGATGCGGTGGCTCACTTTATTCGGCGTATAGGTCGCGACAATATATTCGAAGGTGATGTCTATATCACCAATGACCCGTGGGAGGGTACCGGGCATCTGCACGACATCACCATGGTCAGCCCGTCTTTTCAAAAAGGCCAACTGGTTGGTTTTTTTGCCTGTACCGCACACATCGTAGATATCGGTGGTCGAGGCTTTGGCGCAGATGCCAATAGCGTTTACGAAGAAGGTCTGTATCTGCCGATCATGAAATTTGCCGAGCGGGGCACGGTTGATCAGTCTCTTATCAAAATTGTGCGTGGCAATGTGCGAGAACCCGATCAGTTAGTTGGCGATATGTACGCACTGGCCACCTGCAATGAAATTGGTCATCGGCGATTAATCGATATGATGCAGGAGTTCAGGCTCGACAACCTGGAACAGGTGGCTGAATTTATTCTGGAAAACTCGCGCCGCGCCACACTTGAACGTATCGCCGAGGTGGCTCGTAGCGCGCGCAGTAAAACAGCCAGCGGTGAAATGACGGTAGATGGCTTTGCTACACCGATAACGCTCAAGGTTAAGCTGACGATTGAGGCAGATCGAATTATCTCTGATTTCGAAGGCACGTCGGGCGTTGATAAAAAAGGCATTAACTGCCCGCTGGTCTATGCCAAAGCCTACTCCTGCTATGCCTTAAAATGCGCTATTGCACCGGAAATTCCTAACAACGCAGCTTCACTGCAACCATTTGAAATCGTCGCACCGGAAAATACCATCGTCAATGCCGTGCATCCGGCGCCCGTTGCATTGCGACATATCATCGGACACTTCGTACCCGATGCCGTCTACGATGCACTGGATAAAATGCTGCCCGGCGTGGTACCCGCGGAAGGTGCCGGTTGCCTGTGTAACTTTCAGGTATCTCTGCGTCCACGCTCCGACGAGGCCGCACCCGAAGATGCCGTAAGATCCGAAGTTTTAACCTTCAATTCCGGTGGCTCCGGTGCCCGTCCACAACACGATGGCCTGAATGCAACGGCGTTTCCATCCGGTGTGATGACGATGCCGATTGAAGCCACTGAACACACCGGGCCAGTTATTATCTGGCGTAAAGAACTAAGACCCGACAGCGGTGGAGCCGGTACGCAGCGAGGCGGCCTGGGGCAATATATGGAAGTTGGCGCCCGCGAGGGACATGAGTTTGATTTTCAGGCCATGTTTGACCGGGTGGACCACCCTGCCCGTGGCAGACAAGGAGGTAAGAGCGGTGCAACCACAACCATTGCTCAGGACGACGGAACAGAGATGCAGGGTAAAGGTAAACAGTTTGTCGCCCACGGCCGCAAGGTGATGCTCGCTTTTCCCGGTGGGGCGGGTTACGGCAAGCCTGAAGATCGCGACACAGAATCAGTTAAGAAAGATTTGCTAAACGGCTATATTTCAGCTGAAACCGCAAAAAACGATTATGGCCTGTCCGACGCCGCGATAGCTGCGGTGGCCGATATTGCCCGTAAAGGAGAAACACTTTGAGCACACAAAATACAGAATCACCAAAGCAGTCGAGCTACGATATCGTTATCGTTGGCGGCGCTATTATGGGCTCCTCCACAGCCTGGTTTTTAACTGAAAACAAGGATTTCAACGGTCGTGTGCTGGTAGTTGAAAGAGACAACAGCTATACCGCCTGTTCCACCACCCATACCAACTCCTGCATGCGTCAGCAGTTCAGCACTGAATTGAATGTGCGAATTTCACAATTTGCCGCAGACTTTGTGAAAAACCTGCGCACCTATATGGGTGGCGATGATCGGGTGCCCGAACTGTCTATTCACAACTTTGGCTATATGTATCTGGCCGACAACGAGGATTTCGCCGATGTACTGCGCAACAGCCAGCAGGTTCAACTGCAAGCCGGTGCTGCCACACAACTGATGACGGCGGAACAGATTGTTGAAAACTACCCGTTCTACAATGTAGACGACATAGTGCTGGGTTCAATCAACACAGTAGATGAAGGCTACTGGGACGGCTCAACAGTATTTGACTGGTGGCGAAGATCAGCCCGTGAGCGCGGTGTAGAGTATATCCAGAATGAAGTGGTTGCCATTAGCAAAAACAGCGCTGGCACCCGTGTTGAAAGTGTCACGCTGAAATCCGGAGAGGTGATTTCCTGTGCCAAAGTGCTAAACACATCCGGCCCCAGAGCGATGTTAACTGCCCGCATGGCAGGAATCGAGGTGCCGGTTGAACCACGCAAGCGCTTTACCTGGATGTTTAAAGCCGAGCAACCACTGGATCGGGATCTGCCACTCACTATTGATCCATCGGGTGTGCACTTGCGGGAAGTCGGCAATGGCACTTATCAGGCCGGTGGTCATTCCGATATTGACCCGGCAGTCGACTACGATGACTATACGATGGACTTGTCCATCTGGCAGGATCATATCTGGCCCACCATCGCTACGCGTATCCCCCAGTTTGAAGCAATCAGGGTAACCAGCGAATGGGCTGGACATTACGCCTATAACACGTTCGATCACAATGCGATCATGGGTCCACACACCGAAGTGGAAAACTTCTTTTTTCTGAACGGCTTTTCCGGCCACGGTCTGCAGCAGTCGCCCGCCATGGGGCGTGGTACTGCAGAAATGCTCGTGCACGGTGAGTACCGAAGTCTGGATATGAGTCCGTTTAACTATGAGCGCATAGTTAATAAC
>CAYMVV010000211.1:0-6269 GCA_964393885.1 uncultured Granulosicoccaceae bacterium | reverse complement strand
AAGCGCGGTTTAAATTTAGCGCGATTCTTGCCCAGCCTCGGTGCGAAGCGCACCAGCTCAGTGCTATTTAAACATTTCGACAAAATAAAAAACAGAAATTTAATCAATTTGCTAAATGGATGTCTGCTCTGTACGAGCCCGCCGCTATTAACATTACCACGAGAACGGGGACGGCTTTACGATCATTTACGGGTGCATAGTTCCTCGATTGCAACGCCTGTGATCGATTAAAACGCATCGCAAGGGGCGTTCATAATAGCGGAAGATCTGCCGCGCAGACTCCCGGGCCCGGTTTATATAGTGTGAGATATAGAAACCCGGTGCAAACAGGGAGTGGAAATCAGTGTGTGTTTGCAGTCCTCGCGCTTAACAATTCCAACCAGTCGCGGTGTATGCTAACCTCAAAGGCCGTTCGGATTGCTGTTGGTAGACAACGAGGCGTGCTTTATCTTTGGCACGGGTCTCTTTGGCGCTTTTCCCCTGGCACGGGCAGCGTTGGTGATCAACAACTGTTATCCGGGCAATCGGCTACTGTAGGACTGCAGTAAGGCTGTTGTAAGGTATCGTGCGGCTGCTCTACAGTTTGCTCTATGGCTTATGTGAAGGAGGAACACACTAATGCAACACCTTTTATCGTTGACCAGGCGGTCATTCGTAAGAAATTCTCTGGGCGTGGCTATTGTTGCCAGTTGCCTGGCAGGCGCTACAGCGCATGGCGCTGACACCTTTGTTCGTATGGTGTCCGGGCCTTCCGGCGGATCCTGGTATCCGCTGGGTGCCAAGATCGTGCAGGTTTTTGAAGAAAATATAGAGGGTATATCAACCTCCAATACTTCCGGGGGAGGTATCTCCAATGTGCTGGCGGTGCAGGGCGGTGACGCTGAAATTGGCTGGTCATACGCGCACACATCGTTCAATGGGTATTCCGGGCAGGGCAAGTTTGATAAGGCCCAGCCAGACGTGCGGCACTTTGCAACGCTTTATCCGGCAATGTTTCAGGTTGCGGTAAGAGCAGACTCGGACATCAAATCGTTTGCTGATATGAAAGGGGCCAACATCAGTCCCGGTAAGGCAAAGTGGACAGGCACTGCATTTGCCGAGTCAATTCTCAATGCCTATGACATGTCTTTCGATGATATTCGCAGCAACGGTGGCACGGTTCATCATGTGAGCTATACCGAGTCAGTCGCATTGATGAAAGATGGTCATATCGATGTATTTATGGCGGCGACGTCGATGCCACAAGCGTCTTTCCTTGAGCTTGAACACAGCCCCGGTATTCGCTTCATTGGTTTGCCTCAGGAGAAGCTCGATTCGATCGTGGAAGCTAATCCGGGGTACATTCCGGGTATGATGCCCTCGGGTGTTTACGAGAGTATCGAAGAAGATACCGGTACACTGGGTATTGTCACCAACATGGTGGTGCACAAGGACCTGCCGGATGAGCTCGTCTATAACATGTGTAAGGTATTCTGGGAGAATCACGCCACATTCGCTGAAGTGAAAGGCATCTGGAACAGCGTCAAGCTCGAAGATGCGTTGAACGGGGCTGCCATACCGGTCCATCCCGGTGCACAAAAATGCTATGACGAACTCGGAGTCAAGACTTGACACAAAGTGTGTCAGCCGATGTTGTTACTCCGGTAATATCCTATGAGGAAAAGCAGACGCTCGGGTTTCTCGAGCGTTTGCTGCTTGATTCGCGACGCTCTGATGATAACACCGGTACCGCTACGGGTGCCGGTGCACGGGTGGCAAGGCTGGTTGCCTATTGCTGCGCTGGTATTGCTATCAGCCTGGCCTTGTTTCATCTATTTGTAGCATTCTATGGTACACCTGAAGGACGGTCTTTTCGTTCCGTACATCTAACCGGCATGTTAGTGCTGGCTTTCTTTATGAATCCTCTGTATCGCCACTCCTGGCGAGAGCCGGTTCTGCTGCCGGATGACAGCGCAAGATCAGGCAATCGATTGCGGCAGTTGGGTTTTGGTATTGATCTGTCGTTGATTGCGCTGGTGCTGTTTGTCCAGGTCTGGACACTCTATGACATCAACGCCTTCCACATGCGCTATGGGGAAAAACACCTCTATGATCTGATTGTTGGTGGCATATTGATCGGGCTGGTACTGGAGGCCACGCGCCGGGTTGTGGGCTGGTCAATGGTGCTAATTACCGGTTTCTTTATTTGCCATGCGCTCTATGCCAACTATTTTTTCAGTTTTTTCTATGGTCCGCCGGTGCGCTTTGGCAAGTTTATCGACACGCTGTTCATGAGCAGTGACGGTATCTTTGGTATTCCGCTGCACGTTTGTGCCACCTATATCGTGCTGTTTATTATTTTCGGCGCGCTCCTGATTCGCTCCGGTGCCGGGCGTTTCTTTATCGATCTGGCGGTATCACTGACCGGTCACCGTATCGGTGGTCCGGCGAAAGCGGCAGCGGTTGCCAGTGGTTTTATGGGTACCGTGTCAGGCTCGGCTGTGGCCAATGTGGTAACGACCGGTTCGTTCACTATTCCGCTGATGAAGAACATTGGCTATCGGGCAAAGTTTGCGGCGGCGGTCGAGGCCTGTGCATCGTCGGGTGGACAGATAACGCCACCAATCATGGGTGCCGCGGCATTTATTATGGCCGAGTTTCTTGAGACCAGCTATATCAGCATTGTGGTGGCAGCGGTTATTCCGGCATTCCTGTACTTTGCCACTGTGTATTTTATGGTGCATCTCGAGGCTGAAAAAAACAACATAGGACAGATTGAAAAAGACGTGCTGCCGCAAACCATGGACGTTTTGCGTGGTGGCTGGCATTTACTGATCGCGCTGGCCATATTGGTCGCATTTCTCATTATGGGCTACACCCCGATGAAATCAGCCTTTTGGGGGATTTTGTCTTTGATTGTGTTGAGCTTCATCAAGAAAGATACCCGCATGAGTCCGGTCGATATGCTCGCGGCACTGGAGTCGGGAATTCGTGCCAGTGTGCCGGTTACTATAGCCTGCGCCTGTGCCGGTCTTATCATCGGGTCGGTTTTTGTGTCGGGTCTGGGTTTGAAGTTCACCCAGCAGGTAATCGAACTGTCCGATGGCAACTTGCTCGCACTGCTGGCGCTGACCGGTGTTTCAGCCATTATACTGGGTATGGGCATTACCACTACGGCTGTGTATATCACTGTCGCCGCGCTGATCGTGCCGGCATTGATCAAGTTTGGTGTAGAGCCCATTGCCGCTCACATGTTTGCCTTTTACTTTGGTGTTGTGTCGACCATAACACCGCCGGTAGCGCTGGCTTCCTTTGCGGCTGCAGCCATCGCCAAAACGCCACCGATGGCAACCGCTTTTGAGTCGACTCGCGTTGGTATAGCCAAGTACCTCGTGCCACTGGCTTTTGTCTATAACCCGTCACTGCTGCTGGTTGGACCCAAGTGGGTCTCAGTCATATCAACGGCACTGGCGCTGGCCGGTTTATGGATACTGTCAATCGGGCTTGAAGGCTGGTTCCGTGGCCGTATAAACGGTGTGCAGCGTTTTGCCGCTGTTGGCGCGGCCGTACTTATACTATTGCCACCCGGACCCATCGCCGGTGTTTCCGGATACCTGTGGAATGCGGCGGGTTTTGTTATCGCTGCAATGTTACTTGTACCCCGGTTCAGGCAATCAGTACAAAGCCCGTCCACCGGTACAGCATGAGACCAATATGTCTTCGCAGGGGCCTGTTTGAGAATGAATGATCTGCTGCGCAAGCGATCTTTTGGCACGAGTGTTATTCCACACCTGTCTCGCGGGTCATTACAATGAAGTGGCTATTTCTGGGTAAGTGGTGGCACTGGGGCATTCTTTTATTGACCGTAGCGCTGATGTGGTTAGCGGGCTTGAACAAGATGCATGTGATCCACTTTAATTTCTTTGTGGTGCTGCTGCTGGTGGGTACCTTTGTGGGTCTGGTGTGTATTGTGCGGTTCACCAGGCCCGGAGAGCAGGTGACGCGCGATCGCATCGTCGACGATGAACCCTCCGATTAACCGATCAGTCGTTAATAGATCGGCATTCAGTCTGGCTGCTATAGCTACGTCGACAGTTGTTGATACAGACCCCGTGGTTTCCGTTCGGGTGTACTGCGTTGGTTGATCTTTCAGCGTTCTTCACGCCTCAAAGTGTGGCAATAGTCGGTGCGACAGAAAACGTCATTCGCATTGGCGGGCGCCCGCTTGACTATATGCTGCGCTACCAGTTTCCCGGACGTGTGTACCCTGTTCATCCGAAGCGTGAGCAGATTCAGGGTGTGACAGCCTATCCTTCATTAACAGACATACCTGATGAGATTGAGCTTGCCGTGGTAGCGGTATCTGCAGCACTGACTGAAGGGGTTGTGATCGAAGGTATCGATAAGGGTATCAGGGCGTTTATAGTTTTCGGCTCCGGCTATGCTGAACTCAATGAAGCGGGTCGTCTCGCACAACAACGATTAGCCACGCTGTGTAAAGACAACGGCGCCTTGTTGCTTGGGCCCAACTGTATTGGCTGTGCCGATAGCCATTCAAGGCTGATTGCATCTTTTTCGACCGCAATGGAAACATCTACTCTGCAACAGGGCCGCTTTGGACTGGTGACACAAAGCGGTGCACTGGGTTCATACTGCCTGGCGATGCTGGATCGGCAGGGGCTGGGCTTCAGTAAGTTTATCGCCACTGGAAACGAGGCAGGGGTTGATCTGGCGCAGGGTATCGGCTTTCTGGCAGATGACGACGCCACTGATGTCATTGGCGTCTATATTGAGAGTATCAAGGATGTCGCCGCATTTCGACTAGCGGCTATAAAAGCTGCCAAAGCCGGTAAGCCTGTTGTCGCTATAAAGGCTGGCCGTTCGGTGGTTGGTGCACAGGCGACGGTGTCGCATACCGGCTCTCTTGCGGGTGAGGATATCAACTATCAGGCGTTCTTTGATCAGTTCGGCATTGTGCGGGTTAACTCGCTGTCGGAGATGATCGACACCGCCAGGCTTGCAATTAAACAACCGGCACCGGCCGGGCGACGTGTTGGCATAGTGACTATCTCCGGTGGTGCCGGTGTATTGCTTGCAGACGAACTTGACGCCCGCGGTCTGGACACACCTGATTTTTCAGCGCCTGTCAAAGAAAAGCTAACCGCTGTGCTGCCGGCTTTTATTCACGCCGCAAATCCACTTGATCACACTGCGGCCGTTGCCGGTGATCCGGCGCTGTTTGACGATGTCATCAGGATCGTCGGTGAGTCGCAGGACCATGATTCCATCATTATATTTAGTGGCTTGCTGGATAGCATTGCGGACAAGCTCGTCGCGTCGCTGAAACATGCGTTTACCGGTTCGAGTAAACAGATAGGTGTGGTGTGGCTGGGGGCGAGCCCATTCGTTATGCAGGAACTGGAAGAGGCAGGCATTCCGGTGTTCGCAGATATCCCGCAGGCGGCAGCGGCGTTTGCACATATTGTGTTTGCGACCGAGCAACAGCGGCGTGTGCGCATGCTGTCAGACCGGAAATGGCCCGCGCTTACGAACGCCAGTGCGGCAGCATTGAAAACCCGTGTATTGACTGAACACGAGGCAGCCCAGAGAGTTCAGTTGCTGTGCGATATGCGCTTTCCCAAACAGCGTCTTTTATTGGAAGCTGACGATACATCAGAGGTGGCTCTCGCTTCTATAATAGCCACCGATTTAACAACAGCGTCCGATTCGACATCAACCCCCGATTCAATATTAGCCGAGCAGGCATACAGATTACAGCTGCCACTGGCGGCCAAACTACAAAGCAGCGAGATGACTCATCGCAGTGATCGTGGCGGCGTACAGCTTAACTTAACCAACGTGTCTGAAGTTCACACGGCGACAAACACGCTGTTCGAGCTGGCCCGCTCTCTGGGGTTAAGCTGTGACGGTGTCTTGCTGCAGGAGATGCACCGCGTCAGCTACGAACTGATTGTGGGTATAAAAAACGATGAGCTGTTCGGGCCGTTACTGGTCGTAGGCCGTGGTGGTATTGATGTTGAGTTACGGCCTGATGTGCAGATCGCAGCCTTACCGTTAACAGCCGCAGAAATTAAAACGCAGTTGCTTAAACTTGAGTCAGCTGATCTGTTTGCGGGACATAGAGGACGCGCGGTGGTTGATCTCGACGCGCTTGCCCGTACTCTGGCTGCGTTGACGGACGGTTACCTGGCTGATGAACACCTCATCGAGCTGGAAATCAATCCGCTGGCTGTTACTGATAAGGGACTTGTGATTGCGCTGGATGCACT
>CAYMVV010000210.1:0-6291 GCA_964393885.1 uncultured Granulosicoccaceae bacterium | reverse complement strand
TTTTCTCCCAGCTCTATATTGCTTAAGTAGTGGTGTGTCAGTTTTAATTGGTGACTAGGAGCCTGTCCGAGAACCAATGATCTACTGCGGACGCGGTCTTTTGGTCAGCTATTTCGATCAATTTCGTTAAATATGAATGACTATTCGCCTCAATTGATCGAAATATCTGACTCAAAATCTCACGCCCTCGCTACGATCCTGATTCTCGGACAAGCTCCTAGGTGCGTCACCAGGGCGTGTCGTATCACATTGCAAAACTAACCCGCCTTTGCATACATCGATTCAATTAACTGCGCGTGAGTTTGTTCAACAAAACTTCTCTTCAGCTTCATCGTTGGTGTCAACTCCTCGTCCTCTGCAGTTAACAATACATCGATCAGGCGGAATTCCTTTATTTGTTCAACCCGCGCAAACTTCTTATTGACAGATTCAACCTCGGCTCCGATCAGATCCACTATCTGACTGGCAGCACACAGCGATGCGAAATCAGAAAACGGTATCTGGTTGTCCTGCGCAAATTTCTCGACGTTTTCCTGATCAATCATCACGAGGCAGGTGAGGTACTTGCGCCGATCGCCTATCACGATAGCGTCGGATACATAAGGTGAAAACTTCAGTTGGCTCTCAAATTCTGCGGGCGTTATGTTTTTACCACCAGCGGTAATAATTATATCCTTTAGCCTGCCGGTAATGGTCAATGCCTGATGGTCGTCCAGAAAGCCCACGTCTCCGGTGTTCAGCCAGCCATCCGCAGCAATGGTTTCGGCAGTCTTCTCTGGTTGGTTCCAGTAACCCTGAAACACATTGGGCCCGCGCACTCGTATTTCGCCATCGTCGGCTATTTGTATCTCGGTACCGGGCAATGCCTTACCGACGGTGCCAATCGTATTGTCACGCGCGAGATTAGTACTGATCACACCTGCAGACTCGGTTGCACCGTAGCCCTCGCGCAAAGGCACACCGATAGCTTCAAACCAGCGCAGTAACTCCGGACTGATAGGTGCCGCACCACTACCCCCTCGGCGCATTCTGTTCATGCCCAGCAGTTGCCTCAGGTTAGACAGGACCAGAAAATCCCATATCTTGTAGCGCAGCTTGAGCAGTGGGGCAACACTGCCTTTTTCGGTCTGCGCTACAAACTCACCGCCGGTTTTTAGCGCCTGATCAAATGCCCAGCGTCCGATAAATGTGGCTTCGCTGCGGCGTATTTGTACCTGCGAGTAGACCTTTTCCCAAAAGCGCGGCACCGCGGCAAAGCTATGCGGAGACACCTCACGCATATTGTCGAAAATGGTATCGACGCTTTCGGAAAAATTGACCGTAGTGCCGGCGCCCAGTTGCACATAGACAGATAACAGACGCTCATAAATATGGCACAGTGGCAGGAAGCACAACTGCTCGTCTGATCCGTCTATTTCCAGCATGGGAACGGCGTAGGCTATCTGATACAGCATATTGCGATGGCTGATCATGGCACCTTTGGGCGGACCGGTGGTACCGGAGGTGTAGACCAGCATCAGGGTGTCGTTGGCACTGGCCTTTGCTATTTCTCTATCGAGAAAATCAGGATGTTCTGCCAGATAGTTTTTACCGAGCTCAAGCAACTCATCAATGAAGATCACTTTGTCATCGTGAAACTCTCTGAGTCCGTCGCGCTCAAATACGATAACCTTTTTCAGGCCGGTCATGTCGTCGCGGGCTTCGAGGTATTTGTCCAGCTGCTCATCGTTTTCGATAAACAGAAACGGTGCACCGCTGTCGTTCATCAGGTAGGAAAGCTGACTGGCAGAATCTGTCGTATAGACTCCGGTCGAGATACCACCGACCAACACAATGCCCATGTCACAGTAGAGCCAGTAGCGGTTATCTTCGGAGAGGATGGCAACCGGTTGACCACGAGTCAGACCGAGACTGACCAAACCGGCCCCCACCCAACTGGCGTGCTGGTAGTAGTCTGTCCAGCTATAGGCTTTCCAGATGCCCAGGTCTTTCTCGCGATGTGCAACACGCTCGGCATATTGCAGGCTTCTGTGTTTAAACAGAGCGGGAATAGTGTCGTGGCCATCGACCTCGATGGTTTGCTCTGGTGGTATTGCGTTTTCAGTTGTCGACATTGTTATCGCCATGTCTTCTTTCGCTTCCAGCGCTTTTGATCGCGTTGTGAAGCGCCGGTATCACCAAGATAAAATTCCTGAATGTCCTGCGAGTCGAGTAGCTTTTGAGCCTCGCCGGCCATCACTATACGACCAATCTCAAGCACATATCCATAGTGAGCTGTTTTCAGGGCAACCGATGCATTTTGCTCTACCAATAGCATGGTTACTCCCTGTTCGCTGTTTAGCCGTCGAATGATGCCAAATATTTCCTGCACCAGCAGAGGCGATAAACCAAGACTGGGTTCATCCAGCAGCAACACAGAGGGACGTGTCATCAGGCCACGACCTATAGCGAGCATCTGTTGCTGCCCTCCCGACAGTGTACCTGCAGTTTGCTGGCGACGTTCGCTCAGGGCCGGAAAGTAGTCCATCACCATGTCGATGTCTTTTCTTACCTCCGAGCGATCAGAACGCGAATACGCTCCCATCATCAGGTTTTCCTCGACACTCAGCAATGGAAAGACTTCACGCCCTTCAGGCACATGAGCAACACCGGACTTAACGATGTGGTCGGGCTCGCGCCCCTGAATTTCATTGCCATTTAGCAGCACCTGGCCCTTGGCCGGATCCATCACGCCGCACACGGTTTTCAACAGCGTGGTTTTACCGGCACCATTGGCACCCAGAATGGTGACGATCTGACCTTGTGGCACATTCAGGCTGACACCACGCAGCGCCAGTATCGGCCCGTAACTCGTTTCTATATTGTTCAGCTCGAGAACATCGCTCTGGCTTTTTGCCGCATCGTTCAGCTGGCCATCGCCGACAATCGCTTTGGAAACCGATGCAGGAGCAGGTACAGGAGCAGGCGAGGAAGCAGACACAACTGTTGCAACAGACTCCGCTGCGGCACCCGCACTGCCAATCGAATCAGGCTCACCTAGATAGGCTTCAATCACATCCGGGTTCTTCTGCACCTCCTCAGCGGTACCGAGTGCCAGCGGCCTGCCGTCTGCCAGCGCCAGCACCCGGTCAGAGACCTTGGATACCAGCCCCATATCGTGCTCTACCATCAATACAGTCAGACCCATATCTTTTTGCATGTCTTCAATCCAGAACGCCATGTCCTGTGTTTCTTCAACTGACAGACCGGAGGCTGGCTCGTCCAGTAACAGTATTTTTGGCGATGACGACAGTGCGCGGGCTATCTCGACGACTTTCCTCACGCCGTAGGGCAGACCGGCTATCAGGCTGTCGCGATAGGGTTGCAGATCAAAAAAATCTATTACCCCTTCTACGTGTTCGCGATGTTTTATTTCAGCGCGGCGGGTACCGGGTGTAAAAAATATATCCTGCAAAAAGTTTGTCGCACGATTTGAGTGGCGCCCTACCAGCAGGTTCTGCAATACGCTGGAGTGCTCGAACAGCTCGATGTTCTGGAACGTACGGGCTATGCCAAGCTGGGCAATCTGTTCGGGCTTCATCGCAGTGATGTTGTGCCCGTCAAAGTGCAGCGAGCCACCACTGGGCTCGTAAAATCGGCTGATCAAATTAAAGATTGTCGACTTGCCGGCGCCGTTTGGGCCAACAATGGTAAATACCTCTCCGGGCTCAACTGAAAAGCTGACGTTGTCCACCGCGACGATGCCACCAAAGCGGATCGACAAGTCCTGAACAGTTAACAGGCTCAACGCATTCGCTCCGTTTTAAGATAGGACTTGTGGCGTTTGAACATATCTTTTTTGGCCAGCGGGAATAACTGAAACCAGGTGCGTATCTTTAACCAGCGACCGTAGATGCCAAGTGGTTCTATCATGATAAAGCCTATCAGCACAGCGGCGAAAACAGCCTGATCAAGACCGGGCACAGTAAAGTTACCCAGCCCCATGGCGGATGAAATTTCCTCACGCATGATGGTGATGAGTACGGGCAACATGCCGATGATCAAGGCACCGAACCAGGCACCATGAATGGACCCAAGACCACCAATGGTAACCATCAACAGCAATTGAATGGAAATGAGTATCAGGAAGGCTTCGTAGTTGAACGCACTTAAAAAGTGCGCCAGCAATGCACCCGACAGACCGGTAAAAAAACAGGACAATCCAAAGGCGAGTGTCTTGTAACGAGCCACGTTGACACCCATCGCCCGTGCACTTACCTCGCTGTCTCTTATTGCAATAAACGCTCGGCCCGTTGGCGAGCGCAGCAGGTTGCGATAGAAAAGCGTAGACAACAGCGCCACCACCAGACACAACCAGTAGAAGTTATGACCGGATACGGCGTAGGGCTCGAGGCCGCCGGCGTAGCGATCGAAGTCGATGCCAAAAATCGTGATCGATGAGATATAAACGCCTTCAATACCACCCGTCCAGTGCTCAAGCAATATGATGACGTCTTCGACGATAATACCGAACGCAAGCGTTGCAATGGCGAGATAGATACCACTCATTTTTAATGCAGGTATCGCCGCCAATGCCCCGACAACGCCGGCAAACAACCCTGCCAACGGAAACGCGATCAGGAACGGTACACCTGCCTCGATCAGGTTGTACTGCATATAGGCACCGCAGGCGAGAAAGGCACCATGCCCCAGACTGACTTGCCCGGTATGACCAACCAGAATCATCAAACCCAGTCCGGCAATTACCCAAATCAGTACATAGGTCATTTCGCCGAGCAGATATTCACCCAGCCAGAAGGGTGCAGACGCTGCCGCGATAAAGGCAATCAGGTAGTAACACATCGTTTGCCAATCGGCGAACAATCGCAGGTCTTGTCGGTAGTCTGTTTTAAAATGAATACGCATCAGGCAGCCACACAGTCCAGGTGACAACCACCGCAACGGGCAGTTGTTGCGGGCAGGCACACTGCTGCATGACCGGATGGTTCGTCATGCAGAGCCGTTTTGCAAAGTGTATTGGTCACAGAGACATTCACCGCTAGACCTTTTTCTGAAAGACCTGAGAGAACAATCCGTTCGGCCTCAGGATCAACACCAGCAGCATTACCGCATACGGCGCGATCTGACTGTAACCGCTGGGGGCAAAGAACTGAGCCATCGGTTCAATAATGCCAATAATCAGACCGCCGGCCAGTGCGCCGGGCAAACTGCCGAACCCGCCTATAACCGCTGCGGCAAATGCTTTAATACCGAGCAGGCCAGTCGAGGGGTCAATAGCTCCCTTGGCGGCAAACAGCACCCCTGCAACCGATGCGGTCATCCCGGACAATGCCCAGATTAGGGAACTGATACGTTTTACGGGGATACCCATGTAGTAGGCAGCTAACTGGTTTTGACTGGATGCCTGCATGGCAACACCCAGGCGAGTACGGGCAAAAAACAAATAGAGCAGAGCGGTGAGTACCGCGGTGACAAGAATGACGAATGCCTCGTCGTAGCCCACCACGATATTGCCGATATGAAAGGACTCGCCAGCCAGAGGAAACTCCAGTGACTGGGGGTCGTGCCCCCAAATAGCGCCAGCGATAAACCGCAATATAAAGCCGAGGGCGATGGTAAGTATGACCACAGCAAATTGCGGCTGGCCGAACAAGCGGCGGATGATGACGAATTCAAGCAGATAGCTGAATAACCCCATCACCAGCATGGCCAGGATAAAGCCGGGGATAAAGGGAAAGTCCCACCACTCCTGATTGACAAAGGTCATGGTGACAAACGCGCCGAGCATCATGAGATCGCCCTGTGCGAAATTTACCGCTTCGGTCGCTTTGTAAATAAGCACGAAGCCAAGCGCTACCAGTCCGTAAATGCAACCGTTCGCTATACCCCCAACCAACAACTGGAATGGATCCAATGCCTCTCCTCAAGACCACCTGACGTGGCCGACAGCGTGTTCGGTACATCATCGCATATCTTCACCCGGGGATGTGGAACTGACCCGACAGTTGTCGGATAGGGGATAAACCCGCGCAGATACAAATTGCGCAACACCTTGTGAAATCAACCACTTCCGAGGCTCAAGCCGAAAACTCCCGGGCCGAGTATCCGTAAAAGGCTTTTTGCTCCGTTTTCGTCCCGTTTGAAAAATGAAGGCCTCTGACGCGACCTGTCTGCTAGGCGACTAATTTTTTGTTTGCGACCCGGCACCAGGTTTCCGGCAGTAACAGGCTGCAAACTACAGCCAACACACCTGCTGCAATTAGCCATAAAAAAGCACTGTTGTAGTTGCTG
>CAYMVV010000209.1:0-6352 GCA_964393885.1 uncultured Granulosicoccaceae bacterium | reverse complement strand
ACCGCTGTACCCTGTTGCAGATAGTCTTCACTTGAAGACGTGTACAACCACTGCAAGGCACCAAATACGGCGTAGTCGGCAAACAGCGGGGCATCACCGCCAATAAAATTCTGTGTCTTCAGGGTCAGCTCAAGTGGCGTTAACGCCTGGCTCATGCTGTCGCCATTTTTTGGATGCTTTGCTGAAAATTCTTCAAGCGTACATCCGAACAGTTTTTCGCGAGTGGTGCGAAAAAATTCCTGATCTGCCGGTGCCAGAGAGTTGTGAATATCAAGCAAACAAAGCTTGGCCACCTCCGGGTGAAGTGCCGTCTGCGACCAGTTGACAATCTGTGTGGTCAAGGCCTCTGAACCCTCACCCTTGAACAGACTTGGCGCATCCGGATAAGTTTTCTCAAGGTACCTGGCAATCTCCAGACTGTCCTCTACAACCTTATCACCATCGCGTATTACCGGTATACGGCGTGAGTCACCCCCTTCTACCGTTGCTACTTTGGTGAAAGGCGTGGGAATCGTCTCCCAGTCGAGCCCTTTATGCGCCAACGCCATACGCACTTTCCAGCAATGCGGGCTAAAAAGATGTTCAGGATTGGCACCGCAAAGTTCGTATATTTTAATAGCCATCGTTACGAATCTCAGTTAGGAATAATTGAAAGTTAATTTGATCGGCTCACAGACTTATCGGATCGAGATTGATCGTACCAGGCGGTGATCGAGAATAATGTTCCAGCCATGGACAGAGAGCAGAACGCACCCCACCCGCTTAAAGACAGCGCAAAGATCGTCAGGTTCCACTGATCACCAAATACCGCCCATCACCAAAGACCACTCATCTCCAAATACCCGGCACTGAACACCTCAACCACCCGTCAGCTAACGTAACCGCGTATCATCAATCGCGACCGGGCAATTTCCGGGCACTGTAAATCCACAATCAGCACAGAGCACATCAACAATGAGCCGCCCGACGCGTTACTAACCCGACACGGCGCTAACTGCGAGAGTATACCTGTCAAAGCCAGCAAATAGCAGCAGCCTGGTAATTTTGCATCAATAGCGCCTGGCAAATTTACCATCTATGGCCTGCAGTAACCGCACTGATCGCCCGTGCAACACCTCACGTGTTACACTTGCGCCTTACTATCCCAAACCAAAACCGGTCCGCCACGCGCTGTAGCTGGCCGGCGGATGGTTGTACTCGACAAGAGATTACATTATCCAGCAAACAGCATCGCAAGCCGACGACTTCCTGATTTTCCCGGCCCTGCACCTTAAGGGCGGAAAGTCTTTTGATTTTGCCGAATACGCGAAAGACGAATCCACAATACCGGATTTACCAGAACCGGTCGCCTGTGCCGAGTACTGGATTGAGCAAAACGCAAAATGGATTCACGTTATCAACGTGGATGCAGCACACGACGAAGACGCCAGCCACAACTGGCCGCTGATAGAACGCATTTGCGAACTGCCCATCTACGTGCAGTACGGTGGCGGCATTCGGACAATGGAAGATATCGACTGGGCAATAAGCGTCGGTGTTACGCGGGTATTGATCAACACTGCCGCTGTAGAAAACCCCTTACTGGTTGCGCAGGCTATTACAAAACATGGCAGCGAGCGTTTTGCGTTGTCCATCAATACCGATCCTGAGGGAGAGGTATTGACTCATGGCTGGAGTATGTCGGGTGGACAGCACGCAGTCACACTGGGTGTGCAAATGTACCGTTTGGGTATAACAACCGCAGTTCATAGCAGCATCCGCCCGGACGGCACGATGAGTGGCACCGATTTGGAAGTGTCGAAAGAACTCACACAACTGACCGGACTAAATGTCATTGTCGGCGGTGAGGTACGCGACATGGACGACGTGGTGGCGTGCTACAACCATCAGGGTATCAGCGGTGTGTTGATTGGCAAGGCACTGCACACTGGAAAAATCGATCTCAATCGGGCGCTGAGCGCAACCCGGCAAAAGCTCGCCTTTGAATCCGCACTGCCGCAGTGGAAGCAGGAACAGCAATCAGTAAGAGCACAGATTCGCTACGAACTTTCCATGCAGAACCTGTTTAATCATCTGCCAACAGATAAATTGCTACGCACACTCGACGCCGGTGGCGGCAACGGCATTGACAGTTTGCGATTGGCAAGAATGAACTATCCGGTTGACCTTGTTGATACATCGACATCCATGCTGCACGATTTACACGCCAGTGCGGAACAACAGGGCCTGGTAAATGCGGTAACGACTCATTCATTCGACATCCGCGAAATCAGAAAGCGATTCCCTGCCAAAAGTTTCGATTTACTGCTTTGCCACAATGTTATTCAGTACTCCGATGACTGGGAAGACCTGCTGATATCAATGCTGACTCCGCTGACTGCAGGCGGAATTTTTTCACTGATTACACGAAACAAGCACGCCGTACCCTACGACACAACACTGGACGACTACGAACTGAACGAACTACCGGCTCTGCTTGAAGAGCCACAGGGAAAGTCCGGAATTTTCGATGCAGATATTTCCTTTTTTACCGTCGGTTTCCTGACCAACTGGCTTGAGCAGCATGGCTATAGCACGATCGCCGACTATGGTGTTTTTTGCCTTTACAACCACCACAATGTGTCGGCGCGCCCCGACGATGCAGCAACTATTGCAAAGCTACACGCACTGGAAAAACATCTGGGTGATAAATCTCCGTACAAGGAGACCGCACGTTACATTCAGATAGTTGCGCAAAAGCAGTAGCAGACGACTCATTGTTTGAGGCGAACATCTGCGTATCCGGATAAACAAAGCCGGTAACAACGCCCTTAAAATTACCTGTCACAACACATCGATAGCGTAGTCCAGCTATCTCCATTACGCGCGCTTTCGCACCGCCACGTGCCCGGCAGGCCACTGTTCGAGCAGCACCTGTTGGCGTGCCTCGTACTCGTGCAGCGCTTTCTCCTTGATGTGTCCATAACCACTTACCTGCTCCGGCATACTGGCTATTTCCACTGCCAAAGACAGGTTATCTGCCGTCAGGTTTTCAAGCAGTCCTTCAATACAGACTTGATACGTACTCACCAGTGCGCGTTCTGCTCGACGCTCTGCGGTGTAGCCAAATATATCCAGTGCGGTTCCACGCACGGATCGCAGCTTAGCCAGTGTGCGCATAGCAGTTAGCATCCAGCCGCCGAAGTCGCGCTTTTGCAACTGACCAGTTTGCTTGTCTCGACGCGCAAGTACTGGTGGCGCCAGATGGAATACCAATTGATAGTCACCGTCAAAGTGCTCTTTGAGCTTCTCCTCGAAGCGTCCGTCACTATACAAGCGCGCTACTTCGTACTCGTCTTTGTATGCCATCAGTTTGTATAGATTGCGTGCTACGGCATCAGTCAGTGTTTCACTGTCTGACTGCTGCCGCTCAGCCACACGGACGCGCTCAACAACTTTTCGGTATCTGTCAGCGTAACGCTGGTTTTGATAGGCGGTGAGTTCATTGGTATAAAAATTAATCAATTCGTCGAGTGACTGAGACATTGCATCGTCAGCACCACGCTTGCTGTTCTGAGTTAAAGAGAGTACCGCTGGCAGATCTCGTGCTGCTCGACGCCCCCAAAGAAAGGCGTTCTTATTCATCTCCACCGCAACTGCATTGAGCTCAATCGCCGCCTCTATGGCACTGGCGGTGACCGGTATCAAACCCTGTTGGTAGGCATAGCCAAGCATAAACAGGTTACTGCCAATGGAATCCCCAAGCAGTTGAGTAGCAATGGCACTGGCGTTAAATGATTCTATCTGATCGGCATCTACTGCTGCAGACAAGCGGTTATCCAGCTCCACCACCGGGAACCGTAGATTGCGATCACGATTAAAGTGTCCGGTGATCTGCTGATGGGAGTTTTGAATAACGCGCGTCTTGCCGGGCGCCAGCACATCCAGCGCAACATCACTGGCAGTAACCAGACTGTCACAACCGAGCACCAGATCAGCACTACCCGCACTTAGCCTCACCGCATGTACATCTTCCTCGCGTGCAGCCAAGCGTATATGACTGGTAACCGCACCTCCTTTTTGCGCCATGCCAAACTGATCCACAGTCGCAAAGTGGTTGCCTTCCATGTGTACAGCCATACTCAACAGTGCACCGATAGTAACAACCCCGGTTCCACCAACACCGGTTACCAGAATGCTGTAGACCTTGCCATCATTTAGTAGCGGTCGATCTGGCTCAGGCAGTACGCTCAGATGAGGAGGCACTTCAACCGCGGCGGTTGATTTTTTTCGTCTTGCGCCAATGACACTCACAAAGCTTGGGCAAAAGCCCTGCACACAGGAATAATCTTTATTGCAGGCGGACTGATCTATCGCACGCTTGCGTCCGAATGGCGTGTCGAGTGGCGTTACTGACAGGCAATTCGATTTTGTACCGCAGTCTCCACACCCTTCGCAAACTCGATCATTAATAAAAATACGCCTGTTCGGATCATCCATACGACCCGCTTTTCTTCTGCGGCGTTTCTCTGCCGCACAGGTCTGATCATAGATTAATACACTGGTGCCGCTTATTTCGCGACACTCCCGTTGTACGGAATCAAGCTCACGGCGATGTCTGATCACTGTACCTGGCGCAAAATTTTCATCGCGACTGTACTTGTCAGGCTGATCAGAGACGACGTAGATCTTAACGACACCTTCGGCTAACACCTGGCGCGAGATTATCGCCGGCGTAATTTGACCATCAACGGGCTGGCCACCAGTCATCGCAACTGCATCGTTAAACAAAATTTTAAACGTGATATTTACACCAGCCGCAATGCAGGCGCGGATCGCTAACAGCCCGGAGTGATAATAGGTACCATCGCCCAGATTTTGAAACACGTGGTCTGTTTTAACAAAAGCGGACTGACCGACCCAGGTCAGTCCCTCGCCACCCATATGAGAATGCGTGAGGTTATCTCGATCCATATAGGTCGCCATATAGTGACAACCGACTCCTCCGTGTGCACGGCTACCCTCGGGTACTTTGGTTGAGCTGTTATGCGGACAACCTGAGCAAAAGTAAGGCTGCCTGACGATACTCAATGGCGATCTGCCTTGTTTACGCTTGTCCAGCTGATCCAGCAATGCCATGTGATGACGCATCTGGTCAGTATCATGAAAACTGGCAATGCGCAAAGCCAGCACTCGACTGATAATCTGTGGACTCAGCTCCGGCAATACCGGTAACAGCGGCTGTGCGTTTTCATCGAGTTGTCCGACAACTCGCGGGCGTTGTGAATCCGGTAATGAGTAGAGCGCATCGCGAACATTTGTTTCCGTCATACGATGCTTTTCCTCAACGACCAGCACTTCTTCCAGCCCGCTGGCAAATTGCCGGATGGCATCTGCATCTAGCGGGTAAGGCATGGCGAGTTTCAGCACCCGAATGCCTGCCTCACTCGCAACCTGATCGGTAATACCCAGATCTGACAATGCCTGACGGGTATCCGTGTAGGCCTTGCCGGACGCAATAATACCGTAGCGCGGCTGCGGTGAATCCAGCACCGTTCGATTTAGATTGTTCGCACGCGCAAATGCCAGTGCCGCGTCGAGCTTGAAGTGTCGATGACGTGGCTCCTGCTGGTGCCAGGTGTCTGGTATCCGCAGGTTTACACCATCAGGTGGTAACTGAAAATCCTGTGGAGTAATAATATTAATCGAGCCCGGATCGGCATTGAGAGACGTCGACGCATCCACTGTATCCGGAATAGCCTTTAACCCGACCCATGCACCACAGAAACGTGACATCGCATAACCGTAGAGACCGTATTCAATGATGTCCTGCACATTGGAGGGGTACAGCAGTGGCATCATCATTTCGACGAATGCATACTCATGGGCAGCCGGTGCGTCTGTTGAGGTCAGCGCATGATCATCGCCAACAACCACCAGCACGCCACCATGCTTTGCACTGCCCGCCAGATGCCCGTGTCGAATGGCATCCATACTGCGATCAAGCCCGGGGCCCTTGCCATACCACATGGCAAAAACCCCATCGACTTTGGCATCACCAAACTCGGCTATTTGTTGTGTGCCCCAGATTGCAGTAGCAGCCAGATCTTCATTAACTGCTGGCCAAAAATGAATCCGGCCATCTTCCAGCGCCTTACCCGCTCGCCACAATTCCTTGTCGATATTGTGCATCGGCGAGCCGCGATAACCGGCTATATAACAGGCGGTATTTAACCCGGCTGCGGTATCGCGTCGAGCCTGTAGAATCGCTAAACGAACAAATGCCTGGCTACCGGTAATATGCAAGCGCCCATCCATACGGGCGTACTTGTCATCAAGAGATACGCTTTGCAGGACCAATTTCTTCCTCCCG
>CAYMVV010000208.1:1833-6433 GCA_964393885.1 uncultured Granulosicoccaceae bacterium | reverse complement strand
ATTGACTCTTTGAGGCCAAGAAGACCAAAAACGAAGCAAAAAGTCTTTTGCGGCTTAAACGCGGGTAGATCAAGATCTAAAGCAAGAGCAATTTCACTTGTTTTACTGTCTTTCCGAGCGGTTTTAACCAAGATACTTAAGCTAAAAAAAATCAGACACTCGGTAATTTGTTAGATGAAAGTCTGCGCTACAGAACCCCTGCTAACAATCTGAAAACACGGGGAACGCACCCTGACGGTGCGTTTTTATCGATCATTTTTGTTACGTAGGAACAACTATGCGCCTCAATTGATCGTACCCGCGGTTCCAGTACCCGCGGTTCCAGTATCCACGGTTCCAGCACCCGTGGTTCCAGAGCAGGGCCCTCACCATGGCACGTTCTCGCTACGCAGACTTCTACCGCGCAGACTCCTAGACGATGCAGGCGCTTTCTTTTAACAATACATTCAGAATCGAATGATTGAGAGAATAGTCGACAGGCAAGTCAATGACATGCACTCCCTTGCTGTTGAGTGCGGTATCCAGAATATCTTTGAAATTCTCATAGCTTTCAGCACGTTGTCCAATTGCACCAAAGCTATTGGCATACTGCACCAGATCCGGGTTTTTAAAATCCAGTCCGAAATTTTCGAATCCAACACCTTCCTGTTTCCATTTGATCATGCCGTAGGCGCTGTCATTGAGGATGATTACGACCAGATCCAGTTCCATTCGCACGGCGGTTTCCAGCTCCTGAGAATTCATCAAAAAGCCGCCGTCTCCGTTTACTGAAACCACTTTACAGTCAGGGTTGAGTTGTTTGGCCGTCATCGCAGATGGCAAACCAGCGCCCATGGTGGCTAGTGCATTGTCCAGTAGCAGGGTGTTTGGCTCATAGCACTCATAATTTCTGGCAAACCAGAGTTTGTACACGCCATTGTCGAGCGTAATGATATCTTTGGCGTCAAGCTTGTCGCGTAACGTGCTGACCAGTGCCTGTGGCAGGATCGGGAAACGTGGGTCTTTAAAGTATTTCGTTACGTGTGTGTCGACCTCGTCTCTGACTCGGGAGAAAAAGCTTAAGTCCTGATCGAGCTTGCCAAGTTTGTCTGCGATGCGGCCAATGGTATTAGCGATGTCTCCTACCACATTGAGTTGTGGAAAATACACATCATCGATATTGGCGGATTCAAAGTTCACATGAATAACTTTTTTACCGCCTTTTTCCATAAAAAACGGTGGTTTTTCAATGACATCGTGTCCGACATTGACAATAAGATCAGCGCGATCAATGGCGCAATGCAGATAGTCATCAGACGAGAGAGCGGCGGTGCCAAGGTAGCGTTCATGGCGCTCATCCACCACGCCTTTACCCATCTGGGTGTTGAAGAAATATATTCCTGACTGATCAATCAGTTTCTGTAAACAGTTGCTTGTACGTTTGCGGTTGGCTCCGGCCCCAATCAATAGCAGAGGCAGCTTTGCGCTCTGAATCATCTCTACAGCGGCGTCTATCGATTGCTCGTTGGCATCGGGCCGTCTGTGCCCGACAACTTCAAAGACAGACGCTTCGGTTTCTTCTTCAGCAATGTCCTCGGGCAGTTCAATATAAGCTGCTCCCGGGCGTTCAGCCATCGTTACGCGAAATGCCTCGCGTACCATTGAGGTGATGTTGTTGCCGTCGACCACTTGTTCAGAATACTTGGTAACCGGTTTCATCAGATTGACTACGTCGACGATCTGAAATCTGCCCTGTTTGCTTTTTCGAATCGGTTTCTGTCCGCCCAGCATTATCATCGGCATTCCACCCAATTGGGCATAGGCGGCAGCGGTAACAAAATTGGTTGCACCAGGGCCCAGTGTCGACAGGCAAACGCCGGGTTGGCCGGTCAAGCGACCATAGGTTGCAGCCATGAAACCGGCCGCCTGCTCGTGGCGTGTGAGGATAAGTTCTATTGATGAGCTTCTTAGAGAATCCAGAAAGTCCAGGTTTTCCTCGCCGGGAATACCATAGATGTATTTCACTCCTTCATTTTCGAGGGCTTTTACGAATAGATCAGATGTCTTCATGATCGGGTCTCTTAGGCAGGGGGGTTACCACTGATCCGGATTTGCTGCTTGCCAATCGTCTTTCCAGCTATCGGGAATGGTGTCGGGATTAAGGAGGCTTTTAGATTCAATGCACGGGTAGAGCTGCACGTAGGTCTTGATATTAGTGCCTTCTATTCTTCGGTTGATGTGTTTTGGTTCGAGTTGATCAAGACTGTGCAGGCCGGAAGCGCCTAACAGTTCGAGCAGGTTTTCGATCGTTGCGCGGTGGAAGTTGGCTACCCGGGTCGCTTTGTCACTGACGACCAGGCCTTTGGCACGAGCAGGGTTCTGCGTCGCGATACCGGTTGGGCAGTGATCTGTATTGCAGCTGCGTGCCTGTATACAGCCAAGTGCCATCATCATTCCGCGCGCTGAATTCACCGTGTCGGCTCCCAGCGCGACGGCGCGCATCAGGTGAAACGCAGACAAAATTTTACCCGACGCGATTATCCGGGTTTGCTCTCTGAGGCCAATACCGATCAGCGCCTGGTTGACGAAGATCAAAGCGTCTTTCAGGGGAGTTCCGACGGAATTAGTCATTTCAGTCGGCGCGGCACCGGTGCCACCTTCGCCGCCGTCAACGGTGATAAAGTCCGGAACATTGCCGGTCTTAAGCATGGCTTTGCAAATGGCCAGAAATTCGTCCCGACGCCCGATACACAGTTTTATACCAACCGGTTTACCACCGGAAAGTTCGCGCAGTTGAACCACAAAATCGAGTAAGCCGGTTGGCGTGGAAAAGGCGGTGTGAGCCGGCGGTGAGACGACGTCCTTGCCCATCGGCACATGTCGAATCTTAGCTATTTCCTCGGTTAATTTGGCTGCTGGCAGAATGCCACCGTGTCCGGGCTTCGCACCTTGTGATAACTTGATTTCAATCATTTTGACTGAATCCAGAGATGCTGATTTTGCGAATAATTCCGGGTCGAAATCACCATTTTCGGTGCGACAGCCAAAGTATCCAGTGCCTATTTGCCAGACAATGTCGCCGCCAGCTTCCAGATGATATGGACTCAGGCTGCCTTCACCTGTGTTGTGAGAGAATCCGCCAATCTTGGCGCCCTTGTTCAGTGCTCTGATGGCGCTGCTGCTTAGTGCTCCGTAACTCATCGCAGAGATGTTTAGCGGTGATGCCATATAGGGCTGACTGCATCGATCACCGCCAAATTTAACGCGTGGGTCCTGATCTTCAATGTGTGTCGGAACCATCGAATGATTGATCCACTCATAGCCCGGTCGGTCTAAATCAAATATGGTTCCGAAGGGGCGGGTGTCGCGATCACCTTTAGAGCGTTGATACACCAGTGATCTGAATTCTCTTGGTATCGGGGTTCCGCTTGTGTCTGATTCTACAAAATACTGCTGAATTTCCGGTCTAACCGATTCGAGCAGGTATCGGAACCGACCGAAGAACGGGTACAGACGCCGAACGGTATGCTTTTTCTGCAACATGTCCTGAATACCGAGGACAATCACAGGAATGACCACAGCTAAGAGCGCGTAAGCCGGAGGCCAGAAATAGCACAATGCCAGAACCAGGGGTGGTGCGACAAAAATAAAGATGATGAAATACTGGCGCATCAGCATGAGTATGGCTCCTGAATGGAATGTTCGGATAAAATAAATGCTTGAGTGTCTAACAAAATTGTGTGTAGGTCCATAACAAACGCAGGGTGTACTGAGTGTCTATATGGTGCCAACTTTGGCAGGGGGCAATGGCACATTTTATCTTGATATGAAGCAGCAAGTAACTACTTGTCAGTGCAGTTTGCAGATGCTGTCATCTGGCTCAGTATGGCCAAAATTGAGCACAAAATTCAGTTTGGTCGTAATCGATTCTTCTCTGTAACGCTATTATATAAGATTTAGTGTTATCTACAGAGAGAGCGGCTTAGGGCAAAGCCTGTGATAGCACACCCGGTGCGATAATTATGCCATGCCAACTGAGGAGCATTGCTATTGCCCATTCGGTCAGGCTAAGGATGTTTTTCCGGTTTTTTACCTGAATGTTTGTGTTTGTATTTGTGTTGGTATTATAGGTGGGTAGTGTAATCGGCGCAGGTTGGGGTTTTGTCTGAACAGATTGCTGGTAAAAAACAGTTAGTCTCTGGCCTGGCGAATACAGATCGAAAAATGGTAACACTGATAAAATCAACTATAAAAAGGATACCATGAAACCAGCATTGCCGTTCCGCTTACTATTACTCTTGATTGCGCTGTACTGGCAATCGGCAGTTCATGCCGCCAGCCTGAACGGGCGACCGCTCCAGACCCTTGCTTTCGGTTCCTGTAACCATGCGCATCTGCCCCAGCCGTTGTGGAAATTGATCGAATCCCGTAACCCTGATCTTTTCTTGTGGGCCGGTGATGTTGTGTACGCGGATACCACAGATCCTGCGGTAATGAAACGCAAGTACCAGCAACAGCTTGACCATCCGGGGTATCAGCAATTTCTCGATCGGGTGCCAGTGATAGGTACCTGGGATGATCATGATTACGGAGGCAATAATATCGGTAAACACAACCCGAT
>CAYMVV010000208.1:0-1733 GCA_964393885.1 uncultured Granulosicoccaceae bacterium | reverse complement strand
GTACCTGGGATGATCATGATTACGGAGGCAATAATATCGGTAAACACAACCCGATAAAAAGACAGGCGCAGGACCTGTTTCTTGATTTCCTCGGGGAGAGTGTAGATAGCCCGCGTCGCCAGCGATCAGGTGTTTACACGTCCTACACCTATGGATCTGGCGACAACGAAGTCAAGGTTATCTTGCTCGACACACGTTTTAATAAGGAATCGCTCTGGGTTCACCGCTCTGACTTGCTTGGTCGGGAGCAGTGGCGCTGGCTGGAGAATGAATTCAGGAACTCAACTGCGCGGGTACACCTGATTGTTTCGAGTATCTCCGTGTTATCAGATCCCATTCCCGTCGTGGAAGACTGGATTGATCATCCCGTGGCGCATGAAAAAATGTTTAACCTGCTTGACAGGCACGCCGTTAAAGGAGTTGCATTTCTAACCGGTGACCGGCATTTCTCGGCGCATTTAACCCGCAAGGTTAACGGTCGTCGATACCACGAGTTTATGAGTAGCGGGCTCACGCATTATTTGCGTCGCAAGAACGCGTCGCGTTTTCTACGACAGTACTATCGGCCGCAAAACACCTACTTCGGCAGAAATTTTGGCCTGATCGATTTCGACTGGGATCAGTCTGAACCAGAGCTCAGGTTTCGAGTTTACGATACAGATAATGTGGAGCGTCTATCGCGTCGTTTTCGTCTGCAGGGCAGTCAATGGCGCAGCGTTGCGACAGATCGATGATGCATTGATGTACGAGCCCGAATTATCTGAACCGAAGGCAGATGTCATTTACAGCACACTGGAGATTTCCAGCACGCCCACAGTGGACGCACCGCCGGCTAAATAGAGAAACGGACCGTCCCACGTATGTGGAGAAAAAGCCTCGGCTAAGGTCATTGTGATTGGTATGATCGCCAGTGCAAGAACGAATTGAGCTGTATCGAGTTGTTCAGAGAGTAATATCACAGCAAGAATTCCGCTTAAGAACACGCACATACTCCCTTCAATTGAACGGGTATATCTGCGGTCGGTAAACAGTGCCCTGACGTTGTATTTCCTCTTTCCAAAACGTATGCCCACGGGCTCAGCCAGTCCGTCTCCGATACCAGCCACGAGTACGGTAATGTAGATTAATACTGTTTTTTCGTACTGTGAAAGCCATGCGACCATACAGATTAACACCAGGTAAGTGGCGATTAGTTGGGTGGATAGCCAGATCAGAGTGTAGGGTCGATCCTCTGGTCGATCTATCGCAGAGTAGGCTGTCTCCAGGAATCCGGAATGGCGTCTGATTGGCTCCCACATGAGGCCCATAGCCAAAAGTAGAATCCCCCCGCTTAATAACGTTGTAAGATAGGATGATTTGAAAGGCAGCACACCTGCCAGGTAAATCGGGAAGAAAAAAAATATAAAATGAAATATCTTGCGTGTGTAGTTTACCTTTACTCCACGGGAGACAAGATATTTTCCCAGAGCAAACGTCGATGTAAAAAACACCACTATTTTTACAAATTCGTTGATCCAGAAATTAGCCATGGGCTTCTATATTCGTAGCCTGAAAGCATAATATACGCGTGTCAGTAGCTACGCTTGCCAGCACATTTACCGCCGCGGGCCTATGCAATATCGTTAAGCTCGCGAATTCAAAGCACTCAAACTACACAGGCTGCTAAGCCCGGGGTTGGCTAGCCTGGATTATTCATGAGGATTCGGCGTCCAGAGGAAATTTGGCTAAACAGG
>CAYMVV010000207.1:0-6456 GCA_964393885.1 uncultured Granulosicoccaceae bacterium | reverse complement strand
CTAACAATGTTCTTCGACAAAATCGTCCAGCACACCCATGTCTGCGGCCAGGTCAAGCATTGAGTAACGATCACGGATTTCAAGTGCGTAGCGCACAGCGTCTCGGTACATTTGTTTTTCTATACCCACCTCTTCCGCAGTTACACCACCACCGGCTGCACTCAAATGCGCGGCTAGTATCTCGGCCGGCACTGCCATTTCCAGCAACTCAGTTCGCAATGTTGGCCACAGCTGTTCAATTTTTCTATTGAATGCCGCCGCTTGCTCCGGGTTAAATGCCTTATTGCGCGCTGCGGTCAGACATCCGTCAATGGCTGCAGCCGGGTAACGCGATTTTATTCCGGCCTCGTCTACGACCGTGGGTTTTATTTGAGGCGCTGTTTCGCTTGATAGTATCTGATGCTGCAGCTTTGCCATGGTGATTGACGACACCCCTACCTGCTGCCCATGAATGGTTCCCGGATGCTTATCACCGGCAAAACTGTCTATCCAGTGAGAAATTTGATGCTCGCCCATTGAACCGGGATGGCTCATACCGGTTGTGCTAATGCCAAGCCCGGTCAGAATCATAATACGATAGAGATAACCGATGGCATCGATGTCGCGCTGTCCCAGCATACCTGAACGCTGCAACAGCGCGACCTCGTCTGCCTTCTGCAATACATAGGCTGCGGTAAAGTACTTCGTGTCGAGCAATCGGTGCGACAGGAACCAGTCAATTTGCGCTGTGGAACGACAGAGGCTATCACCGAGCCCGGCTGCCACCAGGTACTGTGGCGCTTGCGCACTGATGTTTAAATCGATAAAAACACCTTTTGCTGCATGGGCGGCCTGTGTGGTCTTCATGCCGTTGTCGAGCGTGATGGATGCCGTTGTAGACGTATAGCCATTCATCGACGGTGCAGTGCCAAATATGCTGTAGGCTCGACCATCATTGGCGGTGGTGTACTTGCACAGGTCATTAATGGTGCCACTACCAACAGCTATCAGGGCCTGTGCATTACGGGTTTTCTCGCGAAGACTGGCAACTTCCTGCACATCAGCATGTGGATGGTCAAGAACCAGACTGGTCGCTTTAATACCGGGCACTGCCGCCATCGCATCCGTAACAGCTTTGCCCAGTACGTCGTAGGTGTTTTCGTCGCACACGACAACATAGGAATCCGCAGGCATCACCTCGCGTACCAGTGCGTCTATACGGTTGTCGAGTTGTTCATCGATCTCGACACAATTAAAGGCCGCCTCAAGCACGGTGCCGGTATCCGGATTGACCCAGTTACCGGCACACACTTCATCAATTAAACTGGTCCAGCTTTCGCCTTTTGGATCAACCCATGATTCGGAAGTAGATTTATTTGTCATATCTTGGTTGGTATTCCCTGGCTATTCTTTAAGGCGGTCATGTTGACTTTGATAACGAACATCAGCTTGCGCAAAGTAATGGATGGCGCTCCGGATGCATCAAGGTTACATTGAACTATTTAATTTCTCATCATTAACGAAGCTGCTGCACCACACTATTCGTTCAATAAAGCAATCGTCACACAGTAACCAACACTATTTTTCAGGCGAGAAACGAATCGTAATCAGAGACCAGCAGGTGCATGGGCTCGACATCTTCCTCTATGGCGGAAAAACGACCGATTGGATCGCGGAATACGTTATCTGTTCGATCATCATTAACCGTAGAAACCTCACCAATCAACACATCTTTTTCCTCTGCCCAGAACGCATGCCAGTTACCTTGCATCAAGGTGACGCTCTCACCAGGCTGCAGGCGCAATACATCGCCAGCTGGCTGGGTGCGTAGAATGCCATCAGTGGCTACAGTAACTTCTGTCTTTTCGTCGACATTGCCATCTGCGTCAGAATTGTAAAGCTCCAGTGCGAGCGTGCCACCACCACGATTGATGATATCCTCCGCTTTGACGATATGGCGGTGCAAAGGTGATAGCTGCTGGTGGCGCGAGATCATGATTTTCTCGGCGTAGCACATACCCCCTCCACGGGCGAGATCAGCCTGCGAGCCATTGCGCACGGTAAACAGAAAAAGACCCAGCTCTTCATACCTGCCCTGCCCGAAATCAGTGATATCCCAACCCAGACTGGCTTCAACAATACCGTCGATTCGTGCTCGCTCCTGACGCATTTTTGCAGGAGACCAGTAAGCAAACGGCGGTAGCACAAACCCGAAGGAACGAATAAACGAGTCGGCCTCTGCCATAATTTCGTTGACTTCTGAACGCTTCAATGCTGATAGTCCCTGAGGTTAATCTTGTGAGCTTTACAAACAGGGCTCGGCGAGCCTGCAACTCAGGAGTCCGGGCGCTGGTGTCTTCCACCCGGCCGCCACCGGAAAGCTGATAGTTCAGGTAAACAAAGTGTATATTGTCAGCGCGACATTTCCAAACCGCAGTGTTGGAGCTGTTTTTGGCCCTTCGCACCATCAACAAGACGTTCCATAACGCTAAACAGAACCTGGAGAGACCCATGGCTTGCTACACCATAGGACATATTACCGTCACCAATATGGATGGGTATAAAGAATATGCAGCTCAGGTACCTGCCACCATCGCTGCTCACGGAGGCAAATACCTGGTACGCGGTGGAGATTGCACCGACGTAGAGGGCAGCATGCCACATGACCGGCATGTCGTACTCGAATTTGCGAATCGCGAAGCACTGGAGGGCTGGTACTACTCGGACGAGTATCAGAAAATATTACCGATACGTCTGGCAAATTCGGAAGGCGTAATGACTATTGTGGAAGGTTTCGACGGCTAGGTATTTACACCAGACCCAGCAGGCTGCCGATTCGCTATGATCGGGCCGGCCTTCGAGTGGTTGTTATACATGGCACTCCATGAAGTAGCGCTCGGCTGTTGTTTGAGTCACTACAAAACCCAGGCGCTCATACAATCGTTTCGCCGGGTTGGGTTTCAACACTCGCAGCCGAACCGGTTTAAAGTCTAACGCCGCAGCAGCCAGAATTTTCCCGACGACCACTGTGCCACATCCCTGATTTTGATGGGATGGCTCAATGTACAGTTGCTCAAGTTGATGGTAAGACGGATGGATTTGTACCGACACAGCCCCGATTCGTTCGCCATTGTTGCAGATAGAGTCAAACTCGCCTTTTGCCACAGCGTCGCGAAAAAAGCTTCGCGTTCCGGTGTCGTTCCAGTGTCCCCAAACAGCCTCAGTATAGCGCCGCATCGTTGCTTCGCACAGATCGTAGAGGTAGTCAGAATCGTTAACTGACATAGGCTGAAATTTTAAAACCTGAGCTAACGGTAGTTCCATAGTTATTACGCCAGCATTGCCTGGTCCTCCGCAATCATAGTTGCAACCGTTTCACGCGCGAAAGCCCTTTCTTTATAACCCTGCAAATGCGGATAGCCCGGAAACATGACTTGAGCGCGATCGGCAAGGACAAGGAACCAGCTAAGATAGGCGTCCGCCGCAGAGAAATGTTCGCCAAGCAGGTAAGGTTGTTTGCGCAAGTGGGTATCAAGTAGATCAAAGCGCTGCGGAACAAGGGCGCGAAAATTGTCCTTTACCGCATCGGTCGCTTCGGAATAGAAAACCACACGTAAAATTTGTTTGTGAAGTTCGGTGGCTGTGAAACCGAGCCATCGAACCAACTGAAAATAGGAAGCATCATCGGGGGCTACGCGAAACGACCCTGAAGCTTGTGACTGAACCCATAACAGACAGGCGGAAGTTTCTGTTAGTACTTCACCTGACTCCAGTCTGATAGTTGAAACCTGACCAAGCGGATTAATATCAAGCAATGATCCGCCGGATGAAAGGGCTTTGGTTTTGAAGTCAACCCGATCGATCTCCAATCCCACGCCACCTTCAGCTGCGGCAATACGGACCGCCAGCGAACAGTTCAAGGGAGTATGATATAAAAGTGGTGTCATCCGGGCGTCCTACAATAATGATTTCTGCAACAATCAGTTGAAGACTACACTAGCCCGGATTATTCACGAAATCGACGACATCTCACTTGATTTTTGATTCCACAGAACATTTTTTCTTTTGCGAATATCAATAAGTATTAGTCGCAAGAATAAAATGTACTGTGAAAACAAACCTCTGCGCGATATGCTCGCCATTTCACGAATAATCCGGGCTAACAGGAAAGAAAACCAATGCCATTCACACAGATCTCTCTGAAAAAAGGCACATCCCAGGCATTCCGTAGCGCACTAATGGAGGAAATATACATCGCAATGCGCGAGTCAATCGGAATACCCGAAGACGACCGATTCGCGACAATTACTGAACTGGAACCCGGTAATTACAACAGTAGCGGCAACTATGCCGGTGTTAACCGTACCGAGAATGTGATTTTTATTCAGATCACCCTGAATGCCGGTCGTACTGTCGAGCTGAAAAAAGCGCTGTATGCAGCAGTCGCACAACGACTGTCAAACAACCCGGGGGTCAGACCTGAAGATATAGTTATCAGTCTTATCGAGGTAGCTAAGGAGGACTGGTCTCTTGGAAATGGTGAAGCTCAGTATGCCTAATAGAATTAGCCCCCGCGAGCGATGGACTGTTGAAGTCCATATTCCGAGTGATAGCCCCAATCTGGGGCAATCGCTCGGAATTCCGCGTGTTGGCTACGCGACAGCGCATCCTCGGCGGGGCGCTATTTCTAGAAATCCGGATACTCTGACCAGTAGACGCGATCAACCAGTGTGTCGAGCTCGTGAGTCAGTACTGTATTTCCGCCGGACGTTGTGATGACTTGAAGGTCGTCAATATGCGTACTATCGTCACCATCGGTATATATAGTCGGCACGATCAGTGTTTGCGGGGCAGGCGGCAGGCCCGGAGTTGGAATATCTTTCTTGCGGTCCTGTTTATTAACCTGCTCGTTGTCATCATCGAATTGTGCTGCTGGTGTTGCATTCAGTAAATCCAATGCCCAGAATGTTCCGGTACCAACATGCGGTGAACAAGGGTCTGAGGTGTTGCCTGGTGTGTAACTGGTGAACTGAATTGTGTTGTCGAAAGTCACGGAAGAACCCAGCACTTTCTCACCATTACCTTCCATCTCGATAAACCAGCCGGCCGCTTCTGAAAGTTGTTGTACCGCTATGGCCATTTCTTCCGGTGAGCCTTCGCCTATGAGGTTATCGGTTGCATTGTAAAGATGCCACTCTGTAATTTTTTCGTAAGTAGTCGACGCGTCAACGTCAGATCCAGGTGTCGGTTCTTCGGCGATGCCATAGTTTCCCTCTCCCGCGTATTCGATTGGGTATCTAACCAGATAAAACCGGTCGTCAATGGTGGTACTTAGCGGATGTGCCTGGTAGCCCGATCCTATGGCTATACTAAGGACATACTCTGAGTCAAAAACAGAGAGAGAAATATCCGGTGTGTGGTAAAAACGTCTCGCATCGGACATGACGCCATCCACGCCGAAGTCCGCTATAACTCCTCCGTCCAGCTCCAGCGTCTCTGATGAGATATCGATGTCGAATCGCCAGATCTGCCCACCCATATCACCGACATAAATTTGTTCTGTCGCACCGTCGCCGTCAGCGTCCAGCGCTACTGGTGTGGCGGGTATGCTATAGATCATATCCTGAAAGGTTTCTGATTCATTGTGATCGCCTGCACCACCGCTCCAGAGCAGGTCACCGGTGTCTGCGTCAACGATATAGATAGCTCGGCCTATTGAGTCAGGTGAGCGGGTAGTTTTATCATCCTGAGCATTGTCGTATCCGCCACCAAAGATAAGCACCTTTTTCTCGTTGCTTCCATATTTGATGGTCGTAGGGCTCATTTTCGACCACGTTTCACCAAGCTCTTCGAATCCAGCAGTACCACCGGGCCCTCCGGCAATCCGCCACTTGAACTCCGGGGCATCTTTATCGCTTACGTCGAACGCGTAGTAGCTTGAGCCACCTCTGCGCATGCCGGCATAGAGAAAGGCATGCTCGTTGGAAGCGCTGTCAATATATCCATTACGATTTTGGTCGTCAGCCCAAAGAGTCAGGCCACCGTCCATGCCATATATTTTTCCTCTTGATTGATCGTTGTGGTAGAGACGTTCCAGATTTCCAATCAACTCTTCAGGCATGAAGGCGAACTGTTCAGTACCATCTCTTGAATTTATAGCATGCAGGTAACCCTCATTGGTGCCTACAAAAACGACCGAGTCGGGATCGTCCGCGGTGCCGCCGTAGGTTACCGTAACAGGGTTCGAATGGAGTGGATCTCCCATGTGATTTCTGTTGTCATTTGTGTTTCCGTCTTCGTCTGCATCTTTAACGTCTCTGCCCAAAGCCCACTCAAGTATACTCTTTTTCTCAAGGCGCTCGGCTGAGGGATCTCCTCCGTAAACCTCCACTTCAGCCAAAGTCAATATCCCTCTTAGATCGTCGTCGCCGGCTAGCTGGACGCGTACGTAGCGTCCACTCGAATTGACGCTCATGC
>CAYMVV010000206.1:0-6499 GCA_964393885.1 uncultured Granulosicoccaceae bacterium | reverse complement strand
AGTAGAACGTATTGGCCAGCAGGTGCAGTAAAATGAGGCCGAGCAGGATGTCGCTGTTTTGATAGTGGATGCTGGTAGCCCATGAGCTTGAGTCTGAACTCACCATGCCTGCCAACGGGCCGGTCACGTAGATTTCGTCATCTGCAAACAAGCCGGTTGACACTTGTGTAGCGAGAGCAAGTAACAGGGCGAGTACGGCCCAGCCAGCTAACGGGCTGTGACCTGTCTCCTGTGCTTTAAGCTCTCTGGGTAGTCGGATATAGGAAATAACGGCTGGAATACCAGTAACGAAATTTGTAAATCTTGCATTGGACGGCCCCACAATGCCCCAAATAATTCGAAACAGGATCAGCGTCATAACGACAGCCCCGCACTTGACGTGCAGTTCAGCATCGTGCAGGAACTTTATGCTGATAAAGGACATTAACACCGCGATAGCCAGTGCCCAGTGAAACAACCGTGTGACTACATCCCAGACTTTAATCTGCACGGCACTTTAATCTGCAAGGCACTTTAATCTGAGGCACTTTAATCTGCATGGCGCAACATCAACGTTTTCAATAGAAATGACCATAGGGCATCAACAGAGCCCGAGTGACGAGACAAGCCGGTAACACCGTGTTTGAGCAGTAGATTAGAGCATCGGATTCGAGCAGTTTGCTCGAGCAGTGGGTTCTAACCGCCAGAGCTGGAGTACGAATCCAGCTCGTGACTTTGGCTCAGATTATTTTGGCTCAGACTATTTCTTGTCTCTGAAACCGGATTTGCGATGACAAAAACCACATTGACCCAACGCCGGCTTTAGCTGATCAAATGATGTCAAAGTGTCGTTGGCGGCGGCTGCCTGAATCTCTTTTGCTGCCTCGTGCAGTTCATTGGCTGCTTGTTCGTAACGCTGCCAGTCCTCCCAGATTTTCGCAGTAGCGGTGGTTTGCTCTGACCCCTCTCCGTGCGTGTTTTGTTTGAACGCGGCAAGCACTACGGCAGGATCAGTGGCGATTACAAGTCCATCGCTGTGGAGCTTGAGTGCGTCTTTATGCGGCACTTCTTCCTTTAGAATAGCAACCAGCGCATTCGTGTGGCTGCCTACGGCACCCATAACATTCTTGCGATACTTAATCGCGTTGTCCGGGTCGGTGTCTGCGTAGGCGATGCCCGCCAAAAGGACGACTGCGAGGCCTATTATTTTTACTGGTTTGCTATTCATGATCCGATCTCCTGTAATGGACTGTTAAAAAAATCTGGGTGCTCTGTACTGGATTGTTCGCGACAGCGATTGCAACTCACTTGCGTCTTTCGTTGCGTCTTTCATCGCGTCTTTTATTCGCGGGCCCGATTTCACCACCCCGAAGCTAACGCTCTGATTCCTCGGGTCTGATTCCTCGGGCCTGATTCTTACTCGGCTCTGATTCCACCCATTTGATGACAAGGCCCCGGGCTTTGTAAAGCACATTCTTTGCGGCTAAAGAATAAATATTCTACACACAGAAGAACCAGGGTTTAGCCGGAGGCACTATGAAAAAAACTCTGAGCGATGTGCGAGCGATTCCGTAACCGTAGAGGTCGAGTCTGATGCATAAATGCAGCACAGGCAAATACTATATAAATGTTACCGGTAACATATAACTTTTGTCTATTCAAACAATAAACGAGATAAATATCAAGCAAATTTGGAGGGAGTGGCACTGCAGGCGCAGAGGATAGCTGTGCTTGTGTAGCCTGATACGATTCGGGGTCAATGCTGTTATCGAAAGTTTGCAGATCTGCGCGCTGAAGCGGCACTTCACACGCGTTTCAACAGGTGACAGAGCAAGTTGAGTGCTTGCCTTTTTGTCGGGTAAAAACGGTTTGTCTGCGCGGTATCGTTAGAGTTAAAAGATGTCTATTCAACAATAGACAAACGTTACTGCTCGAATCCGGGATGTATAAAACCTGCCAGATCAATCCAGCACGAGCTGACTGCATTAACCAGCCGCGTGTCTGATGTAAAAAAACAGGTGACGGGTTTCGCGCTCTTTGCGCTGGGTGGTGAATCCCCGTGAATACTGCAGGCTAATACGCTGTCGGCACACAACGAGCGCGGTGTGCCTAAGCGATCGGGGAGGCGAGTAGCGTGGCGCAGTTAATTTGCGCCAGAGGCCAGCTGATCCTGCATACTTGTCGGTGCTCGTTCGTGGTGCTTCCTTTAGCGACCGTTATTGCGAGTCCCTACAAACAGGCATCGAAAACCCACCGGGCAGGAGAATCTATCTTGTGTCCTCCAGGCAGTCCACAGGGGTTTTTTGTATCTGCCACAACTTTCGCGGGAGGCAAATACGGGGTTTGTCGATCCCAAAAAGCCTCTAAGCACTACTCTTTCTTTTTCAACGATCAGTTGCTGGAGGTCGTGGCAGGTGTAATTCTTTGCATTCAGGGCATTTTCTGCATTGGTGTATCCGCTTAGCGCCAACATGCTGATGATTGCGGTGATTTTGAATGTTCTGGCAAACATAGTAGAGCTCCATTAGTGTAATCGCGTTCAGACTGGTCTGGAGACAGTCCAAGACTGTTGCAATATTAGTAGACCCGACTCAGCGCTATAAAGATTCAAAAAGGTGTCACAATTTTGTAGCAATCAGGTTTATACAGAGCCTCGCTTATGAGAGACGTGGCCTGCTGATAGTTCCAGGAGGTGCCGAACCTGATCATGCGAGATGTAACGTCCTGGTTGTTACAAATACGGTTTCGAATCGTCATGAATAGTGCAGGCTGAATGGCCCGATTACGGGTTTGGTAATTGTTCGCAGAAAAAAACCGCGGCAGCCAGTGCCACGGCTTAATGCTCTGCTTTGTCTCACTGGATTTGCAGATAGTGATAGATCGGTGTTTCTTAGAAGCCTGCAATACCGATAAACATACCTGGTCGAAAAAGTTCAGTATCGACTATTTCAAGATCCAGCTGACGCTCAAGTCCACCAGATTCATTGATAAAGAACTGTGCTATTCGCCCGTCGTTATTGACGACCTGGTATAGATAGGGGAAGGTGATTTCTGCATCCAGCACACCCACGCCGTTTTGCGTGTCATCATCACTGATGTCGGTACTTGCTGCCAGTGACTCAAGTCGGGTCAGCTCGCCATTTTCGGTAAGCTCATAGCTTGTGATGACACCGTCCGGGGTGTTACTGACGTAGGCGAAGTCACCTGTCGGTGTTTCGACGAATTCCACCCAGCATCCAAAGGTAAAGCCGGTGGTTAATGGATCGCCCTCGACTCCGGTACTCAGAGAGATGCCGGATAGTGAACCGTCGTCTTCCACCAGATAGGTGGATAGAGCGCTCAGGCCAGGTGCTCCGTTGTTACCCTCTGAGACGAGCAGAATGTCGCCATTGTCTGTTGGATAAAGATCGGTACCAAATGGTTCTGCAGTGACGCTGTTTAGAACACTGTCGCTGACTGGCAAGCGGTTTTCATCCAGGCTGATGGTCACGATCTCACTGGTTCGACGTTCAGTGACATAGAGCGATCTGCCGTCTGATGAAAACTCTATCGAGCCGGCATTTGGAGCCATGCCCGGTATTTCAGATCCCGAAAGTTTGGTCAGTACGCCGTCATCGCCGATGGTAAAACCAATAATGCTGGAGTTAACACGGTTTCTGTCTTCTGGCAACGTATCGAGCTCGTCGCCGTTGCGATCAACATAGTTACCGGTATTTGCTACATAGAGAATATTCTCGTAGATCGTCAGTGATACCGGGTTTTGAGCGCCTGAGTTGCCACTGGTAGATAAATTCTTGGAGGCTGGTGTCAGTGAGTAGTCGTCGTTGATTCGAAACGAGCTGATGGATTCACTGCCAGGATTGACGGCGAATAAAAATCGACGGTCCTTGGAGACGATTAGCGGATCCTGAGAGGCCAGAGGGTTAGCGCCGCTGGCACGGATGTTTTCACCAACGCCGCCGGTATCGTAGACGCCGATCTGTTGAAGTGACCCGTCTGAGCTTCTTGTATACGCCACTACCTGATTGACTCGATCTGGTTCGCTTGGGGCGTCCTCTGCAGCAGATATTTGTTGAGATGGATCGTGCTGATTGGTCAGCGCGTACATCGCACCGACGACACGTACATCAGCATCGTCGGCGGGAACAGCGTTATCATCGTCGTCAAGGCTGACAACAAGAGAGCCGTCGTCATCAGTAGAAAGGTTGATATTGACATCTTCACCATTGGCCAGATCGTTCTGGATGCTTTCCAGAGTATCGCCACCGCAGGCGGCCAGTGACAGGATAACTGCGGCGCTGGCCAGGCCACTTGCCAGTCGTGGTGGTCGTTTGCTGTGTAATAGCGTGTTTCCTAATTTCATGTGTGATTCCTTGTTTTATCTTCTACAGAAGAATGGTTTAAAAATGTGGCTGCCTGGTTCAGCGTAGCGTTTGCAGGCAACCGCATTGGCTTGTTGGTCATGCCGCAGCATCTTCTACAAAGATACTGTCTATCCGAAATCGGAAGCTATTGACCCGTCGTATCTCACTGGATTACCCCTGAGCGTGGCAAACCACTTTCCCCGTGTTAGTGAGCCGCCATCTCTCGCGTAGACACAACCTGCATAGACACAACCTGCATAGACACAACCTGCATAGACCCACCTGCATAGACCCACCTGCATAGACCCACCTGCATAGAAACCGGGTGCAGCACTCAGACCATAGGTGCTGATTACAAAGTTTCTATTTTCATCTGTAGACAGGCTGATACGCACGTTATGGCCAATGGCGAGGTCTGATTCTATGCCGGGTAGTGAATCCTGTTCAGACTGCAAGTGTAAGTAATATGGGTAAGTTGATCTCGATAAGCAGCTTTTGATCTGGACCAGAGTGCATTTACTCTCATCGATAATTCCTCCTCTGTGTGTACTTCTTCAATACGCACCTGGGTACGTAAAAGATGAACTTGCTACAGGTGCAGCCAGGACCAGCATGCAGTTGTTACTATAGCGAGTTGATGAATTATGAAGAATCCAGACTGACTTTTTTCTAACGATTGCCTGTTCTCACATTGATATTAGATCTCTGTCACTTAACCGCGCAGGGTATCGCTTCGATGCATTCTAATTTTATTGTTGTAGGTAAGGTGTTTTTCGTTAGAATCTTTATATATTGATTCAATAACGATGCAGTGTGTTACGCTCTGTCGACAACATGTTTTTGGACTGGCTCAGTCTGAGTGCGCATAGCTTTTAAAGTCAGCACTTTTTGATCGCGGAAATAAAGGGATGCCGAAGCCGGTGTTTTGAAGAATCAACGATGGCTTTCTACATTTTTAGGAGGAAAATTAACCGATTCACCATCGCTCAGCGACAAGAGTGAGCTTGTTGTGAGTTGCTATCTATTTACCGGGTCGGTCGCTGAAGAGATAAGCTGTGTATCTGCTCGTGCAACAGAACAAGCACACAAAACGCCATGTCGATGAAACGTGCTCTGCAGCAAGCCGTGTATTTCAGGCCGCGAGAGTTGCCCGGGTGCAGCGCAGAGGATTGTTGAAATTGCGTATTTTGTCGTTTGCAGACAAAAAAGCCGTGGCAGACAGTGCCACGGCTTTATGCTTCACGTGTACATCATTGATGTACCTGTAGTGACTACGTTGACAGGTCTTTAGAACCCTGCAATACCGACAAACATACGTGGGCGAAAAAGTTCAGTATCAACGATTTCCAGATTCTGCTGGCGATCAAGCCCACCAGATTCATTGATAAAGAACTGCGCTATGCGTCCGTCGTTGTTGACGACCTGGTAGAGATAGGGAAAGGCAATTTCTGCATCCAGCACGCCACCACCGTTTTGCGTGTCATCACCACCAATGCCGACATCTGCTGCCAGTGACTCAAGAAGAGTCAGCTCGCCATTTTCAGCAACCTCAAAGCTTGTGATGACTCCGTCGGGGGTGTTACTGACATAGGCGAAGTCACCTGACGGTGTTTCCACGAATTCCACCCAGCATCCAAAGGTAAAGCCGGTGGTTAATGGATCGCCCTCGACTCCGGTACTCAGAGAGATGCCGGATAGTGAACCGTCGCCCTCTACCAGGTATGAGGACAGGCCGCTGAGACCAGGGGCTCCGTTGTTACCCTCTGAGACGAACAGGATGTCGCCATTGTCGGTTGGATAAATGTCGGTACCAAACGGTTGTGCAGTGATGCTGCTTAAAACGCTGTCGCTGACTGGCAAGCGGTTTTCATCGAGGCTGATAGCCACGATCTCGTCGGTTCGTCGCTCAGTGATATAGAGCGATCTGCCGTCTGATGAAAACTCGATTGAGCCGGCATTTGGAGCCATGCCCGGCATTTCAGAACCGGCAAGCTCGGTCAGTGTGCCGTCATCGCCTATGGTGAAGGCAATAATACTTGAGTTAACGCGGTTTCTGTCTTCTGGCAATGTGTCGAGCTCAACGCCGTTGCCGTCAACGAAATTACCGGTATTTGCAACGTAGAGAATATTCTCGTAGATCGTCAGTGATACCGGGT
>CAYMVV010000205.1:3075-6525 GCA_964393885.1 uncultured Granulosicoccaceae bacterium | reverse complement strand
CAGATGACAGATCTAGAAAAATACGTCAACGAAGACGGCCGTGAAGAGCTAATTAAACAGGTTCGCGAGAAGATAGACGAGCTTGGTGTCACCTATATCTACTATCAGTTTATTTCTGTAACCGGACGAATTGTCGGTAAAGGCATACCTTCCAATCACTGGGAGCGCACGGCCAATAAAGGGTTTCAACTCGTATACGGTTCCACTGCCAACCTGTTTGTTGATCGCCACGGCGACTACATCGGTTACGGGCCCGAATCAGCAGAGCTGGTTGGTATTCCCGATCCCGATACGTTTGTGCAGTTGCCATGGGATAAAAAAATTGCCCGTGTATTCTGCGTGTGCTTTCGCAATCGTGAAGAGAAGGTTAACCCGGGTGGTCACCTGACTTCGGATTGCCGCGGAAACCTTAAGTTTCAGCATCGGGACTTTCAGGCAAAGCATGGCTTGCAACTGCGCTGTGGCACAGAGCCGGAAATGATGTGGCTCAAGAAAGGTGAAGACGGCAAGCCAAATGGCGGTTACTCCAAACCCTTTTGCTATCACATTGACCAGTTCGAATCACTGCGACCTGTCAGCATGCGAGTTATCGAATACTCGCAGGCAATGGGTCTGGATATGATTCAGGGCGACCATGAAGACGCACCAGGCCAGTTAGAACTCAATTGGCAGTTTGACGACATCCTGAGAAACGCTGACAGGCTGTCTACTTACAGACAGATTTGCGCACAAGTGGCGCGAGAGTTTGATCTCATCGCCTGCTTTATGACCAAGCCGTTTATGGGTGTGTCCGCATCCGGCTGTCACCACAATGTATCGTTGTGGCGTGGCGGTGAAGACGTCGTGAACAAGATCATGTTCAAGAATGAAAAAGAACTGCCGGGCATGTCACAGGCGTTTACCTATGTTGAAGGCGGTGAAAATACTTTCATGCCTGATGATAACGATCCGCAGAAGCCAGGCAAGATCGGACTGCAGTCCATCGGTGGATTTATGGAGCATATCAACGCATTGACAGCCATTGGTTGCTCGACTGTTAACTCCTACCGTCGTTTGTGGGATACCGGTTTTTGGGCGCCGGTCTTTGCCGACTGGGGATATCAGAACCGAACGACCGGTATGCGCGTATCTGCACCGGGGCGCTTTGAATATCGCTCTGTCGATTCGATGGTTAACCCGTATCTGATGGGCACCGGAATACTCGCAGCGTTTGACGATGGCATCGATAACGATCTGGATCCGGGTGAACCGGAAGAGCGCAACATTTACGAGGCAATGGAAGCGGGTAAAGAGGTGAAGAAACTTCCGATGTCGCTTGGTGAGGCGCTTGACAGACTGGAAGCGGACGAGGTTATCAAGGCGTCCATGCCCGATGAAATGTACAAGGTATTCAGTTGGTACAAGCGCGATGAGTGGGAAAAGTTCATGTCAACGGTAACCGACTGGGACGCCGACGAATACATGGACTGCCTGCCTTAGCGTTAACGCAACGACACTGATTAATCAGTAACGCGGTGTGCCGCCGAGGGGCGGCACACGCACTCACACGCATTTTTTTGCAATGAAATGGAGGGTAGTGCCATGTGTGGCATCGCCGGATTAATACACCGCGGCTCTAGTGCAGATATCGGGTCGCAAATGACCTCGATGTTGCAGGCACTAAAACATCGGGGGCCGGACTCGACAGGGTTTGCCCTTTACGGAGACGAGGGCAGCTCTGATCTCGTCATGCGCTTTAAGGTCGCCGAGCAGGAAGATCTGGCAACAGGCTTTGACATTCACGAGACTATCGTGGAACGCAAGGGTACTGTTGACGGTCGTCTGAAAGAGCTGGGCGTGACTGTCAAAGCCGAAGAGCAGGTCACTGAATACGCGCATCGCTATACATTCGGGTTTGATGGTGATCTAAAACGCGTAATCGATTTTATCGAAGACATTGAGGGTGTTGAAATACTGTCTATCGGACATGCGCTCGAACTCATCAAAGACCTCGGTGATGCAACAGTCGTGGCAGAACAATACAAACTGTCAGGTTTCGGTGGAACCCACGCTATTGGTCATACACGCATGGCAACTGAGTCGGATGTCGATATTCGATCAGCGCATCCATACTGGGCCTATCCTTTTAATGATGTCTCAGTGGTCCACAACGGTCAGCTAACCAATTACTGGACGAACCGTCGTGATCTTGAGCGTCGCGGACATCGTTTTATGTCTGACTGTGACTCCGAGCTGATAGCGGTATATATCGCTCACCGTATAGATGAGGGTGATGATCTGCATAGTGCCATGAGTCGATCAGTCGACGAGCTGGATGGCGTGTTCACCTATCTGGTGGCCACCGCTGATTCCCTGGGCATGGCAAAGGATGTCATGGCTGCCAAGCCGATGGTTTTATATGAAAGTGACGAGCTTATCGCACTGGCTTCAGAGGAAGTGGCGATACGCAGTATTTTTCCAAATGAAATTGATACATTTGATCCTTACGAGGGGGAGGTTCGGGTATGGCAGAGTTAAATCAGGAGCATGAGTCGCACAAGCTTGGTATGCACACCGAGCAGTTGGCCGGGCGAACTCAGAAAGTCTTTTTCTCTCCATCTGCGGAAGAGAACTTCACTTACCCGGACGGCATAGAAGTCGACTTCGGTAAAGAAACCGAATTCGATGCTGGTCCGATGGAAATTCGCGATGTAAACCTGAAGCTTCGCGAGTTAATGAAAGAGGGCTATGGCACCATCACAATCCGTAACCCGGGTGCCAAGCACTCGCTTGGTGTCGGCATACTCAATCGCCTGAATCTCACCTTCGACGGCAGCCTGGGTTATTTCGGCTGCGGACTGGCGGACGGCCCGAACATACATATTACCGGTCGAGTCGGGTGGTCATGTGCTGAAAACATGATGGCCGGAACCATCGTGGTGGAAAAAAATGCCGGCTCTACATTCGGTGCAGCGATTCGTGGTGGCGACCTTGTCTGTAAAGGTGACGTCGGTTCGCGTACCGGCATCGACCAAAAGGGCGGCACTATCATCGTCGGTGGACGCGCGGGCGCATTTACCGGATTCATGATGCAGCGTGGACGCATTATTATTCTCGGTGATGCTGGTAAAAACCTGGGAGATTCCATGTATGACGGAACCATCTTTGTCGGTGGCAAAATCGAAGATCTCGGGGTAGATGCGGTCGAGGGCGAGATGACCGAAACCGAAGAAAAGTGGCTAGAGGCCAAGTTGGGTTTGTACGGTATGAAGGCCCCCAATGGCGTGAAGAACCTCACCAAGATTGTTGCAGGAAAGCAGTTGTGGAATTACGACAATCTCGAGCCATCTGAAAAGAAGCTGGTGCTTTGATAACAGGATCAGCAGAGGAATAACCTATGAGCAATAGAAACAAAGACGTCATCGGTCAGAGCTTTATGTTCCCGCCCGAGGTGATCGACGATATACATAT
>CAYMVV010000205.1:0-2975 GCA_964393885.1 uncultured Granulosicoccaceae bacterium | reverse complement strand
GGCGAGGGCGGTATGATCCCGGACGAGAGACGTTTCTCGGAAAAGTGGTTTTACCAGTGTATCCAGTCACGATATGGTTTTAATCCCCATCACCTGCGCCTTGCCGACGCCTGTGAGTTCTTTATCGGCCAGGGATGTAAGGTTGGTCTTGGTGGCCACCTGATGGGGCAGAAGGTAACCGATCAGGTTGCCGAGATGCGATCCCTGCCCGCCGGGATCGACCAGCGCTCACCGGCGCGTCATCCGGACTGGCTGGGCCCGGATGATCTGGCATTGAAAATCCAGGAAGTTCGCGAGGCAACCAACTGGGAAATACCCATTCAGCTTAAACTCGGTGCAGCGCGTGTCTACGATGACGTGCGCATGGCCGCCAAGTGTGATCCTGACGTGATCTACATCGACGGTATGGAAGGCGGTACGGGCGCCGGGCCCCATATTGCTACTGAAGAAACCGGTGTGCCGGGTATCGCCGCCATCAGGCAGGCGCGCAAAGCACTGGACGATGTTGGCAAGACGGGTGAGATATCGCTGGTCTACGCCGGTGGTATTCGTAACGGCGGCGATTTGGCAAAGGCGATTGCGCTGGGCGCGGATGCGGTAGCTATTGGTCACTCCTCATTGATGGCGCTCAACTGCAACAAGGATATTCCAGAGGCTGACTTTCCCAATGAAATGGGGGTTGAGGCAGGACACTGCTACCATTGTCACACTGGCCGTTGTCCGGTCGGGGTGGCCACGCAGGATCCCAAATTGCGAGCGCGTCTTGATCCGGATGCCGCAGCTGAGCGGGTTTACAACTTTCTGCATACACTGACTATTGAAGCGCAGCTGCTGGCTCGTGCTTGCGGCAAGACCTACATGCACTCGCTTGAGCCGGAAGATCTGGCTGCGCTGACCATGGAGGCCTCTGCATTGGCGCAGGTTCCACTGGCTGGTTCTCAACACACTGTCGGTCGCCCCGACATGACTCGCTACTAGGAGAGCAGCATGGCTGACAACAATGATATTGATCATTTTATCAACACCGACGGGCTCGATTCGGAGCGCGAAAAGACCATTGGTCAACACATCGGGTACCGATACGATGTCAATCTGGTGCCTGACTACGATCGCATCACTCCGTTCCTTAGCAAGTACATGGAAATCATGGGGTGGAAAGATCTGAACTGGCTGGAAGATGTGCACATGGGCTATGAAGAGAGCCGCGCGGCTGTTTTCGATCGCAACATTAACGGCTGGGTCACCGTGCCCGAAGAGATGGAATTGCCCGATAATCAGCAGGATCGCGATATGATTGCACGTGAACTACTAATTAAATTTCAAATGTCTCCATCACACCCGATGGTTGAGTTGAACAAGGCTTACAGAAAGTTTTAGCGTCAATTTTACCATAGCTTGATTGTCCGACAGTCCGGCAAGGCTCCGCTAAGAGAGTCGCCGGACAGATAGTTGTACCAGAGAGAAAGTGCAGGGCTCTTCTGACACTTTTGCCTTGATAAATTCCCTTATACAAGAAATACTACGCGGCGTGGTAGAGTCACGCGTAGTGAGCATCAGTACTATCGTAACGGTGTGTATGGTCGGTGTGTTGCCCTGCGGTGTTCGGCTAACACCGATTGCTGCGACAGCGCTCCATTTTCAGAGCAGTATCAGGGCAGTCTCCTGTGTCTGCACAATAAGGCTGTCGAGTTTGGCTCAGGCAGATCCGACATATAAGCGTCCGTGGTTCAGGGTGCTTTTTTTAGGGGGGGTAAATGAACGAAGAAGCAGTGGCCGCAGCGATAGAAGCTGCAATGGCTGGTCACACCACCATAAATCTCGAGATTTATTATTGGTGGTGTACGGCCTTGATGGTAGCGATCCATGCGGGCTTTCTCGCCTACGAGATGGGCGCATCCCGAAGTAAAAACACGCTGGCATCGGGTAACAAAAATATACTCGCGTTTGCGTTCATGATCCCGACGTTTTACGCGTTCGGCTGGTTTATTTACCTTGCGTTCCCCACATGGCCCTTTGGTGCCGATGGTGCTCTTGACTGGCTGGGTTCCATTGGGTCCGGCGATGGCGGGGTGCCCTGGTCTGATGCAATGGGGCCGAATCTGCAGGATCAGGCGACTGGTGTTTTCTGGGCTGCGTTCACTCTGTTTGCCGCCACCACTGCGTCCATTTACTCCGGTGCAGTGATAGAGCGGATCCGTCTCGGGGCTTTCATCATCACTGCCGTGTTACTCGGTTCAGTTGTGTGGATTCTCGGTGCAAGCTGGGGCTGGCACCCGGAGGGCTGGATGGTAACCGAATGGGGTTTCCGCGATGTTGCTGCTGCAGGTGTCGTGCATACTATCGCCGGGTTCTTCGCGCTCGGTATTTTGATTCCACTGGGCCCGCGAATTGGCAAGTACAACCCCGACGGCTCGGCGAACAATCTTCGCGGCCACAATATGCCACTAACGCTCGTCGGCCTGATGCTGATCATCGTGGGTTTCTTTGGATTCCTGGGCGCCTGTTTGATCTACGATCCAGTCGGACAGTGGACCAATATCTACGGTATCCCGTCTAACCTGTCAGCTTTTGCATTCAACACCTTGATGGGTATGGCTGGCGGCATCGTCGGCGCGTACCTGTTCACTCGCGACCCCTTCTGGATGATGTCGGGTGCTCTGGGTGGCATCTTCTCGGTCGCATCGGGTATTGATCTGTTCTATCCACCACTGGCATTCCTGCTCGGGTTTGTCGGTGGCGGCATCATCATTCCGCTTGGCGCTAAATTCCTTGAGAAAATGGGGATTGACGACGCGGTTGGTGCGGTCTCTGTACACGGCATCTGTGGTGTCTGGGGTGTACTGGCAGTCGGTATCTTTGCCTCTGGCTATCCTGGTGGGTCTGATGCCATACCCGCAATCAGTTTTATGGGCCAGCTGAAAGGTGCCGGTACACTTGCACTACTCGGATTTGTCCCTGCATTAATCTGTGGCCTG
>CAYMVV010000204.1:0-6540 GCA_964393885.1 uncultured Granulosicoccaceae bacterium | reverse complement strand
GTCACCAATTAAAACTGACACACCACTACTTAAGCAATATAGAGCTGGGAGAAAATAGATGATCAAAACGAAAACACTGGTAAAAGCACTGGCGTTCGCCACTGCATCTGCCACTGCATTAGCTATTGCAGGCGTCGCCACTGCTGCCACACAAGGTGTATCCGATTCCGAAGTGGTCGTCGGCAGTCTTAATGACCTGTCTGGCCCGTTTGCCGCGTTTGGCGCGCCCGCTACAAAGGCCGCACAACTGTACTTCGATGAAATTAATGCGGCTGGCGGTGTGCACGGCCGGACAATTCGCTTTGTCGTGGAAGACCACGGCTATCAAGTGCCAAAAGCAGTGCAGGGCGTCAACAAACTGGTTAATCGTGACAAGGTATTCTCAATGCTGTTGTCGCTTGGTACACCGCACAATATTGCCGCTTTTAAAGTGCTCGATAAAAAAGGTATACCCAACGTGAACCCGTTGACTGGTGCACGACAAATGGTGCAGGACCCCGTTAAATACAAGTTTGCAGGTACCGCCAGTTACTACGATGCGGTACGAGCAACCATAGGTTACATGGCTGAGAACGAAGGCAGCAAAAACATCTGTGCCATGTATATACCCAGTGACTTTGGAAAGGAAATTCAACAGGCCGCAATTGACGAAGCAGCAGAGCGCTCGCTCGAGTTCAAAGCGGAGACAACACACAAACCAGACGAGTCTGACTATGTAGGCGCCCTTGGCAAGCTCAAGGAAGCAGGCTGCGATACCATTGCCATCGCATTGTCAGTGCGTGGTGCAATCACAGCCATTGCCACAGCCAAAAAGATTGGCTGGGCTGATGCCAAATTTGTTGGTTCAAGTGCCTCGTTCCACACAGCCATTGCCAAAGTGCCCGGCGGAGTTACCGAAGGCTTTTTTGCGGGTGCAGGCTGGCAGGATCTGGCAGCACGTGCCGATGATCCTGAAGTCGCTGCATGGATCAAGTCCTACACTGAAGCCACTGGCGAGAAATTCCCCGGTACTGGAGCATTGTTAGGTCGTTCGGCTGCCGAGCTGTTTGTTAAGGCGCTTGAGGCGGCCGGTAAAGATTTAACCAACGACAGTTTTGTCGCTGCCATGGAGTCACTGGAATTTGAAGATAAAATTGCTGGCAATAAAGTCAGTATTGGCGAAAATCATATTGTTTCGAATGATGTGTTTATTTCGAAAATTGTAGATGGCAACTGGGAGGTTGTTGGTACGCGTTAATTGACGGGCGTTATCCGCCAGTTGTTTGAGTGATGTAGTAAGGCCGCACATTGAATAGACTGTGCGGCCTTTTTTATTATGACTACAGGAACAATTGCTTATGTTTACCTTTCGTTTTTTCGACATCAACGTCGACTCGCGTGGCTGTGCGACAAACAGTTCGTCAACGCTGCTTGTTGGTCTGATTACAGTCCTGCTTGCAGGACTCGTAGTAAGCCTGGTCGAAGGGGCAGTCGTGGGAACTGTGCATGCACAAACTACAGACAACAACCTGAGTCAATCGAGCTCTGAAAATACAGTGCAACAACAGCCGTCAGTGCAGGCCGATTCTGCTGAGTCTCAGAGAATCGATGACAAGCTGCGTCAGGCAATGCAGCATATAGACTCAGTCAATACGGGGCTGGAGAGTTTGCAGAAGCACGATGTTAAGGGTTTCAATCAATTAGGCGCGGAGCTAAGAAAGGCGGCGGAACTGATGCAGGACTCAGAATCTAAAGGGCATCCGAGTTTTCAGTTTGTCGCACAACAGTGGACGGTGTTGCAAAAGAAAATGTTGCAGATAGCAACCCGATTGCAGCAAACACAAACCGAAGAACACAAGGCGTCTGCAGAGCCGCAGACCAAACCGGCTGGCGACTAAACGCAGAAAAGCTGCAGCTGTTGCTCAGTTCTATAGCAGAAAATATGTGCCTGGTGTCATTGTCTATTGCATGAAAGTTCATTTCTGTTTCGGTTGAACAGACTTTAAAAAGAGAGTGCTTTCATTCCTCTACGATGTTCCAACATTGGTTCACTGGTGCCGCGTGCGACTTGCGGCTACAGTGATGTAAATTGACCTGGAACAGGTCGAAGTGATGGAAGTGGAGGCCAGCGTCAGGGGTCCGAATACCTGACTATCAACTCTTTGTTCTTTAAATCGGGTGCCGGCGCTGCATCCTTTACGTAGCGATTTCACGCAGTGAGTCTGCGGCAAAAGCGGCAAACTCAGCATCGTTAATGTGGTGTGGCAGGCGCACGAGCTGGCGGTTGTCGCCGCTTTCGAAATGCTTTTCAATTGAAGCATAGAGCGCCGCACGAGCGTCGGGGTCGCAGAAAGGAGCATCGGTAGCATCAAGTGCAGAAACTCCGCCCTCCGGTAATAAAAATCGAACCGGTCCCTGCATCTCATTCAGTCGCCGGGCGATCCATTCCCCCATTTTTGTGTTTTCTTCTACGGTGGTTCGCATGAGTGTGGTCAGTGGATTGTGCTCATAGAACAAGCGGTCCTTAAACCGTTCTGGCACAGTTTCAGGCGCACCAAAGTTGATCATGTCTAACGCGCCTACCGAACCCACATAGGGTACCTTTTGTCGAATGACAGCGCCGAATCGATCTTCAACAGCGGCAAACACACCGCCAAACATCATATCGGCTACCTCGGTTGTCGTAAGATCTACTACGGCACTAAGAAGACCACTGTCTACCAGTTTTTCCATTGAACGACCGCCAACACCCGTCGCATGGAAAACGAAACATTCATAGGCGTCATTCAGGTGTGCGGAGATTGCCTGTACAGCGGGTGTAGTAACACCAAACATCATCAGGCCTAACCCGGGCTTGCTGTTTGACAGCGCTGTGTCCGGGGTAAATTTAAGCATGCCGGCCAGCGCCGAAGCAGCATTGCCCAATACCTGCAGGGATATTCGATTCAGGCCCTGCACATCGGTCACCGAATACATCATCATAATATCGGCAGGTCCAACATAGGGACTAACATCTCCCGATGCCACGGTGGACACCATTACCTTGGCGGTACCGATAGGCAGGGCACGCATAGCGGGTGTCGATAGTGCAGTACCACCAGTTCCACCTGCCGAGATCAACCCGCCGATGTCGGCCTGGTTTTTAATCACCCATTGCTCAAATGCCTTTGACATACCGGCAACTGCTGTGCCTCGATCACCGGTAAATACTGCCGATTCACCGTCCGGGTGGCAGGCTGCTATCTCAGCTGCAGATACGTCTGTTTTTGATGACGTTTTAGAGGTGGATAGATCAATGGTTGAGACTGGCACACCACTAGCTGCTATGTGCTCTGCCATGTAGGTCAGCTCTGCTGCTTTGGTATCAAAGGTACCTGCTACAAATGCAATGCGCTTACTCAAAGTTTAATCCCTCATTTTGATTTAAAATAAGTTTTTATTGCGTGCAGGCCCGGACACAATTTTCTGAACCGGCACAGTTGACTATATTGCTTTACCTTTACCCCGGATTATTCATGGGGTTTGGAGGCCCTTTAGCAGTTATTTCAAAAATACACACTGACTATTCGACATCACAAGCCCTTGTGGAAAAGCGATGCACGTTATCTTACCTGATCCCCCTCAACAAGTGGCTCGCCATGTTATGCACTGGTCGTACAATTTACTCACCTCGCGGAAAGCGCTGGTTTTCCTCGAGCTCGTTCAGATCCATGTGATTACGCATAAAGCGTTCGGATGCTTTTTGCAGTGGTTGGTAGTCCCACGGGTAGTATTCGCCATTGCGCAATGCTTCATAGACGACCCAGCGCTGTGCTTGCGAGCGCCTGACGTCTTTATCAAAGCGCTCCAGATTCCAGCGTGAATCAGCCATCGCTTGCAGTGCAGACAACGCTGTTGCATGGGCCGGGTCATCGACCAGGTTAGTCAGTTCGTGCGGGTCATCGGTCAGATTGAATAGCAGGACGGGGTCCAGTGCGCAGCGCACGTATTTGTAATCGCCATCGCGTAACGCGACCACAGGTGCATATGACGCTTCGGCTGCGTATTCGATAGCGACGGGCCCGCGAGTTTTTTCCTGGTTGGCAACGCCGATCAGGCTTTCCCCTTCGGTCCATGGTGCAACCTCATCCATATTGACGCCCGCCAGTTCGGCCAAAGTCGGGCAAACATCAATCGTCGATGTTGGTGCGTCGACAAGACCCGGCTTGATGTTTGGTGCGCAAATCATCAGCGGTACGCGCGCGGAGCCTTCATACATACTCATTTTGAACCACAATCCGCGCTCACCGAGCATATCACCGTGATCGGATACGAACATGATTGCCGCTTGTTGTCGAGTGCGATCCAGTACATCCAGAATCTCGCCGACTTTATCGTCTATATAGGAAATATTTGCGAAATAGGCTCGGCGCGATCGGCGAATATGTTCCTCTGTGATATCAAAGTTGCGCCAGTCGTTCGCGTCAAAGATACGCTTTGAATGTGCGTCGTGATCGTTATAGTCCATTGCTGGAATGTCAGGCAGCAGGTGTTCGCAATTTTCATAGAGATCCCAGTACTTCCTTCGGGCGACATAGGGGTCATGGGGATGCGTAAAACTAACCGTCAGGCACCAGGGCCGATCATCATGCCCGCGAGCCAGGTCGTAAAGTTTAGCGCAGGCTTTAAAGGCCACTTCATCATCGTATTCCATCTGGTTGGAAGTCTCGGCAACACCGGCACCGGTTACCGAGCCCAGGTTGTGATACCACCAGTCGATTCGTTCACCGGGTTTGCGATAATCCGGGGTCCAACCGAAATCCGCAGGGTAGATATCGGTAGTTAACCTGTCTTCAAGACCATGCAACTGATCGGGCCCGACAAAGTGCATCTTGCCAGACATGCAGGTGTAGTATCCGGCACGACGCAGATGGTGTGCGTACGTGGGCAGATCGGAAGAAAACTCTGCAGCGTTGTCATAGACACCGGTAATCGATGGCAGCTGCCCTGACATGAAGCTTGCTCGTCCTGGTGCACACAGCGGAGACGCCGTATAGCAATTAGAGAAACGTGCCGATTTTTCAGCCAGTCTTTTCAGGTTGGGTGCATGGAGCCAATCGGCAGGACCGTCAGAAAACAAGGTACCGTTCAACTGATCAACCATCAGGATTAGAATATTCATTTTGTCAGTGGTTTCGATTCGAAAATATTGCCTCTGCTATTTGAGCACAGGACTCAATCACCGACTCAGGATTCAATACCGTTTGCCAGTCAATTGCTGCATCACTTGACGCTGCAAGGGCTTGTGCCAGAGTCTGGTCAGACATGGCCGCTTTCTTTACCAGTGCCTGTGCCTCGACCCGTGGCATATGCGCTGCCAATGCAAAGCTCGCAGCCTCTGCCATCAGTTCGCTGTTGTCTGTGACCCGGTTGGTCATGCGTTCTACATTGGGTTTGAAAGTTTGCGAGAGCGACAGTGCATGGCGGGTTGCGCAGCCTACACTGATCAGTATTTGCGGTAGCATTACCCATTCGACACTCCAGCTTGCCCCGTCGCGTTCTTCTGCCGGGCTGGCTGACGCAATCATGCCGCTGTGCAACGCCTGCACCAGCGTGTTAGTAGCCACCAGCATTTCGCTTTCTACAGGGTTGGCTTTTTGCGGCATCGTGGAGGAGCCTCCCGCATGACCCGCGCTCAGCTCTGCGATCTCTGAACGCGACTGAATCATCATGTCTTTGCCCATCTTGGCCAGTGCCGAACTGACCTGTGTCAACCAGTTTGACAGTGCCACAAGCGATGTTCGATCGGTATGCCAGGGCACAGCATCGTGCAAGTTCAGTTGTGCTGCCATCAGTTGGCTGATCTGCGGACCATGAGGTGCAACTGCGGTGTTTGCACCGGCTGCTCCGCCGAACTGAATCTTGAGTGCGCGTGTCTTGATTGCCGGTAGTTCTGCTTCCAGCGCAATGAGCGATTGTGCCCACCGGGCAATGCGCAGTCCGAGGGTGATCGGGGTGGCTAGCTGGGTGCGTGTTCGTCCGGCCATTAGCTGCTTTGCGTGGGTGAGCGATTGCTGTTGCAAGTTATCCAGTATTGCAGACAGGCGGATCTCAAGGACTTTTATACAGGCGCTCAACTGAACCGCCGCCGCGCTATCGACTATGTCCTGACTGGTAGCGCCCCAGTGAAGCCAGTGCGCACGCTCATCGGGCAGTGTCTTGCGTAATTGAGTAAGCAGTGCAGGAATGGGCACGCCGGAAGATGCAATGCCCCGGCTCAAGGCTGCCGAGTCTGGTTTAAATCCCTTGAATGCGGCTTGCATGTGTTCTGCGGTGTCGGCAGGTATCAAACCAATCCTGGCCTGGGCACTTGCCAATGCCATCTCCACAGCGATCAGCGCTTCAACTTCTGCATCAGGACTGAGTAATGCCGCCAGCTCCTGATCGCCAAGCAGTTCGGCGTAGTGAGGACTATGTTGAATTGCGCTTTGGATGGGAGTGGACCTTAATACGCTATGTCTAGCCTTGATTATTCATAAGGCGACAAGTAAATATTAGCGAAATGCTATGTATACAGTTCCA
>CAYMVV010000203.1:0-6601 GCA_964393885.1 uncultured Granulosicoccaceae bacterium | reverse complement strand
GACAGAAGACAGAAGACAGAAGACAGAAGACAGAAGACAGAAGACAGAAGACAGAGGACAGAGGTACTTCTGTCCGAGAATAATATTCTGGTCTGGCGCCCGATACCTGTGGCTATTCAGGAATTCGCCGGGACGACCGATACACTCGGGGAGTAAAAAGAGGGCCAGAACAATTGAGCGAGTCAAATATAGATTTGTGGCAGCAATTCACAGACGATCTGCCGGAAGAAAATGAATCCGCTGGAAAACCGCCACTGGAAAAATCTGATGCAACCGACGGTAGCGAATGGGCCGGGAAGTTTGATCGTCGAACCAGGACGCGTGATGAGTCCAGCGGTCAGTCCGATGTGCAGGGAAATAGTTTACCGGGCAACGATATACCGCGCTACGATGATCAGAACAGCGAGTCTCAGAGCAACGATTCTCAGAGTAACGATTCTCAGAGCAAGGCCGACGCCGATGATCAGGCGCAAACCAAGAGCAGTTAACAACTGACGCTGATCAAAAAATGATCAGATCAGTAAAGATCCCATCTGACCCAATTATCCGTGCAATTAACCGAAAACACTTGTTCTTTGGTTGCAAAGCCTCGCGATTTGTAACGCGTTTTCTCAGGCAATATTACACAGACTATTCGACGCTGGAGGTAAATCTCCCGGAGAAAAACCTCCGCGCGATAGTCCGGGTTATCTAGCCAACTGCCTTCGGTGAATCGACCTGTTCGGCGACGAATTCGATCAGTTTACCGCTGTCAACATGGAAGTTGTTGTAGACAACGACCCCCTCCGGGTTGATCAATATTAACCATGGCGTTCCGCCGGTGACATAGGCCTGCATGGTCACTGGTCGTTCGTGAGTTTCCGGGTTACCTGGATCGTGCCCCATGATATTGGGCAAGTCGTAGCGCAGCTGCAGCTTGCGCACATCTTCGAGGGTGTTGCTGGTGAAACCTTCGAAGACGGTCTGAATCGCCGCAATGGCGACCTTCGGATGTCCGTGGAAACGCTTGGAAAACGCCTGTAGTGTCGGGAAGCCGCTGCTGTGGCAGCCCGGGCACCAGTCCTGAAAGCACTTGAGAAATACCCATTTTCCGCGTGATTCCAAAACCGAGAAATTCGCGGGTTCGCCATCACCGTCGATCCAGTAATCGAGCTCGATTTCGGGCGCTTCGAAGCCTTCGATACCCCGAGTGGTTTGTGCCTGTAAGGGTGTAGACAGGAACGCGGCGGCAGTGGCAGCTGCACCGACAGCGGCGGATTTTTTGATCAGGTCGCGGCGATCGGGGCTATCGGGTGAGTTCGTCGATACGTTGTTTTGGGGCTGTACTGTGGGGCTGGCGTCGGTTTTCATCGTTTATCTGTCTGGCAAGTCCAGCGCTGCTGGTGAGAACACGGTTTTGTGTATACAAGGTCAACGGCTAAGTGGCTGCAGTGATTGCAATCGCCCGGTGCGGCCCTGTCGAAGCCGCGCCATCGATGTTGTACCATCGCCGTTGATCCCCTTTTGGGAATCATCCAGAAGACCAGACAACGCCTGTTGTTGCGGTCCTCTGGTTATTTTTATGAGACAACTGGCGTCACAATTGGTTGCGCCAGCATTGATAAGCCTTCCTTTCACTTTTTGCTTAACCGGGTGGTTGTTATGCGCAAAATCGATTTTTATCTATTGATGGCACTGCCAGCATTACTGGCGCCGTCGGTTTGGATGAACCTGTCGGCAGATGACCTGCCAATTGCCGATGTGCATGTGCACTACAGCCACGACTCGGTGGAGTTGACACCACCTGAGCGCGTGATCGAATTAATGCGTCAGGCAAATTTGAAATTTGCTCTGGTGTCGAGCTCGGATGACAAAGGCACTCAACTATTATTGCAACAGGCACCGGATTTGATTATCCCCGGGTTGCGTCCCTACCGCCGCCGCGGTGAAACCGGCTCCTGGGCAACGGACGCTGCTGCACTGGCCTATGTTGAGAGACTGCTTCAGAGCGGCCCGTATGCAACGATTGGCGAGTTTCATTTATACGGCAAGGATGCGCAGCTTGAGATACCACAACGGATCGTGCAACTGGCGGATGAGCATAACCTGATATTGCATGCCCACGCTGATGCTGAAGCGGTTGAGGGCTTGCTTGCCAGTAGTGATAAGGTCCGTGTTATCTGGGCGCATGCGGGTTTTGATGACCCGGCGGAAGTTGCGCTTATGCTACGCAAACACGACAGGCTGTGGGCTGATCTGGCATTTCGTTCGGAGGTCGGAAGCGGTGGCAGCCTGAGTGCGGACTGGCTGAAACTGTTTGAGGAATTTCCCACCCGCCTGATGCTCGGCACTGACAGCTACACACCTGAACGCATCTATTATATACCGGAGCATGCACAGGGCGCGCGCGAGTGGTTGGGAACTCTGCCGGCGGAGCTGGCAACGCAAATTGCCTGGAAGAATGCCTATGATTTGATAAAGCCGGTATGGGAGAAAAACCGACAGAGTGCATCGACTGTTCCAGACGCCCCTTGTGTGGTTCTTTCACCGGACACGGAACTGGAGCTGGATGGGTCTGCGGTTAAAGGCATATTACGCACAGAGAGTACAATTCTGGTAGGTGAGGCTTTTGCCGTCGATCTGGAATTCTGTGGTGAAGAACAGGTCGTGTTGCTTGAAGTTGATGCGACTATGCCAGCGCATGGACATGGTATGAACTACACACCTGAGTTAGGTGAACGTGTCACTACAGCTGATGGCAGTCGCTTCCGCGCAGAGGGCATGCTGTTTCATATGCCCGGCGAATGGCAATGGTCAGTAAAAATTCAGGTGGCAGAGCAGCAGCAGACGCTAACAGCGTTAACCATAGTGCAGTGACAGTACAGCGATAGTGCAGTGATATCCCGGTCCGGTGTTTTTGTGCTGTCTATAGTGTTGTCAGCATGCCGTGTTATCCGTGTGTGTAGCCGTGCTTTTTATTACCTGTTTGGCATTGGCCATTGTGGTGGTTCGGCTCGGCGGCGAGTCGCCGCAATGGCGAGTTGCGTTTTCCTGACTTTGTTAATGACGCAGCCTGTCGGCGCAACAGACGAGGTTGCTTTTTCAGTTGAAGAGCAGGCGCGAATAAGGTTGCACGGACCCTGGCCTGTGCCGGTTCCGCCTGATCCGGGTAACGAGTATTCTGGCTTGCAGTGGGCTGAAGAGGCTGGCAGTTTACTGTTTAACGATAGCGGTCTTTCCGGTAACAACGCTATATCGTGTGCATCGTGTCATCAGGTGAAGTCAGGTTTTTCTGATGGTCGACCAGTGGCTGTCGGTAACAAGGTTCACTTCCGAAATACGCAAACCTTGTTTAATGCCGGGTTGCAGAAGTGGTTTGGCTGGGACGGTGGCACCGATAGTTTGTGGGCAGCAACGTTGCGACCTCTGTTGTCGAATATTGAAATGGACAATAGTGTTCAGGGCATCGCAACTTATCTGCGACAGGCTCCTCAGTATAAAACGTACCTGCAGCGCAGGGTAAACGATGAATACATAGCGTTATCTGCATTGTCGGATGACGCATTGACGGTAAAGGCTGCAAAATTCGTCGCAGCCTATGTGCGCACGATAGCTTCCGGTGTCACACCCTTTGATAAATTTCGTGATGCACTGGCTCAGGGGAAATCTATAGATGAAAGTGTATTTTCATCAAGCGCCAGACGTGGCTTAAAGCTTTTTACCGGCAGCGCCAACTGTCATGTGTGTCACTATGGTGCCAACTTTTCCAACGGAGAATTTCACGATATCGGGCGGCCATTTTTTATTGGTACAGGAGAGATAGACACGGGAAGATACAGTGGAATTCAACGCCTCCGATCTGACCCTTACCGCCTGTCTGGCATCTACAACGGGACTGATAAACGCCGCGAGATTCGAAAAACTGACAGTGTAAAGCTGTCGCGTGCAGACTGGGGTCGTTGGCGTACGCCGACTCTGCGGAATCTGGTAGATACCTCGCCGTATATGCACGATGGCAGCATAGCCACATTGCGCGGGGTGATTGACGCGTATGCGGATATAGATACTGATCGACTCCATAGCGAAGGTGAGTCGATATTGAAGCCACTGGATCTCAGCGAGCGTCAAAGAGATGATCTGGTTGCTTTTCTGAGAGCTTTGTCGCAGAACGATCAACAGTAGTAGCGAAAGCAGCAAGCAGCTTATGTGTAACCCGATTAGCTTATTGAGTGATGGGAATCGAGTCTACTTTGACGCGATAGTTAGCGTAACTTTTTGAATGCATTCTATGGTCAAAAATCTGGCTTGTCGTAGTACTTGAATTTAGGGCAGAGCCTTTCGTTATGGCCAATCTGTACTATATTACCAATCAGGTATTGTGCGCCACCTGCATTGATAGAGGAAAAGGGTCGTGCCCTACCCGGATTATTCATAAGGCGACAAGTAAATATTAGCGAAATGCTATGTATATAGTTTCATATCACTTTTTTGGCACCTTTTTCAAAATAGCAGTGTGTCTTTTCGACGCCAGAAGAAAATCTGGCGTCACATATCGGCCCATCCTCCTCGGCACCGTTTTGGCACGTCAGCGAGCCACGTTTATCAGACGATTGGCCGACCTGTTTAGCCATATTTCCTCTGGACGCCGAATCCTCATGAATAATCCAGGCTAAGAGCGAAAAAATCCTGAATTCAGCCACCGTTAGATAATAGTGATTTCTATTTTATCTTATAGATATTGTGAAATTGATCTGGCTGTGGCTAACATTCATAGGGCAGATGCGCGTGAATTCATGCGAAAAATCCGTCTGCCACGTTGACCGAAACACGGTGGCATTAAAAAGTGTGGTGGATCTCATTTCTTAAGGTATCTGTTCTTAAATAGATGATTTACTGCGCGCGCGGTCGGTGCGGCTGGCTAACGCGATCAACTCCATCAATTGCGAGCACCTGTTCGCCTCAATTGACCGGAATGGGCAACGCTAAAACTTGCACACCGCTATAAAACTTGATGCGGCGCAGGGTCGCGGTTGCCGTATGAAAGAAAACCTGCCACTGCGTATAGGTCGTTTTCTTATAGATCATCGTTTCGTGTCTATACCCTCTAGCTAGATTTCTTATAAAACCCCAACGAGTTCAACTAGAAAAGGTTCGGAACGCCGGTTCATTTCTAACATTTTAGCTTATTTCTAACGAAACTCTGAGTGGATCACTATAAATATAACTTTGTTATAAAATTGTTATTACTAGGAAAGGGTCGGGTGCTAACTTTTATTGGCCTCATCACTTGAGCCTCCGTGCTCGACTGGTGACTTCTAATGTGGCACCGCTGCTGTCGGGGTGTTACCCAATCTAGGGAGACCTGCATGAAATCTACTTTGAAGCCATTAACTATATTAACGCCTTTGCTGTTGGGGATGTCCATGACATCTCTCTTCGCTCAGCAAGAGGATGACGACGTAAGGCCCTCACCTCCGTCGATCGGAGCTGACATACCAGTTACCTATTTTGGTCCGCCTCCATCAACCGTGGAGCCGGAACTGGTGGGCCCGGTGCAACTGCTAACATCAGGTGTGGTAGATGAAGATGCCGGCACTATCACCCTGCCTTTATATCGAGGCGAATTATTGGAAACAGGTGAAAACGTCTGGTATATCGTAACCGACACCACTGATATCGAAGTGGCAAAGGGCCTCGGCTTGAATGTGTCCGGTAAGCTCGCCTTTGCCGACAACTCGCGCGCGGTACGCCCTGCGGAAACACGACAGGATGGTACCTTGATGTTTCATCATGGCGCCGTTGATTTTTCGCCTGAGCGTTTTATCGTGCCGGGCAATGTCGACGATAGTAATCTGCCGGCTTTTCCGCCATCTGATTTTAGCCCGGGCGCGATAGGTGATGAATTGTACTCACCGCTGGTACGGATTATTAATGCCGGAAACCATATATATAACGCACCGATGATCGCGTTTGATGTGTCAGAAGAGGATCTGGAATTCTGTGAAGGTGGTGTCGATCACAGCATTGTTCATGATTCAGTAATAGCTGTCTGTCCGGAGGAACAAACGGTTACGCTGGAACTACAACCCGGGTTTAGTTTTGCAAAGCCGGTTCTTTACCTCAGCACCGATGCCAACGATCCTCTGCCTGCCGCACTTGAAGCCGCAATCTTTGCTCCCGGGTTACGCGACGTTCAAGTTGGCAATGATGATTCGTTGTTCAGTGCAGTAGAGCGTATTTTTCTTTGGACTAACGGTCCGACTAATGTCGTGCCGGGGGAGGTCAACCCGCAGCGCCAGGGACTTGAGAGTGCAGTGCGAGGTGAAGGTGGTCCATTGAATGTGCTGGGTGGTATTCCGACAGTAGCAACCGATTACAGCCCTCTGTGGGATATGAATATAGGCGAGTGGACACAGCTTGCGATTGATCGTGGTTACCGGTCCAGGTTGACTGAAGAATTTCAAATTCTGGGGTTTGTTGAGCGAGGGTTTCTAACCGGCCCTGGCGGGGCAACCTATGGCTCATCGGGCTTTATTGTGAATTGCCCGATAGTTCAACGATTCCTTTAATACAGCATAAACCTGGAAAAATTAATCATGAAAAAGCATTTGACAAATAAATT
>CAYMVV010000202.1:4304-6601 GCA_964393885.1 uncultured Granulosicoccaceae bacterium | reverse complement strand
GTATCTCCCTGGTAGTCGATCGGCTGCGATATTGTTTTTCTGATTTTTTCGATGACGGGTTTTACATCTTTAGCGGTTTGCAAAGACCCCAGTAGCACAGCAAACTCGTCTCCGCCAATTCTTGCCGCGTAGTCGGTCGGACCCAGGCACTCTCGCAAGCGGCAACCGAATACCTCCAGTAATCGATCGCCCGCATCGTGACCAAGTGAATCGTTTACGCGCTTGAAGTAATCGAGATCGATAATCAGTACGCCCGCGACATTCGAATCGTGTAGAGATTCTGAATTCATCGCCGCGATTGTGTCATTAAAGTCCTTGCGGTTTGCCAGTCCGGTCAGGTCGTCCGAGTAAGCGATTTTTTCCAGCGCCTGATGCGATGTGGATATTGACTCTCGCATCGCATTAAACGCGCTGATCAGTCCTTGTACTTCGCATACACCTTCAGGTTTAAGGGCTTTTTCATAGTTGCCATTCTTTAGCGCCTCGGTCGCACGGTACAGTTTTGTAACCGGTGCAGAAATACGCCTGGCCTCGGTGTTTGAGAAAAACAGGGCAAAGATAACGACTACAGCCAGGGCCAGAACTGAGAAAATAGACAGGATTCTGGTCCACACAGCGATTTGTTCAACACGGCTGCGCATGGCAGAGACTTCGAACTCCGCTATAACCGCCAGCTCACTGGCAATATCTGCTGATAGTGGCGCCACGCGCGTGCTGATGGTGTGCCAGGCCACATTGCTGCGTGGCGATCGTCTGGACTCGATAACACTTTCCGAGAGTCGTTCCAGCGTGTTGAGCTGGTCCGGAATCTGCCCGCTGGCCGCCTCCAGTGGTATGAGTAACGCGCGGACGCGATCGATGTACCGGCGATAGGACGAAGCATCGTTTTCATACCCCTCTACCACGAACCGTCCGAGCGCGGCTTCTGCTTCGGACAGTGCCAGGCGCAACTGAAAGAAGGTTTCAACGGGTAGAGCGTCTGGTTGCTGCTGCCTGAATGTGGACAAGGCCATCACCAGTTGCTCTCGCGCCGGACCAAACTCCTGGCTGAAAACCAGCCTCGCTGGTTCGTTGCCGGCTTTGGCTGCAACCTCGATAGTCCAGTCCTGCAACTTTTTCAGTTCAGCCAGCTTCTCCTCAAGTGAAGATAGCGCGGTCTGACGCGCTGCTGTGTCATGCCGGCTTGACAGTTCGCGCAACGACTCAAATGCTGGCCGGATTTCGTCGCTCCAGGCAGTTTCAACGTTGTTACGCCACTCGGGATTCGCGAGTGCCACCCAGCCACGCAGGTTGGCCTCTGATCGCTGCAGGCCCAATTGCACCAGCATTGCCGCATTCGCACTGGGAACGTTTACTGTGCGGATAGTGCTGATTGGTTCTCGCAGCATCTGCATGGCCACAGCGGCCACCAGCAATACCAGTGCGGCCAGTGCGGCGACGCGCAGGTGAGAGCGTACCAGCTGCTGACGCAGCGTCGTCGCTTTCGTGCCTGATTCCCCTGGTGAGTATTTTTGCAAGCGGCTACTCTGTGTCGGCCGCGTGAAACGAGCCAAGGTAAGTTGCGATGCTAACGGATTCAGCAAAGACGAGTCCCTGCAGACTGGTATCCGGATAGCCTATAGCCAACAACGCCATTGGTCCTCCTAACAAGCCATCTGGAGACTTCTTTTTGCATTGTCCTTTAGGTAAAGTCGTCCGGGCGGACCGGGACCTTTAGCCCGAGACCGTCAGGTTGGCAGTGAAATGATCAGGGCCAGGACAAAATTTGAGGGCAGGTCGATGTTTCCGAGAGCAAAACCTTAGTAAGTCGTTCGCCACGTTTTCTGGTCGCGCAAGGGCCGCCGGCAGGAAATCTCCTGTAGCCCCTTTCCTGTAGCCCCTTTCCTGTAGCCCCTCTCCTAAAGCCCCAATAATTCCTGCAGCTTGTCTTTCTGTGCAAGACCGTCGTTGTAGCCCAGATCTATCAACTCACGTGCAAACCCTGAATCAAAAAGTAAATAGCTGGTCAGCGGTCGACCCTCTTTGTTCATTGCACCAAATGTCTTTAACAGTATTCGCATAGAACGTGGAAAGGAATGGATATGCTTGGCGACGATATTGCGGATATCAACGCTCGGGGAGATGACAAGAAATTCGATGGGTCTGAGTTGTGCGTTGTTGTGCTGGAAGAATTGTTTTTTGGTTTGCGCGAGTGCGAAGTTGATTCTATTCAGGCGTTCAATATCGGAGTCGAGTCGGTCCATGAACAGCGTGTCAAACATGTAGCCGGCAATTTGTCCCAGGTTGGGATAGCGAGG
>CAYMVV010000202.1:3100-4204 GCA_964393885.1 uncultured Granulosicoccaceae bacterium | reverse complement strand
GGTATCGGATTTTCGAGAAAACCAGTGAGGTATAACCATAGGAAATTATAATGCCGCAGGCAGTGAGTCTCGGCAATACCGATGCCGGTGCCTGCATGCCATTCCAGTAATGGCTAACCGCAGACGTGCCTATTGTGGGGATTTGCTTCGAAGTGTGGCGAAAAGATCGGCCTTTGCAACCTCGACCTGGTGCAATGTATCGCTAACATTGTGCCATGAGATGGAAGTTTGTGCTTTTTCCTTTTTGTGGTGCATGCCTGCAGCGCTGAGCGTTACGCCAGCTACCAGCAGAGCGGCAATAGCGAGTTTTGCCAGCGTGTTTTTACCATTGCCGTCGCTTTGCCGGCTAACGTCGATTTCAATTTGCGACATCATAGCGGAACGCCTCGCTGCCGATTTCGTTGACCAGCTGATCGACGGCGCGCCAACTGGCGGCCAGGTCTGTCAGTGAGCTTTCTATGCCGCCAAGTGCCTGCAGGTTGTTGAGCGCCAGATCGGCATCACGGCGTAACTGGGCGGTGTTGGCGGCCTCTCGATAGACCTGTGCATTTTTTTCTAAAACAAACAACAGGAAATCTGTTCGCTGCGCGCTTTGTTGCAAACTGGCTGCCAGTCGCTGCTGGGTGCTTTCAAATCGACGCCAGATTTCGACCTGCGCGTTGAGTGAGTGCAGAACGCTCAGATTGGCACTGATGGTAATCTGATGCCGCTCGCGATCCGTGTCAGTGCGCGCCAGTGGCAAGGCCTGCTGCGATTGCTGAAGTTCCGCGTCAACGGTGGCGATACGCTGATTGATCGCTTCTATTGCCTGGCGAGTCTGTTGGCGTTTTTGCATTAACTGCTGATCGCTTTGCTCAGTATGGGTCTTATAGACACCACGCAGCTGTGCTGCTTCTTCAAAGTTGCTGGCGATGGTGGCAAGCCCGGTCGACAGATCGTCTATCACAGCGTCAACGTGTGGTGCATGCTCAACCATTGCTTTGAGCCGCTGGAATTCAGCCAGATTCTGGTGTAACAGCGTGTAGGTTGCAGCCGCTCCGTGGTGCTGCGACTCCGACACTGTATCCAGTAAAAATTCTTTTATTGCCCCAAATTGCTCGGGCA
>CAYMVV010000202.1:0-3000 GCA_964393885.1 uncultured Granulosicoccaceae bacterium | reverse complement strand
GACTCCGACACTGTATCCAGTAAAAATTCTTTTATTGCCCCAAATTGCTCGGGCAGCACTGGCGTCGAAGCCACGGCTGACTGGACAGTAAGCAGCAGGCCAATCGATACAGCAGCCAGGCGGCTGTTGGTGGTAGGCATGGTATCCTCGCGACTTTTTTTATTGTTATTTTTTTTGTTATTTGAACCAGTCTTCCGTCCTGGTTGCAGCGCTCTTTAACGGCATAAGCTGTGAAAACCTGAACAGTGCAATCATGAAGCTTTCATGCGCCAGGCGATTGTGATGAAAGAATGGCCATGACACAGGCTGGCCGATGAAATTTGAATTACACTTAACGGTTCCCAGACTGTTCGGATTCCTGCCCCTTAATGAACACGCTCGATGCAATAAAATCCCGCTTTCGCACGGTGCTAGGCGAACTGACGGATGATCCCGACACCTTGTTGTCGATGATTCGACCGACACAGGACGACGGCTTCGGGGACTATCAGGCCAACTGCGCAATGCCACTGGGCAAGAAACTGGGTAAACCACCGCGCGAAATAGCAGCAGATCTGGCAGACCGGGTTGACCTTGCGGACCTTTGCAGTGGTGTGGAAGTGGCTGGCCCGGGCTTTATCAATCTGACGTTGTCTTCGACGTATATACAGCAACAACTGGCAGGGGCGCTGGTGGATGATCGGCTGGGCATACCCCTGACGGACGCTCCGCGTACCGTGGTGGTCGACTACTCATCCCCGAATGTCGCCAAACCGATGCACGTCGGCCACATTCGCTCTACGGTCATTGGCGACGCGCTGGCAAAGATTCACCGATTTCTGGGGCACAAGGTCATCACCGATAACCATCTCGGTGACTGGGGCACCCAGTTCGGTATGATCATTTACGGCTACAAACATTTTGTCGACAAGGATAAATATCATAGCGAGCCGGTGCTGGAGCTGAGTCGACTGTATAAATTTGTGCGTGTATTAATGGACTACCATGGCGCCCGACGCAAAATGCCGGAGGTGCAGGATACTCTGGACAAACAGCAGCAAGCGCTCGAACGGGTTAAAAACACTGACCCGCAAGACGACAAGGCAAAAGCCAAACAGCAGAAAAAAGATATCAATCGGCTGGGTGAGAAAATCGCCATGCAACAGCAGCAGTTGCAGCAATTGAGTTCGGTAATAGCATCAGTCGAAGCGGATGCGGCTTTACTGGAAACGGCAAAGCAACACGCTGCGGTAGAGCAGGAGGTACTGGCAGAAACTGTCAAGCTGCACGCTGGCGATGCTGAAAACAGAGCGCTCTGGGATGAATTTTTGCCGTACTGCCTCGATGATATCAATCGAATCTACAAGCGACTGAACGTTGAGTTTGATCATACACACGGTGAGAGCTTCTACCATGATCAACTAGCCGGGGTGGTCGAGCAGTTTACCTCCAGCGGTCTGGCGCAGGAAAATGATGGTGCGATCTGCGTGTTTATGGACGGCTATGAGGCGCCAATGATTATTCGTAAAAAAGATGGTGCCTATCTGTATCCGACCACGGATCTCGCTACTATTCAGTATCGCGTGCAGGATTGGAAGGCGGACACCATGCTGTATGTGGTTGACCACCGTCAGGGCGATCATTTCGACAAACTCTTTGACGCAGCAAAACTGTGGGGTTACACCGATGTAGAGATGACTCACGTCAGCTTTGGCACGGTGCTCGGCGATGATGGCAAGCCGTTTAAAACAAGAGCTGGAGATACCGTTGGACTGGAAGGCTTACTTGATGAAGCCGAGTCTCGAGCGCTTGAGATAGCGTCACAACAAAACCCGGACCTTGATCCGGATCGTCAACAGTTGATAGGCAGGGTAGTGGGGATAGGGGCGCTAAAGTATGCAGATTTGTCGCAGAACCGATCTTCTGATTACAAGTTTAGCTACGACAAAATGCTTGCGCTGCGCGGCAACACGGCCACTTACCTGCAGTACGCCAACGCGCGTGTGCATGGCATACTGCGTAATCTGGATGTCAGCGCAGATAAACTGCGTGAGCAGCCAGTTCCCTTTGTTCTTGATGAGCCGGTCGAGCGTCAACTGGCGTTAAAGCTGTTGCAACTTGATCAGGCGTTGAATGATGTACTGATCGAGTACAAGCCTAATCTGCTGTGCAATTATCTATTCGATTTGGCTCAGTTGTTTGCACGGTTTTTTGATCAGTGTTCTGTACGCGATGCGGGTTCGCAGGACTTGCAAACCAGCAGGCTGCAATTGTGTGATCTGACCGCACGGTCTATGAGTAAAGGGCTTGAACTGCTGGGGATAGATTCGCTGGATAGAATCTAGAGATTACGCCCTGGCGGGCGGTGCGCTGTGCTGTCGCGTAGCTACCTGGTTGAGTTTTAGGGTTCTCGCTCTGGTAGAGCGAGCAAGTATGGTATGCCCTTCAGGCGGAGTCACTTTTAAAAATACTAAAAGTAACCAAAAGTATTATTGCGAATAATCAGCCCAAGGGTGCCTGCGGCATTTTGAGATTTATCGCTCCAGTGGGCCGCGCAAACAGGCATCCATGCCTGACCAGCGCTCAATGTGCCATCCCTGGCACATTGACCCACCTCCACGATAAATCTCAAAACTGATTAGACGCGGAAGATCAAGATCTAAAGCAAAAGCAAAAGCAAAAGCAAAAGCAAAAGCAAAAGCGTTTGTCATTTGCTTGCCTCACTTTCTGAACGTTTTTTTTATGAGTAACTAAAACTACTCAACCGCGAAAAAACAGATGTTTGGTAATTTGTCAGATGAAAGTCTGTTTTTCTTGTGTCGAAATTCTCTATGTCCCTTATAGCTGGTGCGCTTCGCACCACTCAGATCATAACTAAGTGTTTATATAAAAAAGGGCGCTTTATCGCGCCCTTTTGGTTACTGCTTTATTGCTCTGCTAATTAGCACATTGAAGTGTACTAGCGTTTAGTAGGTGCGGTTAACCTGCCATTGATTAATCGTGAAGTCACCTTCACCCCAC
>CAYMVV010000201.1:0-6717 GCA_964393885.1 uncultured Granulosicoccaceae bacterium | reverse complement strand
CTTTATCCTTTAGCGTACAAGCGTGAATTTACCTCACAAAGGAATTCTTGCCCAGCCTCGGAGCGAAGCGCACCAGCTCTTTGTGGTTTGAAGCATTTCGATAAAAGAAAACCGCATACTTGTTAAATTCTTTAGATGAAAGATTATATGCCCTGGCGGGCGGTGCTGCCGTATTCAGGGGACAGTAATCAGACAACTGAAGACGGATCAGTCATTGGCCAATGAACTTGTGTGTCTGTCCTCCGTCCTCTGACCTCCGACCTCCGTCCTCAACAGTGAAGAGCTCTGTCTTGTTACTTTTACCACGAATGTCAAATGTGCCAATCGAGCGTATCTGTACAATTTGTAGTTGTGCAGCTGTCGATGCGGAGATCAGGATGTTGGTGCCGGTGGTTTTGTTTATTGCCTCAATACGTGCGGCACTGTTTACGGCATCGCCGTGTACGGTGTAACTCAATCGACCTTTTGCGCCAACTGCACCGGCGACGACTTCGCCTGTAGAAATTCCAATTCTGACTGATAGCCTGATACCGCAGAACTCTTGCTGTTTTACGCATTCAACTATTTCAAGTGCTGCCATCACAGCGGAGTAGGGGTGATTTTTATTGGCCAGTGGAAGGTTAAATACGGCCAGAATGCCGTCGCCCTGAAACTGTGTGACGATGCCCTGGTGTTTTTCCAGTATGGCTACCGCTTCGGCGAAATAGGCATTCAACACTTCGACGGTTGCCTCGGCGCCGAATTTTTCTATGAGTGAGGTAAACCCCACGACATCACAAAAGAAAATTGTCGCGACTGACGTTTGCGGTGCCAGCTCTCCCTGTTCTTTGAGGATTGATCGCGCGACTGGTTCGGGCAGGAATCGACCAAGCGTGTCTCGAATGACTCTCTGCTCACGCAGGTCAGATACCATTTTGTTAATTGATGCATTGGCGGAGTGTATTTCCCTGACCCGACTGACAGGCAAGGCCGTGACCTGGTTGAAGTTGCCTTCGCCTATCTGATTGGCTGCCTTTGCTATGGATGCGATGGGTCGGGCCAGTCTACGGCCCATCAGAATTGCAAATATAATCGAGAGACAGAAAACCCCCAGGCCGGCAAGAAGCGCTCTGACGAGGCGGTCGACCACCGTGTTGTCTTCGGCGTCGAGGTCAAAGTAAAAGCCGATCACCCACGGGGCATCGCCATAGCGATCAATCACTCTGTGCAGGATTGCATAGGCTGAGTCATCTGTCCACGTCATTCTCGCCACTGCACGATCAACGGAACCGAGCAGGCGCATTTCACGCGTATCACTGGACCATATTTTTTTGATCACCGGATCGTCGAGCGATTGCAATTGTGGCAACCTGTTGTCGGTCTGGTTTGGCGACTGCAGGTCGGTCAAAATAGCCGGATGCACAAGTACCCGGGTTTTATCGTACAAAACAAACGGAACCAATGGTGTACCGTCGACCAGTTTAACCAGCTCCAAAGACAGATCCGAGATCGGGATTATCTGACCGATCATGCCGTTGAACTGATCATCCTCGATCAACGCCGTGTCGTGCAGTACAACGAACTCGCCTATTGTTTCGGTGAAAAATGGCTCGCGCCACTGAGGTGTTTTGTCCGCGGCTCCATCCTCAAGCCACCCCATAATTTCAGGTCTGTCGCCCCATGACTCTGTTACCCTCAAGCCGTCACCCCGGTGCCAGCGCCGGCTGAGGCCGGTGGGGTCAACGTGGGTAATACCAGCTACCTGCGGCGTTGCCGCCAATGTGCCTCGAATAAACTTGTCGAAGCCGTCAGAGTCGTTTAAATCAACTGTACCGTCGATGATTCTTTCGGCGATCCACTCTGCCTGAGCCACTGCCGGCTGCATACGACTGTCGATGCGTTGCTCGACCAGATCCATAAAAATGCCAACCTGTGCCTCGAGCAATCGTCGGGTATTGTCGGCTGCACTGGATAGGCCAAGCCATAGTGCAGAGGCGACAGCGAGTGCAACGAGTGTTCCAATGCTGAGACAGGTTACTGTGATAACCGATGGTTTATAGGTCATTGGGCTGAGCGGGAAACCCTGGTTGATAAAGTCATTAGCCTTTGAGAGTCCAGGTTAGAAAATAGTCACGAAGTGCCACCAGGTGTCTTGATGGCGTCTGTATCGTGTCTGCATGGTAGCCAGTTACTCACATGCAATGTAGTTGATCGATGGAAACAAACGGCAGGGCAGGCTCCTGGCCCCTTATTGTAGCTGTGCGCTGTGTGTTAAAGGCGCTTTTTTTTGCGTCACTTGTAGCCCTATTTATAACAAAATATAATCGACCGCAGGCAGGGGTCAACAGCAATCAACACTCAGCCAGATTCGTTAAACAATAGAACTGTGAGAGGTGAGCACTGTCTGCATAGGTAAGCTACACACGCGCCAGTCGCCTGCCAGCCCGTTCGTTGTTGTTTAGTTTTTATTTTATAACAGCGTGGTTTGTGCTGTGCGATTTATGGGTACATTTTAAGGAGAGAATGGTTTCCATGTTTAGTGATTACAAACATCGCAAGTTGACCCCCGGCAGGTTTTCTGTGCGTGTTTTAGTTAGTTTGACTGGCTCGTGCTTTTGCTCTGCACGTAACTGGTGATTACACCGGCATAATGATAACCGGGTCTTCTTGTTCACGGGTGTTTCTGTTTCTGTGTCTGTTACTGGTAGCGATATCCGCCGCGCGCGCCGCTGATGTAGCCAAACTTGATACGCTACCTCCTCCTGAAGCCAGGCCGGGAGAGTGCTATGCCAAGACGATAGTTCCCGCCACATACAATGAGGTACGTCAAACCATTGTAAAGCGTGAGGCCAGTGAGGCGATCTCTATCATCCCTGCCAGATATGAGTGGGTTGAGGAGCAGGTGGTCGTGAAGGAGGCAAGTGAAACCATCGAAGTGATTCCTGCCACTTATCGATGGATCGAAGAGAAGGTGCTGATCGAACCGGCGTCGTTCGAACTTGTGCCAGTTGCCGCAGAATTTGAATCGGTTGCTGAAAAGGTACTCGATTCACCTGAACAGATAAGCTGGAGTAGCCAGTGCGGGCCCTTGCAGACTGTTGAGCACATGACCGGAGAAATACTATGCCTCGTAACCGAGCCTGCGACCCATAAAACTATAACCCGTCATGTTGTCAGCGAGCCGGCCACCACTCGACGGGTCGAACGTCCTGCTATCTTCAAAATGGTTCGAAAGCAAGTGCTTGATACCCCCGCCCGTGTTGTCAGGACGCCGCAGCCGGCCCAATATGAGATGATTCGGGTCAGGAAACTGGTGTCGCCCGAGCAGGTGGAGCGAACATTAACTCCAATTGAGTATCAATCAGTAACCAGAAAAGAGAAAGTCTCGGACGAGCATTTTGCATGGCGTCGGGTTATCTGTGATGCCAGTCTGGATGAGACCATGATCAGTGGATTACAGCGCGCTCTGAAAAAGCGAGGGTTTTACGCAGGTAAGGTTGATGGCATTTTTGATGCTGCCGCCCGTGAAGCTGTTGAAGCGTTTCAGTCAAATGACGGCCTGGCTCGTGGAGCGATAACTGTTGAAACACTAGAGGCGTTGGGTTTAGATCAGTAGGCTTTGTTTCAAAGTTGTTTTTTTACACTAAACCATCGATTAGACATCACACACCCGCCTCCGGGCAGATTTTGGCAAGTTGCCAACGCGCCTGTTCACCAACCATAGCCGGGGCAGGGTATATAGCGCTCATGCCAAAAGAGTTGGCGCTGCAGACGTCCTGTAGAAATTTTAAATCCGTTCAGTTTACAGATTACCGCTGTCTGATATCGTTAAACTGCCAGATGAGTGATGGCATAGCTTGTTTTGATACTTACCCTGCTGTTTCGCTGCTATGAGGTGTTAGCACTCAACCGGTGCGAGTGCTATTAGATTCCGTATTTTTGAGCAGGCCCTCTATGCAATCAGGTAGGGATTATGCAAGGTTGCTTTTAATCTATATTGTTTTTAGATAGTGTTCTAAAGTGAGCAAAGGTTAGGAGATCCGATCAATGATCAATAAAGAAACCAATCTCGAAACCTATTTCCATAATGCGATCCGCGACATCGGCAATGAAAAAAATGTAGATATCAAAGATCACACATTGTGGTATTTAACTAATCTGTTAACACGGTACAGTCGTTCCGATCGCTTTTTTGATTACCGGCCAGAGAGTGGCACCTTGACACCACTCGCAGCGTATTACAAACAAGCACTCGAAGCGCAGAGCGATCATGAGCGTCGATTGCATCTGCAGCGCCTCGGAGATGTTGCGATTTTTGTCGCAGGGTTGTTTGCACCAGCGCTAAGCAAACGAGTCGTTGGACTGAAGTATTATATTTCTATGGGTGAATCCGCTTATGGTTGTTTAGCGGATAGCTGTGGTGCGACCGCAAAAGACAAGGCGCTGTGTGAGATATTTGATGATCTAGCGCACAGTTTCAGCGGCTTTGTCGCTATCCTGTCGGAAGTCAACGGGGCTGCTGTGGGGACGCAGCGTGACGAGTGGCAACAATGGTTTGAACAACTCGATCAGACAAGCGGCGATAGCCAGTCTGATATCGGTCATACCTCTGTCATTTTACACTAGTGGGCCGTTTGGAAAGTTCGGTAACACTTTTCTTCGCCACGGTTGCCATAGCTGCGTTAAAAAAATTCGACGTAGGCCCTGCTATGCCTGCATTTTTTCGCCTTGCTCTGACAACCGTGGCTGTGAAAAGTCTGTTACCGAACTTTCCGCACAACCCACTAGCAATAATTCTCCACTGCCACAGCTTGTCAATGATGACTAAGGGCCCGGTTAGTATTTGCTGTCAGCGACTCGGCACAGCTAGTGAGTGCGTATGTTAGCTTCAATTCAGAACGCACTTGAGATTCGTTACGATGTCAGTGTGCCCTATCGTGTAGAGAACTTTGTCTTACATGATTCAGAGCAATTCGAGGAACTGTGTGGCGACACACCTGCCGCACCGGAAGTGCTCCTGTTGCAGGAGAGTGATGACAATCTTGATTTAACCTTGTTTCTCGATTCCTGTGTGATGGACAATGCCAGTAAAACCAACTGGAAGGACGATTGGCTTGGCGACGGATTCAGTGATCATTGCATTGTTCTGGAAGGGGTGAGCCATTTTTTATATCTGGTCTGGAATGCACACTATGATCGAGCAATTAGTGCTCTCGAGCTTGAAGTGCAAGCCGAGGTAGATAAATTTGTTTTTGCCACGCTCATTGCAAACAGAGCTGGCCTGCCCATACCAAATCTGTTAACCCGTCTGTTTGAGCAAGTGTCTTACCGCGACAGTCTGTCGGCTGAAGTTAAATTGAGATATGAGTCGGCTAATCGCTATGCGGCGTTGTACTGTCAGTGGTTGTATGAACAGTTTGAGTTCTATACCAGCAACCGGGAGTTGCGCGCAGAACTGGCTCGCTTCTATAGATTAACAGGGTCTGCCAAGATCGAGCGTATAAGAAATCTGCACTGAGTCATCTATCTGAAGCTCTGACTGGTTTACAATATTCCACACTTTTGTTAACCGCCTTTGTTATTACGCCGTTTGGGTTCGCATTTCTGTGGAAAGCCTCCTTCAAGATAGCGCGGTTCGCGCGCTAAAAGCGTAAAAATGGTTCTGTAACAGTAGTTTACCACCTGGTTCTATGTTTCGACGGCATAATACGGTGGCTGGAAGGACCCCAGCAGGGATGTGGGTCGCAATTCGGCGCGTTAAACCGAACAGGTTTAGACAGAAACGGACTAGACGAGAGATATAAAATGCCACTTCGTAAAATATTCTTCGCTGATAATGAGCAACCTGTGCATGCGCGTAATAGATACCTCGAAGGCCGTGGTGTCTACCCTGAAACGCGCGGATACTCAGCCGATCGCCCGCAGTACGACAGCGAAGAATATGTAGACCAGCTTGAGTACTCAGTTGAGCTACACGATGAGCATAGTCGTCATCACAACTTCGATGACAACTGGAATCTGGATCAGCACCCGGGCGAGAACCTGGACGACAATGCTGACCATCACCACAACCAAAACCTGAACCTTGACCAGAACCCCGGGGTCGGGCAGTGGGAATCCGCTCACCAGGTAACCAGACGTCGCTCGCCACTCACCATGCTTGAGGCGTTGGTTCAGATAAAAATGAGTGGACTGACGCACGGCAACGCCTGAGGGCGCTGCTTACACGTCGCCGACTCGCCCGGACCCAGACCTAGACCCAGACCCAGACCCAGACCCAGACCACAGACATCGGACTTCAGACAATCGGTTCAGAACCAGCTGAATCCGCTCAGACATCGTAAGCCACGCGAAATCCCATGTGGGAGGTGGTGCTATCTGGCGTGTTGCCGCTTCTCGCGGCTATTCGATAGCGAAAGCAATAGCTTTTGTGACACATGAATGAGCCACCCTTTAACACCATCGATCCTTTCATAGTTGCCGCATGTTTACGAGCTTTGGCATTTTGTGCTCTGGCCGTGTAGGGACCAGCTGTCCATTCCCATGTATTGCCTACCATGTTATAGAGCCCGTAACCATTGGGTTCATAGGCGTCAACAGGGGCAGTTGCATCGTATCCATCGGCGCCTGTGTTGTAATGCGGAAAATTCCCCTGCCAGATATTGCAAGGTAGGAAATTTTCATCGTCTGGTTCCTGATCTCCCCAGGGAAACAGTACGTCACCTTTGCCACCTCTGG
>CAYMVV010000200.1:0-6905 GCA_964393885.1 uncultured Granulosicoccaceae bacterium | reverse complement strand
CGATGATAGTGTGGGGTCTCCCCATGTGAAAGTAGGTCATCGCCGGGGTATTACAGTAAAAAAGCCATCCTTTTTAGGGTGGCTTTTTTTTTGGTTGGAATAACCTGCCTATGATCTACTTGAGCATGGGACCCTGTGATAAAGTTGTCTGGAACGATTTTGCACTGCGCCGGGTTTGCGCAGGCCCCGAAAGGGTGGAGGGCACGACGCCCGGAATAAAGTGTAAGCGTCCGGCCATGACCCACTAGAAAATCGAAAATGCGATTCACACAATGGTGTCCACTTAAAACAGGTGGACACCATGCAAGAGAATTTATCCCCTTCCCAGAGTCCCATCCGCAAGACAAGACGCTCCTACACTAAGGAGTTTAAGGCGAGAGTAGTATCTGAATGTCAGGGCGACGGAAAATCAATCGCTCAGGTTGCGCTGGAACATCAGATCAATGCAAACCTGATCCACAAGTGGCGCAGGCAGATCGAAGGAACTACTTGTCAGCCCATGGTACCCGTAGTCCTGAACACATCCATTGCCGATAATCCGGATTCCTCCAGCCTCATTGAGGTGGTGTTCGGTACAGCAACGATCCGATTCTACGGTGCTGTAGATCCACAGAACGCACAAGCTGTGCTGAGTGCGCTACGATGATCCAGCCGCCATCACGTAGCCAGATCTTTCTGGCTGCCGGCATCACCGATATGCGCAAAGGCATGCCTGGGTTAGCAGCGCTTGTAAAGTCTGGTCTTGCCAAAGAACCCTTGTCCGGTGATGTGTTCGTGTTTCGTGGCCGACGTGGCGATCAGATCAAAGTGCTGTGGTTCAGTGGCGATGGCATTAATCTTTATATCAAACGGCTGGAGCGCGGTCGGTTTGTTTGGCCCAATGCCAATGAGGACACGGTATTACTGACGCCAGCCCAGTTTTCCATGTTGATGGAGGCGATAGACTGGCGAGCACCACAGCGTACGTGGTGGCCTGCCGTTAAGATGGCCTAATGGTGGTTGATTAAAAAATAGTGATCTTGATATGCTCTGAACTATGCCAGATCAGCACAGACTTCCCGACGACAAAGACGCACTACGTGCGATGGTTGTTGCGTTGCAGGCTCAGAGTGATTCACTACAAGCTCAAAGTGAAGCACTGCAGTCAGAAAATCTCTCCTACGAAAGAGCTCTACAGATCGAGCGTGCCAAAAACGATGCGCTGGATAGACACATTGCCACGTTAGAACAACAACTCGCCGCGTTGCGTCGAGCCCGTTACGGCAGACGATCAGAACAACTGGATCAACACATCTATCAGCTGGAACTGATGCTCGAAGACCTGGGGGCAAGTGTCAGTGATCAGTGCGAATCAGATACTCTGGCATCGACTACGTTAACCGATACAAACATCGAACAAGACAAGCCTGCAAAAAAGCGCCAGTCACTACCAGAGCACCTGCCACGTGAGACAGTGGTTCACGATGCAGGCCTCACTTGTACGCAGTGCGGAAAAGCACTTGAGCCATTTGCACAAGACACCAGTGAGCAACTGGAGTATGTACCGGCCAGCTTTAGGGTAATCAAACATGTGCGACCCAAGTGTCGTTGTGGCTGCGATGACAAGATTCACCAAGCCGATGCACCGAGTCGTCCTATCCCCCGCGGTAATGCTGTCCCTGGGTTACTGGCTCATGTGGCGATCGCCAAATTCATGGACCATCTGCCGCTGTACCGACAATCGGCAATCTACTCTCGTGAAGGGGTAGAGTTGAGTCGATCGACACTTGGCTGATTGCCGTATCCGCTCCAGCGCCTGTGACAGACATTCCCAGCTCTGGGTCTGGTATCTGCTTTGCTGGTGCGAATTGCCCTTGGCCAATGTCCTTTCCTCCACACTCTCCGCCGGTGAACCCGTAGGTACACTTTTGTTCGAACGCTTCCCGGGCACTACGACATTGTCTGACTTCCCATCCTCTTTTACCACCGCTGTATCCCCTTGAGGTTTTCGGTGCTAGCTTCAACGCCATTTTCTGAAGCTGAAGAATGGGACCTCCCAGTTCCTGCGCAATGAGTTTCCATGCATGCGTGGGGTCTACGACCGCGCGGAGCCCACTCTGATCTTGCGATAGCAATCAGAGCAGTATTGCCTTCCGACATTTTCGAGAGCGTCGGCGCTCCGGACGAGTAAATATTTACGCGGCTCAATACCCAGCCTGCATGTGCCCCTGTCAACGCTTCATCACAACTCTCACGAGCGGCAACACATGACTCGGGGTCTGTATAGTTCGCTACACCTTTACAGTACGGCACTTGCATCCGCTACTCATGCCAGTTAGCAGGCGCTTCCGAAAGAAATCATACGCTACCGGGTTGCGTTATCTAAAACACTGGCAGTAAGCCCACCTAATTCGGCAAACAGATGATCACCACGAACGCTATTTCTACAGAATTCATATCTTCTCCTTTAGAATAATATTTCTAAATCACTGCTGATCGATAGTGTTGATCATTAAAAATGATTTGTCTTATTTAACGGATTGTTGAATAAAACTTTCCGCGCCTAGTGCTTTGAAGTTCTTTAATTCATGGATTTTCAAATGTCGGCGCAGTTTACCAGTGCCTTCCAGGAGACCTCTAGGGTCTTTGAATTCAGCACCTAGGCTAAACTCAACACTCGTATACTCTTTGTATGAAAAGATACCGCCAATAAGCTCTCCTTCCTTCAGAAAGACGATGCCACCATATTTAATATCTTCATCCAGACTAGCCCCTTGCTTTCTGAAGCAGGCCAACAATTTCTTTGCTATTTTGGCCTGAGTCTGATTGACTAATTCAAGATCCTGAATATATTCTCGTATTTTTTTATTTGCCATTGGATTTTACCTTTGCATTGTTAAAGGGTTTTAGTTAACATTCTCTGAGAGAACGGTTATACCAAGTCAAACAACTGATACTCCTCTCTATCCGCTTCGTTTTGTTCAGATGCTTTTGTCATATTAATCCCCTTTGTGGCAACGTATAGATTCCGTACATCTAAAGGCAAAACTGCACCTTCTATCATAAGAGATGAATTCGATTTGGTAAATAGGTTGGCCGTCTTCGGCAGGTACAGACAACTCCAAACGCCTTGTTGTTAATCTATATATCAAAACTTGATCTCTAGACCAGCCTCGGCAAGTCGAAGCGGTTGGTCATCTGGAAGTCAGCTGGTCATAGCTGTTTCTTGGCCCGCATAAAAATAAATGACCCCCATTCGTAGGTAATCGCTGAGTCCTATTTCGGCTTCTAAACTCAAAAAGTACTGGCTTGGGTCATCAAGCAAAGCACTCCCAGAAATTCTATATGTCGATAGATACTTATCATTGGCTGAGACCAAGGTGCCAACGGATAAATAGTTGTTAAGCGAAACTATGGACGAATTTATTTGTTTTTCATTAAAATGATATTCACCTGTGAAAATCAAATCTATTTTTTCAATCGCTCGATTCAATGTATATTCAGCGCCCAGTGTCGTTCCGGAGACAAAGCAAGAGCAAGCGAATGAGTTGCCACCGAGTCGAGGGCCGCCACAGTACGGGTTATTTGGGTAGATTAGAGTTCAATCTTTGCATCGCTGGCATCGAGTCGCCTCGCTGGCAGGCTAGGTATTGTCTGTCGGGTGTCGGCAAGTGCGAATTTAAGAGAATATTTGAGCGTGATGTCGGCGAAAACCAGCAGAACGGTTTGAAAGCGAGGGAAAGTCAGTGGAATAAGGTAGTCAGAGCGACCGTGGCGGCTCACCAACTTGTGCTTGTGATAGCAAAAGTAGCGTTTATGCTTCCTATACTTTGAAATTTACAGAACTGCATGAACCAGATTACGTCGGGAAAGAACCACATGAATTACCCTACTGACATCGAAATCTACGGCCGACATACCTCCTACAATGTACAAAAGGTACTGTGGCTTGCCGATGAGCTTGGCCTTGCATACTCACATAAAGAAGTTGGAGGCCGGTTTGGCGGGAATGATACTGCTGAATTTCTTGCCATGAACCCATCTGGCAAAGTGCCAGTACTTCGCGACAAGCAACGCATTATTTTGGAATCCAACACCATCATTCGTTATTTGGCAGGTCAGTACAGCGATGAACACTGGATCTCATCCGACCCATATGAACGAAGCCAAACCGATCGATGGATGGACTGGTCCATTGACCGTTTAGAGAAAGCGTTTGTCGGTGTATTTTGGGGATATTACAGAACGCCACCCGAAAGCCGAAACCAGGCCGCCATTGACGCCAGTGTTTCGGAGTGCGAATCTTGCTTAGAGCTGCTCAGTAACCAGTTAGCCAATCAACACTATGTTGTGGGTGATCACCCTTCAGTGGCCGATGTAGCAACGGGTATTTTTCAGCATCGACTGAATGCTATCGACTTGGCTATATCCATGCCTGACAACATCAATCAATGGTATGAGCGATTAAGCGAACGACCCGGTTATAGACGATGGGTTATGAGCGATTTTTCTGAGTTACAGGGGCGGGTAGGATATTGACGTGGAAATGTTTTCTGGAATTTACCGATCAGTTAGTTTGGGGTTCAAGTAGATCCCATAAGTTACCGCTGATGTCTTGGAACACAGCATCTGTACCATAGCTCTGCTTCAACGGCTTTCTCACGAACTTAATACCTTTCCTTTCGTACACTTCAAAGTCACGCCAAAAGTCATCAGTGTAGAGGATGAAGGCTGATCCGGGGCGACCATCGGTATCTGCAAAAAGCCCGCGCGCTGTGTACAGGCGTAGGTATTCTCGACCTGCAAACCCAGCGCCACCACCGATCGGTGGCGGTACCTCTCCGTGCTTCTATCGACTCCAGATACCGCGATGAGAGATTGCCGTCCTGCGCTGCTTGCACAGGATCGCTGCGGCGAAAGATATCGTTGAATATCTCGTGTGACAGCGGGCAATCGTAAACCGTTTTCGATAGCGCCTGCATGAATGCCTCGATCGTGAGCTCGCCCTGGCCGGGAAAGTCACCGCCAGTGTGACGATGCCGCCTTACGCACGCGCGTGAGTTGAGGTGCAAACCATCAACAGATCCGTACCCAGCTACGCACCGCGCTGTCAATCATTCATGGCAGACGCTATTCCAGGCGATACACCACACGCAAACGCTACCCGATGTCGCTGGATTGACGAGGCGTATGTTCGATAAACAGCGTAGGGATGCCCAGCGTGCCGCTGCGAACCGAAAACACGCGCGATCCCGGTTTGAGACCATCGCGAATCTCGCTAACATCGATACCGGCATCACCCAGTCGACTATGTGCCGCATCAAGATTTCCAGTGGCCCAGGTCAGGCCCCAGATCTTGTCTATACCGGAAACATCATGCGTCTCATCAAGACGATGTGTGGCTTCAATCGTACAGTCGCCGATACGAAAGAACAGGAAGTGTGTTTTCCATTGCGGGGCCCTGCGGTCCAGCGCCAGCCTTAAGCCCAGCCTCGCCCCGTAATTTGCGACGAAGCGGTCGATATTCGGTGCTTGAACTACCAGATGATCCAGAGCGCTAACAGCATCGTCACGTGTTATGACTGTCTCTAGCGGGGCTTGCGGTTGAACGACGAATGTTTTTATCCCGGCCATAGTGTCGTCGGGTATTCGAAAGCGCTGCCACTGCCGCGATTGCCCTGTAATCAGATCCTCACTGGACCCGTCGGTAATGTCACTCGGCTTCAGGCCACGTCGTTGCACGACATGATGATCTTGAGTTATCGCATCAGAGCGATACACCAGCGTTGTAATTCTTGCGCCATCTGCCACCAGAGTGCGAAGTTTATCTGCAGCGGCGCCGTCGCCAGCTGGAGCTAACAGCTCCAGTGCTGTGTTATGAAATGAAAAAACAGCGGTGGCCGTGTCGCTGTCACTTGCACGCCAAACAGGCTGTGCACCGAGCAGCTTTGTATAGTCGTCTACCGCTGTTTCAATGTCAGTGCATACCAGCACGATGTGATCGAGTGCGGTCAGCATTAGTGCACCGCAACGTAAAAACTATAAGAATAAGTCGATTGATCAAAGCGCACAATTTCTATGATACTTCTTAGACCTTTTGTCACAGCGTTCATTTTCCGAAGATTGACAACTTTGATCAACTGACCCTACGGGAGCCCGTCAGTCGGCGTGCAACTGCGTTAAAGCTCTTGCTATTGCGACGATGTACTCGCGTTAACCGTCAAAGCAGATCTTTACACAAGAATAGCTACTACTAGTCGAGTAGTTGATTTTCACACAGCAGACGTCAATAAACTATTTAGGTGATCAGATTAAAGACCGGTTCATTGCACTTCGCTGACATTGGCATTTTCCTGTCCGGCATTCAAGAGTAATTGGGGTCAGGTCTTGCATTTGCCACATTTGTGTATTTCAGTTAGCTTGTACTTGAACGCCATGCGTAGGGAATATCCCATTCGCTTCTTCGAACTAGCGTAGAAATCTAATTGATATACATGATATCACTCCTGTGAACAGAAGCTAGAAGATCTGTCAACAGCAACATAAAAGTGACCCACTTGTGGGATAAGTCAGCAACATAAAGTTGACCCACCTGCGGTTGTTTTTTTCTTGCCTATTTAGTCAGTTTTTTCGCTAATTTCCACGCTCTTGGGTTGCAATAATCCAGCTTTGCGCTGTTCTTTGAGTCTGTATGCTTTCCCCCTTGATCTGAATGACATGAGCGTGATGCAGAAGTCGATCTAACATCGCAGCAGTGAGCGCGGCGTTGACAGAGAACGTGCTGTCCCACTGCCCGAATGACAGGTTAGATGTGAGAATGATGGATCCATGCTCGTATCGTTTGGCAATAACCTGAACATATGGGGTCAGGTCGCACGCCGTTACCGGCGATCAATCTAGCGGGTTAAAGTCCCGCTCGGGGAATT
>CAYMVV010000199.1:0-6910 GCA_964393885.1 uncultured Granulosicoccaceae bacterium | reverse complement strand
ACTTTAACAGCTTGGCGCTTCGACGCCGGTTTGGAAGGGCGTCCATCACATCACCTTTCGTTAATTGTCCAGCAATGAGGCATTAGCTAGAAAAATGAAGACCAATGACATAGATAAATTTATGCAACATGCGATCAATGAAGGAAGAAAGGCGCTAGATAAATGCGCGCCAAATCCACCGGTCGGATGTGTAGTGGTGAAAAATGGGAGCATTATTTCTTCAGGGTATACAAATGAACCCGGGGAAGCGCATGCAGAAGCAATGGCTGCAAGTAAATTACAATACAATCTAAAAGGTACGAGCGTGTTTGTCACACTAGAGCCTTGTTCATATCACGGTCGAACTGCGTCATGTGCGGAATTACTTGTCAAATGCGGGGTTCAAGAAGTCTATGTCGGTATGATTGATCCACACCCAAAAAATCAAGGTACTGGTATAGAGATTCTACGAGATGCAGGGGTAGAGGTCTTTGTTGGTGTATTGGAGGAACAGGTACGCAGTGATATTGGTCCGTATCTCCACAAATGCAGCTAAGAAGCTCCACTCGACACTGTACGCGCTGTCCGTATTGCGGTGTATTTGCCGGTGTCTTTGCCACTCCATTTTTATGCAATACGGCCATCGCCTACAGCGCGAGTGAGCTGGAAGTTAGGTCAGAAAAACTACCGCAGATCTGAAAAGACTTCGGGGTGTTGTTCAGCTACACGTAACAGTGATTTTGCAGGGCCTTGTGGCTGGCGTCTGCCTTGTTCCCAGTCTTGTACAGTTCGTATGCTTACACCCATCAGACTAGCAAAAGCATCTTGGGAAAGGTTGAGTTTTTCGCGTATAACATTGGCAGGTGAAGGATCTTTTAATTCGCGCGTAACAAGCTTGCTGCCATTTCCAGCTTTGTGTGCTTTTACTTCTTTGAGGCCATCAAGGATTTCCTGGCCAATATCTCTCTTAGTCATCGTCAATTTCCTGTGCAATTTGCTTTAGCAAGTGTGCAGGTATGTTTTCCATTTCATTTTTGGCATAGAGCGTTAGCAGCCAGATTTCATCGTCTGCGGTTTTCCAGTAGTAAATTACTCTAATACCGCCGCGTTTACCTCTGCCGCGCAATCCCCAGCGCACTTTTCTCACGCCACCGCTACCAGGCACAATTGGACCAGCGTCTGGTTGTTCTAATAGCATCCACTGCAGTGCTACATACTCATCGTCACTGAGGTGGTCTTTTACAAGCTCTGTGAACTTTGAGGTTTCAATGAAGAGCATATCGGCAATATACGGCAATGCCGTAGCTATTTCAATGCCAAGTGATTCAAAAACTGGGGTTTTGTGCGATTTCGGAGCTGTAGTAAGCTAAGTGGCCCTAACGAATTAGGATAGATCGCCCGAAGCGGCGATCTTATCCAACTGATGTACACGCCCGTCGTTAATTCAGCGATTGAAGCTATGGTCGCATGAGCAGGACATCGAATGACACTGATGGCTGGGTCGTGCAATCTCGACCTTTGAAGGGCATGAGCCGTATGATTGGAAACTATCACATACGGTTCTTAGGCGGCAAAGGGCCGTAATTGCCCCGCGCTACCCGGTAACGCAAACTGGCTAGTTATATGTTTACATACTTTGAAACGCAAGATTACCGGATACGGAAAATCGAAGTATCAGATGTGGATCCTATCTACAACAACTGGGCGCAGGAAATGGAAGTCGCTCTTTACACTACCTGGGTTCCGCATAAATCGTTAGCTGAAACCACCGCATACGTTGAAAAGTGTATTGACGGTTGGAATCGTGACAGCTACACATGGACAATCGAAAATAAAGCGACATCTGAAATATCCGGGAGCTTCGCTGCCAGAGTAGACGGCCACAAGATCGAAGTCGGCTATTTACTTGCCCAGCCACATTGGGGCAGAGGAATCATGACCGAGGTGGTGTCATCATTTATCAATAAGGCATTTCAAAATCAATCGGTACAACGAGTAGGGGCGGTATGCGACGTTCAGAATACCGCATCAAGAAAAGTCATGGAAAAGGCTGGAATGCAATATGAAGGAATCCTTGCCTCCTGGATGTTGCATCCGAATATGGGACCTGAAGCGCGAGATTGCCACAGTTTAGGAATTAGTCGAGTGCGTTATAACCAGTATCAGCAACGGACAAATTGACAGTTCCACAGTACCTGGTTGACGCCGGAATCGGTGCACCTGTCAATCAGCCGTTTTGACAGGTGTTAGAATAAAAATGCAACCATGTTCATTTGGTAGATGAATTGTACAGCGGATTGGTTTATCGAGCTTCGGCAGGCCGAAGGATGAGCAGTATAAATATGAAAATACTTACAGCAATACTCTTGGGCTTGTTTAAAGCAAGTTTTACAACCACCGCAAGCGCATCTGGTGCCAATGCCAGCGCATATAACGCTGATAGTGCTTACCTGAAGTATCGAATGGAGCTCGTTCAGGAAGCACTGAACAACCCACTACTAGCGCAGCGGATTCAAAATGCCCAATCTGTGGAAGAAGTAAATGACATATTAAAGATTGAACTTGAAGATAAGCTTAGGAAATACAGAGAAGAAAATGGTCTTGATGAGAATGGCGCTAGTAAAGAGTAACTGTATCAATGCTTCGGTCAATTGGTTTTACAGCACCTCGCGGCTTGCACCCCTTTTTCGAATTAAGGCGCTAACAATAATGCTTGTGTCCACCACAATTGTTTGGCTCATTTAAAAAATTGATAGCATATGCGCTATCAAAACGAAATATAAGCTAGCGAATGGGAAGCAGAATCGACCACTAACAAATCAGCCACACGTTACGCGTTACTTTGACGCTGGCCAATTTCTGTGGCGTCGGGGTAGAAAAATGAAATTCTACAAATATCATGCATTGGGAAACGATTACATAGTCCTGGACCCGAGGGATCAGGCTCTGCGAATGTCACGAACTGAAATTGTCAGCATCTGTGACAGGCACTGTGGTGTTGGAGCTGATGGCATTCTGTATGGTCCTGAGCAGAGTGAAACCTGTGACTTTTCTTTAAGAATATTTAATCCAGATTCAAGTGAAGCCGAAAAAAGCGGGAATGGTCTGCGTATATTTTCAAGGTATCTTTGGGATCAGTCTCTGGTTTCTCATGAGATGTTTACTATCCAGACAAAAGGCGGTGCAGTGCACTCCACAGTTGGAAAGAATGGACTTTCAGTGGCTGTTGGCATGGGCAAGGTAGGCTTTAGTCATGATCGCACGGTGGTAGCTGATGTTGCCAGACCAATCAACGTGACAATCCAGGGAACGGAGTTTACCTGTTACCTGGCGAATGTCGGCAATCCACATTGTGTTATTTTTACTGACGAAATTGCGGAAGAATATGTAAAGAAATACGGTGATTTAATTTCTCGGAATTCACGGTTTAACAAAGGCTCCAATGTTCAACTTGTGAAAATATTGGGCAGAGAGTCAATCCAGATAGGAATTTGGGAGCGCGGGGCTGGTTATACACTCGCATCGGGTTCGAGTAGCACAGCTGCCGCATGCGTAGCTCATTCACTGGGTTACTGCGATTCTGTCGTTAATGTACATATGCCTGGCGGTGTCATTGAAATTAAAATCGACGAGCAATACCAGGCAACTATGACTGGAGAAGTAAGAAAGATATGTGAAGGCGTCATATCTGATGAGGTGTTACAGAAAAAACCCAAATCGGGATAGAAGGCGCTTGACGTTGCCAGCGTTTTAAACAGATGCCAGTCGCTTTTGCGTGACAGGTCCGGGAGCTTGCCCGAGAATGAAGGTCGTAGCGTAGACGAACGATTGAATCGACTATTTCTGATCGATTGCGACGACTAGTGATCCCTCTTTAACAAGATAAATTGATTAGGTAATATTCTGCATCAGAAGTGAACAAGCTTGAATAATTGAAGGCGCTTGAATTATGAACTGTAAATTATCGGGTGGACCGGTACATGAATTACCAATAGATTTAGCTGATGCGCTGACTGAAAGTAATTTAGAAAGCAGTTGGGAGAAACTATCACCTATCGCCAGAAACGAATTTATTTGCAGGGTTGAAGACGCCAAAAAGGAAAAGACCAGAGTCAATCGTATTACTCGAACAGTTGAGGAACTTCTGGAGGGGAAAAAGCGACCCTGCTGTTGGGCTGGATGTGTTCATCGCACAGACAAAAAACCTGGTAAATGGCAACAGGATGTTTTAATTGACAAAAAATCGAAAAAGTCAGTCAGGCGATAAAACCATGATCAAGTTTGAAGCGCAACACATAACCTGGCCAACAACGGTGATGCCAGGACTACGCAGTTATTGTGTGTTACGCGCTGTGGGAAACTATGATGCATCGTTCTTAGGGACGAAAGGCAGTCATGCCCCGAGCTACCCGTTGCGATAAAAGTAGACTGTGAAAACCACCTTAGTATTATTGCCCGGCCTCAATGGAACAACAGGATTATTTGCTCCATTGCTTGAGCAGCTTAACGATAAATTCGAGATAATGGCTGTTTCGTACCCTACCGACGAAATAAAATCGTATCGCGAGTTAACCGATATGGTCCTGGAAAAAGTAAAGTCAATAGATGGCCGGTTCATAGTTCTTGGCGAGTCTTTCTCAGGCCCCATATCGCTTTTTGTTTCTCAATCGAAGCCAAAAGGGCTTGCAGGTGTAGTGCTGGTCGCCACATTCATTCGCGCTCCTAATGTGCGTGTGGGTAAGTTCTTACCATGGAAACTTGGTTTTACCCTCACTAAGCCGCTTTACACGGCAAGACCGGTATTTACAAAATCACAGAATAAATCACTGGTTTCGCGTATTTCCACCGAAATGCAGAATGTTTCCCCCATGGTTCTTTCAGCCCGGATTCGGGAAATCTTTGAGGTAAATGCATCGCAGCCACTGCGAGATTGCCATGTTCCGATAGTATATTTTCGTGGAAATCAGGATTTCGTGGTTCCAAAACTAAACCTGATGGATATACTGGCGGTGAGGTCAGACGTTAAAGTTGCGGAGTTCGATACCCGGCATTTTCTACTACAATCTGAGCCGAAAAAGTCTCTGTTGGAGATCGAGAAATTTGTTGAAGAATGCACCCACTAAGTCAAGTCACTCGACCGCCGGCAAGCACTTGAGGCGTTAAGTAAAAAGGCGAGGTGTAGCTATTATGAAAACATTGATGACTGTTTTAAGTAGTGTTGTGGTAATGATTGGTTGTAGCGGCGGTAACAATGATTCCGAGCCGGAGTGTGGCGTTAATTCTTCATGTGCTCCACCACAGTTGAGCCCTGCAGAGAGTATTTTAGGCTTGTGGGATCGAAGCGGGGTGCTTAATGCACAGCAGGATATTCTATTTACCTTCATTGGTGCAGACGGCGAATACACTGTTTATGATTTCGAGCAGGACAATTTTGGATCCGGTGAAAATTGCCATTCTATAGATACTGGAACAATTTACCGGTTTTCGGAATCCAGTAACTACACAATTGAGTTTCGTACAACTGAAACAGATGCAGAGGGTGTGTCAGTATCCACCGCCTCTCTATTTCTTCAAGGCGAAAATCTTAGCGTAAGTTTTCCGGAAAGTGGTATTGAAGAAACATGGACACCGGTAATTGAACTGACTACGGATGATCTGGAGCTGTGCGAGTAGCCAGGGGTATAGTAATCCAGGGAAGTGATTTAATCTCCCACCCCATACCAGTACATAAGTGCTGACCTTTGGGTAGAAAATGAATCTACATCAGCAATACCATTTTAGAGAATCTGCGCGCGGTTTACTCGCATGGGATGTGCTTAAGCTAATTGAGCTCACAAAGGATTTTGATGTGATTCAAGTGCCGCTCTCAGAAATTAAAGAGCTAAAAGAAAATTATTGGTTTAGCCTTGGTACCCCACCACTCACTGAAGATATCGCGCGACACGCCAGGCAAATTTTTGAAGCGGATACCTCATACCCGATTATCCTTTGCCCGGAAGGCAGGGTCATGGATGGAATGCACCGGGTTTGTAAAGTATTCCTGGAGTCTGGTGAAACTATTGCAGCTGTCAGGTTGGAGTATTTACATGAGCCAGATTATATCGGGAAAGAACCGCATGAATTACCTTACTAATACCGTATGGGGGACAGCTAAGGAGTTTTAACTCCCCTCCCCACCCACCATCCAGTCCCACACCTCCTGGCACACGGTCCGTACCAATGGTCCTGCGCACTAGCGTCTGGCCGTAGCTCCGGGTTGAAGAAAAGAATTGTTGCTGCGATCTACAGGATCGGCGATAATTTCTGGTAGGCATTGCCCATGCCTCCACCCTCCCATCGGGAAGTATCTGACATACAGGGCAATATACTCATCTAACCAACTGTTCAAGCGATTCGCATAAGGGAGGGATTGCATCCTGCGCTTGTATCGGGAGGTTTATCTATGAAGTTATCAGCGCCAGTTTACAAGCTCAAAAGTCAGGCCAGGGTTCTAGCGAAAGCACAGAATATTCCGCTTAGCGACGCATTGGATACTATTGCAGCTCAGGAAGGATTCAAGACCTGGAGTCTTCTGTCAGCCCGGCTCAATGCAAGTAATACCTCTGCTGAAGTGCTATCTCAAGTCAGTCCCGGAGAACTTCTGCTCATCGGCGCTCGTCCCGGGCAAGGCAAGACCACGATGGCGCTCCAACTTGTCCTGAGGGCAGCACTATCTGGCAAGACCGGTTGGTTTTTCAGCCTCGAATGGAATCTCTCAGATATTCACTATAGAACCAGAAAAACTGGAATCAATATAAGCCAACTTGGCAACCGATTTCAGTTTGATAATTCTGACGATATCAGCGCTAAATACATAATTAGTCGAATTGGTAGCTGCTTACCGGGTACAGTTGTAGCAATTGACTATCTGCAGTTACTGGATCAGGACAGA
>CAYMVV010000198.1:0-7029 GCA_964393885.1 uncultured Granulosicoccaceae bacterium | reverse complement strand
TTAAACTGGTGCTACGGCTTCAATCAGGAAGAAGGCGTCAGCTGCTTTCTGAAAGCGCTCGAGTACGACCCGAAGTGCGCCATGGCACACTGGGGAGTCGCTTATGCGGCAGGCCCTTTCTATAACTATGCATGGTGTGACTTCAGCGATGATGAAGCCAGCCGCTGCACCAGGTTTTGTCACCAGCATGTACAACTGGCACGTCAGTACGCGGTGAATACCACTTCGGTTGAAACAGCACTCATCGATGCCCTGTCGGCCCGCTTCCAAAAACCCTGTCGGGTAACACAAGCGGAATTCGATCAGTGGGACGACGACTACAGCAATGCCATGCGAGCTGTGTATAGATCACACGCCGATAACCACGACGTTGCTGCCTTGTTTGCAGAGGCAATGATGACACGCACACCGTGGAAGTTGTGGGATGTGCACCGGGGCCTGCCACCACCGGGCACCGATACTATTGAAATTCTGCACGTGTTGGAGACATCCATCACGACACTGGCCGAGCAAGGTTCTGCACACCATCCGGCCCTGCTGCATTTACACATACATGCACTGGAAATGTCTAACCATCCGGAGCGCGCCATGCAATCAGCCGACAACCTGCAGGACCTTTGTCCGGATGCCGGCCACCTGAATCATATGGCCGGCCATGTTTATGTGCTATGTGGCCTGTATGACAAAGCAAAGGCAGTCAGTGTCAAGGCAATAGCCGCTGACGACAAGTATCTGGACTACGCCGGTCCGTATAACTTCTATACAACCGCCAGATGCCACGACCTGCACCTGATGATGTATACCTGCATGCTGTCCGGACAATACGCACCATCGCTGGAAGCTGCCGAAAAGATCTGCGCAACGCTGACATCGGAGGTGCTGTCTGTAAAAGGACGCCCGCAACTGGCCAGTACCATGGAAGGCTACTATTCAATGAAAATGCATGTGCTGGTACGCTTTGGACAGTGGCAGAAAATTCTGGCCACAGAAAGCCCTGCAGACCCACAGTTATATTGCGTGTCAACAGCAATGCATCACTATGCCAGAGGCATCGCCTTCGCCGCACTATATAAACCGGTACAGGCAGAGGCGGAGCGGCAACTCTTTTACCAGTCTCTGACACGTATCCCCGAGTCACGCAAATTTTTTAACAACCCGGCCCTGGCCACACTGGGCGTGGGTGCAAAAATGCTGGAAGGCGAAATAGCCTACCATCAGGGAAACATTGACAAAGCCTTCGACGAACTGCGCGAAAGCGTCGTGCGCGATGACAGCCTCGAATACTCTGAACCGTGGGCATGGATGCATCCACCACGGCACGCACTGGCAGCACTGCTATTGGAACAGGGCCAATTTGACGAAGCAGAAACAGTCTACCGGACAGACCTCGGACTCAACGACAAGTTACAGCGCTGCGCACAGCACCCCGACAATGTCTGGTCACTGCACGGCTTAACCGAATGTCTGGCAGCACGCGGCGAAACAAACGAAAAACCCGAACTTGAGAAAAAACTGGCACTGGCAATGGCAAATGCAGACATCAACATTACCTCGTCCTGTCTGTGCCGCATGCAGACTGTCTGATGACCGCCCTATTACTTAACCCGCTTGTACGCTCATACGCCTATAGATGACAGACCTACAACGGTTGCTGACTTGTAGATAAAAGATACGGAAACACACGCGATGATTGCAAACCTGATGATGTACCACCGACCTGAACTGGCAGATGCACACAACATCTACTGGGGTCTTATTCGGCAACATCTGCGTGGGTTCGGTATACAGAGCCCGGTTACGCTGTCACAGGATGCCGAGGAGTTTTCGGTATGGAACCACCCGCAACTGGTGTTAAGCCAGACCTGTGGCATGCCGTATCGGCTGCTTCTGCATGGCAAGGTCAACCTGGTTGGCACACCTGACTTCGCGCTGCAGGGCTGCCCGCCCGGCTACTACAACAGCGCCATTATCGTGCATAAAGACGACGCCGGACAGCCGCTTGAATCTTTTCAACACTCTGTTTTCGCCTACAACCAGGACCTGTCTCAATCCGGATATGCAGCAATCCTGAACCACGCCAGTGAGCGCGGCTTATCACTGAAACAACCGTTGCAAACACACTCGCATATCGCATCGGTGCATGCCGTCGCCGAGAAGCGTGCAGCGATTGCATCAATTGATGCAGTTACCTGGCGGCTGATTGAAGCATACGAACCATTCGTCGATGAACTATCAGTAATGACATGGACCACACCCACGCCCGGTTTGCCATACATCACATCCCTCAGTCAGGATCCGGTCCCCGTGTTCACCGCAGTTAAACAAGCCATAAGAGATTTACCCGCAGACGTGCGGAAAACGCTCGGTATTGCCGACCTGATCAGCATTGACGCCGCCGACTACCTCACTGTTCCCAACCCGCCACGCTGAACTTAAGCGAGTGTTCAGCGTCTAATGCCAATGCTGTGTGCAACGGCTCAATTGCAATCAATGTAAAAACTCAGTCGTTGCATTATGGTGCGGGAGCTATACTCCTACCCTGTTCGGGTGGCGTGAGCGCCCGACTGCCTATTTTGGACACATGAACTTCGGAGAACCCGGTGAATAAACGACAATTTCTTGGCAACAGCGCAAAGCTGGCTGCCGCTCTTGCTCTACCCATGGGCGCCTCCTCGCCAGTGCTGGCACAGGCAGGCCAATACAACTTAATCGACCCGCCTCAGTCCACCGCCAATCCAGACAAAATCGAAGTGCTCGAATACTTCTGGTTTGGCTGCCCGCACTGCTTCGCTTTCGAGCCAGCCATCAATGAATGGGCTGCCCGCAAGCCCGACGACGTCGATTTCGTACGCCATGCTCCACCACTGAACCGAGGCTGGACACCCCACTCAGAAGCCTATTACGCAGCGGAAGCCCTCGGAATAACAGACAAGATGTTTGATCAACTTTTTGACGCTATTCATCGCGAGAAAAAGCCACTTCGCGATAGGGAATCTATCTCAAAGTGGATCGGTGGACTGGGCGTTGATGTCGACGAAGACAAAATGCACGACACCATGAAGTCATTCGCGGTGAACGCCAAAATCAGACAGGCAATGCAGGTTGCCAGCGCTTCACGTGTAAACGCGGTGCCAACCGTAGTCGTCAACGGTAAATATCTCTCTACCGTTTCAATGGCTGGCGGGCATAAGCAACTCGTCGATCTCATCGACGCATTAATAGAAAAAGAGCGCGCGGAAGCCTGAGCTGACTCCCTTCGTCACTCAGACGACAGGTCAGACTCACCGCAATAGACCAGACGCCCGTTCCAGTTACGCACTGGCGTCGCACCACACTCTGCAATCGTCCGGCATTCGCCGGACGAGCGCTTTTCTCCGGACCTATTACTGCCACCGCTTCACCACTACCTCCCTGGTACCGCGCTACTAATAACTGCCCCCTTTCTCTGGCAACGTAACCCCTGCAAGCGCCACCGATGAAATTAACCAGTCAGATTTCAGCTTGCAGTACAATGGGGCCGCTGGCGTTACTCACGCAACAGCGTTAAGCCAATCAACCGGGGGCATACGCAAGATATGGATGACGACAAGGTATTTAAGGCAATCGAGGAACTCGACAAGCAGCGCTCGCAGGCACTGATTGACGGCGATATCGACAAGGTAGAGACCTTCCTCGGGTCGAGCCTGCGCTACGTGCACAGCAGCAGCACGGACGAAGACCGTACTGTCTATTTACAGAAATTACGCGACGGCTTCTACAACTACCAGGCACTGGAAAGCAGCGAAAAAGACTACCGCCGCTTTGGTGATTGCGTCATCGTCAACGGCCAGACTCGAGTGCACGTGATTGCCAATGGTAATGAAAAAGATTTCAAGGCACGCTACACACAAGTCTGGGTTATCGAAGACGCCGCATGGAAAATGGTAAGCTGGCAAACGACCCTGTTACCGGTGACCTGACAGCCCCGGGCAACAGATCAACAAAAGTGCCGCCATAAGCCTGAATTCTATAAAGCACTTGAATGCCTGCTAGCACTGGCGCAATAAGCATCAGTGCCTGGGAGTGTTCTTTATACGAGCTCTCTATACCAGGCACTTTATCTCTGAACACGTGTTCATTTACGAGCAACAAGCAGCAACCCCACCGCCACCAGTACCACTCCCGCCACCACACTCAAATTGATCACTTCATTCAGCAGCAATGCCGCCAGTAACACACCGGCCACCGGTGCCACAAAATTAAAGCTCAGCATCACACTGGGCTTATAGTGCTTTACCAGCCAGAACGAGACCGGAAAGCCCAGCCCCGCTACTATCACTCCCTGGTACAGCAGCCCCGCCACCACCGACCAGCTCATCGCCTGCCACTGAATGGTTTCCACCAGGGTGCTCGCCACTGCAAACGCTGGCAACGACAAAACCATTTGCCATAACGCCACGGTTATCGGCTCAATATTCCTGACCGCGTTAGCGCTTATCACCAGACGAAACCCGAGTAGCGCCGCACTGGCAGTGGTAACCCATATGCCAATAGATAACCAGTCAGTGTTCATCGCATCCTGCGGGTTCAACAGTGTCAGACAAACACCGATGAAAGCCAGCACCAGACCGGTTGTGCCGATAACACTTAAGCGGTCATTGGCAATTAGAAAGTGTGCAAAGATTGCGGCGAAGATCGGGTTGGTTGATATAAGCACAGACGCCATGATGCCACTGGAATTATCTATACCAATATTCATCAGCCCGATTTGCACGGTAAACAAGGCACTGATCCACAACAGTGTTGGCCACTGCGCGCGCGATGGCCACAAATTCAGCTGTCTGAATTTTGCCCACAGTAAAAGAACAACAACACCCAGTACAAAACGAATAAAGGCACTGGCAAATGGTGGAAAAACCACTAATCCAAATTTGGCGGCAATGGGGTTGCCACCCCAAAGCGTATGAATACATACCGCAATCAGCACGGCTTTCAGCGGTACGTTAATAGATTTCTCGATGTGTTTTTGTCGTGTGCGCGGGGGTGGTGTGCACCGATACAGATAATGTCAGTGGCAATGTAAACCGGAAACCGTTCACCGGTTCTGCTGCAAAAATCGGTCAAGCTGATTGGCAAACTCGCGACGATCAGTCTGATTCATCGCACCCGGCCCACCGGTGTCTACCCCGCTTGAGCGCAAGGAATCCATAAAGTCACGCATGTTGAGTCGCTGTTTTATATTCTCTTTGGTATAGCGTTCACCGCGCGGGTTCAGCGCATGACCACCCGCGTCGATCACCTCAGCCGCCAGCGGAATATCACCGGTAATAACCAGATCACCCGCCTCAAGTCGCTTGACGATTTCGTTATCTGCCACATCAAACCCTGACTCAACCTGCAGCAGCGTAATCCACTTTAACGGTGGCACAGGCATCGGATGATTGGCGACCAGCGTCATGGGCACCCTCGTCCGTTTGGAGGCCTTGAACAGAATCTCTTTAATGACCCCCGGACAGGCGTCGGCATCAACCCATATTTTCATGGTCAGGATTGTATATCAGAAGCCGTGCAGTCGGTCGCCGATTGCAACCAGGCAGTCAGTCGGCGATTGCAAGCAGACCGGCACGCCTGCAGCTAGCCTCTACGCGCACCCAACTCGCTTGCGGTATTCAGCATAACCGGACACCACTTACTGTAATCGAACAAGTCGCCGCTTATACTGTCTGTGTGATTCGGACAATAATACTGATCCACTATGCATTTTTTACTCATCATCGTTTTGGTCATCGCCCTGATCCTGGGCCCGCAGCTGTGGATACGCTGGGTCTTCTTTCGCTACCGTGGAGACTTGCCCGGCATCCCCGGCACCGGTGGCGAACTGGCCGAACACCTGATAGACCGATTCGAGCTTGACGGCGTCATTGTCGAGGAAACAGACCCCGGTCGCGACCACTTCGACAGCAGCGGCCCTGCGGTCAGGTTATCTCCCGACAACTTCAACGGCAAATCGTTAACCGCCATCGCCGTCGCCGCCCACGAAGTCGGACACGCCATTCAATGGCACAAGAAAGAGACCGTATTCAGGCTGCGCTCCCGCTATATGCCACTGGCCAGTCGGCTGCAGCGATTTGGCATTATGCTGTTATCGCTCTCGCCAATTATCGGACTGCTGACCCGCAATCCGGCAGGACTGGCACTACCGATAATGGCCGGCGGCCTGGTCGCACTGTGTGGCGCCGCCACCTACCTGATAATATTGCCCGAAGAGTGGGACGCCAGTTTCAACAAGGCCATGCCAATACTCATTGACGGCGAGTACATCAGCCCCGAACAACAGGCAGGCGCACAGCGCATCCTCAGGGCCGCCGCACTGACCTATGCCGCAGGCGCATTGGCTTCACTGTTACAAGTGTGGCGATGGCTGCCCCTGCTCCTGCGAAGATAGTTCTTGCGAATATAGCTCTTGCGTAGATAGCTCTTGCGTAGTAGCTCTTGCGTAGTAGCTCTTGCGTAGATAGCACTTGCAAAGATAGCTTTTGTGAAGATAGCTACCGCAGCGATAACTGCTGTGAAAACAGCTGATTTATACTGTAGCCAAAGACACACAGAGGAAGCCGACATGTCAAAACCATCCGACCGCGACACACCCTCGCCGCAAGACTCATCGCTCAGGAACCGCGATGACTGGAGCTTTGTACACAGCATCGCCACTGAGGGAACATGGACACCGGGCTTGCGCGAGATATTCGACTATCGGGACCTCGGTGTTGCAGCTGCAACCAACGGTGACTACGTCGCACATATTATTCGGCACAACGATAAAAAAACACAGGACAAGGTTCAGGCGTGGCACCTTCACGAGTGCGACTTTCAATACGTACTGGTACTAAACGGCTGGGCCACTTTCGAATATGAAGGCGAAGGTGTCAAAACGATAAGAAAGGGAGATGGCATACTGCAAAAACCCTTTATCAGACATCGCGAGATCGCCTGCTCCGATGATTTCGAAGTACTGGAGATCGTATCGCCGGCAAACTTCGTTACCCGCGA
>CAYMVV010000197.1:5431-7056 GCA_964393885.1 uncultured Granulosicoccaceae bacterium | reverse complement strand
GCGCCTGTGCCACAGGAGCTGCAACACTTGCAGGATACAATGCAACAGATTCTCGAGCAGGTCAGCTCGACAATCGCATACGAACAGCCAGCTCTGGATGATGCGCTTTGGCTCGGTAGCCGTTTCGTTGAACTGTTGCCAATGACAGGTGAAATGCGTCATGAGCTTTTGTCGATGGATGATCCGGTGGATAGATTAGCTGCCGTCAATGAACTGCTGATGCTAATGGCGCGGCAGGCCAGATCGAAGCAATAGAATTATCGTTTGGCTGTGTTGATTGTCGAGTCTTCTGCAAGCCAGATGGCAAAGCGATTCGATCTGACCGTGCCCTGTGCTTCGTTATTTTTTTCAGTGCAGCACCCACTTGTACCACTGCTGAATTTCTAAACGAGCGTGCGCGTAAACAGTTTTGATCCACGTGCGGCGGCGTTATGCAGTTGCTGTCTCTCTGCTGGCAAATTCTCCAGTGAGTCTGGTACGAACCCCTGCTCACGAAACCAGTCGCCACTTCTGGTGGTTAATGCAAATAGCGAATGACAGTGTTTTTTTCGGGCAATTTTAACCAGGTGGTGAAGAATCTCACCCGCTTTTCCACTGGCACGAAAGTCGGTATGAACCGCCAGACAACCCAACTCCGCCTGGTCTTCGTAGAGCGTTAAGCTGGCGCAGGCGATGACACTGCCATCGCGCTCGGCAACATAGAAATCTTTGATATGACGTTCAAGCTCGTGTTTCGACCTATGCATCAGAATACTCTCGTCGGCGAGCGGCTTGACCAATGCCATAATGCCACTGACGTCTCGCGTGCTTGCCTGGCGTATCGTGTCGTAGTTTCCCGAGTCGATTAACAAACCGCTGCCGTCGCGTGTAAAGAGTTCTTTCAACAGTGCGCCATCACTGGTGCTGACGATTTGACAACGTTGCACGCCATGCCGACAGGCATGGATTGAATTGTCTATGATGCCCTGTAGAGGCGCCATAGCTGCTGGCAGTTCGTGACTGGTGTTCTGCGCAGTTGCAGAAATTTCTCGAAGATGCGTATTGCCGTCGTCGGCGTCAGGTCTGTCATCAGCCTCGGGCGCGTCTTCATGCAGGAAAATCAATTTGTCTGCCTGTAGATCAATTGCAGCACGCGTCGCAACATCCTCGGAGTGAAGGTTGAACTGTTCACCGGTGGGCGAATAACCGACTGGTGACAACAACACAACCATCTCTTTGTCGAGGATGTGCTTGATCTGACGGCTTCGAATACGTCTGACCTCACCGGTGTGGCAGTAATCAATGCCGTCTCGCACGCCAAAGGGTTTGGCCACAACGAAATTGCCGGAACACAAGGTGACCTGTGCGCCAGACATTGGCGTATTTGGCAGGCCTGTTGAAAAAACAGATTCTATTTTGCTTCTTACAGAGGCAAGTGCTGCCAGAACCGCTGGCATTGCCTGGCTGTCTGTAATACGGACCCGGTATGCGTCGGAGGAGTTGTGTGCTCTTAACAAACGTCCGAATTGCGGCTCAAAGCCGCGAACATTCAACTCTGCGTCAATCTGTGGACGCATTCCGTGAACCAGCACGAGACGAACCCCGAGGTGACATAAAAGTGTCAGATCGTGGACGAGATTGGCAAA
>CAYMVV010000197.1:0-5331 GCA_964393885.1 uncultured Granulosicoccaceae bacterium | reverse complement strand
CCCCGAGGTGACATAAAAGTGTCAGATCGTGGACGAGATTGGCAAAGGTCTCTTCATTAACATGAGTGCCACTGACCCAAACGACAAAAGTACTGCCACGATGAGTATTGATGTACGGTGAGGTATGGCGCAGCCATTCAATAGGAAATTCGTTGTTTTTACGCTCGCTCATCACTATCTATTACGTGTGGGTGTTAAATCGTGAGTATTCCGGTTCGAAACTTGATGCCCGTTGGTCTCTTAGCATACCCGGCTGTCAATTATGCCCCGGTAAGCTGTCCGAGATTGAATGATCTACTGCGAAAGCGGTTTGTTGTGCAAGTTATTATGATCGATTTCGCTAAACATGAGCGACTATTCGACTCAATTGATACGAAATACCTGACGCGACATCTTACGCATCGCATTACTCGCTATTCTCGGACAGTCTCATGGTTGATCGGCGGCTATATGAACTTCGTAATGACGGCTATACTCAAACACCATGCATTGGAGTTCGCCTTTCTCACGTGCTCCCGACTCATTGTGCACAACCCTGGACCAGTGACTTGCCAAAATTAACATTTATCTTTCGTGCAACTTTCGCGTTGACGGTACTTCTTGGTTTGTCGCGCGTTGGAGCACAAACACAGAGCCCGGATGCACAGTGGTCGGCGGCCATTTCAGCTAGCGTGCCGTCGGTTGTGTCACTGCAGGTTTCCTATGTCAGAGACTATGTCGAGTCAAACCAGGGCGTCAGCTCAGCGACGGGCTTCGTGGTCGATGCAGAGCGCGGGATTATACTCACCAACCGCCATGTGATGGGTAGTGGGCCGGTAGCTATCAATGCCACATTTCAGAACCTGGAACGGGTGGATGCGGTACCGCTGTATCGCGATCCTGTCCACGATTTCGGATTTCTGCGTTATGACCCGGAAGAACTGAAACGCAATCAGCCTGCATCATTGCGGCTTAACGCAGATGGTGCACGGGTTGGAACAGATATCCGTGTGATTGGCAGTGACGGTGGCGAACAACTCTCTATCCTGGCTGGAACAATCGCACGCACCGATCGACGAGCACCCAATTACGGTCGTTACGGTCACAATGACTTTAACACCTTCTACCTGCAGGCCGCATCTTCCACTTCGGGCGGGTCTTCCGGATCACCGGTTTTGAATCAGCGCGGTGAAGTGATTGCATTAAACGCAGCGGCCAACAGCAGTACAGCAAGTAGCTTTTTCCTACCTCTTGACCGGATTCAATACGCGCTTGAAAAGTTACAGGCAGGCGAGCCGGTGGCACGTGGTACTGTGCAGACCGTATTTGAACAACACCCCTACAGATTGTTAAGTCGGCTGGGTTTAAGTAATGAAGTCAGCCAGCAGGTGCAGCAGGAATTCCCCGAAGGTAACGGCATGTTACTGGTGCGGCAAACACTGCCCGGCGGTGTGGCGCAGGGCAAGCTTGAGGAAGGGGACATACTACTTAGAATTAACGGAGAACTTGTTACCCACTTTATTCGTCTTGCAGAAGTACTGGATGGATCAATTGGAGAGTCTCTGGAATTCACTATTGTTCGACGCGGGCAGGAACAAAACCTGACTCTGGAGGTTCAGGATCTGGAGGCATTGCAGCCTGATCAACTGGTAGAACTCGGTGATTCGGTCTTACACAATATTTCAGTACAACGTGCACGTGGCATGAATCTGCCTCAAAAGGGAGTGATCGTTGCGAAGTCTGGCTACGAGTTTTCCAGAGCAGGAGTATCCAGAGGGGCGGTGATTACTGAAATCAACGGTGCTGTAGTCGATACACTCGATGATCTGCTTGCGCAACTGGCTAACCTGCAGGGCGATTCCGAATGGCGGCTCAGATATGTGGTACCTGGTCGTGAGTTTACCTCGTCAATTGGTACCGTTGAAGTCAACGACAAATGGTTTGCTGCCCGCGTTTGTGATCAGAAAGACGATCAGCGCTTTTGGCAGTGCAATGATGTCGATATATCGGACGACGAAGAGCAGGTAACAGGATTGGTTGATGCGGTGTTGCCAAACTACTCAGACCCGCTGATACAAAAAACGGCAATGTCACTGGTTCGCCTGTCCTTTGATATACCCTACGCAGTAGACAATGTATATGCAAAGAGCTTTAGCGGTGTCGGGTTGGTCGTCGATGCGGAGCGAGGTCTGGTTGTAACAGATAGAAATACGGTGCCGGTAGAGTTGGGTGATCTGGAGATGACTTTTTTCTCAACCTATAAGTTGCCGGCCAAAGTAGTCTTCCTGCATCCTCTGCATAATATCGCGCTGCTGCAATATGATCCTGCATTGCTCGGCGGTGTAGACATCCCCGAGTTGGAGCTGGCTACCGTTTTTCCTGACGTTGAAAAACCGCTTGAGCAAATAGGCTATCGAAGCGATGGAACAGTGCGTAAGCAGAGAGTGGCAAACCTGTCCGAGGTCACTCTTTATTTTGAACTGCCGCAGCTATCGCGCTTTCAGCAAGTGCCGATTGATGTGCTCAGTGCATCGCTTATTGGCCCTACACTGGGTGGACCTCTACTTGATGAAAACGGCACGGTACAGGCATTGTGGCAAAGTTTTGCCTACCAGGAGGGCGATGAGATCAAAGAGGGTGAGTGGGCTATGCCTGCTGCTCTGGTAAGTGATGTTGTGCAACAATATCTGGCTAATCAACCGCTTTTTATAGCACCTGCAGCGTTTGAGTATCGGTCACTTGATGTAGCGAGAGAGCGCGGACTCAGTAACGAGTGGTTAGCAAAACTGGCAGCTACCGAAGCTAAACATCGCAGGGTATTGTCAGTAAGGCAGGTCGTTGGCGGGGAGGACAGTTCACTCATGGTTGGCGATATTCTACTAGCTGTTGATGGCCAGTTATCGTCAACATTTCGCGAACTCGAAAGCTCCTTTCAAAAGGAAAGTGTCGTTGCCACGGTATTGCGTGATGGCGCGGTTGTCGAAGTCGATGTAAAGACACTATCATACGATGAGAAAGGCACCGGTCGAGCGCTGCTGTGGGCGGGGTCGTTAATACAGGAGCCACATTTTGAGCTGGCATTCCAGCGCGGCAACGTAACCGATGGGTTATTTATCAGTAGTACGTTGTCTGGCTCTCCCTCAATCCAGGACCGCTTGTACAGGAATCGTTTTATTGTGGCCGTGGATGGTGTGCCTGTCACAACCATTGATGAAATGATAAACGAGATCTCAACGAAAGACCCGACTTCGTCTGTCAATCTGACGGTGGTCAGTATGAATGGCTTTCGATCAGTTGTTAGTGTGCAGCCGGAATACAATTTTTGGCCGACTGTTGAGCTAAAGAGAGACAGCGATGGCTGGCACCGCAAAGAGCTGGCGGCCACTGAAACTGCTACCTCGCAGTAGCGATCTGACTGCATTCGGCTGACCTGTGCAATCTACAGACATCATTGTTGTTGGCGGAGGTATGGTCGGCTCCCTTACCGCGGTGGCATTGGCAGAGTGCGGCTTTGATGTCTCGCTGATAGAGCGGAAATGGCCGGATGCATTCGATGCCGGTCGACATGATCTGCGCGTGTCTGCAATCAGCCATGCAACGCAGAGAATGTTCGAAGCATTGGATGTCTGGTCGGATATGGTTGCAATGAGAGTATGTCCGTATGCTCGTATGCGTGTGTGGGAGGCAGATTCACAAACAGAATTCAACAGCGATTCAATCGGGCGCCCACAACTGGGTCATATAGTAGAGAACCGAGTCATTCAACAAGCCCTGTTGCAGCGGGCACAGCAATTGGTCAGGGTAATCTGCCCGGCGAGCATTGAGTCATTGAGTACTACTACAGATGGTGTATTGGTTAGACTGGACAACGGTGATGAACTATCCGCATCTCTGCTCGTTGCAGCAGATGGTGCAAACTCCGCTGCACGGCAACTGGCTGGTATTACTACCAATGGAGAAAGCTATGATCAACACGCACTGGTGGCGTCGGTCACTACCAGTTTGCCGCAACAAAATATAACCTGGCAACGTTTTACACCTGACGGACCGCAGGCTTTTTTACCACTGAGTGGTAGCCGGGCTTCACTGGTCTGGTATCAGGAAGCCGAGTTCATTGAATCGCTAAAGACGTTATCTGATACCGAACTGGCTGATGCTTTTCATCAGCATTTTCCGGCCGAGCTTGGAGAAATTTTATCAATCGAGGGGCGAGGAAGCTTTCCACTCAGCTGGCAACACGCGACAAACTATGTAAAACCGGGCATAGCGCTGGTTGGAGATTCCGCCCATTCGGTGCATCCGTTGGCAGGACAAGGGGTAAACATGGGGATGCTGGATGCGGCTGCTCTAGTCGAGGTTGTCGCCACTGCCGGCAGACACAATATTGGGTCTTTGAGAGTGCTAAGACGCTATGAGCGGTGGCGCAAGGGAAGCAACGATCTGATGATTAGATTCCTGCACTCTATTCAGCAGGCGTTTCAGCCAGAGCCTTTAGAGCCCGGGTCGTTGCAACGGACTGCGATCAAAGCTGCGCGCCGGTTCGCATTGAACGCCGCACATCATGTTAGTCCGTTGAACAGGCAATGCATAAAACTTGCAATGGGACTAAGCGGTGATCTGCCGGAACTGGCGCATGGCCGGCTGCCCGTTAAGGCGCGGTCGGCAACAGTCTGAAAGCCGGGCAGCTTGCCCGAGCTTTCATTGATAAAGCTAAAGCGAACTAGGCCGCTTTGCGCACATCCTTGCTAACGTATTTGTAGTTTTCAACCGCTGCCGAGATCAGCTCAAGGCTTTTCTGCAGTGGATGATGCTTTGAACGCTCAGGATCGAAACGATGGATGCGAAAGAGTTCCATGGCCGCTTGATATTCTGCTTCGCTACTGATGGTCATAGTGTTCCCCAAAAGTTTATTTCGCCAAGATGGTCATTGCAGTGACCGTCGACTGTGTTTCTAGTTATTAAGTAGATTATGAGTGGATCAATGTCACACCCGCGAGGTTATCGGCGGCGTCGGCTTACACTTTAGATTCTGCATCGAAGAATTCTGTGTTATTGGGTCAGGCTTACGACTTTTTTGTTGGTAACTGCTGCATCGCCTGGCGAAAAATTTGAACTGTGTTGCGCCTGCATTATTCCCATCCACCTGACACAATTGTGCAAAATGGCGTGTACAATTGGCGGTATGTAGTAAGCCGCACCTTATCGTTTATGTCCGGCGACGCGATACAGCGCCGAAAAACAGCTTGGCCATAACGGATTGCCGGCAAGCGAATTAAAATCTATCAGTTATCATAAAATTTATTCTGAGCTCAAATGTCACTGAAAGGCAGTAAAACAGAACAGAATCTGAAG
>CAYMVV010000196.1:0-7097 GCA_964393885.1 uncultured Granulosicoccaceae bacterium | reverse complement strand
TTTTCGAGTGCTAGGGATTTTATTGCTTGAAATAATCTGGGCGTCCATATATGGCGCAAAGAGCGCTGTCAGCCATGGATGGCTGTTTGCGCGGCCCTCCTACTCGCTCACTCTCAAAATGCCGCAGGCACCCTTGGGCTGATTGGTCGCAAAAGACTTTTTGCTTCCGTTTTTGGTCTTTTCAAAAATGAAGGCCTCCGGCAGGGAATGTCCAATACCCCGAGTGAGAAACCCTCCCTTGTTTTCCATTGCATTTACCTGCCCTTTTCAGTTGTTATACTAATGCGCCACAACCCGCTGACCAACCTATGCCACAAAAACTAATAAACGAACAAGCCTCCATCACCCTGGGCTACTGGGGAATCCGTGGTCTGGCGCAGCCCATCAGGTCGCTGCTGGTCTGCGCCGAGGTGCCGTTTTCTGAAATTCGGCTGGGCGTATTTCAGGACGGTACGCTGATGAGCAGGGAACAGGAAGAACAGGACTGGGCGCAGGTGAAATCTACGCTCGAGATGCCGTTCCCTAACCTGCCTTATCTGATCGACAGGACCGAGAGCACTCCGGTTCAGCTGTCTCAGAGCAATGCCGTTCTTCGCTATCTGGCCAGACGTTATGACTTCTACGGCGATTCAGAACCTGAGCGTGTGGCAATCGATGTGCTGCAGGACGAGGCCTACGATTTTCGAAACCAGGTGATCAAGACCGCCTATACGCTGGGTGATGAATACACTGACACTTATAAAGATTTTGCAGCGCGCACACTACCCCGGTATCTGGACAGCTTCGAAGAGTATCTAGCGGGTCGCGGCGATAGCCGGTACTTTGTTGGCAGCCGTTTGTCGCTGGTGGATTTTGTATTGGTCGAGTTACTTTGGCAGATGACGCTGATGGTACCTCAATCGATTACCGAGTCTAAGCGTCCGACACTTTTTGCGTTTATAAAGCATTTTGAATCTATACCGCAGATTGCCGCCTATAGACAGAGCGACGATTATATTCTGCACCCTATCAATAGCCCCTGGGCTTCATTTGCTTAGGCGTATTGGTGCGCTGGCGTGCGGCTAATCGTGACATCCCCTGCCGGGGGCCTTCATTTTTGAAAAGACCAAAAACGGAAGCAAAAAGTCTTTTGCGACTATTCAGCCCCACGGGTGCCTGCGGCATTTTGAGAGTGATCGTGCAAGCGGGCCGCGCAAACAGCCATCCATGGCTGACAGCGCTCTCTGCGCCTTCCTTGGCGCGCCGACCCGCCTGCACGATCACTCTCAAAACTGATTAGACGCGGGTAGATCAAGATCTAAAGCAAGAGCAAGAGCAAGAGCAAGAGCAAGAGCAAGAGCAAATTTAATTTGTCTAATCTGGTTACTGTGGTTATTTCTCATAGGTAACCGCAAATACTTACGCCCAAAAGCACCCGTACTTAATAATTTGTTTATTGATAGGATAGTGGTCTGACACCACTTCGCCGATACCCGGTGACCAGCAACATCCTTGTCACCCCCCTCATCCCCTCAGACAGCAACTTTACCTCCCCGACCTCCTCCGCCGCGGCAAGAGGTAGTACACTGTCTCCATCAATCGCGACCAATGTGGGCACCGCTGACCCGTGCGACTATTTTCTGCTAAAAACCGGCCTGTGCATCTGGGGCCTTACCCCTGCGAACGCCTGCAACGACAGCCGCAGGCTGCACTGGATGGCTGCCCACCATTCGAACAATTATCCTTTGACAACAGCTTGCATCCGCATTCAATTATCAACGCCATGCGCGAGCATCAGGCGATGCTCGATGCCATTCGTGATGGACTGGTCAACAAGGTACAGGCCCAGTGTCCGTCCGATCCACAGGAGCGTGCCAATCATCTGAAGAGCTTTGCCTACTTTGCGGATACCACCGTCGCCGGTTGCTGCACGCTCAACAAAGCATCGGTGTTATCGAAGCCTGTACTCAACCCCGATATTGATCAACTGGCGAATGACCTGAGAACGCGCCAGACCAAAACACTGGCGTCCGGCATCGATATGATCATGGCTGATCTTAAAGAGTCGATGGAGGCACCGCCAACCACTATCGATGCACATACCCATGCGCTGGTATTGCTGTACGAAAATCCGCGTGATCTGCTTGACGATGAACCCGGTGTGGACTGGCTGCGGGGAGCCTACGCACATCGCGCCGGTTTGCTGGCCGCCGAAACTGCTGTGGTGCTGGCTAACTATTGTCGTGTACTGGGGTTTGATTCACGGGCGCACACGGTGTCGTCCAGTGATGTTGACCTGAATCAACTGGCCGTGCTGTCCGGGCTTGCCACTGTTGACAATGGCGAGTTACACCACCCGTATATTGGCAAACGATTTGGCCTGGCCGCCGTTACCACCACCTTCGAGTTAGCCGCCGACTTACCGCTTGCATCCAGTCAGTCTGGTTCGGCGTTTGGCGCCGCGTTTGGTCCCGCGTTTGGTCTAGCCTGGAAGCTGGGCACTACCTCATCTAAAAATGCAACGAATGCCGTGCCGTTTGCGAAACGACGCTTTGTCGATGGCGAACATCCATTTGAAACGCTGACACGAGTCGACAAGCCAACAACCTATATTGACGAGGCGAGAGTAGCCCGTGTACCGAAGCGCGCTGATATGTTTGCACGAGCGCAGTTTGGCGACATGGGTAAACCCGTTCAGGATGGCGCCAAAGGGGGTCGCTACGTCAGCAAGGCGGCACCGTCGATGGCGCAACGTCGTGCACTGGGTGCGTTTGTGCTGCTGCAGGACGGCGTGCCAAATGAAACAAAGGCTGAGCTCGATCCGCAGACAGCGGCCAATCTGATCAAGGCCACCAGTTACTTTCTTGGTGTTGATGCGGTTGGCATCAGTCGCTGTCCTGACTGGACCTGGTATTCACACGATGCCCGTGGCGACCCCATAGACCCGCCGCATGATCAGGCCATATCAATGATCATCGATCAGGGTTATGAAACCATGGAAGGTGCATCCGGTGATGACTGGATCAGCGTGGCGCAGTCGATGCGTGCCTACCTGCGGTTTTCGCTGCTGGGCGGGGTTGTCGCAAAGCAGATTCGCAATCTGGGGTATAAAGCCAAGGCTCACTCGGTACTCGATGGTGAGGTATTGCAACCGCCACTGCTACTGCTGGCGGGCCTCGGTGAGGTCAGCCGCATAGGCGAAGTCATTCTAAACCCCTTCCTTGGGCCGCGTCTTAAATCTGGTGTGGTATCGACAGATATGCCGCTTGCTCACGACAAACCTATAGATTTTGGACTGCAGAACTTTTGTGAGTCGTGCAACAAGTGTGCGCGTGAATGTCCGTCGGGTGCCATTACCGCCGGTCCAAAGCTGATGTTTAACGGCTACGAAATCTGGAAATCCGACAGCCAAAAGTGTGCAACCTATAGAATCACCACGCCGGGCGGTGCGATGTGCGGGCGCTGTATGAAAACCTGTCCGTGGAACCTGGAGGGCATTTTTAAAGAGAAGCCGTTTCGATGGGCTGCGATGAATGCGCCGCGCATGGCACCGGTACTTGCCAAACTCGATGACGCGGTGAACAACGGCAGTCTAAACCCGATAAAAAAATGGTGGTGGGACCTTGAGATCGAGGCGGACGGAGGCTATCGACCAACGAAGCAACCGGTCAACGAACGTTCACTGCAGAAAGACCTGCATCTGAAATACGAAGATCAGACACTGGCAGTCTATCCGGCAACGCTGGCTCCACACCCCTACCCCTACCCGTTTCCTATGGATCGTGAAGCGGGCATCGAAGCTTATCAGGCACTGATCACCGCCGAAGAATACCAGGCTCGATTACAACAAGGTGACAGCACAGAGTTTGTGCACCGCTACTCTGCCGATGGAGACAGCCCGGTTATACAGGTGATCGTTAGCAAAGCCGAAACCATGGCCACAGACATTGTTAAGTACGAGTTTCAAAGTGTCGACGGTACGGTACTGCCCGAATGGCAGGCCGGCGCGCATCTGGACATCGTGGTGGCACCGGAGTTTCTACGACAATACTCCATGTCTGGCAACCCTGCTGATAGAACCGTCTATCAAATAGGTGTTTTAAATGAGCACGACGGACGCGGTGGTTCCAGATTGATGCACCGCATCTTTAACGAGGGCCGCAAAATATTTATCTCACGACCCATCAATCATTTCCCCGTTGATAGCGAGGCGACCTACTCTATTCTTATGGGTGGTGGTATCGGTATTACACCGATGATTGCGATGGCACACGAGCTTCACCACAGTGGTCGCAACTTTGAGTTACATTACTCTGGCAGATCGCGCAGCAGCATGGGATACCTTCAGGATCTGCAAACGTTTGCCTGGGCAGACAAGGTAACGCTGCACATCACTGATGAGGGCACGCGCTGCGATCTCGATCAAATAATAGATCAATACCAGCCCGGCTGGCACATTTATACCTGTGGTGCCGAGCGCTATATGAACGGTGTAATAGCAGCGGCCAACGCTGCGGCCTATCCGGAGGAAGCACAGCATCTGGAGTATTTTTCTGTGCCGGAGCAACCCGACTATGTCAATCACGACTTTCGCTTAAAACTTGCTAAATCAGGCAAGGAACTACTGGTGCCCGCAGATCGTATCGCCACCGACGTGCTGATTGAAAACGGTATAAATGTCGATGTTAAATGTTCGGACGGCCTTTGTGGTGTCTGCAAGTGTGGCCTGCTGTCCGGTGAGGTTGAACACCGCGACTTTGTGTTATCGAAAGCGCAGCGGCAGAGCAACGTTATTCTTTGCCAAAGCCGTGCGGCCGCTGACGGCGGCACGATTGAAGTTGATCTCTGATCACCCTTGTTACTTTGCAGACCTGGTACTCCGGTAACTTATGAAAGCGAAATTTGATCTGCAGGGTTGCAAGGTGTTAGTGACGGGCGGTGCATCCGGTATTGGCCTGGCAACAGCACAAGCTTTTCTGGACAACGGTGCGACTGTCGCAATCAATGATCTGCCCGGCGAGAAACTCGATGCGGTTGTCGGTGAACTCGCAACACAGGGGCACAAGGTATTGTCTGCACCCGCTGATATAGGCGATGCAGTCAATGCAACCGATATGGTTACCCGGGCCATCGACAGACTGCGGGGCCTGGACTACCTGATCAATAATGCGGGAACACCGGCCACCCGTACGCCAATTGCCGCATCGGACTTTGAACGTCAGGATGAATTGCTCTGGAACACCCTGCTCAATGTTAATCTGCTTGGACCCTATCGCTGCACCAAAGCCGCAGCGTCCGCACTGACCAAAGCCGGTGGATCTATTGTGAATACGGCTTCCGTGTCCGCATTTGGCGGTGGCGGTTCCAGCTCACCCTACTGTGCCACCAAAGCCGCACTGGTGGCGCTAACACGAGAGTGGGCACGCGCACTGGCACCTGCCGTGCGGGTCAATGCTATTGCGCCGGGGCTGGTCGACTCGGACTGGATGTGCCGATTCGAGGACACGGAGTTTGATCTTCAAAAAGCGGTGCCGCTGCAGCGTTCAGGACAACCCGATGAATACGCCCAGTGTATTATGTACCTTGCAGCAGGAGCTACCTATATGACCGGACAAACTGTGGTTATTGATGGCGGCATGATGGCTTAACTTGAGTCAAGTTTTATACGTGCTGTCGCATATAAGTTGATAGTATGCGTATTAACAGATAGACAGTTGAACAGGAACCAGTCACCGGAGACCACACAATGGCTTTTTTTGAAATACGACAGTACGAGATTCGCCCCGGTAAAATGGAAGAGTGGATCGACTTTATGCAGACGAAAATTATTCCGTTTCAAGTGTCGCAGGGAATGGTGGTATGCGGCAGTTATCGCGGCGAAGATGATGACTCGGTGTATTTCTGGATTAGACGGTTCGACTCTGAAGCAGACCGCGAAAGACTGTACGAGGCCGTCTACAAGTCAGACACATGGGTCAATACCATGGCTGACAAGGTCGGCGAGTTAATTGATCGTGAAAAGATAGTTGTCAACCGTGTTGTCGCCACCAGCCGGTCAACCATGCAGTAACAGCACCGCTTTATAAAACCGCTGATTCAAACCGCTGTATAAAACCACGGGACCAGGGAAAAAAACTATGGGTAAGCACATTAATCTAACCGCGGCAGATAGTCATAAACTAATGGCCTATCACGCTCAGCCATCAGGCACGGCCATCGGTGCGGTGGTGGTTGTGCAGGAAATCTTCGGCGTCAACAGTCATATTCAAAGTGTGGCGGATGGCTATGCAGAGCAAGGCTACGTCGCCATCGCCCCTGCACTTTTTGATCGTGTTAATCCGAATATGGAACTCGGTTATGAGGAAGACGACATTGCTACCGGTCGAGAAGCCGCTTTTCCACTGGGCTGGGATGCGCCACTGATGGATATCAATGCGGCGATCAGTGAAGCCAAAAACGCGACTGACAACGGCAAGGTAGCCGTGGTGGGTTATTGTTGGGGTGGATCACTCGCCTACCTTGCCGCCTGCAAAAGCGATGCTGACTGTGCGGTGGGCTATTACGGTGGACAAATTTTGAAGATACTCGCAGCAGAACCCGAGCTACAACCACAGGCACCGGTGATGCTTCACTTTGGTGAACACGATAGCGGCATCCCTTTATCTGATGTTGACCAGCTGAAAGCGCGCCACCCGGAGGTTCCAATACACTTATACGATGCAGGCCACGGGTTTAACTGTAATCAGCGTGCGAGTTTCGATAAAGATGCGTCAGAGCTGGCGTTAAAACGCACACTGGCGTTTTTTGCGGAACAGTTTGGCGATTGAAGCCGGTTGCCGGCAGGGCTGTTCTTTTTCAATCCGCTATTTTTAAACCGCTGTTTGCAAACCACGGGCTCCGAAACACGATTTTCAATCAGCTATTTTCAAAACACGGCTACAAAACACTATTTTCAAACAACTGACGCGTTGTGATTAAAGCCGATCAGGATGGCAGCACTCGCAGCGACTGAAGTGTGGACAGATGATCCAGGTACATTTGTTCGGTATCGAGGCAATCACCAAAACCCGCTTGTCTGATTTTGATGGTACTGGCCATGACATCCCAGCCCGTTCGCA
>CAYMVV010000195.1:0-7139 GCA_964393885.1 uncultured Granulosicoccaceae bacterium | reverse complement strand
GCATAGGCAACCTCAAAGCGGCAGCGGCTGCGTTTGAACCCGCCGCAGATCCCGGGCTGTTGACAATCGCTACCAGCGTCAGTATTGCACAGTGGTTTTTGGTACCCAGGCTCAAGCTGTTTACAGAGCAAAACAAAGACATCAGAGTGCGCATTATTACTACAGTCTGGCCGGACGAATTCGTCGCTTCATCAGCAGATGTACAAATACAGTTCGGCCCGATTGAATCTGCAGATAAATTGTCAACGCCATTAGGTAACAACCAACTGGCATTGGTTGCATCACCATCGTTGTTTGAATCTGCCGGAAAATCCAGTTCAGAGCTTACTTTGTCCAGTCTCTCTGACTATTCATTAATTCAGACCGTTGGTACATCAGATACTTGGCAAAAGTTTGCTGAGTCCACGGGCGAATCACTACAAGATCCTGCTACGTTATTAGTCGATTCGCACGGTATGTCAGTTGATTTTGCCAGAGCCGGCTTTGGTGTCGCGTTAACAAGTACTCTAATCAGTTCACCCTGCATTATTACAGGTTCATTAATACAAATACATCCCACGGTAATGACGGCGCGGGATGGTTATTTCATCAATACTCGAAAAGGTAACAACACTGCCATTGCTGAGGAATTTTCATCGTGGATACAAAATGAAGCTCATGAGTCGGAAGCCGCGTTTCTTGCGTAACTGAGTTCAAACACTACCGACGACGGCGGAGAATGCCATTAACATTCTGAGTCGTATTTACACACAATGGGTGATCATATTTGATGGGTGAATCCATATTTAGTGATGAATTAGCGAAAAATAGCTGGTGCAATATAGTTTGTATGGCCAGGCATTTAAGGTGACAACTGGATTGCTTGACGAACTGTTGAATAGTACGGAACCTACTGAATCGTGTAATTTACTTAAATTAACAGAAACGAACGAAACCACAATTTAGTAAAATTGCACTGACTCCTTATCGACCGTAACGTCCCGGACTAAGTCTTTAGTTAGATTAGTTTTATTAGTCTCATAATTTTCACCCACAACAAATTATGCGGGTTGTTTCAAAGGCCAGGGCATCCAAAAAGCGCTTCAGGCTGTTTCTTTTCTGCAGCGCCACTAGAATTTAATGATTGACTAAGTTCGTGTTCTCTGTTTTTCTGATCATTCAATTGCAAATACCGGAGGATTGCAATGGCCATACAGGCTCCCTTACGAGAACTACCCATCGCGACTGCTGACAGCGGGTTTTATACAAACTTCAATAAACTAGTCGCTCTTGCTTCGAAAATTATCATCGCACTACTCGTTATATGGGCGGCGATATTCCCTGACAAGGCAGGTGAAATACTCGGGGCGATGAGATCCTGGTCATTTGACAATCTCAACTATTACTACACCTGGGCAGTCGCCTTCTTTGTAATTACTTGTCTGGTTCTGGCAATACACCCGCGATGGGGTAGAACAGTTCTCGGTGATGGGGGCGAGCCGGAGTTTTCAAACTTCTCCTGGTTCTCGATGATGTTTGGAGCCGGAATCGGAATCGGGATGCTTGGTTACGCCACGGGTGAACCAATTTTCCATATAGGTGACAACCCCCTTATTCGGATGAGTGGCGCGGAAGCACAAGCAGCACTGGATGCAGCGGGAATAGCAGTAGCCGAAGGCGGTACCGCAATGGCTACTTATCTGGCGCAGGTTGATGCCGGTGCTATCGCAGCGAATCCGGACCTGGTTCTCGCAAAAACAGAATCGGCGATCACTTCAACCTATCGCTACTCATTTCTCCACTGGGGAGCAGGTGCCTGGGCTTGTTACGCATTAGTGGGTATTGCTCTTGCGTTTTTCGCCTACTCAAGAGGGTTGCCTTTAACCATCCGTTCTACACTGGCACCATTGTTTGGCAAAAGCTTATCCGGTCCACTGGGTCATATCGTAGATATAACGGCGGTTGTTGCGACCATTCTCGGTATAAGTCAGACAATCGGTCTGGGTTTGGAGTCTTTTTCTTCAGGGCTATACAACTTTACTGGTGCCGACTGGCTGATGACCACAAACGCCGAAGGTGTATTAGTGCCTACAACCGGTTCAATGTTAATGGCACTGGCTGTTGTTATGGTTTGTTCAACCCTGTCTGCCCTGTCTGGTGTTGGTAAAGGCATTAAGTGGCTAAGTAACATTAATATGGTGCTTTCGTTTAGTTTACTTGCGTTCTTTGCAATCTTTGGGTCTACGTTGTTTGCACTCAAGATATTAGGCTATGGACTTTTTGATTATATTATTCACTTGCCAGCGTTAACTTTTCAGGTTTTTCCTGCTGATGGTCCGGGAAGCCCCGGAGAATGGCAGGGTTGGTGGTCAATTTTTTATTGGGCCTGGTGGATCGCATTCGCACCATTCGTAGGGATCTTTTTAGCGAGAATCTCGAAAAATCGTACCATTCGAGAATTCGTAGTTGGAGCCATCGTAGCACCGGCATTTATGTGTTTCTTATGGTTTGCCTTGTTGGGTGGAACTGCAATAGACCTGGAACTCAATGGATCTGCGAACGGCAGTATCTTTGCCCAAAACCTAACCGCGCAGTTGTATGAGACGATCAACATCCTGATGCCTCAGGCATCAGCCATATTATCAGTGCTTATTGTTGTGTTGTTGCTGACTTACCTGGTTACTTCAGCGGATTCAGCTGTATTAGTAGTAAACACGATAAACGCCGGAGGGTCACAAGACGCAGCGACAAAGCACCATATTATTATATGGGGTCTAATCTTAACTGCTGTTATAGCCGCTCTGTTATTGGCGGGAGGACTTAACGCCATTCAGTCTGCAATGATTATTGGAGCGATACCATTCTCATTTATTATGATTTTAATGGGAATCTCATTGATCAAAGCGTTGATACGAGACGGCATGAGAGAGAAAAGCAGCTGATTTATTGCTATTTTATAGAAACTTCAGTCTGAAACGCGTCCCCATGTTCCGCATGGGGACTTTCAGAAGAGTTGGACGCCCACCATGGAACGAAATCCAGGCAAGTTTACTGGTTCTAGAAGGTTGAAGATCTGAGCCTAAGGATAGACTTGGAATGATTTTATCGCCAAGGTATTTTAAAGCGAGTGTCCGGTTAGTGTTGAGGTAGCGCACCATCATTTGGCATATTGCCTTCCACAGCAGGGTGGGGCGGCGTGTATCAGTATCCCCGGCTTTTAAGAGAATCCAGCCAAACTGCACCCAATAAACCGTGAACTTGCCAGCCGCCATTTACGATGGAATTATGTGCAATATCGGTATTAAATTCCGTATTTACACACAATATACACGGGCAGATCTGGCAATTACAACGAGGGAATTACTATGGCACCAGCTTTTACACGCGCAGAGTACAGCGCACGCCTGACACGGGTGCGGGCTGCAATGCAACAGCGTGGCTTTGAGGTGCTGGTGATTGGTGATCCGTCTAACATAAACTGGCTCACCGGGTACGACGCCTGGTCATTCTATACACCGCAGATAATGCTTGTGGGTCTTGAACTGGACCCGACCTGGCTGGGCAGGGAAATGGATGCAGGGGCTGCAAAGTTCACTACCTATCTCTCAGAATTACAGGTGGTGCCTTTTCCGGAAAACTACGTGCAACAAAAACATATCCATCCAGCACAGTTTATGGCTGAGTGGATGAAATCAAACGGGCTGGATGGTAAAAAGACCGCTTATGAAAGTGACGTATACTATCTGACGCCAGCCTGTGTAGCGCATTTAAAAAAAGGTGTACCCAATAGTCTATGGATGGATTGTGAGTTGCTGGTTAACTGGCAACGGCTAACTAAAAGTCCGGCAGAGATTGAAATGTTATCTCAAGCGGCAACCATTGCCGGGCGCGTTATGCAGACCGCTTATGACGGAGTTGCCCCCGGCGTCAGGCAGTGTGACTTAATGGCCGATGTATTGGCCGCACAAGTACGCGGCACTGAGGAGTATGGCGGTGACATGACTGCACTACATCCCTTAGTGCTTGCAGGTGAGGCTGCATCAACCGCACACCCGATGTGGACTGATGCGACTTTCGAGCAAGACCAAACCATCGCTTTTGAACTCGGCGGTTGCCGTAAGCGATACAACGCAGGGCTTGCACGCACGGTGCATTTGGGTAAACCGCCGGAGAAGCTTACCTCCACAGCACTTGCAGTTAATGAAGGTATGCAAGCCGTCCTTTCCAGTATGAGATCAGGTGCCCTGTGTTGCGATGTACACAAAGCCTGGCAAAATGTACTGGACCGCTACGGCCTGGAGAAGAAAAGCCGTATTGGTTACTCTATTGGTGTCGGGTACTCACCTGACTGGGGTGAGCATACCATCAGCTTTAGAGCGGATGATCAAACCCCGCTGCCTGAAAACGCAGTGGTACATATTATTTTAGGTATGTGGATGGACGGCTGGGGTATGGAACTCAGTGAGACCATTCATGTGAGAGAAAATGATGCGGTTTGTTTAACACAGTTTGCTCGTGAGGTTGCGGTTTTCTAGCTCGGGCTGGTGGGCTGGCATGTACCGGCTTAACTATTTTTCAGCTTATCCGTAAGCTTATCCATTAAGTACAGTCCGTCATCTATCTCTGATACTTTGATATATTCATCCGCCTTATGTGCGCGGGAAATACTGCCCGGCCCGAACAACACTGTTGAATACCCGGCATCGCTAAAGTAGCCCGCATCGCTGCCAAAAGACACAACCCCACGACTGTTAATGCCAGTGAGCTGGCTGATAAGTGCAGATGCTTCATCGGCGTTACGATCATCCAGTGCCGGCACTGCCACCTCGGTAATGATCTTGATATCTGTATCTGGATGTATGTGGCGCATAGCGGGCAGGAGTTGCTGTTGCGCATAGGCTGTGATTTCTTCAATGACGCTTGCGCCATCTTCACCAGGCATTGGTCTGAGTTCCCAATTAAAGTTACAGCTTCCAGCGGTTGCATTGCGGGCCATTCCGCCTTCAATCGTGCCAATGTTAAAGGTGGCATAAGGTGGTGCGAACGGTGAGTCTTTATAAGGGTTAGTGGCAAAGCGTCTGCCAATCTCTTCTATTTTGTTGATCAACTGCATAGCAACAGAGATTGCATTGACACCCATGGCAGGATCACTTGAATGCACTTCGTGACCGGTAATTTCAGTACGCATCTCATAGCCACCCTTATGGCCTGTGATGAGTTTTCCCTCTGTCGGTTCACCAACGATGACAGCGGCTGGCTTGACCTTCATTTCTGTCATGCTGCGCAGCAACGCCGGCATACCAAAGCCACCAATTTCTTCATCGAATGTAAATGCAATATGTATCGGTCGCCTAAGACTCGCTTTCTTCCACTGTGAAACCGATGCAAGCACGCAGGCAAGAAAACCTTTCATGTCTACCGATCCACGACCGTAGAGCTTGTCATCTTTGCGGGTCAGCACAAAAGGATCGGTCGACCATTGTTGACCCTCTACCGGAATGACGTCAGTGTGGCCATTAAGCAACACCCCACCGTCAACCGGTGGACCGATAGTGGCGAAGACATTCGCACGCTCGCCAGTGTCATCAAAGCTGAGTGTGCATTCGACGCCCTGTTGCTGCAGGTAAGATTTTATGTAGTCGACAATATCTTGAGTTGGCATACCTGGCAGGCTCTCAAAGCCGACTAAATGCTCCAGTATCCGGATGGCCTGATCTTGCCTGGGATGCATTGCTAATTCTCACTCAGTGTCCGTTGTGGCATCGCCATTGAATCACAGGCGATAGTGTAATACAATGTAATACAGTTCGATGGAGTATGTATTACTATGACTGCCAATAAAATGCTCACCTTACGTATTGCAACAGAAGATTTGGAAAAGCTGGACAGGCTTGCTGCGTTGCAAGGACGACCTCGGTCGCAGTTGGTGCATGAGGCTGTGTTGAAACTCGTTAACGACGACCTAGCATCGCGTGATCATGAACGCGAACGGATAAAAAAGCGACTAAGGCTGGCTATAAAGGAACAATGTGCAATTCTTGATCAAGTTTCCTTCGCCGATGAGCATCGGTCCTTCTGAGTACAAATTCGGTGGCACAATTCGACGTTTACGAAAACCCGAACAGAAGAAGCGCAAAGCAGTTTCCACTTTTACTCGAGGTGCAATCTGATGTTTTCGAAGATTCAACGCGTGCAGTGTATGTTCCTTTGGTGAATTCAGATAGTCTGAAAAATCCAGATAAAACCTTGAATGCAAAGTTCGTAGTGGCAGGTTCCACTGTAAGGTTGTTTCCACTGGATATTGCCTCCGCTCCACGAATCAGTGTCGGAAGTAAAGTAGCAAACATTGCTGCTAAGAGTGATAAAGTAATCGCCGCACTCGACTTACTTTTTGCCAGGTACTAGCTTATTGCCTGTCGCTGCTTACAGACACACGGCAGGTAATACCTGACCTGCCAACGGATTTTTGATACACGCGATTAGCCGTACACCACCGCCACAGTGCGGACAAGCTTTTCCCGGACGCACCATGGTCGATTTACAGCAAGAAACGGCAGCATGGACACCACAACATGTCCTTAACTCGGTACGAGCTTGACCCTTTCTGATTCGGCCCCTTCTGATTCGACCCCTCCCAAATCAGTGTAGCTATGTCGTGTCGGCTTGCCTTTTTCGTCTACCGCTACAAAAACAATTCGATCTACCGTGATTACGACCCTGCGGGATATTTTATGCCTTACTTCGCACCGTGTAGTCAGAGAAGTGTTGCCCACACTTACTACCTCCAGACCAAATTCCAGAATGTCACCGGTCTGGGCGGAAATCTTGAAATCGATTTCGGACATGTATTTGGTCACAACCTTGTCATGCTTCATCTGGCATGATGCGTAGATAGCCGCCTCTTCATCTATCCAACTCAGTAACTGACCGCCAAACAAGCGGTTGCTGATGTTTAGATCGTTAGGTCTGACAAATCTTCGGGTGTAGTATTTCACAACAAATGATCTCCCTTACGTAGTGTTGCAGTGCAGTGCTTTTTTATTTGCGAAGTATTCACTGCAGCTACAAATAGTATCGTGGCATTTATCGTGTCAGATAGCGTTAATAGCGCATCACCGTGATGCAATTTCAGACCATTCGAATCAGTGTTGTACCGACGG
>CAYMVV010000194.1:0-7426 GCA_964393885.1 uncultured Granulosicoccaceae bacterium | reverse complement strand
ACAAACGAACTGAATCAGCCTATTGGCAAAGCGCTTCCACATTGGCGCGCCTGTCAGGTGCCATCTCGCGAGCCTATGCAAGGGCGTTTTTGCCGGTTGGAGTCTGTTCAGGTCAGCGCGCATGCACAGGATCTGTCTCAGGCGTTCACCACGGATCATTCCAACTGGACTTACCTGCCGTATGGTCCGTTCTCAAGTGAGGCGCAGTTTGCCGAATGGCTGGAGCAAAACTGCCTTGGAGATGATCCGCTGTTTCACACGATCATTGATTTGCAGACTTCAAAACCGGTGGGTCTGGCCAGCTACCTGCGGATCGAGCCAGCGGTGGGGGTGATCGAAACGGGGCACATCCATTATTCGCCATTGATGCAACGTACACCCGTTGCAACTGAAACCATGTACCTGATGATGCACCGGGTTTTTGAGGAGTTAGGCTACCGTCGATATGAATGGAAATGCGATGCGCTCAATGAGCCATCGAAGCGTGCTGCAAAAAGACTGGGCTTTCAGTATGAGGGGACATTTCGGCAGGCCACCATCTATAAAGACCGCAACCGGGATACCGCCTGGTTTTCGATTCTCGACAGCGAATGGCCAGTCCTGAAAGCTGCTTTCGAGAAATGGCTGCAGGCTGATAACTTCGATGCCAGTGGTCAGCAGAGACAATCGCTTGGTAACTTGCGCTCATGCGTGCAGTAACGGGGTTGAATTGTCCGTATCTATACATGTCATGAACAGGGATAACGATGTAATGCAAACTTGCGAAACCGTGCGACCCAGTGTCTGTCCGCTGGACTGTCCCGATTGCTGTAGCCTGAGCGCAGTTGTACGCGACGATAAAGTTATTGCTGTTCGTGGATCAAAGGCAAACCCCTACACCAATGGCGCTATATGCAGCAAGGTGATGCGCAGCTATCCGGAGTTTGTGCATGGTGAACAACGATTGACGACACCGTTAAGACGGCTTGGCGCTCGCGGTGAGGGCCGTTTTGAAGCCATCTCCTGGTCGACTGCCATCGATCTGGTGTACCAGGGTTTTAGCAAGGCAATTGAAATACACGGGCCGCAAACGGTCTTGCCTTTCAACTATGCCGGACCGCATGGCGAACTGGCGGGTGGCTCTATGGACCGTCGTTTCTTTCATCAGCTGGGCGCCACTCGTTTGAATCGCGGGCCGCTGTGCGGGGCAGTACGTGGATCAGCCTACACCAGTCTATATGGTGCAGTGCCAGGTATGCCACCGGAGCAGGTGGTGCATGCGGATCTGGTTATCGTATGGGGCAACAATGTTACCGTGTCCAATTTGCACCTGGCTTCAATGCTAAAGCAGGTTAGAAAAGCGGGTGGTCAGGTGATTGTGATTGACCCCAGGCGTATAAAAGTTGCCGAGCAGTGCGATTTGTTTCTAGCTATCACACCGGGTACCGATGTGGTGCTGGCAATGGCGGTTGCCGCCGAACTTGAGCGGCGAGCCGCACTTGACACTGAATTTATCGAACAGTGGATTACAGGCTACGATGCCTACATGGAACAGGCGCGTCAATACCGTGTGGCGGATGTGGAACAACTCTGTGGTGTGAGCAAAGATCAGTTTAATCGATTGGTTGAAATGATTATGGCGGCGCACACCATGGCGGCATCGTTTGGTAATGGTATAGAACGCGGCCACAGCGGCGGTTCGGGTTTGCGCGCCGGCATGGCGTTGCAGGCATTGACCGGTAATCATGGTCGAGCGGGTGCCGGTGTGGTGGCAAAGGCAGGTTTGGTGACGCCCAAAACGACCGATCGATTGCAGCGACCGGACTTAGCGCCTGACGCTACCCGCACAATCAACATTGTGGATGTCGGCGATCGATTGCTGAATACCGAAATGAAAATACCGATCACAGCCACCATGATCTATAACCATAACCCGGTCTGTACTCATCCTGATCAACAGCAAATGATTCGTGCGCTTTCGCGCGAGGATCTGTTTATCGTTGGGTCAGATGTGGTTATGACCGATAGCATGCGCTACGCAGATGTTATTTTACCTGCCGCCAGTCATTTCGAGTATGCCGATATCTATGGCTCCTACGGGCAAAATTACCTGCAGCGTGCCGAGCCGGTCATCCCCTGTGTTGGCCAAAGCCTGCCCAACACAGAAATCTTTCGCCGCCTGGCCGCACGCTTTGGATTTACCGGTCCGGCGTTTACGGCAAGCGATGAGCAACTGATCAATGAGGCGATCGACGCTGGCGACCCTCGATTAAACGACGTACGCCCCAGTGAAATTCCACTAGATAAAGCGATTGAGCTCAACGCAGAAGATGGCCGGCCTTTGATACTGTGCGACACAGTAATGCCTGCCACCGCATCCGGTAAAATCGAACTGTACAGTGATGATCTTCAGATACGCTTTGGCTACGGTGTACCGAGGTACGAACCGGTAGCGCGTGAATTGCCTTTTACATTAATCACACCCTCATCTGATAAACGTACCAATGCAACATTTGGCGGTTGCGCTGATTCCAGCAAAGAAGAGATTGTGGAGATGAACCCGCAGGATGCGAAAGATCGCCACTTACAGGACGGGCAGACCGTGTTGCTCAGCAATGCACTGGGCTCGGTTAGTCTGACATTGCAGCTTACCGATGCAGTAAGACGTGGCGTGCTGTATAGCGCCAAGGGCACTTGGCTTAAGACCAGTAGTACCGGGCTTACCGTCAATTCATTGATTGACGCGAGGCTCAGAACCGATATAGAGGAGGGGGCTTGTTATAATGAAACGTTTGTTGATGTAAAGCCGCGTTGAAAATAATTTACTTACCGTGTGTGCGAGCTGCAGTACCAACGAAGATGCTACTGGTCGTTAAGCTGGAAGCCGGTTAATAGATAGACGCCCTGCACAAGCCCGGAATACACGATCATGCAATGTATAAAGAAGGATCCACCCGGTGTGAACTATACGCCGGTAAACGTCATGAATAAAAAAGGCAGGTAAGGATACCTGCCTTGTGGTGACGCTATAGAACTTTGTACTGTGGTCTAGAAACCGGCGATGCCGGCAAACATTCTGGCGCGCAGTAGTTCCGTATCGACAATTTCAACGTCGGCCTGGCGCGTGAGTGAGCCATCGTCGTTGATCATAAACTGGGCGATACGACTGTCGTTGTTGACTACCTGGTAGAGATACGGGAACGTGATCTCGGCGTCGAGTACACCGCCACCGTTCTGGGTGTCATCGCCATCGATACCTGCAAAACCTGCCTGAGACTCAAGGCGGGTCAGGCCACCCTGATCGCCCACAGCAAAGCTGGTAATCACACCGTCGGGGGTGTTGCTGACATAGGCGAAGTCGCCGTTGGGTGTCTCTACAAATTCAACCCAGCAGCCGAAGGTGAAACCAGTAGTGAGCGGATCACCTTCGACACCGGAGCTGAGTGAAATGCCGGTGAGATCTCCGTTGTCTTCGATCAGGTAGGTCGACAGTGCGCTGAGCCCGGGGGCGCCGTTGTTGCCTTCAGACACCAGCAGAATGTCGCCATTGTCCGTTGGGTACAGATCGGTTCCGAAGGGCTGGTCGGTTTGCGATGTTATTCTCGATTGAACGCCAATCGGCAGTTGATTGTCGTCCATCTCGATGGTGACGATATCGTTGGTTCGTCGTTCAGTGACGTACAGGAATTCTCCATTGGATGAAAATTCTATTGAGCCGGCATTGGCACCAATGCCAGGTAATTCGGAGTTTGCCAGCTCGTTCAGTGTACCGTCATCGTTGATAGTGAAACCAATAATGCTGGCAGCTGTGCGGGTTCTGTCATCCGGCAGAATGGCGGCGGGATTGCCGTCGTCATCGAAGAACGCACCGGTATTGACAACGTAGAGTGTATTGTCGAAAACCGTAAGGGATACCGGGTTCTGTGCGTTGGAGTTTCCAATGGTGCTGACATCGAGAGATGCCGGGGTCAGGCTGAAGTCGTCGTTGATCACAAAAGAGCTGATCGATTCACTACCGGGGTTCACTGCAAAAACAAAACGATTATCCTTCGATACGATTAACGGGTCCTGCGACGCCAGTGGATTTGCGCCGCTGTTTCTGATGTTCTCGCCTATGCCGCCAGTGTCGTATACACCTATCTGAGTCAACACGCCATCGGCAGATCGTGCATAGGCCACGACTTCGTTTACCAGTGGTTCGGATGGTGCATCTGCTGCGGCACTGATTTGTGTAGCGAGGTTGTGGCCATTGGTCAGCGCGTAGATTGCACCGGCAGCGGCAGCAGTTGGTGTGCCGTTACCGTCGGCATCGGTGTCGCCATTGCCATTGTCAGGGTCGCCATTATCAGTGTCGCCACCGCCGTTATCGGTGTCGCCGCTGCCGTTATCGTTACTGCTATCTGTAGTGTCGATCGGGGCGTCGTCATCATCGTCACTGCTTGAGCAGGCTGCCAGAGACAGTGAGAGTGCGAGAGACAACGCGGATATTTTGAAAAGTGATAATTTGGAATGGTAGCGGGACATGATTTCTCTGCCAGATCTTGTGAGGGAATCGGGAAACTGGCAACTCCGGATGAGTTGCCAGACTTTGTGTTGCGACAAGTTTGTGTTGCAACTAGCTCTGTGTTGCGACTAGAAGGATACGATGCCTTGTGTGTCCACTTCCGGCAGATCTCCTGCGACGGTTTCAACCAGTGTCAGGTTGCCTTCGTCGACTGCATAGACACCAACCACGCCTGACAATCCATACAGCTGATACAGGTACTGACCGTCATCGGTAATATCCAGATCGATGAAACCATCAGTGGTGGCAAACGCAGTGGCCGGGTCGGGGCTGGTCGGCTGATTACCAGTGGCTGCGAGCACTTCCAGAAGCTCGATGTTGCCGCTGTCGTCGGTAAAGCGATACGAGGAGATGCTGGAGTCCAGTGCGTTTGATACCCAGAAAAATTCACCGTCAGGGGAAAACACAATCCAGCATGCTGTGCGCTGGCCGTCTGTTGGTGTCTGGCCAGCCAGCAGGTCGAGTTGAGCAGCGGATAACTGCCCGTTTTCGCCTAGTTGAAAGGTGGATACCGAACCGGTTTGCAGGTTGGGGAATGCTGGTGGCTGACCGGCAGACTGGAATTCACGTGCTTCGGTCACGATAACGAAGGTGCCGTTGGAACGCTCCACTACTTCAAAGCCAATGGCGGATGGCAGATTGCGGCCTTCAGGATTGTTGACTTCAGTGGATGTGGCGCCGCTGACCGGTGCATCGGAGGGTACGCCGTCGTCGCTGAGTCCAAACACGATGAGCTCATCGTTATTGCCACTTGCCAGTGTGCTGGAGCCCGCGTTGATGCTTGCGGTTATGATGTACTCACCGTCGGGGGAGAAGCGAATAGCGGACGGGCGGTTAGGTAGATTGCGCGTAGAGTCGGCGATCGGGGTCAGGTCACCGGCGTCGAATGTGTAGCCAGTGATCGAACCTTCCTGATCAGGCTCGCCGTTAAAAGCGCCGTCAGCGTCGATATTGCTGACATAGACGATGCCGTTTTGGTAGGCGATGCTGTTTGGACCCGTGCCATTGGTGGATTCGGTATCGACTACCGCAAGCGTCATGTCGTCGTTGATTTGCAACACACTGATGTTGTTACTGCCCGCGTTGACGGCCATCAGATATTCGTTATCAGGAGTGTTGATCAGTGCGTAGGCTGAAATAAGCGGATCGAGACCTTCACCGCCATCGAAGTCGCCGCCTTGTCCGCCAGTGGGGAATTCACCAGCAAGAGTAAGCGTACCGTCGTCGGCTCTTTGATACGCAACGATGGTGTTGGCGTCGAGGATATTGCTCATGACAAACACACCACCAGCGACATCGCCCGCGGTACCGTCAGTGGTATCTTCTATGGGATCGGGGGTATTGTCGGTTATCGGGTTGTCATCATCGTCGTCGCTCGAGGAGCAACCGGCAACAATGAGCATGGCGGCCATGCCAGTCAATAGCCTGGAAGACGGTGAGTATTTCACTTTAAACATTACATGTACTCTTTTGAGTTGTGGAAAAAGAACCCTTCGTAAGGTTCCATGTTGAATCGACTGGCTGCACACTAATCTCAGGCAGAATGCCTGTGTACAGAAATTGTGACTGATGCGGAGGGGTATCGTTCGGCGCAAAGTTTAACAATTTTGCGACAACAGTTGTTGAATAGATTTATGTATGACGCAACACGATAAGTACATCAAGGGTTTACCAATGGTTTGGGCCTGTTTACACGCAATTCTGTCGTGTTGGAAAATTAAATCTACGTTCGGATTGCTGACAGCCCTGTTGAAGTCAAACCATGGATCAGCTACTGCTTGCGAGTACTTATGAAGACTACATGTGATTAAATACAGTAGTATCGCTATGCCGGGCAGTATGCAAACACGACTTACGCTGCCACTACAACTCTGCCACTACAACTCTGCCACTACAACTCTGCCACTACAATGCAGACTGCAGTATTCATGAGGCGACCAACAGAAGAGAACGAAAGTCTACCTATACAGTGCGAAACACGCCTGCGGGACCAACAGTAAATTTAGCAGCGTGTCAATTCGACGTCAGAAGAAAATGCACTGTGAAAATAAATCCCCAGGCTCGCCATTTCATGAATACCATCTCATGAATAATCAAGGCTAAGAACAGCTAACAGATTGAACCAAGACCAATTGACTGTTCGTTATGATTACCTTGTATAAGCTAAGCGACTGCTTATATAGTCCAGCCGCCATCAACTGCGAAGGCTTGACCTGTCGTAAATCTGCTTTCGTCACCTGCGAGATATACAGCCATTGCGGCGATTTCCTCGGCTTTGCCAATGCGGCCCATAGGTTGGCGCGCCTCGAATGATTTAAGCGCCGTTTCATAGTCGCCCATCGCACGCAGGCGTTCATGCAGACTGGGGCTATCGACGGTGCCCGGACAGATAGCGTTACAACGCACACCCTGTGTAACGTAGTCGGCTGCTACCGATTTAGTCAGCCCTATAACGGCGGCTTTTGACGTGCTGTAGGCACAGCGATTGGGCACTCCGGTGATAGACGACGCGACGGACGCGATATTAATAATTGATCCCTCGCCTCGTTCCAGCATACCGGGCAAGAATGTTCTAATCATGTGATACATGGCATGAACGTTCAGATTGAAGCTGAACGTCCAGTCGTCTTCGCTGCCGTCGAGAATCGAGCCATTGGCGACAAAGCCTGCGCAGTTGAGCAGAACATCGACAGATTCCATGCTTTGTACAAAACCGGAAACTGCTGCTTTGTCCAGCACATCGAGGCGATGCACTTCGATTCCATCGGTGTCCGCCAGCGTGGCGAGCGTTTCTTCGTTGATGTCTGTGGCGATTACACGTGCGCCTTCACGTGCATAGGCTATTGCTGTGGCGCGGCCAATGCCCTGACCGGCAGCTGTGAT
>CAYMVV010000193.1:0-7545 GCA_964393885.1 uncultured Granulosicoccaceae bacterium | reverse complement strand
CATCACCATGATACGCATTTATACCTAATATATTCATGTCATACACTCTATATTTATGAGTTTCTATTATCCATACCAGCCAATTCGTAGCTCAAAAAAGATATCACAGTGGCATCCAGTAACTCTTTAGGCCTTCACAATTCTTCTCGACCTAAATAGCGCTATAACCAGCACAAGAAGCCGTTGAACTAACAAGCAGTGATCTGGTGCAGGGTAGAGAGTTAAAGAGCAACTCGAATGCGTTAAATTCTGACAAAATATCATTGTAGAATTTCGACCCGGGGTTTTTGTCCTTGCCACCATACAAACGACAATGGTACTGCAGGGGCGAGTATCAGCCCCGCTCCTATTGGGGACCTCACCAAACTCTCCGCCACAGTTAGAGCGAAGTTTTCACTTCTACTTTGAAGTACGAAAACTGCCGCTTAGGCCATTGCTTTGTCTCGATCTATCCCGTAAAGAGCTCCCTGGATTTGCACCCGGCTTAATCCCAACTCCAGAATCTGATTCTTCAAAGAGCAGCGGTAGTTATCTGAAACAATTAGGAGTCAAACCAGTTGTGGCATTGTAATACCATGGCCAGCTTCTTATTAGCAGCAATTTGATTTTTCTAATGCGACATAATACGTACCAATGCAATACACTGGCAGCCACTATTTTTCTATGAGAGTAGTTTCTCCACCCGCGTGTACTTCCTGATCAAATCCCCTGTCGCCAGACGCCGCTTCGTCGCTGCTATCGCTATCGCTGACGCCAATGTTACTACACTAATACTCTAATTTATTTTTCACACCCGGGATAGATTTGCTACAGACAATGGCAGACAAAATTTAATCTTTGTTACCGTGGACAATTCCTTCACGATATCTCATTAAGTAACTTAGCAAGTTTTTGTGTTTGAGTTCTCCTGTTATATTGCGCTCTGTAACTACATAGCCATTGAGTATCTGCATGAATATTTTCTTCAATACAGCGCCGAATGAATTCAGCAGCACGTTTAACATCAGGACAATCCATAGTTAAGACCCACGGTAAAGAGCTAAGAAATTCTTCATCCGGTACGGTCGGACGTACAACAATGATAGGAACACCTGTCGCCAAATACTCAAATAGCTTAGAACTCAACAGCATAGTTGCCGCCCGGGCGGTAGAACTACAAACAAGTAGAAAGTCCGCATTTGAAACTCGCGAAACCGCTTCACGATGGCTCACTGTACCGCAAATTTTAAGTACGGAGCTATACTCGTTTTCAATCTGCACATTTGGAGGTTTACCATAATGAGAAAATCGAATAGCGATATTTGAGTCTTTCAGGGTCTTCAACAGATCCCGAACGAAGTAAACACCCTCATCAGATATAACACCAACAGTAACCATTTTGAGATGGTGTCTTTTGGCGCGCAACCTGTCTTCAAGCATCTCTGGAACGTATCCATTAGGATGCCAATGTAACTTATTCTTAATTTCAGGAAAACGACCACCTAACCACTGATAATGAGCTTTTATTGCCAAAGTACAAGCGGTTGATTCATTCAACAATCTTTCTTCGAAATGATAGAAAGCAGGTGTCATTATCCGACTCAAACCAGAAGGCCTATACCGCCAATCTTGCAAATACGGATCCCGAAAATCAGCAATCCACGGAATATTGAATTTTTTTTTACACTTAGCCCAATCAAGTGTATTGAATGAGGCGGGCTAGTTGTAAGTATTGCATCTGGTCGCTCCGCCTCCACAATGCCATGAATTGCTTTACGGAAACTACGCCATTTCCAAACACTAACATCCGGAACTGAAATAGTAGATAACAACCACGAAAATAGTTCTTTACTGACTTTTCTAGCGACTTTGTCAGATGTAACAAGCGAATCAGAATCATATAATTGTTGGTTTAAATATGTGACTTTCACATGATCATTCAGTTCCTCGGCTAATACCTCAGCACTAGCAGACGTACCATAATTCCTGCACACTATCAGTGGTTTCCAACCATATTCTGGCAGATATTTTGCCCATTGCGTAGCGCGTACAGATGCCACAGCGGTATCAGGATAGAACGTAGAAGACACCAACAATAGTTTTCTCATAGATCTCTAATCCAAATAAACCGACTTAATAACCAACATTTAATAACCAACATTTAATAACAACGAACAATTAGAACTCCCGCTGTTTAAATGAGACGACAATCGTCATCGCAAGCGTTTTCATAGCTACGGAAATATACTCAACTTGCGTAAACATTTTTTGATCTGCTCTGCTTTGAAACAGTCAAATTTAACGGGTTCACCATTAACATATGCACTTACACTCAATTCACTCTACCGGGGTAGATGGTAGATCTTATAGATATCTCTCGCCGCGTTTCTCTAGATCTCAGACCTACATCTATCCCTTTCCAACACATCATATCGATACTTTGTCAGACAGCACCAGATCATAATTACAATACTGCACGAGTGTCCGCAACGTTTGCTATCTTCCATATCGCAACGATAACATCAACTCATCTATACGTTGACTAAAGGCAAGTGGAATACTGATCCGCTAACGCGCACTTCTAATTTCACCGATTTTTAAGGAGGCAATTAATGACTTTGGACCACATACATTCATTGATATCCTCCATCCGAGATTTTGAACTTAATATTTTCTCTCTATAGATCTGATTAGTCACTGGATCACAAACAGCATCCACAACACCAATAAGCTGATCTATGGACTCAGAACCTTTATGTATCAACTCAGGTATATTAAAATCTAAAGCAATTGAATCATACTTATGCGCCCATCCAAGTACAACGGAGGGCACTCCGGAAGATAAAGCAGATACAATACTATGAAAGCGTGAGCCTACGAGAACCTCAGAATTTGCAATGTAACTTTTTATATGTTTCGAATTTTCATGTACAAAAACATCTACCCATTCAGTACCTAGATCTATCTTAAGCTGTTCAATTAGGGAATTGACAACTTTTGCATCACCTGGATCTGTAGAATGAACGACAAAAACAGTTTTTAACTGTCGTGCGCGAAACGTCTCAGCCACAGCTTTCAACTTAGCGATGTAGTTCCCCTTCCATTCCGCCTTACCTTGGTCAAGCATACGCTCATTGGGCACAATACATCCATATCTTTTACTACCTTCTACACCTAAAACAGGACCGTTAGCACTGAAAATGGTAATATCCGGGGCCAATTCCAAGTTAACATCATGTCCAAGTAGATTTTGTGCACATTCAAATGAAATTTGATCTCTTGCATACACTTGATCTACCAATTTCATACATTCAACAAATGCAGATGCTGTATTCGAATTATTAAAAGGACCAAACATTTGTGGCAAAACTATTACGGGCTTTTTACGTCTGCGATACCCACGAATGATTGACAACATCTGTTTTGTTCTTGCAGTCGGAAACCCATCTCCATATGCATAACCAGATATATCTATCAGCCCGTCGCAATGCTCCCGCTTAACCAAACCCAAAGTTTGTGCGGCCTTATTTGGCAACAATATTGATAGCGGCCACATCACTACATGTCTCAATAGCGAAGAACGGTATAAATATCGATGAGTCCAATCAGGATAAAGCATAATATTGGGGAACAATGTCGCTAGCTTAAGATCAGCATAATCTTGGTACTTCTCCCCAGGCTTTGGGACGATAGCAAATTCTATACTTGAATCATACAAACGCAAACGTTCCACTGTAGTGTATAGCATTAACTGCGCACCCTTATTCCCAAAACCCGCGCCATATATCTCAAACAACATGTTTAGTTAAAACTCCTTATCTCATCCAGTGTTTTCTTCTGTGAATATGGAATTAAACCATCTGGATCTGGGTACCCCAACGATAAACACATTATAATTCTTTGATCTGAATTAAGGCCAACTTCCTCAGCCATCTCCCTTTCGCGTGTCGATATATCAGGCCAATTAATAGAGCAACTACCGACCCCCTGAGCTTCAAGTGCAAGTTGAAATGTCATTGATGCTAGTGAACCATCAATATAAATAATATGTCGATCACGCTCAAACGGATAAGCACTAAGATTCCCAACAATCAAAACAAAAACTGGAAACTGATGATTGAAACCACTCGTTCCCATTGGGATACTCGCTAATCTTGAAACCACATCCTGATTATCAAAAATACGAAATTCAAAAGGCTGCCGATTGCACGCGCTAGGTGATAAAGCGGCGATCTCAATAGCTTTATCTATCGTCGATCTTGCTACAGGCCTCTCCAAATACCATCTGACACTTTGTCTACGAATCGCCAGCTCTTCTAGTTGCTCAACAGAAATTGGAGGAACCGCAGAACCCCGCAAATCCGGGACGCGACCTTTATCCGATACATTATACTTTTTACAATGTTCATAAAACTCATATCGAGCCTTGTCTATACTTCCATTTTTACCAGCTAATACAACATTGAAATACCTAAATAACACGTCGTGCGACCACTGACTAGAAAGTCGATGATTTCCGACTCTCGCCACCACATTATCATTAACCGTTATAAAGGAACATACAGTTTCTTCGATATATTCAACAGCGAAAATTGAACGCCTTGGGCAAGCTATTAAACCTTTTTCAATTCGATGTATGTTACGGCGCAATCTATGAATGTGACTGTCTACTGAATTCTCTTTTATCCCGTTGTAGTATGTAAGCCGCCCCGCCAGAACACTACAGTGCTCACGCTCAAAGCTACGATCTAAACAATAATATATATTTGAAACATACGGCCAACGTACAGCAATATTCATAAAAGCGCGAAGCACATATTTAGCAGTGCGCTTTAAATGTTGACGAATCACATCAAAGCCCTCATATCCATTCTGTCTAACTACCTGGGCGCTTTAAACTCGTCGGCATTAAAGAAATTAAGTTCAAAAACACAGGAATCCCAGACACTCTCTGCCAAATCAATAATCCGATTAAATACAATATTAACCCTATCGTGGGTGTCGACATAATAGTCAACTGTGGCGGCAAATCTCTTTGAACTGATCCTCGAAGAACCATCACTATAGACCAACATACTCCTGCGATAAAGAATGGCACAAGAGCTCGCATGTATATATGGTACGCAGAGCAATTTAGTATTTTGGCTATCAAACGATATCTCATTGTTTGCACAATTAGACCAACGGTTGCCAACATTATACTAACTCCAATCAAACCCGCAAGCTTGATTGCTGGATATATAAATACTACCATCATTAGCAACATAACTAGATGATAAAGACTTGAATAACCAGGCTTACCTACTGCCATAAAAACACTGGATGTTGCTGCTCCCAACGCTCTACAAGCACCCCATATAGCCAGGAACGGCACAATCATTTCCATCTGTTGCCAACTGGCATCAAAAAACAGCTGAACTAAATCTTTTATCGATAGAATGATGATCAACATTAAAGCTACTACAATTGTTGATACCGCCATAAAAGTACGAAGAAACACATTACGCAGTCTAGACAGATCTTTTTGTATCCGTGAGTAAGCCGGAAGTGCAACGCGATTAATTACACTATTAAGCTCCATCATCGGCATGATCGCAATCATTGAACTAAGCGTTAATACCCCTAAATCGGAAATTGTTAGCCAGCGCCCAACCGCAAAATCAGAACCTCTAGTCAGGACAAGCCCAATAACACCGTTCAAAAATATCCATCGCCCAAATCTGTGTAATTCCAAAAAACGAGACCAACTCCAACCAATTCGCCATTTGCACGTATCAACTAAATAGGATATTACAACAGCCCAAATTGAACCCGCAATCTTCCCCCAAACCAAAGAATAGAGGTCAGGCTTGATCAGCAAACAAACAATCGTAATAACAAAATCAACTATCGGAGACCCGACATCTAATATTACAACTTTACGAAACTCGAGCTTTCTTTCAAATTCTATTACGGCAATATTTACTATTCCACGACATAATGGAATAACTGCAAACCAACGAAGCAAAGGCTCAGCCTCAGGCGCATTAAACCAAAGCACAATAATCGGCGCAGAAAAATAAATTATCATGGCAATGACCACACCACGAACAGCTTGCGCAATAAAGGCAGTAGGGAAATAGTGTTTATTGTCTCCCTGTCTTTGTATCAGTGCTTTCGTCACTCCTAGCTGGCTTAGAACTTCAATAGTGACCAGTGTGGTTAACGCAACCCCAACAAGACCAGTATTTTCCACTCCTAGAGTTACTGAGAAAAGTATTACTTGTACTACTGCTAGTAAACGCGTACCAATTCGCATAACTGCCAAAACAACCACACCACGTTTAGCTGCCTCACCATAATCTTCGCTCCTCATACCCACCAGCTTCCAGTTTCCAGTTTCCAGTTTCCAGTTTCCACTACGAGAGGAGAATCTTACTATCTATCAGTATGCATTGTATCACTACTGTCTCGTTAACTTTTAAAAGATAGTATATTAATTCTTGTCGGCTCGCTGCCTGTCGCATTGTCGTTGTTGCAGCAACTCAAGCAAATCCCATTTTTCAAACAAATTCATTTACAACAAGCGAAGATTTCTTTTATATCGATATGCCTATTTTTTATTGAAACATTAACAGAGCAATCAATAAATAAGCACACATTGCGTTCCATATTTGCGTTAATACTGCATTCTTGCTTGTTCTGCAAAATGATTTTATCTCGCTGATTTGCCAGCCTTTTGAATTCATATCTCGGCACAATCTTGCGTACTTGACCGAGGATCGTATTACAAAACGCCATGATCTTATTCTTCTTCGTTACAAAGTTATATTAAGCAATTACATTGTAACATCTACGGGGTCAGGCAAAATTCTTCTCTGAGCTAGCGAGACAGCAGTGACTTAGTACGATCGATTAATAATTCGATTGAAGTTAAGAAAAAGAAAACGCTGTACCAAAAAATTCCCTCACCCTAAAAATACCACATCATATTCACATCAAATGTCACAAACGTAATAATATACTTCTTGCAAAATAACCTAACTATTTTTCAAGTAACGATCAGATACAAGAGCATTACAAACAGTCCGATCCAAAATTTGTCACCAAGTAAATAGTATTGCTCACTAATAAAGCCAAGGGAAATTGAATAAATCCCCATAACCACTACGAGTTAACCAATCATCGACAGAATTGAACCCTAACTAAGCTAATAGGTTTTTCGGTAGAAGCCTCATCCACTCCACCAACTACTCAATCGTTTTCAATAAGTTCGACAAGTATTCTTCCAGGTAGTAACCTCTAGGAACAGTGCACTACGAATACATCTTCACTAATAGGACAATATAAAAGACAACCTCCTAATGAAATTTTACCGAGAATTGAACGAAATAGCGATATGATCGATATCTTCAATAGCAACCCCGGCACTATCCAGACAATATTGAACAAACTGAGCAGGAAAGCCAGCCCAATGCTTTATACGGTTGAATCTTTACTCCTCTACCGCTGAAACTAATTGATCCTCAATAAGTAACGATGCGGAAGCATCACCATGATACGCATTTATACCTAATATATTCATGT
>CAYMVV010000192.1:0-7579 GCA_964393885.1 uncultured Granulosicoccaceae bacterium | reverse complement strand
AATGCGTGATCACCTTGAATCAGAATCGGTGATCAACTTGCCCCAGAATATTCAGGTGGGGTTTGTTTGAAACACATCATCAAGCCGCTAAAGAAGACTGTTGGCCAAATTCCCTCATTGTTTGTTATCTTGCGAAATTGAATTTCATTGTTCTGATTGTCAAAAATGGAGAACACATGCAAGCATTTTCAGTGGAAGCACTACATGAGTTTGTCGTTAAAGCAAAGGCGAATTCTTATGTAAGCAGAGCGCCCAAGTGTTTGCCTTCCCGTTTGGGTCTGGCCACTCTATAGCCGTGTCCAGTTTTGAGTATGTTCGCACACTCAGGCGCAATTGGTTACTACATACAATGAGTATGTGCTTCGTTTTATGCAGAATAGCGAAGAAAAACAGGTGCTCCACTAAGAAATGAACACACCGCTAACATCCGATGATGCACTTGTCATTATTAATAATCACTATACACTTTGTGATATTGAATACTGCATGTTTTTAAGGCGTGGATTTAATGATACCTATGTCGTAGAAACTAAGACCAATAAATACATCTTTCGTGTGTATTTGGAGGGCAAGTATTATATAGACAGCAACGATGCTTACAGGTTTGAGCTGGATCTGGTTAAACATTTAAATGCACATGATGTACCGGTAGCAACCGCAATATCAACTTCGTCTGGCGAGTTGCTTGGTATTGAAAAAACCAAACGCGGCGAAAGCGCTTTTGCTTTGTTTCACTACGCTGACGGGTTTTCTCTTGGTCGTGAATCTGTAACGACGGAGCAGAGTTACCATATGGGCGTTGCGTTAGCGAATTTGCATCTGGCTTCAAATACTTTTGTTTCACAATTCAATCGCTATAAGCTGGATTTGAAATACCTTGTAGATGAGCCAGTACGATTAGTATCTCAAGGAGAGAATAGCCAAATTCCAAATGGTCTTTTGGAGCGCGGACGGTACGTAATGGAGAAGCTGCAGCCACTGGAGAGGTATGTTGATCGCGTTAAAAGCATCGGAACAGATGGTGATAAGTTTGGGGTCATTCACGCGGATATGCATTTGGGCAATATTCATTTTCGAGGACAGGAGCCAACTATCTTCGACTTTGATCACTGTGCCTATGGCTGGCGTGCCTATGATCTTGCAATCTGTTACGGGCTTCCAGAAACGCAAAGATTATCAATGGTGGAAGGCTATGAGAGCAGACGTCCGTTAAGTCTGGAGGAGCGAGATAGTCTGCAAGATTTGTCTAATCTAAGAAATCTCTGGGATATTGGTGATACATTGGCCACGGAACACATGAGGGTAGAGTGAATCATTTATATTGGTGAGATGAGTTGATTTAACTTGGCGGTGTCTCTCGCAACGCTGAAGCGAGTTGATATTGCTAGTCTCTGGTTATTTGATACGTGAGGGAAGCGAGTTGTTGGCAACTATATAGTAGTTGCGAAAGAGAGCACGACCGTGCTTCCGGATGATGAAAAACAGCTATACGATGTAACCGCTGTCAGAGTGGCGAGCTCGTTATCCGAATAATTCGCCCCAAGGGTCTCCACCGACAATGCCTTAAAGAAAGGAGAATAAGAAACTCTCCCAGAGTGTAATTGACATGGTTGTCAGGTATTCTAGCTGGTGTGCCGCGCTGACTTATTGCTGAAACAGGTAAAAATGACTAAATTGCATTATGATCTGTTGCGCAATAGTTGAATAATCTAGTAAGAAAGTGCTATCGAGCGAGAAAACAAAAGAAGGGGTATTCCCAGGAGACAGATCACAGCTCTCGCTCCGGTCATCTTCAAAAAGTTAATTATTAATTGATAGGTGCTAAGGGATGGGCGACTCAGTCCAACCGGCGTTTAATCGCCATGCTGCGCACCTCGTTTAAACGCTTTATAGATAAATTCGAATAGGAGTTTCCATGAGTTTATATGATCAGGATTTCCTGAACACACTTCCGGTAGATCCCAAGATTGGTCACTACAATATTTGTCAATATTTTCTCGCTAAAGGAGGAAATCCAATAAACCATCAGTATTGCCTGGAGGCGTTCGCACTTATGGATGTCTATATTTCAGACAATCAGCTTGAGTATGAAATGCCAACGCTACCTCCAACAAGTCAGACTGAGTTTGACAAACAGTTTCTTGGATTTGTTCAAACCATTTCTGGAAAAATTAGGCCTTATGTCATCGCCGATGAGCACGAGAGAAAACTACACAATCTACGGAAAGGGTTTTCAAATAATTTGAACAAAGTTCCGGTATATGAGTTTACAGAGGGGGATCTTACAAGGATTCAAGATCTGCTAAACAGACTAAGAGTATATCTTTCTGAATCAAATGAGTTTGCCCTTGAACATAAAAGGCGATTGATGTTAAGGCTAGAAAAATTACAAGCGGAGTTACACAAAAAACAATCGGATTTTGATCACTATTGGGGGCTATTTATTGATTCTGGAATAGCTTTAGGAAAATTTGGGAAAGAGGCCAAACCATTTGTAGAAATGATGGCAGAGATTAAGGAAATTATTTGGAGCACCCAGTCAAGAGCTGAGGAGTTGCCGTCTGGCTCAAAACCGCCAATGCTTGACCATGATTAATTTGGCAAGCGACTGTGGTTAAAATTCAAGGCTGAGGGAGAATTAATTTGGCGAATTTCCAATATGAGTTATCTCCTATCATGGGATTGTGGATGGAGATTATTTTTGCTATACGAGCGGTGATGGCAACCTTCTTGTGTTTGCCTTGTGTGACTAGTTTTGAGTAGAACACTTTCATCACCGAGTTGTGCTGTATAGCGGATAGCATTGCCATGTATAAAACGGTTCTAATCAGAGATCTGCCGCCACGAATTCTGCGTTTTCCTTTTATTTTTCTACTGTCCTTGTTGTAGTGCGCTAACACAATGAGAGTCGCGTTCTTTTTGTTGGCTAGCGTACCGAGTTCAGAATTTCTCAAGATAAATATTTCGAGATGGGCATTGTAAAAAGGCAACATCCGGAGACAACTCAAATTGTATGTTGCAACGTCAGGAGGCAGAAATTCTCGAAAGTTTTTAAGAAATTTGACTTTCTTGGTTACTGTTTTGGGCCACGTCTGGTGAGTAACCGTTACGGTATGCTGTTTACGAATTTCACACCCGCGATCAGTCCGTCAAATGCAAAGCGGATCCGACAAACGGTTCGACGTTGGAGGTTGCACATGCGAACCTATATGAACTTGTTTGAAATTGCTCGATTGGTTAGTCCGATCATCCAAGGCTTGATTGACGACTATGGTGGTTATCAGCGGTCATCTCTGTTTAGAGTTCTCAACAAGATTAACCTGGCCCTAGTGAAGTGGGTTAAATGGAAATATAAGAAAAAGGCACAGTATACTAAGCGTACGAGCGCGTGGCTCGGGAAGGTGGCGAAACATCATCCTGACCTATTCCCGCACTGGTAACTTGCTGTACTTTTTCCGGCTGAATGATGGGAGCCGTATGGCGGGAGACTGTCACGTACGGTTCTGCGAGCTCCTCGGGGTGAAATTCCTCGGGGCTACTCACCCGTCATGCTTTATATTTAGGAACTGAAACATTATGAATAAACCCTCCGTTTTCATTGCGTCCTCGGTGGAAGGCTTAGAGATAGCCCGTGCTGTACAAATAGCGTTGCAATTCAATTGTGAGCCAACTGTTTGGGATCAGGGGGTATTCAATTTGTCAAAATCTTCGATGTCATCGTTATTTGATGCTCTTAAAGAATATGATTATGCCGTTTTTGTTTTTTCTCCGGATGATATCTTAATTCTGCGTGGAGAAAAATATGATGTAGCTAGAGATAATGTTGTATTTGAACTCGGACTTTTCTTAGGTAGAAAAGGTTCTGATAATGTATTCATAGTTCAGCCAAGAAACAGTGACGGTGTTTTTCATTTGCCTTCCGATTTGTTAGGTGTGAAAACGGCCACATATGATTCCGAGAGAAATGATAAAAACATACAGGCGGCACTTGGACCTCCATGCTCAGAAATATTACGCTCAATAGTATCTTCTAATAAATCAAGATATCCCGAGGAGTTATTAGTTGAGTTTAAGCAGCATAATCAAAGCTACAAAGAACTGCTAAAGAAGAAAATTTCTCAAGCCGATATTCCTGAAGGGTTTCCTATGCCGGAGAATATTTCTTCTCTCGATTTAGATGCATTGCTCGAACTTCAATCTGTGGTATTCGGATATGAAGAGTTCAATAAAAGATACCTGCAAGATCCTAGTTTGACTTATCGGCATTGTAAGGTGCTATCACGTGAAGCTGGTAGTGCTAGTGAAATAGAAATCTACAAATTCAAGGAACTACTAAAAAGATATAAAGAATATATAAGTGCTTGGGAAAATGGATAACGAATAGGATAGATTGCCCGAAGTGGCGATCTTAACCAATGGTTGTGCGAAGGCGAGAAGTTGTCGAGACAGGCATTGTAAAAAGTAATTTATTAAGACAGGCACTGTAACAAGGGCAATGAAAACTACTAAAAAGCTGAATGACCGAATAATTACTTTGGTGTGGAACGTTTATGTGATATCCCGGCTTGATTGCCGATGATTTGAACGATAAGTATGCGGGAAAAGTGCAGATATCTGTGAGACGGGCAGGGTAGAGCTTTCCCGAGTGGGGAAAGTGAAGTTGACGTGAATTTGGTTTGCTACTAACCGTAGAGCAACTTGCTGTTACTTCGGTTTATTTGTCTGGTTAGTCCAAAGTGACTACAAAGCTCTTTGATGGATTCTGCGCTACCGGCAATTCCCTTGAAGCGAGATTCGAATCTGGTGGAGAGTTCAAGCCAGTGATCTGTTGAAATGTCGAGCCTTTGCAGAATGGGTGGAGTAGTTGCGTCAATGGCGCCGCGTTTGTCGTCTCTGATGATTCTACCAGTCCAGTCGATCAATTCAATGTAGTCAAAGAGGCTGAAAATCAGTCCGCGTGGCATGGGTTGCTAATTTATCGAGACAGGCACGGTAAAAAGGGAAATTTATAAAGACATGCAATGTAAAAAGGGTAATGAAAACTACTACAAAGCTGAATACCCAAATAAAAATTTTGATGTGGTACGTTTGTGTGATAACTCAGCTTGATTGCTGATGATTTGAACGATGGTTATGTTGGATAAGGGCAGATATCAGTGAGACGGGCCAAGTAATTATCGAATATACTAAGCTGAGCATTGCGGGTTTCTCGCATGCGGGAATCCTCTTGGTTTGTTGGTTTTTGGTTTGCACTTAAAACATAACAAACTTAAGAGGATTTTTTACACCTGCCGCCGAATTTATTTCGGTCGCTCAGACACTTACGACCCTATGGATGGGCACTAGTTACGCACTAGTATGTAACTAGTTACAGAGTAAGTTAAGAGATGGATATTTGTAGGAATTTTCCTACATGCACCAAAAAGGAATGCTTTAGGGCAGGAAACTACTCTCGGAAGCAGGGTATTGAAGATTTTTTGCGCAACACGCTTTATGCTAGATTTCTCTACACTCGAAGAACAACATCCCTTGAAACCATGTGCAGCCTTGACCTCTATAGACAGAAGTGAGATATCCTATCAATCCTGAGTCGATTTTAGGGGGAATTTCCTGATAGTAGTAAGCTCCAGTTTTTTGTATATCAGATACTAGGAACGATGGCATAGGCTGAAGATTAAGAGTTGCGTGTTTTTCAGGGACTATTATAAATGTGGCTCCCGATAGGTTAGCGCCAGCCAGATTGGCTTCCGATAGTTCAGCTCCAGACAGGTTGGCTAAAAGTAGTTTAGCTCCAGCCAGGTTGGCTCCCAATAGTTGAGCTCCAGCCAGGTTGGCATCCAATAGTCGAGCTCCCGCCAGATTGGCTCCCGATAGTCGAGCTCCAGACAGGTTGGCTCCCGATAGTCGAGCTCCAGACAGGTTGGCATCCGTTAGTTGAGCTCCCGCCAGGTTGGCATCCGGTAGTTGAGCTCCAGACAGGTTGGCATCCGTTAGTTGAGCTCCAGACAGGTTGGCATCCGTTAGTTGAGCTCTAGACAGGTTGGCTTCAAATAGTTGAGCTCCAGACAGGTTGGCTTCAAATAGCTCAGCTCCAGAAAGATTGACATTGATGAGATAGACAGAATTACCGTGTGTCTCTGTTGAAAGATTGATACCAGTCAAAGGCTGACTTTCTTTCCACGGCCATGAAGTAAAAAATGAAACGCTACATGCATTAAGCAATTGCCATATTGACGGCACTTTTCCTTCATGCTGCTTGAACTCATCTTTAAAGCTCGGAACACAGTCTTCAGAGTTCAAATAATCCAGGGCTTGTATTTTGCCACTATTACCAGATGCAGGAGTCGTGACTAACTGCCATGCTTGGGAAATACGCTGTGACTGCCTATCGTTTAAGTCAACAAGCATGATGTAGGCTGTGGGGAAGATAATAAGGAGCGCGAGTAGCTCTAGAACTCGAAAAAGAAACCTGCCAATTTTCCTAACGCGACAAGTGTCATCTGTTCGACGGATAGGCGTTTCTTCTCTGGTTTTCTGGCGCTTCCTAATATTGTCTAAGCGGAAAAAATGTTCGAGTAACTGACGGCGGCGCATCTCTCTCACGAATTTTTCTACCTTCTATCCTATGTCCAAACTTACCACTAATAGCGGTAGACCAAAAAGGGACGTTTTTGGTGCAATTTCTCTCGACTTCTAAGCCGTTGTTTTTTATAGTGCAGCAATTCACCAAAAACCCATTGCAAAAGTCAGGAAGAATAACGGACTAAAAATTGGTTATGCCCGCGTCTCCACCCATAATATATTAAGACAGGTAATATATTAAGACAGGCACTGTAAATAGGGCAATGAAAACTACTAAGAAAGTTAGGATAACTAAGACAGGCACTGTAAAAAGGGAATTATCGTGACAGGCACTGTAAAATGGGCAATGAAAACTACTACAAAGCGGAATGGCCGAGTAAATACTGCGATGTGGGACGTTTGTGTGATATCCCAGCTTGATTGCTGATGATTTGAACGATAATTATGCGGGAACAGTGCAGATATCAGTGAGACGGGCAGGGTAGAGCTTACCCTAGCCTGCATTATTCATGAAAGTCGCGCAACCATCACTTCTATGTTCAGTTCTGATCGATCAGGCACTTTGCGTGCACCATGATGGGCGGCAATGTTTGTTTGCCGCCATTTTGATCTATTTATTTCCGCTTCGTCTACGAATCAACAGCGTTTCTAAATGCCACAGGAGAATTTATTAAGACAGGCACTGTAAAAAGGGCAATTAAAACTACTAAAAAGCTGAACGACCAAATAATTACTTTGATGTGGGACGTTTGTGTGATATTTCGGCTTGATTGCTGATGAATTGAACGATAATCATTGGAGAAAAACGTAGATATCAGTGAGACGGGCAGGGTAGAGCTTTCCCGAGTAGGGAAAGTGAAGTTGACGTGAATTTGGTTTGCTACTAACCGTAGAGCAACTTGCTGTTACTTCTGTTTATTTGTCTGGTTAGTCCAAAGTGACTACAAAGCTCTTTGATGGATTCTGCGCTACCGGCAATTCCCTTGAAGCGAGATTC
>CAYMVV010000191.1:5487-7583 GCA_964393885.1 uncultured Granulosicoccaceae bacterium | reverse complement strand
CTAGTTCGGTGAATACACCGCCACCCGACTCCGTACTGGTTACTGCGGTGTTCGATGTTTCCTGATTAGCTATGTCTGTAGTGCTGGTATTGTCTTGATCCGCCAGCGACGCGGAACCGGCTATTGAATTGGTGCCATCTACTGTAGTCATTTCGGAGTCAGGATTGGCTTCACTGTCAATTGTAGCGTCACTATCTGTGAGTTAACACGGTATTCGCAGGATGTCTCACTTCTTCGTAGTACTTAGTAGAGATACACCGCTCCTGCTATATCCACTGAGTTATCAGCCTGATCGCCATTGATTCCAGTAGCGCCGCTGGTCTCATTACGTGCTCCAACAGCCAACGTGTTGCCATCTGCACTCAATGAAACCTCATCTCCGAAAAAGTCACCTGCATCTGTGTTACTGGCTTTGACATAGGCCTGTTGCTCCCATAATGATCCCATGCGTCTGAAAACATACACCCCACCCGCAGACGGAGCCAAGTTTTCATTCTGATCGCCATTGATTCCAGTGGCGCCGCTGCGTTCATTACTTGCACCAACCGCTAGAGTGTTGCCATTTGCGCTTAGCGAGATACTTATTCCAAAAGTATCACCACCATCTGTGTTACTGGCCTTGATGTATGCCTGTTGTTCCCACACAGATCCACTGCGTGTGAAAACATACACCGCTCCAGAACCCTCTGCAAATGTGTTGTCAGCCTGATTGCCGTTGATACCAGTAGCGCTGCTATCTTCACCAGTAGCTCCGACAGCCAACGTGTTGCCATCTGCGCTCAATGTGACACCGCTTCCGAACCTGTCAAGCTCATCTGTGTTGCTGGCTTTGATGTAAGCCTGTTGTTCCCACACAGATCCACTGCGTGCGAAAACATACACCGCTCCCGCGGTAGTCGCCTGGTTATCAGTCTGATCGCCGTTGATACCAGTAGCGCTGCTGAACTCATTAAATGCCCTGACAGCCAGTGTGTTTCCGTCTTCACTCAATGAGACACGGGCTCCGAAACCATCGAACTCATCTGTGTTACTTGCTTTGATGTAAGCCTGTTGTTCCCATAGGGATCCATTGCGAGTGAAAACGTACACTGCTCCTGCATCAGGCGTTGAGTTATCAGCCTGATCACCATTGATACCAGTGGCGCTGCTGTCCTCACGAATTGCCCCAACGGCCAACGTGTTGCCATCTGCGCTTAATGAGAGAGCCAAGCCGAATAAATCATCCACCTCTGTGTTACTCGCTTTGACATAAGCCTGCTGTTCCCATAGAGATCCGCTACGTGTGAAAACATACACTGCTCCTGCCCTAAACGCCGAATTATCAAACTGATCTCCATTGATACCAGTGGCGCTGCTGCGCTCGTCGGTAGCTCCAACAGCCAGCATGTTGCCATCTGCACTCAGTGAAACACTGCGTCCGAAGCGATCGATTGCATCGGTGTTACTGGCTTTGATGTAGGCCTGTTGTTCCCACACAGGCCCACTGCGTGCGAAAACATATACCGCTCCTGAAAATCCAGCCAGGTTGTCAGTCTGGTCGCCATTAACTCCAGTAGCGCTACTGCTCTCTTCAAATGCCCCAACAGCCAGCGTGTTGCCATCTGCACTCAGTGCGACACTGCGTCCGAACATATCACCGGCACCTGTGTTACTGGCCTTGATGTAGCCTATTGCTTCAGATAATGTACCGTTGACGAAAAGGGGATTAGAATCAACGCAACCTGCAGTGTTACACGACTGAATAACATAACTTGCATTCGTACGCTTATAGAGTGCTACAAAAAGATCGGTAGTTTCGACGCCCGGCTGTATATCCTGACCAACTTGTGTAAAGCCTGATATGCCATCTGCATTCTCCAGTAACCGATAGCTCGTAGCCAGCGCAACATCTTCCCAGCTGAATCGGAATGTTTTAATAGCGGTGATATCCAGTACCGGTTGCACGGCTGAGGGGAGTTGTTCAGTGGCAGGTGGCAAGTCCGTATTCACCGGCGTCTCTGCCTGCTCATCTGGCGTGTCTACCTGTTCCTGAGATGCATCCGTCTGCTCCAGGGGAGTATTTGTCTCTCCCTGCTCATCTGGCGTGCCTGCCTGTT
>CAYMVV010000191.1:0-5387 GCA_964393885.1 uncultured Granulosicoccaceae bacterium | reverse complement strand
CCTGAGATGTATCCGTCTGTTCCACGGGAGTATTTGTCTCTCCCTGCTCATCTGGCGTGCCTGCCTGTTCCTGAGATGTATCCGTCTGTTCCACGGGAGTATTTGTCTCTCCCTGCTCATCTGGGGTGCCTGCCTGTTCCTGAGATGCATCCGTCTGTTCCACGGGAGTATTTGTCTCTCCCTGAATAGCTGTTGGTGCATCTGAACCGCTGGAGCCACAACCGATTAAAATCAAACTCGCTGTAAAAGCGATAAATAGCCGCGACAGTGGAATTTTCCCGATAACTTTTGAAATCCCTGCACCGGAAGGGCAACTGAACTGTTTATGAATGTGATCGATGGTGTATGTATTCATAGCGCATCTTCGAATTCATTTTGTCATGACATATTAGGAGACACTTGTACAACTGTCAACATCTGATGTGTCAACCAGCGATTAACCTGATGAAAGTAGAATCTGTGGGTGAAAGACGAAACTGACTGACTTGCATGTTGTATGGCTCTCTGAAATAATGTCATGACAATAAGATTGGAGGGTATTCAATGTTTGTTCGTCTGTTAACGTTTGCCGCACTGTGTACTACGTCAATTGTCAATGCGCAGGTTCAGCCTCGCGATTTAGATGGTGACCCGCTGACTGTTGAGGCGTACTACGATCCGATCGGAAATATTACCGCTCTTGCGCATCCTAATCTCGCATTGTTAGAGAGCTTTGGTGTCGATGCAGCAGGACGAAGTGACTGCCTGGAGGGGGTGTTTTGTGGCGAAACTCTTCCGGGTATTGATCGCTTTGGTTATATGGAATGGCCTACGGCAGATTCCTATATCACTGCGATGAATGCTGCAAATTATCTGGGACAGAGTATATGGCGTCTACCCTCGGCAAATTTTGTCTACGATATTTCAGTAGATCGGTGGCTGGGTGGTAATTATGAGCTGGAACAGATTTATAACCAGCGTTTTGATATGCATTTGCCAACTTTTCCGGGGCACGATTACAGGTACGTGACTGACCATTTTCACCCGGTAGAGGGACGCGCTTATATGCGATGGGGTAGTGTGTATGGTACCGATACTGTTGTCGGTTCCGGGCTTACACGCTTTGTTGTATGGCCGATTCTCGATGGAGATGTCGGCGGTGACGTAGATGATCGTGTAAAAGTAGTTTGTAGTGACACAGATGGTGATGGCTTCGGTTGGGATGGTGTCGGCAGTTGTATCGCAACGAACTATTCCTTTTTTGCAGACACTGTGCAACCGTTGGAGCCTCGGGATCTGGATGGTGATATGACAACGGTAGACGCTTATTATCATCCACAGCTAGATATCACATGGCTGGCTGATAGTCGTTTGGCGGCATCTTTCGATTTGGGCCTGGCTGAGTTCATGAACCAGGACGGCTCGTTCAATTCAACTTTTCGTGCTGAACAATGGTTAGCTACGCTAAATAGTGTTCAGTATCTGGGCTATGCTGACTGGCGTGCACCATCAACGGTGCCGACTTATGAATTGTCTTTTTTCAATAAATTATACGACGCTGAGCTGGATGTGCTGATGGAGATGCTGCCACAGCTGACAGAAGCTGACGGGTCGGAGTTTCAGTTGCTGGCCGGCAAATACTTTGTGGAAGGTGTTGTGCCACTTACGTATACCTTACGAGAAGCAAACGGAAATTTCTTCGGTAACACTGACGTTCCAGGCTTCTCGGACAGTCATTTTGCCTGGCCGGTTCACGATGGCGACATCGGTACACCACTTCAAAGCATGGATGGTAACGAAGGAATATCGCCTGTTAATGCCGCGACAACCAACCTGGAATGTGTCGATAGTGACGGTGACGGCTGGGGTTGGGATGGAGTGCAGTCCTGTAGAGTGACTGGTCCTGATGGTAGCCCGGTACCGGTATTAACCGAATGTATAGATACAGATGGTGATGGCTGGGGTTGGGATGGCGAGCAGTCTTGTCTGATCAGCGCCCGGTCATAGTTCGAAGCATATGTCAGGGCTGCCGGCTATCTGTTTTGTTGCTGGTGGCCCGCGTCTACAGAGAACATAAAGAGAACAGGCGGACATCCTCCACATGTGCCGTCGCAAAATGTGCCGTCGCAAACCATAAGTCGGATTGTTAAGTACTGCGAACGGAGATAATGTGCCCATTGCTGACGTACATGATCAATACGGCCAGATCAGCCGAATAACATTTTGCGCTTGCGACGAAATACAATTTCGGCCACAAACATAACACCACCAGTTATCGCCGGGTGGCACGGGTAGTAAAGATGCCGACGCAATTTGGAGTAATTTTCTTACTGCAGGTTCCTATTGCGGGTTTGACTTGAATTTTAAAATCCTCGTTTTAACACCAGAATGAATTGTTGTATGCAACGGCTTAAAGCCATGCTTCAGGTAAAGCTCTTCATTATGATCCTCGCACTGAAGGTAAAGCTCGGAAATTGATAGATTAACCACATGCTCTTTTGCTTTTTCAATTAACGCCGATGCGTAGCCTTTGCCTCTACATTCCGGCTTTACATACACCCCACCGATCCAATGTTCATATTCAGGGTAATCTTTATGCTCTCTGTACTTCAGATCCGCCACGGCAACCAGCAGTTCCTTTTCATGAATGACAATAAAACAAAGGAATTCATCCTCTTTATCAAATTTTGACGAAAGCCTATCGTAGATTTTTTCCTCTGTGTTCGAAGGATTGAGATGACCCCACTCGTCAAAATACCATCTAGAGATTACCTTTAAATCGTCACTGGTATTAACTAAATATGAGATTTTCATAACTGATACATTTATAACGTAGACGCTAAAAGGTATTTACTTAGCAACTTAGAAATTAGAATTATGTAGCCCGGGTATAAGACGATTACGTGAAGCGTTCGCCCGGTTTAGAGTAAGAGAGCGGAGATTTTACACTATGATCTGATTGGGGCGAAGTGTCGATGTTAGCCGAGAGCTGATCTCTGTACCACTGTTGTCAATCAACTATTTGGCTGGTCAGGCGAAGGAAGGTGAAATACCCACTGCTGACATTCCAGTAACATTTTGCGCCATAATGAGTGTATCTCCCAAAGCGGAAATTTGTTAACTAATTTAGAGGCTTGTCATATATCGACAGTAGTATCCTCTGCATTTAAAGTAGCAGCTGGTCTCCTATGCACTTTGTGAGCACACCGTGTGTACTATTGAATTATACCAGGCGATTTTACAAACATTACCCCCGCTGACTGCCAAAGTACAGAGGGGCGCCAGCCTCTCAGAAATTCAAGACCTGGAGCGAAAATTAGGGATAGTATTGCCGAGTGCGTTGGTGAATCTTTATTTACATACCGACGGAAACGATGATGATATCGGTGTATTTTCGGACTACCAGTTTCTTAGTATTGCGCAAGTGTATGAAGCTATAGATGCGTTAATTGAAGGAGCATCGTATTTTAACGAACTTGAGCCTTTCCCCTGTCATCCGGAGCAAACGATTAAAAATATAGCCTACTCGAAATTCTGGATACCTTTTGCGGGCACAGACTCGGGCGACCATATAGGAGTGGATCTCGACCCGGGGGCAAAAGGCACTAGTGGACAAATCATTAATTTTGGTCCGGATGAATTTTTCAGAGTTCAAATTGCCGAGAACTTTGAAACCTTTCTGGAAAATTTACTGACTGGCTACCAGCGGAAGGAATACCACCCGACCTTCTCGAATTCCATCAATATTGTCGACTCAATAATCGGCGAAGCGCAGCGTAACTCCAGTGTCCGCTAGGTCGGTGCAGTTCGATCCTGCTCGCCTTTCATACTTTCAAATCGCGCATACGCTATGTCAAAGCGTGTGGACAATGGCTTACAGGGTATATTGAATAAAAATCTCCGCTCTTGGAAAATGTGTATCTCCACGCCCTAACGGACTAACGGTTCGATAGGTGGGAAGAGCGCATTGTGACGCACAGGTTAAGTCGCAACAAGTAGCGGAGCATTAACCCGAGACTTGTTGCGACTTAACCTGTGCGATCATCGTCTTTGGTTGAAGCTCAGCTGGCGCCGCTTTACAGAGGCAGACGCAAAACACCAGCACAGTCTGGTGTACCGGCCACTACATTCCACTGCGAACCGGTTGTACAATCGGCAAGACCAGTAAAAGCCCGTAGTCTCCCGGTCTCCGGATTGCCATCGTCAATTTTTAGATCCAGTTCATACATGACTTCAACCGGTATGTTTCCACCCGTACTCAGTTCATGAGATTGCACATCAGTGCCCAGTGCATTTGTCGAGTTGCTAATCTTGTAGAACCCGTTAAACGGATTTGAAGGGCAGGTTGCATCTGTGCAATCCGTATGACCATTGGCCGATAAATTTCCCCCCTCGTAGGAACCACTGATAAAACCTGCTGCAGACAAATGCTGCCAAACCGCGCCAATCTCGCCTCCATCGTCGACTCGCGCGTTGGCATTACCGGCCGTGGCTGTTGAATCAATATGTGTGTCAGCCAGTCCATAGTCCCCGGGGATAGCGCGATACCGATCCTGAAAAGAGATCCACGCCGCTTCAATCCCGGTCAAATCATTTGCCAGACTCCTGACTCTGGCACTGTTAATCATCGATTGTCCTTTCATCACACCACCCAGCAACAGCCCGACAATCAACAATACAATGGCTATTTCGATCAACGTAAAACCACGTTGCGTTTTTACTGATTTCATTTCTTACCTCCCAACTTCAAAAATAACGGGGGCGATAACCCCCAACCACCACACACCCTCAGACTCAGACTCAGGGCAGTACACCTGCCTTGATCAGACGGCTGTACAAAATATTTTCCGACAACCAGACAACGATATCGTCAAATTGATCAGTGCCTGCAGAATCAGGCGGTCCGCTGACAAAGCGATTGTCACCATCCGTATTTTCCAGTTCGTTTAATGACCCGGTTGAGGAGGGCCCACCTGAGGAAATAACTACCGGCACTTGATTCGCACGCAGGGGGTTGCAATTGACAGCGTTAGCACAGACTTCGAAATTTGGTTGTAACAGCTGAATGCCGACGTACTGCATTTCACCTGCGGTTGTAAAATCCGGTTGACCGTTATTGTCGGCATCTGAATTACTTACACTGTATCTGAGCGGGCTGCCCCAACTGTCAACCAGAAAACCACTACTATCAAAACGTCCATCGATTCCGAGCGTCGCCGCTGGCACATAGCCATGCTCCACAGCGCAGTTGCCGACATTGCCACCCGAGTCCGTAAGCGGGCATGGCAGTCGATGATTTGCTGACGCATAGCCAATCAACGCTTCTCGTATGAGATACAACTGTGTTTCTGTTTGCCTTCTTTTCTTTTCAACCAGAGTGGTACCGAAAGGCCTGAGCAGCGACCCTA
>CAYMVV010000190.1:0-7776 GCA_964393885.1 uncultured Granulosicoccaceae bacterium | reverse complement strand
AAAACTGGAGCTACAGGCCGCCCTATCTCCCGGAACATCTGGATGTAAAGGTTGCTCGGTCCCCAACTACCGAACCGATGTGGTTCTATCTGTCGTTTGGCTCTCGGCCAGACTCAGTCACGGATGAAAAACGTCAACCTCTCGCTCATCAATGTGGCTTTAGAAGTATTACATCGGTTAAAGTTTATACACCGCCTGTTGACGCTTTCTCACAGCCAGCAACTGTTCTAAATAAATCATCCATCGTAGAGTATATTGAAGGTAAGGAGCATTTACTGGTCCTTGGCTTTGATAGTGAGGCTCGTGGCGGAGAACATGATTTCCGGCCCTCTTTGCCTTTGAAGTTTCGCTGGTGACAGATCGAGCATTTCAGACAATCAAACCTCAGGAAGGCAGAAGGCATAAATCAAACATGCGAGCAGATAATAATCTAGAAGGGACACGCTATGTCCTGGCTGTTAATAACCTGTCCATATCCACGGTTTATTATGTGGAGAAAATGGGATTTAGTGTACTGAACGAATATCCTGGCTGGACATTTCTACAACGCGACAATGTCATACTCATGCTTGGTGAATGCAAAGACGAACAACCAGCACATAAAATCGGTGATCACTCTTACTTTGCTTATATAGAGGCAAAGGATGCCGGCGCACTGCATCAGGAATTCAAACAACAAGGCATTGAATTCATCAAACAACTCACTGATGAACCGTGGGGCATGAGAGAGTTTGGCATCAAAACAATTGATGGGCACAGAATGATGTTTGGCGAGGATTTAGACAGGTAACACGGGAATTAGTCTGGTTCAGGCAAGGTTAACACTGTACTTACTGCCTTATGGCATACGCTTTATCGAATTAGCCCTATCGCTACACACCATCATCTGGAATATTAAATAGAACTGAAAGCGACGATTTGATGTCGAGATGTTTTTGTGCTAACCATCAGCAAGAAAACGTATGCACAGAACCACCAGTGCCTATATCCTGACTGCAGGTTATATTAAGGACAACACCATGAGCGCAGATTTTCAAATCCTTTCTCTGGCTGGCAAACTGTTTTCATCGTACTTTAAAAAGTCTACAGAGGAGTTACAGGACCTTGGCGCTTACCTGTTCCTGTCCGATGAGAGCCCGTGTTATCCTTGCCGGGTGTCACTGGAAGATGCGAAAGTCGGCGAACGTGTTCTGGCATTAGAATATACGCATCATGCGGTACAAAGCCCCTACAGGTCATCAGGGCCAATATTCGTTCGTGAGAACGCAAATGAAGCGAAATTGGGCAGAAACGAACTCCCTGACATACTAAATCATCGTTTCCTGTCGATTCGGGGCTATAGTGATCGAGGTATAATGATCGAAGCGGAAACAACGCCTGGATCTCATCTGAAGACAGCGCTGATACAGCAATTTCAAAACAAGCACGTCGAATATATCCATATTCATAATGCCAGCCCCGGGTGCTTTAACTGTACTGCTGTAAGAGCCTAGCGAAAATGTTCTATCTATAGTGTCAAACAAACCGGTATTCTATACACGAGACACACGGACCTGCCCGGTCCGAAACAGTCACTGGCAGTTTGTATTGCACTTTGTATTGTGCGACTTCCACAGGGCTGTCAGATCTTCCCACGCGGGCTGTTTTTTATAGCAGGGGAGTCCATCATCGAGTTTCAACCAGGACACTGCGCTGCTTGTCCAGATATGAGCGACCGGGCTAAACCAGTGCTGCTGCAAAAAAGTACCGGTCAGGATTGTTGCAGTGGCTGGTCTACTCCCGAAGAATAAAAACAAGTCGGTTCCACAACGTTGGCAGCAGCTCACGTGTAATTGATCATTATTGTGCGGGTAGCGGAGTTCCGATGCCTGGCCGCTGACCAGGCTGATGTCCGCATGATTAACGATCATGTTGCTTGTAAAAGCGCTGCCGCTCGCGCGTCGGCAATCAGTACAGTGACAGATATAACAACAGTCAGGCTGACCGGAATACCGGTAAGTCAATTGTTTGCAATGGCAGCTGAAATCGTACAAACCTGCACCCCTCCTTTAAACTGCCTGATTCCATGTCGTGCTATGTCTTATAGGAAACACTGGTACACAAACACCAGCCAAAACACATCACCTCCCGGCAATACTGTCATCTGGCTACCGCTTCCTGATACGCAGCGACAAACTGACGAGCGGAATGATTTAAGTCGGACATTGATTTCCCGGATTTATAGAGCGCGCTACCAATTCCAAACCCGTTAGCCCCTGCAGTAATATAAGCCGCCATATTACCCGGGTTGATTCCACCGACCGAAAACAAACTGATATCCGATGGCAACACAGCACGTAGCGATTTAACAATGGCAGGAGTAATCATCTCAGCCGGAAACAGTTTTAACCCTGTCGCGCCCAATCTGATTGCCTTGAACGCCTCTGATGGCGTAGCAACTCCAGGGCAGTAGATAGTGCCTGTTGATGGTTTGAACTGTGTAACCGCTGCGGCAACCTCTTCATTCAAGTCCGGCGCGACGATCAGTCGGCCGCCACCATCAATGGTCTGTGCTACCTGCTCGCCTGTCAGTACGGTGCCCGCTCCAATTACAGCCTGTTCGCCGAACGCTTTGACAAGCAGCGAGATAGATTGAATCGGCTCAGGAGAATTTAATGGTACTTCAATGATACTAAACCCGGCATCGACAAGCACACCCCCTACTTCCAGCGCTTCAGACGGTTGTAACCCCCTCAATATTGCTATCAGAGGCAATGCCTCTACGCTGTGTTGCCATTGACGCTCTACGGTGGAACGCTGCTCAGTCATCTATTGTTCCTGCCTGTGTTCCTGCCTGCGAATGTAAGGTCGTCATAGTGAGTAAATTCAACTGCAAAACCCACACGCCTATTGTAGCTGGTGGCTGGTAACCAGTGGTTAGCAAGCCAGTACTAGCCTGTACGCGCCAGCAAGCATTGATAACCAAGCTGGGCGGCGTCGCGAGCTTCTATCTCACAGTGTACCTCCAGATGTTCGAGTGCGGCCTTATAAAGTGCACAGAGTTTTTCACTGCCCACCAGTCGAAGCATATCAATAGTGACTGACTGCAGTGCTGAACCTTCGCGAACCTCGCGGCCTATCAACAAACCAGACAACCATGATCGGGACTCACTCGGTGATCTTGTCTCCAGTAACACAGATGATCTGCAGGTAAAGAGTTGCCCGAGTATGGCATCCTGATGGTAGCCACACTCTACGCCATCAATAAAATGGGAATCACTCCACTCGGAGGACTGCGCAAGGCCACCAATTAAACTACGCGACACCAAGACATCAAAAAGCTCACCAGTGGGTATGTTTCGAAATGCAATAACGGCATCCGAATTAACCAGTGCCCACTTGGAATGTGTACCGGGCAGAACCAGTAATTCGGTGCCTGCTTTTGGCCCTGTGCCGAGTAACTGTAATTCTTCCCCGCGCATTACATCCGGCATTAAGCCAGGCATTGGTGCCACCTGCGCATCAGACCCAGACTGGCAAACACCCGGAAGAAATTTAAGACGGAGATCTGCAAGCTCCATACTCACCGCGTGATCAAACAAGTCAGTTGACCTCGCCGGACACGGTAAATACGGGGTTTCGATCCAACCATTGCGGCTGGTGATCATGCCTGAAAGTAAAATTAGCATATCCGGCTGACGCCAGTCTGCGATCAGCTCAAGTAAGGTTTGTTCGAAATGTTGCCGTTCTGCGTTGAGTCGGGTAATACCCTGATCACTCTCCCTGTAGTCGAGTAACGCATGCGAGCCATCAAATAAATAAGCACGCAGTGACGATGACCCCCAGTCTATGCCAATGGCATTCATTGCCGGACTCTATGCTGTTCAATAGTATCCATCCTCACCTCAATACCGAGGCCAGGACCATTTGGCACCTGCACAACACCGCTTTGCATGCTGACGGGCTCGGTAACCAGATCCTGTCTAAACGGATGTGACGACAGGTCATATTCAAGGATTGGCTCGGCGGCAAAAAGTGAATGATGGGTTACCGGTAGCCATGCCAATAACTGCAGAGATGCAGCTTGTGCAATAGCACTGCCCCACACATGTGGATTCACCATAACGCCATTGGCCTGTGCAAGTACGGCGACATCCCTCGCAGCGCTGATTCCACCACAAGAGCCTATATCCGGTTGTGCTATATCAACCGCATTGCGCTGAAACAAGGTATTAAAACCATAACAGGTATGTTCGTTTTCACCGCCTGCGATCGGGACACTCAGCACCTGCCTGAGCTCCGCATAACCATCGATGTCTTCAGGCACTACCGGCTCTTCGTACCAGCGCAGGTTGTACTGCTCCAGCATTTCACCCAGGTAGCGTGCATCGCGTCGACCATAGGCATGATTGGTGTCGACCATTAATTCAATATCCGGGTCGGCCAATGCCTCGGCTATTGACTGCATCACCTCGATGTCATCACGCAGCCCAAAACCCAGCTTTACTTTCATTGCAGTGAAACCGGCATCAGCATGCTGAACAGCCTCATCGGCCAGACGTGCAGATTCGTTTTGTCCGTTGACCCGATAAAAACCTGTCGCATACGGCTTTACCGACGTGCGGCTGGCACCACCGAGTAACTGATAGACGGGTTGTTGATAAAAATGACCGGCAATGTCCCACAGGGCCGTATCGACTGCACTTATTGCTGCGACTACTGAACCCTTCCTGCCATAGTCTCGCGTACGTGAATACATCTTGTTCCACAGCACAGCTATATCGAGCGCACTTTCACCCACCAGCAGCGGCTTTAATGCGTGCTCAATTGCGGCTGCCGCAATTTCAGGTGGCTCCAGGCCTTGCGCAAAGGCCTCTCCCCAACCCTGCAGACCATTTTCGGTGGTAACCCTGACCAGCGTAGCTGAACGCTGCGTGACCCACCCCTGAGAGAAAGCAAACGGGGTATCAAGAGATGTCTTTAATACAAAGACTTCGATATCGGTAATTTTCATAACACCCCCGCTGGTCATACCCGGAATCAGAGTCCGCACTTCGGTAAATGTTCTGTGCGCAACAACTAAACTCAGTCAAACGACCCACCTGCTTTAGTCGTTCCTGCTATATACACGGCTACTATTTACACAGCTACTATTTACAACACTAGTATTTACACACTTACTACTTACTCAGCTACTTACTCAGCTACTTACTCAACTATGCTTTTGCAACAGTCAGCCAAAAGTCCCGCGCTAGCCGCCCGGTGACAAAATCTGACAGTACCCGCTATCGAGCCAGCAGATCCATTATTGATTTGTCACTGCGACTAACGGCAATATCCAGAGCAGTTCGGCCGGCGTTGTCTCGTGTATCTCTATCAATACTCTTGTTGAGTAACAATTTGACAGTTTCGACATCACCTTTTTCCACCGCTACATGTAATGCAGTAGCGCCGTTTTCGTTGACACTGCTTAACAGCGGTTGATCGAGCTCCAACAAATAGTGGATGACAGCGGCATGCCGATTGTCTATGGCCCGCATCAATGGTGACCACTGATACGCATCAGCACGCCAGGCATCTGCCTGCCCCTCTTCCACCAACTGTTGCACCACACCATCAAATCCCTTGGCCGCTGCAATCATGACAGCTGTCCAGCCATTGGTACTTTCGGCATCAACATACGATTGAAAGTTAGCGGCGCCGCGTGTTGCATCTAACAGATAGCTGATCATGCCGGTTTCCCTGCCCAGCGCTGCATACATCAGGCTGGTTCCACCAGTAAAGGAACGATCATCAAGTGTAAGCCCTCTTTGCAGCAGACTTTCCAACAGATCCAGATCACCTGTTTTGGCCGCTGCCATTAACGCTGTTTTTCCCTTGTCGTTAGACAGTTTGACATCAACCTGACTCAGCAATTGTCTGAGCACTTGTACGTCATCACGATCGATAGCCCGCTTCCATCTCACTTCATCGCTGACAGCTTGCTCTGTCGCTGAGGGCTCTATCGCTGACGGCTCTATCGCTGAGGGCTCTGTTGCTGACGGTTCGGGTTCAGCTTGATTAAGCGAAGCCTGATCGGCTTCGTCTGCATCAGAGACACTCTGGTCGCTGTTCACGATACGTGCTGGCGCTTCTGCTGCAAAGACAACGCTGTCTATTGAAGCCAGCGTAATCCAGCACAAAACAGCAACCAACATCAAAGTTGTGCCCGGCACACCATTGATGTGCCCGTAGGGAGAAGTCGCGCAATCGTCGGATGTGTCGAGAAAAACGGTAGCGGATGAACGATCCTGCATAGGTCTGTAACTCGTTATCTCAACGCGTACTGCGATACAACATCAGCAAATGCCGCCTGAGCATTATACTTTCCGGCCAGCCGGATGATTGAATCACGCTTGAAGGCTTCCGATCGGAGCGCAAGAAACTCGTCTCGCCATTCCTGCGACAACGCCTGAGACTGCTGATAAATTTGCTGGTAATGCTGATCGGCAAAAAACCAGGTCAGTGTTTGCTGCTCACCGAGCAGGCCGAGTATTTCATAATGTGTTTCAGCGCCGCCCGGGGTCAGCAAAACCTCTCCGACCAGCGGATCCGATGGATTCGTAAACACCTGCAAGCGCAAAAGTACAACAGACGCGTGCTCGTGTTCAATGATGTCGGTTTCAATACCAACCGTGTAAGGACCAGCACTCGACTTCAGAATTTCTATATCATCGCGCGACTCTGACCCGCCGAGCCTGAAAAAAATGCAACTCTGCCATTGTTCGATCAGCCCGGGGCTCGAAGGCGCAGAACCCTCATTGCCATCGTCAGTGTCATCCAGTTGCACAGGCAAGCACGTGACGGTTGAACCGCCAGCGCTCATCATATCGATAACAGATTGGGGAAATTTTTTCAAAGCAGGGATTCGTCGGGCCTTTGGTTAGATCATACTGCAAGGGAGCATAAAAATGCAGGCTGTCATTCCTCGAGATCTTGCTCTTGCTTTGGATCTTGATCTTCCGCGTCTAATCAGTTTTGAGATTTATCGTGTAGGTGGGTCAATGTGCCAGGATGGCACATTGAGCGCTGGTCAGGCATGGATGCCTGTTTGCGCGGCCCACTGGAGCGATAAATCTCAAAATGCCGCAGGCACCCGCAGGGATGATTATCCGCAATAATACTTTTGGTTACTTTTAGTATTTTAAAAGTGACTCCGCCTGAAGGGCATGTCCTTTTTGGTCATTTTAAAACATGAAGGCCCCCGGCAGGGATGTCCCGTTTGCACAGTCATTCCTCCAGATCTTGCTCTTGCTCTTGCTCTTGCTCTTGCTTTGGATCTTGATCTTCCGCGTCTAATCAGTTTTGAGATTTATCGTGTAGGTGGGTCAATGTGCCAGGATGGCACATTGAGCGCTGGTCAGGCATGGATGCCTGTTTGCGCGGCCCACTGGAGCGATAAATCTCAAAATGCCGCAGGCACCCGCAGGGATGATTATCCGCAATAATACTTTTGGTTACTTTTAGTATTTTTAAAAGTGACTCCGCCTGAAGGGCAAGTCCTATTTGGTCATTTTTTAAACAAACCGTACACCCATAAAAAAAGACGGGCCAATGCCCGCCTTTAAAACTACTCACAAGCGCATGGCTGTTAAAACGAACGTTGACGTATCGCTCCGTGACCACGCGAATAGCGATTGGGCCGATCCGCAACCTTGCCACGACGACGCAGCTTGTTAAACCAAAGGTTGTGGTGCTGTTCAGCCCACTCGGCTGTAACATAGCCGGTAGACATACCCTGGAACGCTCCCTCGGTAC
>CAYMVV010000189.1:7133-7863 GCA_964393885.1 uncultured Granulosicoccaceae bacterium | reverse complement strand
CCAGCATATGCGGTAGCTGTCACATTGCTGTGTAGGACGATTCCTACATTCATCAGATCAAGCTATAAAAATTATCCAGAGGTGACGGACGGACGCTTACCGATCGTGCGCCGTGCGCCTGCGCCATCGTTAGCAGCTTATCGCTGCGTTCAACCCGCCGCGATTTTTCAAGGTACTATTGTGCTTGCGCCGGTATCCGCCGCTTTTAGATTTGACGCGTGGATTGGCTGGCAAATCTTTCTTTCTGGAATATCGTTTCTTACACAGCAGAGAGTACATGTAATTAGATTTGGCCCGGTCAGCACGCGAAATGATATTATAAAGATTGAGAAGTATTGGAATAATTTACGTGATGATTTGTAATAAAACTCTGAGTCTAAAGAAACTTGCCGTAACCGTTATTGCGGTAGTGCTGGTAGCTGGTAAAGCGACTAGTGCGAACGACATGAACGCATTTGTAGCATCTGCCATCAACACTGAATTGCAGGATGGGTCAGCAGTCGGTATGGCTGGCACCCGGCTCCTGTTGGCGCAAGCTGAACCAGTAACCATCGAAAGCAATCTGACAGCCGTTGTTGAAGCTGCGGCCTGCGAGGGTTCATTTGTTGGAAACGATTTAACGTTAACTTTTTCCGGATATTTGGGAACATCAGCAAACCTGTTAAGGGACAATTCGTGGATAGCGAGAGTGACAGGTTTTGATTCTTATGATGATGTGAACGCGCCAGCT
>CAYMVV010000189.1:1881-7033 GCA_964393885.1 uncultured Granulosicoccaceae bacterium | reverse complement strand
ACAATTTGTGGATAGCGAGAGTGACAGGTTTTGATTCTTATGATGATGTGAACGCGCCAGCTGATGCATCCTACGTGTTGAGAACCAGGACTGCCGGAGTTGTTACAGATACTAATTGTATGATCGAACGCGAGCCTGAACCGCCAGCTGCGATGTGTGTTGGTTCATTTACCGGAAACGAGTTGGCGTTAACCTTTTCCGGGAATTTGGGAACGTCAGCAAACCTGTTAAGAGACAATTTGTGGATAGCGAGAGTGACAGGTTTTGATTCTTATGATGATGTGAACGCACCAGCCGATGCACCCTATGTGTTGCGGACCAGAACTGCCGGGGTTGTGACGGACACTATGTGCGTGTTTGACGGCGGCGACAGCTCAGTCACAATCAGTGAATTTGTCGCCTCAAATGATGTAAGTCTGACGGATCACACCGGTGATAACCCGGACTGGATCGAGTTGCATAACAGTTCAAACGAGCCTGTAGATTTAACAGGCTGGACAATTACCGCGGGTTCAGATGTACACGTATTTTCGGGCACGGTAATAGGTGCTAACGAGTATCTGGTTATCTTCGCTTCCGGCAATCCTGAGCGCACTATAGAAGGTGAAGTGCATGTTGACTTCAGGCTCAGTGCCAGCGGAGAGTCTTTGATTCTGGCTGACCAGAACGGCGACGCCACTGTTCCAGCCTGGACATCAGAATACCCTGCGCAAACCACGGACATTGGCTATGGCATAGACGACAACGGATTCGAAAGCTTTTTCAATCCGCCAACGCCAGGTGCAGCGAATGTCGTCAGCGACAGCTCAGTCACAATCAGTGAATTTGTCGCCTCAAATGATGTAAGTCTGACGGATCACACCGGTGATAACCCGGACTGGATCGAGTTGCATAACAGTTCAAACGAGCCTGTAGATTTAACAGGCTGGACAATTACCGCGGGTTCAGATGTACACGTATTTTCGGGCACGGTAATAGGTGCTAACGAGTATCTGGTTATCTTCGCTTCCGGCAATCCTGAGCGCACTATAGAAGGTGAAGTGCATGTTGACTTCAGGCTCAGTGCCAGCGGAGAGTCTTTGATTCTGGCTGACCAGAACGGCGACGCCACTGTTCCAGCCTGGACATCAGAATACCCTGCGCAAACCACGGACATTGGCTATGGCATAGACGACAACGGATTCGAGAGCTTTTTCAATCCGCCAACTCCAGGTGCAGCGAATAACACTGAGGTTGGGGGTTTCGTCGAACCGGTTGCGTTCTCACTCCCGCACGGTTTCTACCGTGATGATCAATCGGTCGTGTTGTCTACTACCACGCCGTCAGCCACCATCCACTACACTACGGATGGCAGTACCCCGTCTGCATCTAACGGGTCGTCGGTGCCCTCAGGTACTTCGATAGATGTAAACAGGACAACCGTGCTGCGTGCAGTGGCAACACGCAGTGGCTGGGAAAGCAGTCCGCCAGAAACCCGTAGTTATCTGTTCGCCGCGGAGATCGCCAGCCGGTCCGAAAGCACACCGACGGGATGGCCTGACGATAATACCATCAACGGAATGAGAACCTTTTATGGTATGGATCCCGATCTGACCACAGGCGAAAGGGTGTCTGTAGAGCTGGCGCTTACTGCGATACCATCGATTTCTATTACTACGGATCTCGACAATTTGTTCAATGCCGAAACCGGCATCTGGAGCAATCCGGAATCCAGAGGCGGGGAATGGGAACGTCCGGTGTCGATTGAACTGATTGATCCCACCGGGGCAGAACCGGGCTTCGATATCAACGGCGGTCTTCGCATAAAGGGTGGTACCAGCCGCAGCCCGGAAAACTTCAAGCATTCGATGCGGCTCGTTTTTAGTAACGATTATGGAGACGGTGAATTAAACTATCCAGTTCACGGCACTGATGGTGTGGATGTCTTTGAGTCACTCGACCTTAAAACTGCACAATCGTGGTCGTGGAACACGGTGTCAGCGAACGCACAGGGACGTGGCGCCGATGCCGACTGGTTGCGAGATGTCTGGAGTCGTGACACTCAGGGTGCGATGGGTCACCTGCACACACGGAGTAAATATGTCCATGCGTTTCTTAATGGTCAATATTGGGGGCTCTACTACACGGAGGAACGTGTAGCGAATCAATACGCCTCTCAGTATCTGGGTGGTGACGAAGGTGACTACGATATTATAAAAGAACACTTTGATGTGCGCGATGGCACTATTGACGCGTGGGACTCGTTGTCGATTATCGTCGAAGATCGGATGTTAGATGATGAGGAGTGGGTTCGTTTTCAAGACGAAATAAATGTTGTAAATTTGGCTGACTACTATCTGTTGAGCTGGGTCTCTGGCGACAGTGACAGTAGCCCGCGCTTTACCGGGGTGTTCTCAAACAACTGGTTTGCCGTTCGCGATCGCACAGGTAACGGTGGTGGAGGCAAATGGCACTTTGTCGATAAAGACAGCGAGTCTGCACTTTGCACTAATGCAAATCCTGAGCGCGCACCCGACTGGAATCCGACGCCACCTTGGAATCTTGGCGGGACCCTGGCCCCTGCCTGGTTGCTGGAAGCGGCACTTACTCGCCCGGAGTTCGTGCAGATTTTTAAGGATCGCGTGCAACTACACATGCTAACGCCTGGCGGTGCGCTCACAGTCGAACAGTCTATAGCGCGCCTGGACAACCGTCGGCCAAGTGTTGATGTTGCCATTGACGCAGAAGCAGCCCGGTGGGGGAATACCCGCACTGAACCAGGCTTTGATCGTGTCGACTGGGAGCTGGCCTTACAGAATGTGCGCAACTGCTTTGCCTTGCGTACGGACGTGATGCTTGATTACCTGGCAGAGGATGGCTTGCTACCCTAGACCTTGCTACCCCGGGCCTTGCTATCCACAGGCAACCGGGCTTTAAGAAGAGCCATAGTCTGGCAATTTGCAAGGTGTTGACTCGCGAATGGCGTGGGTCACTTTCAGGACTAATAGAAAAAAAGAGCTATCAAATGAAATATCAAAAATCCTGCTGCCTGCAACGTATAAAAGGGTGTTTGCATCCGAAGTGAATAGTGCAATACCGCAATATAAGTACGCAAAGTAATTTAGCAGGAGAGCAGCAACTGTTGTTTGATGGCTATTTAACTGGACAGACTAAATATCGTTAAAAAGTTCCACCCGACAATTTGCGCGGCTTACGCGGGGGGCAAATTGCGACGTCGCTGAGCTTCGTTGTACCTCAAGTTGGTCGCCGCATAAATAGCGATTAACGACGGCGTAAGATCAAAACATGGACTGTTTAAAAATCCGGGCTACCGAACTCTCCGCCGAGGTTGGCGAACGTCTTTTAGAGCGTTACAAGGAAAAAGATGAGAGGCGAGTTATGCCAGATCTTTTTTCTATTGATGAATTTTCGGTATAGGGCTGGCGAGTGTTATACTCAATCCCGCGGCCACTTCATGAAATCCATCGTTGTATGAACTTCAAGTCACACGAACTATCGGGCAGACATTACCCATTCTATAAGAGGAAATGGTTTGCTTTGCCTGTTGTTGCCATCCTTTTCGCTATTACAGTTGATGTTTTTGTCGTTTTTATGACTCATGGGGGGAGCATGCCGTTAGAAGTCCTCTCTATACGGAATAGCGACAGAGAACCAGCTGCCGATCACATCAAGGTAATGACGATCAATATGGCACATGGCAGGTCGGATGGTAGAAACCAGTTACTTCAGGCAAGTTCAACCATTGAACAAAACGTGGATAACATCGGAGATTTCATTGCCAGGGAACGCCCCCAGGTAGTCGCTCTTCAGGAGGCCGATGCGCCGTCCTGGTGGAGTGGCAGGTTTTCACATGTAGAAAGAGTGGCTACCGTCGGAGGTATGACATCGGCGGTACAGGGGCGTAACGTTGATGGATTAGGTTTGCATTATGGTGCAGCTGTGGTCACTCAGTTGAATGTTTCAGAAGCCAGACAAGTCACATTCAAAAAGAATATTCCAACTTTTAGCAAGGGCTTTGTTGTGGTTACCTGTGCATGGCCAGGTGATCCGGATTTTAAATTTGATGTGGTTTCCCTTCATCTCGATTTTGCCAGTGCGAAAGTTCGCACCTATCAACTCTCGATTCTATCCGACCTTGTACGACAGTCTGAAAGACCAATAGTGTTGATGGGCGATTTTAACACCGATATGGTAAGAGAATTACTGCCAAAATTTCTGGAGGAGACCGGATTACAGGCATGGCGTGTTGATGATGAAACGACCATTACCTTTCCCTATCTGGGCACTCGAATTGACTGGATACTCGCAAGCCCGGAACTGCGCATGGTTGAACAGAGCGTTTTAGATGACGTTCTGTCAGATCATAAAGTGGTAGTGGCGATACTGGAGCGAGAGGGTCGGGAATAGGTGCTTATAGACGATTATTGGGGTAAACGTTTGGTAGGGGTAGTCGAAAGAAGCCGGCTGTGTGCCGGCTGGCAGCCACCCGTGTTTCGGGTGACTGCCAGAGCCAATCTCCGAGGTAAAACCCGGATAATTCACGAAATCGGCGGCATCTCACTTGATCTTTGATTCCACACAACATTTTTTCTTTTGCAAATATCAGTAAGTATTCGACGCAAGAAGAAAATGTTCTGTGAAAACAAATCTCTACGCGACATGCTCGCCATTTCATGAATAATCCGGGTCAGGGGGTCGGGTTCATACCTTTGAGGAACTTAAATGCCTCGCTTTCCGTAGAAAGCATCAGCGTCGTGTTGGATTTGAGTATTGATTTATACATGTCCATGGTTTTCTGGAACTCGTAGAAATCAACTGACTCTTCGCTTTTGTTATAGGCTTCTGCATATATTTCTGTCGCTTTTGCATCTGCCTCTCCGCGTATCTCTTCTACTTCACGGTATGCCTCCGACTGGATTTTATTTAGCTCGCGTTCTCTGAAACCGTTGATGCGCGCGGCCTCTCCGTTACCTTCAGATCTGAATCTCTCAGCTATTTGTCGGCGTTCACTGATCATTCGATCATATATTTTCGGGCGCACACTTTCGTTGTAATTAATGCGCTTGAATCGAATATCGAGCAGCTCAATGCCGAACACTTTAACCTTTGTTGCGGCTGACTTGAAAATCTCTTCCTCCACCAGCTTACGTCC
>CAYMVV010000189.1:0-1781 GCA_964393885.1 uncultured Granulosicoccaceae bacterium | reverse complement strand
CTTTAACCTTTGTTGCGGCTGACTTGAAAATCTCTTCCTCCACCAGCTTACGTCCTTTTGAAATTGGTACCAGTGTTCCAAGGGTTGCCAGATCTTCCTCGGTCAAAGATGCATCAAGCAGTGGTTGTCTGTCTTTGGTGGTACGGATGATTTCAATGAGTTCGTGCTTGGCGACGGCATTACGAGTTTCACTACCCAGGATATCATCAAGGCGTGACTGCGCGCTGCGTTCATCACGCAGTCGAAGCAGATACTGTAGCGGGTCAACTATTCGCCAGCGCGCGAACAAGTCTACCGCAATATAGAGCTTGTCTTTGGTTGGCATATTGCTCGGGTTTCCGTCCCATTCGAGTATACGTTTTTCGATTGGATTGACTTTTTGAATAAACGGTATTTTGAATTTCAGACCGGCGGTCGTGACGGCGTCTCCTACCGGTTTGCCGAATTGAGTAATGATGACCTGTTGAGTTTCATTCACTTTGTACAGTGAGTTGGAAACCAGTAGAAATATCGCGGCGATAGCGATCAGGATAGCTGCTTTCATCGGGTCAACCCCTGGCCACCCAGTGGCAGTAGTGGAAGAACTTGTTGGGATTTCTCATCCATAATTATTTTTGATTCCAGGTTTGGTAACACCTCCTGAAGGGTTTCGATATAGATGCGGCGGCGTGTTACGTCGGGTGCTTTCAGATATTCAGTAAGAATTGCATTGAATCTGGCTGCATCACCTTCTGCTTCGTTGATGCGTTTCAACCGGTAGCCGTCAGCGGCGCGAATTCTCTGGTCTTTTTCACCCTCTGCCAGCGGTACTACCTTGTTGTACTCGCGGCGGGCTGCGTTGATCAGGCTCTCTTTTTCCTGCTGTGCCTGGTTGACTTCGTTGAATGACTCCTGCACAGGCTGCGGGGGGTTGATGTTTTTGAGTTGAACCTGATCGATACTCACACCAATACCGTACTTCGTTGTGAGTTCCTGCATTTTCACCAGTGCCTCGTCTTCGATTTCCTGTCGACCGATGGTAATGACCTCGTCCACTGTTCTGTCTCCAACAACTTCTCGCATGACGGACTCTGACAGGTCGCGTAACGTTTCCGCAGGGTTGCGCACATCGAACATATACTTTTTCGGATCTTCAATACGGTACTGCACTACCCACTCGACCAGCGCGGCGTTGAGATCACCGGTTACCATCTGGCTTTGTGCCTGTGTGTCAGGGCGAGTCTGGCTGCGGTTGGTGGCACCCGTCGTGGAAAAACCGAACTCCTGCTTCAGTTGTCGTTTGACCGGCACAATGGTCACCTCGTCGGCACCCCATGGCACCTTAAAATGCAGGCCTGCGGGTTCTTCTTTTAAATACTTGCCAAAGCGGGTCACCAGCCCGACCGAGTCACTGGGCACGGTGTAGTAGGCGGTGTAGATGAACAGACCAATCGCTATCAGTGCTGCCAGACCCAGAATGGGTAGAAATCCTCCGGGTATATTTAAATTGGTGCCACCGGATCCGCGGCCTGAGCCACCGCCGCCCGGTCCGCCACCGCCAGTACCGCCACCGCCAGGTCCGCCACCGCGGGATCCACCGCCACGATTGCCACCAAAGATGTTTTCAAGCTTCTTTTTTTGCTTGCGAAAGACCTCGTCAAGATCGGGCGGGCCATTAGAGCCGTTCGAACCGGACGAGTTGCCCCATCCTGACGCTTTGGCGCCTTTCTTCTTGTTGTGCAGGTCATATACTGCCATGTCGTTTTTCTCGGTTGTACGCGGGTTCTGCAACTCGGGATATC
>CAYMVV010000188.1:0-7968 GCA_964393885.1 uncultured Granulosicoccaceae bacterium | reverse complement strand
AATAATGCAGGCTAAGACGCTGTACTCACTTTTTCTGAATCTCACTTAGAATGACTAGGCTCAATCCAGTAAAAATTCCGTGCAGCACCTTATATACCGCTCTATATGCTTCTGAACTCGAATTATTATGCAACACCAGGGCGTATTTAGCGTCACCAAAGCTATTGTTGAACGGAGATTGAATTACAACCCCACAAAACATAGCAGTAAAAAACAAGGACCCCCTTTGTTACTTGTCAGCAGGATTTGTTACCCAGCCAAATGTCATAATTTAACGAACGTAGTCAAAAGGAAACGCCTGAAGTAAACAAACAACAACCCAAGTAGCCAGTATGATAAAGCACCTCCACCAGAGGAAGTTACAGTGGAGTTGTTATCATCCGCTTCAGTGGGGGGATCAAAAATATTATCTGATACATTGTCATTATCCGAACTATTGTCGGCGGTATCCACAGCATCCGTATCTGATGGGGAGGTTTCATCGATCAGAATTATCGCGTCAGGGTCAAGCGGAGTGAGACTTTTAGTGTCGAGTTCATTTTCATAAACACCAATCAGCCCTGCACTGTCCCAACACTCGGTATACTCTTCTGACGAATGCCAGGAGCGAACTACCCCATTGCGTTCAGCGGTGGCGGGAATAATTTCTACCTTGTCGTGAATTAAAATTGGCCAGAAGCCTGATATTTCAAGTCGTCCGTCGATGACTGTCCAGGTTTCGTTGGTCCCGCCATCAACACCGAAAGCGCCGAAGCGGGTTCCTACAAATCCGCTTTGCGGACCTTTGTCCGCTGCATAAAATCTGTTGATCACCACATTGTAAACAACCGGTGAATACGAGCTGCCGTTCCAGGAGAATGGCAGGCAGGTAATTGTTCGTTGCCAGAAATGTTTATAGAAGTCCCAGTAGGCATCAGACAACGTGACTGCGGTACCGCTTGCGAGGTTAGTAAGTGGCTGTGAGGGGTCTGGTGCCGGTAAGCCGGTGACGATTAATGATCTTTCCACAGGTGGCTGCGCAGCTGGCAATTCTTCACCAATGAATCCGGTGGGTGTGAATGCGGCACCTGATGCATCAAAGCACTCCCGCATCACCGACCCCCAAATACGAATGCCTGCGGGACGGCTGTCTGTTGCATCGATTAACTCTATGTAATCCGTATCAGCTGCACTGTTGAACACCTGATCCGACATCGGGCCAATGTATCTGCCATCAATCACCGTCCAGATTTTATAGAGTGGTATATCCGGAAAGCGGGGAAAAGGGATTTGATCATAGTCTGCAAAAGCAATGAACGGCAATTCATTCGGCAGTGGATCGTGCAGCAGGTTTGAATCGTAGAAGGATTCACTTATAAACGCGCCGGCAGCAGCGTTCCAACCGTAAGCTTTACACTCAATATTTCTCCCTGCGATATCCCGGTTGGCATTCCAGTAAGCACGTATCAGACGCACTTCTTCACCGGTTTGAGGATTCACTCGTGCTGGTGCTGTCTGGCTGTTTTCGGTGACACTGCAACTCGCCATAGCACCGAGATCGCGATTCCATTCCCATCCGAAGCCGTCGCCATCAGGGTCTGATGCCTGTGTGTCACAGGATCTGAGGCTAGTTTCCTGTGCATAAACCGGCGGGTACCCGCTGAGTAATAAAAGTATCGTGAGTTGCACGATGGAATTTCTGTTAAAAAAACGCAAGTGTCTTACCTGGTTTATGTGTCATGACATAATAGTGCCTCGCCTTTTGTTATGCAACAGCAACTGATGGCAGTAGTGTGACTTGTTTACATTAGTCAACATTGAGAATTGTCACAACCGGGGTGCAAAAATGCAGATGAATCGTAATTTCCCAATCGAATATTGCGGAAAGCAGAGGCAGCACTTTCGCAAGTGGGGTGTTCGTCAACACCAAAAGTTGTGATGGTGTCAGCACCAAAACTAAAGGACATACTATCTTCCCATCTCCAGCCGTCACCATCAGCGTCACTGCCTGCATACAGGCACGCATTGGAGGCTTTGGTACTCACCGGGTTATCATTACGTGCCAGCACCGCGAGAGTTCCAAAGTCCCAACCCGCTACCGCCGCCATATCTCGGCGGTCTTTGATCAGTTCAAGCGTAATAGAGGAGATGGATGACGGAAATAAGATGATATGCTTGACTACACGGTAGAGAACCATTGGACGTCTTGTTTGTTTTGTAACATCAGTCTTATGGGGTTTACGCGTTCTCTTGGTGCTTTCAGCCTTGACGATAATATTCGTGTGGTGGGTATTAATCCGGGGCCGGTTAATACTGATCGAATTTATAACATGCTAAAGAAACGTGCAGCGAAAGATTTCGGTGACGCAGGTGAGTACAAAAAGCTTGCAGCGCAGTGGCCGCTCGACCGACCGGCACATAAACGCGAAATCTCTGATCTGGTCGCATTTCTTGCGTCGTACCGCTCTGGCTATACCACGGGAACCGTTTTTACGGTGGATGGCGGCATAGCTTCACGAGGATCGATTGTATAAAAAAGGGAATCCTGGAGATCAAGCAAAGCATCGGTAAGTGGTACAATTCAAAAAGTACTGTCTTCCTGTCAACAAACCAGCAAGGGCCACGAGGCTCTTCGCGCCTGCACAATCGTTAATGTAAATTTAAAGCAAGCTACCCGCAGCGGGTAGCTTGTCAGTAACCTTTGCTGCGATCTGGCAGACAGCTACCGTGGAGGACAGGACTGCCCGGTCGACTCGTTCCACCCCCAGCCATTTTGTGTGCCTGCGTTACTGTAGTCACAACTCTGATTGTTATTGTCGGCAGCATCAGTCTGTGGTGCGCAGGATTCCCTGGTCACTGGATTCCATCCCCATCCGTTGGAAGAGTTTGCATTGCTGTAGTCGCACTGGTTTGAGCTAGCAACAGTCTCTGTTGTAGCCATTCCCCGGGTTGGAGTGAGATCGCTGCCGGAAATATCCCGACATTCAAAGAAGCCGTCTCTTTGCACCCGGTTGCCAGAGAACGCAAGGTTAAGTGCGGTATCGAATCGGCTTTCATGCCAGGTTCGTATTGCTTTTGTTCCGTTTGCGAGGCTGATTAGTTCGACGTAGGGGGATTGCAGAACTGTCGGTCCAATATATCGTCCATCATTGGTTGTCCAGTTCGCATCACCGGCAAACGAGGTTGGGGTGATCGTTGAGCCTTCGACATACTGGACAGAGTCGATCGTACCAATAAAGGGAGATACCAAAGGCAACGACTGATGATGAAAGCGATACGAAGGAAACACCTGATTATTCAGGCTGGCGCCCGCTCTGAACGGTACCGGCTCTAAAAGATACTGTCCTGAATAAGAATCGTAGTAGTACAGATCGCACTGGATGACCCGGTTGGCGATGTCGTTATTTGCATGCCAGTTAGCTCTTACCAGATCTACCTGGTAGCCAGTTTGGTTGTTGGTGAAAATCGGTGGCAGCGCTGACTCTGATGTTACGATGCAACTCGCCTCGTTTTCCCAGCCAAAGCCGTCACCGTCTACATCATAGAAAGTTGCACTGCACACAGGAAAAACAGTGTGTGGATCTTCCTCTTGTAGTGGCGGGCAGCTCATACGGGATATCGGATTCCATCCCCATCCGTCGAAGCTTGCTGCGTTGGTATAGTCGCAGTTTGATGCCAATTGCGGGGCGTCAGTCAATGGAGGGCAGCTTTCCTGTGTAATCGGGTTCCAGCCCCAGCCATTAAACAAGTCGGCGGATGAGTAGTCACAGGCATTGGATGCGATCGGCTCGTTCGATGATTCTTCCGTGATAAGATTTTCAAATGTTGCCGGCAGGCCTGTATGGCAGGCAAGGCACTCCGAGCCTTGTTGAGCCACAGCAACCTGGCTGCCAAAAATGGCGAACAGGGCGAAGCCCGCGAGAGCGCCTGAAACGTATGTCATCGACCTAACGGCAACGGGGGCTGTGTTGGTAGACATTGTAGTAATCCTCGTAAAGAACAGAAAACAACTGGCTTAAATGTCATGACAATATATGTCATGACAAATACAATGTCAAACAGGAGTAGAGTCTTGAGGTAGCTGGTCGTAAATCAGCGTAATGAGACATCTTTGGGTGATTGAGCCACTCCGGGTTCCCGACAGTCAGCTGGATCATTCAGGCTGCATGATCTCGCCTTTCTCTTTGATAGCGTGTTTGTATGTCAAGAATGACTATGCACAAAGGCTTTTCAGCACACTGGCTGCAATATCAAATGATCGTACCCGTGCCGTGTGATCGTGAATCATGCCTGTGACGATCAGTTCATCGGGCTGGTGTTTATCAATGATGGTGCGTAGTTGTTGTTCTATAGATTCAGCGGATCCTGTGGCTGAGCAGCTCAGTGCCTTTTCCACGCCGGTCAGAACATGCTCTGGTATCGCTGTCTGAACATCGTCTACCGGCAGCGGTAATTTTCCGGGTTTGCCGGTATGCAATCGCGCAAAGCCCAACATCTGTGAGCTGCGCAGATAACGTGCTTCCTCATCTGTGTCTGCGGCACATACGCCTGCTGCCACCATGGCATAGGGTTTGTCGAGATAGGGTGAGGGTTTGAAAGTTTGCCTGTAGATTTCCAGTGCTGCTTCAAGCATTGCCGGTGCGAAGTGCGAGGCGAAGGCGTAGGGCAGGCCCATGTGTGCCGCCAGCTGGGCGCCAAAGAGGCTGGAGCCCAGTATCCATACCGGCACATGGGTGCCTTGTCCGGGCACTGCTCGCACGGAGCCTGTCAGTTCATCGCTCAGGTAACCCAGTAGCTCCTGTACATCCTGTGGGAAGCTGTCTTCGGGTGCCATGTAGCGTCGCAGGGCGCGCATGGTCTCTTGGTCGGTGCCTGGTGCTCGACCAAGGCCGAGGTCGATTCGATCCGGGTACAGGGTGGCGAGCGTACCAAAAGCTTCAGCGATCATCAGCGGTGCATGGTTGGGCAGCATAATACCGCCAGAGCCGACACGAATGGTTGATGTGGCACCGGCCACATGCCCGATCACTACCGCCGTGGCCGCACTGGCGATGCCCGGCATATTGTGGTGTTCAGCCAGCCAGTAGCGATGATAGCCTGCGGCCTCTGCAGCCTGCGCCAGCTCCACTGTGCAACGCAGCGCGTCGGCGGCGGTATTGCCTTCAGGGACTGGAGAAAGATCGAGTAGCGAGAATTGCTGCATGTGTATCTCTTGAATGTGTGCCGCTGAAACCAGTTGTAGTTTAACGATCAAACCAACCGGTCGGAGATGTTTATGTTGACGGGGTCAAGCCTGATTGCCAACAGCATGAAATTGCGTCGAAATCTGTGCGGTTTTGATGGTGGCAGCACCAGAAATACAGGACATACCATCTTCCCAGCCCCAGCCGTCTTCATCCGGGTCTGAGTTTTTCAGAATACAGGGTGGATAAATGGAGACATATTGAAACGTAAAACCATTTGTTTCTTTGCCTCCGGTAACAGGCCGGTTTTGATTGGTGACTAAACACGAACGTCCAGATTTCCAGCCCCAGCCGTCACCATCTGCGTCACTGCCTGCATACAGGCACGCACTGGAGGCATTGGTACTAACCGGGCTGTCATTATTTGCCAGCACCGCGAGAGTTCCAAAGTCCCAACCCGCTGCCGCTGCCACATCAAGCTGGCCATCGCCGTCGAGGTCACCGATTGCAACGTGTGCAACACGTCTAAGATCCGGCGCTCTCTCCTAGCCTGCTTCAATAGTACCAGCGCGTTATATGTTTTCTTCCATTGAAACACAAGTTTGTTTCGGCGGTCTTTGATCAGGTCACGAGTAATAGAGGAGATAGATGACGGAAATAGGATGATATGCTTGGCTACGCGGTAGAGAACCATTGGATGTCTGGTTTGTTTTCTTTAGAATAAAACGAGCTGGCCTGGCAATGATTCACAACAACTGGTTCGCTGTAGCCGTAGGCAAGATCTATGACCAAGCAAGGAAATAATAATGTCTGACACTGACCCGGCAATAGCCGCTGGTGACAACGAATTTATTAAGTTTGTAGCAGCTTGCGAAAAACTGGTGCAAGCACCTGGCGGTCCAATTGAAACCAGAGATGCTGTAGCGGCACTCACAAAAGACCTGGCTAGCCGATGGATGCTGCCAGACCCAAACTTTCGTCAGTTGCAGGCAGATGCACCTTATTCTTCTTATCAGCTCTATCTCAATGAAGCGCAAGACCTGTCAATTGTTGTAGATATATTTGCACCGGGGCAGGTTGCGCCCATTCACAATCATTGCTGTTGGGGCGTTTTTGTATGCCTTGAAGGTGAAGAACTTGAGCGTCGCTACGCAGTGCCCGGAGACCTTTCCAGCAGACCGGTTGAAACGGAGGTTGTGCGCAATGGTCCCGGACAAATCAGCCTTGCCGCCCCTGATCGCCATGCATTTCACCAGGTTGAGTGCCTTGGCGACGTGCCGGCAACCAGTCTACATATCTATGGCGCAAATATTAAGGCATTGCAAAGAAATCGCTGGGACGAAGAAACAGGAGGTTTTGTTAGCTTTCAAAGCGGTGCGGATCCTCGCCGCCGACAGGCACAACACTACCTCACACCCACTGGGTTGGCCATGGCTTTGGTATAAAACTAAAAGTTCCCCTTGAGATTTGACAAGTTATTGCGCAGATAAGTTGTCGTAAAGTTAGCTGCGCCGTCATCTTCTGATGTCAAATCGCTCGTTCCAAACAGCCCACCAGCATCAGCACCCGGAGGTTTAGAGCTGATAAAGAGGATGGGGGCAGGTGGCGATTGGCAGTGTTCAAGCAGGCCAATCAGTTAACAAGGGTTTAATCTTCGCTGTAAAGGAAGAAAGCCGCCGAGCATTAGCAAATAAACCCATCCGAAAGCGCCTACCCCAACCTGTGCTTCATTAGTATTATCTGGTGTTGACGTGCTGGATACCTCAAAGCTGGGGGTGTCTTTATCTGCGATAACAACGGTGGTGTCTGCAGTAGGAACAGTATCGGTGCTCGTGTTAGCGACAGTATCGGTGCCCGTGACAGTCACAGTATCTGTGCCCGTGTCAGTCACAGGATCGGTACCCACATCAGTATTAGTATCGACAAACGTGTCCGGGCTGGTTGTATCTAATCCGTTTGGTTCAACATTCACCGTCTGAGTAACAACTGGCGTTGGGGGAGCAGGAGGAATCCAGTCATGACTGCCACCTCGATTGACACGTAAGAATAAGCTGCCGTCTTGCACCTTTATATTATCTGATCGAAATTGTGTCTCATGAAAAGACCAGTTGGCAACTTGCCATTTGCCATAGTCAAGTGTAGTGCCGATAAACTCATCGCTCCACTGAGGCGTGGTATTCAGCTCGTTTCCTGTATAGGTGTAGAAGCGAGTAAAATCCACTTGCATCACGCCGTCAAAATCTCCTCCAGGCAATCGGCCAGACCAGACATTACCAAATGCGGTGACGCCAAGACTGAAGTCCAGTTCCTTCCATGAAGGGATATGATTGGGTGTGCCGTTGCCTGAGCTGTTGTCACTTAAGAAGACTCGCGGACCATCCAGCAGCGCTGAAGCGGAGTTGCCGTTGTGCTCGCCTGCGTCGTTGTGGTTATACGTGTTGACGTTAAAATCACGACGCACATCGTAGACAAAGCGGTTGTCTTTTCTAATCAGGATATAGTGGAGTAGCTCAGTAATGGTGCCGCCTGCTATATCCAGCTCTCGGGCTGCGCTGATGAGCCTGTCCTCTCCCTGCGGCCTGACGCGAATCTGAGACCAGCCGTTTTCTGAGAAACTCCCTCTGAGTTCCCAGTCATACTCGTACCACTCGGTGCCGGTCCATGGTTCATCTGCCCGGTTATAAAAGAAGATATTGCTCACTGTGCCTTCTGTCGAAGCTGCTTTGGCCCTGGTTACAGAGAGCCCTTCGCCAAAGGTGTTGTAGCTAATAATTTCACCGCCGAAAGCAGATTGAGCTCGTGCGTG
>CAYMVV010000187.1:0-8019 GCA_964393885.1 uncultured Granulosicoccaceae bacterium | reverse complement strand
AGGGTCATAAACTGCAGGGTCATAAACTGCAGGGTCATAAACTGCAGGGTCATAACCACAGGGTCATAACAACAACGCTGCACGTTAACGACGAAGGATAAAGTCGACTCGTCTGTTTTGCTCTCTGCCCTGAGATGTTTCGTTAGTCGCCAACGGCCGGGTACTGCCGAGTCCGCGTGCAGATAACTTTTCAGCATCGATACCTGATCTGCCAGACAGGAAGCGAACTGCAGCGGATGCACGAGCTGTCGATAACTCCCAGTTGGTCGGGTATCGCTTTCTTAGCTCAGCGCCGATGCCCTGTGAATCGGTATGACCGACGACATCGACCTGCCAGTCATCAGAGTACTCTGCGACAACTGTACCGACATTCGACAATACTGAACGACCTGCAGGACTCAAAGTGGCGCTACCTACCTGGTAGAGATCTCCCGATCCCAGGGTAATAGCAACAGCTCGATCATCATCAATTGAATTAACAGTCGCGGCCGTGACGCCCGCTGCCTGGAGCTTCTGGTCTATTTCATCTCTCACCGTCAGCGTGGCACCTCGGGTCTCTTGCTCTCTTGCAGCAGCCGCATCGATTTGCTGTTGTAAGCTGTCGCGCTCTGCCCCTAACGAATCTATCTGTCCGCCTGCGCTATCGAGCTTTTGCTGCAGCATGGCAATATCGCCAAGCGCCGTGTCACGCTCGCCAGTTAACGCAGCATTGGCTGCATCCTGATCAGCGAGTGAGCTACTCAACTGATCGACTGTTTTTTGCTCGTAGCTAAGTGCCCCTTTAAGTGTGTTTAACTGTCCGGTCAGATTGCCAACAATTTGTTTTGCACCATCACGATCACCCGATACTGAAGCGTTTAGCCTATCCAGTGATTCGAGTGTGGCTTGCAGCTCGCTAACCGACGCCTGCTCCTCTTGCAACTCAGTCTGCAGCGAATCAAGTTGCTCTCGCAGATCAGCGCTCTCGGCAATGACACCATCGCGCTCTTCAGTCAAAGCAGCGTTACTCTCCTGCAGCTGCGCTACCGAGTCGCTTAACTCTGACACGTTAGCCTGCTCAGCCTGCATGGCGCTTTGCACAAGCTCCATTTCTTTGGTCAGTCCTGACAAACTGTTGTTGGCACCATCGCGTTCCGCACTCAAGGCAGAGTTTTGCTCTTCCAGTGAAGCCACGGTTGTTTCCAGCTCCGCCACAGTCGATTGCTCAGCTGCAAGCGCGTCGTTGGTGGCGTCAATTTGACTGGTCAGACTGTCGATCTGGCTCAACGCCTCATCGCGCTCTGTGGTCACAGCCGCACTGCTCTCTTCAAGTGAAGCGACCTGAGTTTGCAATTCCGAGACAGTGGCTTCCTCGTTTTGCAACGACGTTTCCAGTTGCCCGGTCTGGCTTTGCAACTCATCTATCTTCGCCTGCGCCTCAACTTTTTGGGCGTTTAACGCATCCAGTTCAGCATTAGCTTCAGTGACTTGCGCTCGGGCCTCATCGCGTTGTGTCGTTAGCGTCTCGATCTCGGCGGTGAGCTCAGTCTTGACGCCATCGAGTTCCGTTTGAGTGTCGTCCCGTTCTGTTTGCATAGCGGCGAGTGCAGCGTCGTGCTCTTCCTGTGCTCGCTGCAAACTGGACTCAAGTTCAGTCGTTGTCTCTTTTAGTTCATCAACTTCAACGCGAAGCGCTTGCGCCTGATCGGACGCCTCATCACGCGCTCCGGTAACCAGACTGAGTTTTTCCTGCAAGCCACTAAACGATGAATTCAGCAATCCAAGCTGGTTGCGAGATTCCGCATCCGCTGATCTGGCAGTTTCAAGGTTACCGTTAAGTGTCTCGATTTGTGCTTTCAAACCATCTGTTTCAGCGATGACGGTATCTTTTTCACTCATCAACTCCTGAACCCGGCTTGACAAAGCGTCGCGCTTGTTCAGCAGTTCGTCGCGTTCACTAGTGAGTGCCTCCAAATCTTCTTTGGCAGCTTCCAGCTCACTGTTTACTGATGCCAGCGATCCCTCTCGTAACTCAAGCGTTGACTCGGTGTCTGTCACTTTAGCCTGAGTCGTTTCCAGATCACTATTCAGGCTCTGGATTTGCTGCTCCAGCGCTGCGGCTTCCTCGCGTGCTTTTGCATTGGCGTCTTGCAAACTGGCTACTTCTTCAAGCGCGCTGTCACGTTCGACGAGTACTTGATCTAACTGAGCCTGCACTTCGTTTTTACTGACAAGCGATGCATTGCGCTCAGCGGTGGCACTTGCCAGTAACCCCTGCAACTCTGCAGTATCTGTCGGGACAGCCTTTACTTCCTCAAGCTCGACTGAAATGGTTTCGACTTCACCTTGCAGGCGGGTGACGTCGGCTTTAGCACCTTCCAACTCAGTGCTGAGACTGGCAACCTGAGTGGTGGACGCCTCTGCTTCCTCGCGTACAACGGCAAGTTCAGATTGCAGACTATCGCGATCTTTCGCAACGATTCGAGTGTGTTCGACATTGCTACAGTATTTAATAGTACCGAGCAGCAAGGCGCCAAGCAGTAGGAATGGCAAAGCGAGTCGCCGCCACCAGGATACTTCACCGCTGGCCGCCACGGCCGTGCCTGCAGTGCCTGCCGCTACGTGGCCGGTATTGGCGTAAGCTGTTGACTTTTCGGTTGCCTGGGCAGCAGCACGCGCCCCGCCCGAGCTTGCAGTACCCGTTGTGGCAGAGCCAGTGTTTACAGAGCCAGTGCTTGCAGAGCCAGTGCTTGCAGAGCCGGTTTTTACAGAGCCGGTGCTCGTAACACCTGTATTTACAGAACCTGTATTTGCAGAACCGGTACTAGATACACCTGCGTTTGCATTGGTGCCAATGCCACCGGATTTGCCTGACGCAAAAAGATGCGTAAGACCAACGGAGCTATTGGCCACGACACCGCCGCTGATTTGCTTTTTCATACCGCCAAGTACACCGGGTACGATGTAACCGAGTACCTCTTCTGCTTCAGTTGCCGACACACCCGTGGTCGCACGCAGTTTTTCTGTCATGCGGTTTTTGTTAGCAATACCGACGATGTTCGCCAGTTTGTTGTTGCTGTCTGTGAGCACAGCTTTGCGATCTCGCCCGCGCAGTACAACACCCGGGTCATCCATGGCTCTTTCATCGCTTTGGATCACCGCCGCATACAGACGCTCTCGTGCATTGGCGTCATCGGCAAGGCCTGAAAAACTGTCCAGTACAGTATCGATCGATTTGTTCGTGATCGGGTCGACTTCATTGGCTGATCTGTTGAGGATCTCACTCAGACCCCGGGTGGCAACCCCACTAAATTTCTCATGCAGCAATTCATAAATATTTACAGTCATATAACTCAATGCAACAATTTGCTCGTTGCGCCCCTCGTAATTTCCATGATCTCACTAGTTTACCGACTTCGTCTCAAGTTCGCTTAAGAATCAGGTAAAGAGATGTAAATTCGAGCAGAAGGGACAACAGGCAACAGCAGCTTGCTGTCATTCGGGATCACGTAAAATCATATCAGCGCCCTTCTCTCCAATCATAATACTGGCTGCACAGGTATTGGACGAAGTCACGGCAGGCATCACAGACGCATCAATAACCCGCAAGCCGGATAGTCCATGTACTTTGAGTGACGGATCGACCACTGCCAGAGGATTGGACCGCGGTCCCATCATACAACTACCGACCAGATGATAACCTGTGTTCCCCGTTTGTCGTGCATAATCAAGTATTTCTGCATCACTCTCTATGTCACTACCCGGCACCTCTTCACTTTGAACCCACCGCGCCAGTTGCGGGCTCTGCAGATATTGCCTCGCCATCCTCAAGCCACGCACCACCACTTCACAGTCTTCACTATCATCCAGATAGTTGGGTTGCACTTCTGGCGCGACGGTTGGATCTGCCGATGTAATGCGAACGTAGCCCCTGCTATTGGGACGCTGCTGGGTAAAACCGCAGGTTACCGCAGGAAATCGATCAAGCTCGTAGACCTTTCCCGGTCGGTAACTGCCATGGCTAAACACGAACTGCAAGTCAGGCGTACTATCCGTGCCGTTTGAATTTAAAAAGGCATAGGCTATCGAGGGAGTCCATGCCAGTATACTGGGCTTTTTTGACCACCATCGAAAGATCTCACGAGCCAGCCGCAGTCCTCTCGCCTGCTGATTGAGGGTAATCGTATCCGCTGACACACGAGCGGCCAGTCGCACAAAATAGTGATCCTGCAAATTCCTGCCGACACCAGGCAGGTGGTGGGCAACAGTAACCCCCGCGTCACGCAGCCACTGCTCATCACCAATACCACTGCATTGCAGCAAACGGCTGCTATTGATGGTACCGGCACACAGCAATACTTGCCGATCAGCGATTATCGTTTCTGCTTTACCTCCATCGTTACCTGCGCGGCCGACTTCCACGCCAGTCACTCTGCCCGCCTCAACCAACAGTTTAGACACAGGAGAATCGGTTCTCAAATCAACCTTGCCCTGACGCACAGCGGGATGCAGAAATTCACGTGCGGTTGTCTGGCGTGAACCGTCGCTGATAAAACGCTGGTAGTAACCCGTGCCTCGCTGTGACTCAGCATTGTAGTCATTGTGTTTTGGTGCGCCGGTGGCATTCGCCACTGCGTCAATAAAGGCATCACACAGAGGGTGTGTCTGCTCTGGGTCCGATATTTTTAACGGCCCAAGGCTGCCGCGATATTGCGACTCGGTTGCAAGGCGAGTTTCAGATTTTCTGAAATAGGGAAGCACATCCTGATAGCCCCAACCGTCATTGCCAAGAGATGCCCAGTGATCAAAGTCACCGGCCTGGCCCCGGTTGTAAATCATGCCATTAATCGATGTTGAGCCCCCCAGCAATTTTCCCTGAGGTAAATAAACACTGCGACCCGCCGTGTTGGCTCCGGCAACACTGCCAAATTGCCACATGATTTTGGCGTTATGCAAATTTTTAACAAAACCGGCAGGTATCGTAACAAACGGTCTGCGATCACTGCCACCTGCCTCAACAACGCAAACGCTGTATTTACCCGACTCTGCAAGCCGGGCTGCCACCACGGAACCCGCGGCGCCGCTACCCACTATCACATAATCGTAGTGACCTGCCATACGCTTCCCCACCAACAATTATGTTTAGACATACCTGTTAACGATGTTTTCAAGGTATTCCTGTCTGCCTGATACAGGCTCAGGGTTAACGTTATTCTTCTCGACAGTTGCGGCCAGTCCTTCGAGTGTCGCCGAACCAGACAGGATATCGACGCCGGACGCCGCGTCCCATCCCGCGTACCGTTCATTGACAAACTTATCCATCGACCCTTCATCTATCATCTGTGCCGCAGCCTTCAATCCTCTGGCACAACAGTCCATACCACCAATGTGTGCCATCAACAGATCATCGGGCGCTATCGACTGGCGTCGCAGTTTCGCGTCGAAATTGGTGCCACCGGTAGTGAATCCACCGGCAGTCAGAATCTGATAATAAGCCAGCGCCATCTCCGGCACATTATTCGGAAACTGATCGGTGTCCCATCCCGACTGATAGTCGTTACGATTCATGTCGATAGAACCGAATATGCCCAGCGCACGAGCCAGTGCCAACTCGTGTTCAAAGGTATGGCCTGCCAAAATTGCATGGCCCTGTTCGATGTTCACTTTTACTTCGTTTTCAAGACCGTAGCGCTTCAGGAAACCGTAAACTGTTGCTACGTCGTAGTCATATTGATGCTTGTTGGGTTCCTGTGGCTTGGGTTCAACCAGTATGGTGCCCTTAAAACCAATTTTGTGTTTGTAGTCGACCACCATCGACAAAAACCGGCCGAGTTGATCGAGCTCACGCTGCAAATTGGTATTTAACAGCGTTTCATACCCCTCTCTGCCGCCCCACAACACATAGTTCTCACCACCCAGACGATGCGTTGCATCAATACAGGTCTTAACCGTCGCTGCCGCAAATGCGAACACATCAGGATCAGGATTTGTTGCGGCACCTGCCATGTAACGACGATGAGAAAAAAGATTGGCCGTGCCCCATAACAGCCGGGTTCCAGTGTCTGCCATCTTCTGTTCGAAATAGTCGATAATCTCGTTTAGATTGCGCGTGTTTTCTGCGAATGAGCTTCCCTCTGGCCTGACATCGGCATCGTGGAAGCAAAAATACGGCACACCCAGTTTTGCAAACATCTCGAAAGCAACATCAGCCTTGAGTTTGGCATTGGTCATTGGATCAGATGAAGGATTTAAATCATCAAACCATGGCCTCTCGAAGGTCAATCCACCAAACGGGTCGGATCCGGGCCAGGTAAAGGTATGCCAGTAACACACAGCAAAGCGCAGGTGATCTTCCATACGCTTGCCAGCTACCATTTCATCGGGTTGATAGTAGCGAAATGCCAGTGGATTTTTACTATCCGAACCTTCAAAGGGAATGCGGTCTGTATCGCCAAAAAAACCAGTAGTCATTGCGTGTCCTCAGCTTAAATCCAAAGGTTACCTGTTACCCTGCTAACGCTCTACAACTGCACATCTATCATCATCGAGAATTACAACTGAGTCTACCGATCATATCAGTCAGGTGAAGCACCCGGATCAATCAGGTCAAACACTCGGATCAATCAGGTGAAGCGCCCGGACCTGGTGTTGCACCGGGCGGACACTTGCCAAGAATGATCATCCCCAGCACCTCATCCTTACTGACATCCCCGGTACTGGCAGAACCAACGACAGCTCCATTTTTCATAACGACCACACGATCTGCCAGATCGAACACGTCATGTATATCGTGGCTGATCAGAAAAATACCGATACCATCATTTTTCAACTGGTGGATAAGCTGTCCAACCTGCTCTGTCTCTGCCGGACCGAGGGCTGCAGTCGGCTCATCCATAATGAGTATGCGTGCATTAAAGTGAATCGCCCGCGCAATGGCCACAGATTGCCGCTGCCCACCGGATAACTGTTTCACCGGATCTTTAAATCGCGTGAAGTTCGGATTCAGGCGGTTCATCACCTTGCGAGTTTCCGCTTCCATCGCCGCATCGTCAAGCGTACCCCAGCGCGTTAGTAGTTCACGGCCAAGGTATAAATTGGCAGCCGCATCGACATTGTCTGCCAGTGCCAGTGTCTGATAAATCGTTTCAATACCATAGGCTTTTGCCTGTCGCGGGTTGTTGATAGTCGCCTCCACACCATCAACAAAAATCGATCCGCTGTCGCGCGTATAGGCGCCGGAAAGAATTTTGATCAGCGTCGACTTACCTGCGCCATTGTGACCCAGTAACCCCACAACCTCTCCGGGGTATAGCTCGCAGGACGCTTTTTCTACCGCATGTACCCCGCCGAACGATATGGAAATATCTTTCATTTCCACCAGCGCGGATTGAGCGCTTGCAACCGCCTGGTTGTTTTGAGAATTTGCCATGAGCATTCGCTTTTAGATTATGTCGAGTTTCTGCGGTAGAGATTATCCAGATAGACTGCCAATACCAGTACACCACCAACGACCATCTGTTGAATAGCCGCATCAAAACCAATCAGGACCATCCCCGACTGCAACGACTGCATGACCAGCGCACCGAGAATGGCACCGTAAATAGTGCCGATACCTCCGGCGAATGATGTGCCACCAATGACTGCTGCCGCAATCACGTAGAGTTCATCGAACTGGCCAAGGGCAAGTGTTGCGGACTTTAATCGTGCACTGGCGATAACCGCAGCGATACCGGTGAGCGCTCCCATTAACGAAAAGATAAGCATTGTCATCTTGCGTGTATTGATGCCAGCCAGCTCGGCAGCTTCGGGGTTACCGCCAATGGCAAACACATAGCGGCCAAAGCGTGTGCGATTAGCCAGAAAGGTCATCACAATACCGACTGCAATAGCCACCAGTACAGGTATCGCGAAGCCGTGCGATATGAAGATCCCCCCTTCGGGCACTTCAATATTGTTTGCTGCGGCATAGCGCCTGATGATGCCCTTGGGCCATGGATAGGCGTTCATCACCATCACCGCCCCTATAACGACCAGTGAACC
>CAYMVV010000186.1:4248-8023 GCA_964393885.1 uncultured Granulosicoccaceae bacterium | reverse complement strand
ATCACATATCACTCCCAGTTTCATCATGTCTTTCCGCTAAAATTGAGGTGAGTTTCCTTCAGTCTCGAATTGATGGTATGGATTGGCGCGTGGAATCCAAGACAGTGCCTACGGTTAAACTGTTCACCTTACAGGTACGCTCACGCTCCCGACCACCAAATTGAATACGAGTGAGGAGATAGCATGAGCGGTACATGGTATCTGGCCATGGTGTCAGGCAATGCCAGTCTTACCACCACTTGCGGCATAATCTGAAAGCCATCATCCGGCAACCCGATACTCGCAAAGTAGTCCGCTGTATGGAATACCAGCTCCACCACTGGCGTGTCGGCCGCAGCAGCAGACAGTTCAACCTCCTCGGCAATACGACCTTCAGCGCTCGCTATCGTGTCAAACAACAGTGTTCGATCAGTCGATGATTTAATCTGATAACACTGTACCCGGATGCCACTGGCATGATCACCGCTGACGGAATCCAGCACATGTGAAGAAAGTGTTGCCATTTAATCACGCTTACCTTGTTTTGGACCTTGGTTTGTTTTTACGGCAAAAAATGTCCATACCCTCAGCGTGACACGGTATCCAACGATTTGACATTGAAATATTCACCGGCGAATACACGGAATGAATACAAGCAAATAGATCGACAATTTCTACCGGCAGAGTCACACCGGCATATCACTCCAGCCGTGTCAGGCTGACCAGTTTTTTGCTGTCATCGAACTCGATTTTAAACCGACCGTTAACACCGCTATGGTCGACAAATTTTCTCAACTGATCAGCGGGAAACCTCAGCGAACGACCATCCTCGGCGCGTGTGACGACTGTTGTTACCGATCCTCTATAATAGCGTTGATACTGTTCCGGACTAATCGAGAGGCTAAATATCATTTGTGGCATAGCCAGCTACCCGCTACCCTTTGGCTCATCAGATGGCCAGATTTTTCCAGCGCAACTGTCGAGCTGTGCGCAACAATTTTATCCGGTGAGGACAGGCGATCCCGGGCCGATGCAGGTGTCAATGACCACGACCACAAAGATCGATGTTTACAGCGGACGCAAATTGATATCATTCGTGAGTAATAATTACCCTGTTTATCGCGACAACAACATACTGCAGGTTAAAACGTCAGTCTCACATTAGTGTGATGATCTATCACCGCATCTATTCATAACAGCATCTATCCGACGCACTATCAACCCGATCGCTCTATCCCACAAACGCACGTTCTGTGACAAAAGTGCCGGGGCGAGAGACACTGCCCTCCGTCATACCTTTGCCACTGCAAAGCATTTTTAGATCTTTGGTCATCTCCAGCGATCCGCAAATCATGACTCTGTCATGTTCGGCAGACAATGTTGGCTGATCAATATCTCTAAACAACTCACCACTTTCGATCAATGCGGTCAGGCGGCCATTGACCGTATGTTTTTCGCGAGTCACTGCAGTGTAGTGAATGAGTTTGTTCGCCGTCATCTCAGCAAGTGGTGCATCGTCGCGAATACTGTTAACCACATGCGTGCCATATTGCAGCTCTGCTACGGTGCGGCAGCCATGAGTTAACACGACACGCTCAAACTTTTCATACACCTCCGGGTCGCGTACCAGGCTGGAAAATGGCGCAATGCCGGTGCCCGTAGATAAAAGATACAGTGTTCTGCCAGGCTCCAGTGCATCCATGACCAGCGTTCCGGTTGGCTTCTTGCCAAGGATAATTTTATCACCTGCGGTTATATTTTGAAGGCGCGAGGTGAGCGGTCCGTCAGGCACCTTGATTGAAAAAAATTCCAGCTCATCGTCCCACGATGGACTGGCAATGGAGTAAGCGCGCATCAGTCGCTTCTTGCTGCGCTTGCTGTCCCTTTGCTTGTCTATAACACTGTTGTCCAACGCATGATCTGCCCCCGGTTCGATGGACGATTGATCGGCAGCATCATCCACATCGTCCTCAGGCAATTCCAGCCCGAGCATAGTGAACTCACCCGAGCGGAAACGAAAGCTGCCCGGACGAGACGTCCTGAATGAAAACAGACGGTTGGTGTAATGCGTGGTGCTGATGACCGATGTTTCTTCAAACATAATGTTATTTTTTTTCGAGATCCGTTTATTTCAATGATTGCGAGTGCCACTCGCTCAACTTCCATCATAGGGTAATTGTCGCCGGTTACAACCGATTGGCGACCAGCAAACAGATTCGGACACACTTTGGAGACCAGCAGACAGCACACACGCACCCTGTTCTAACCTGCTTGACAAACGCTGACTGAGACCAGCGAGGTGAGCCGAGATTCGTGCGGCGTCATATCAATCGGAGCTGACTCTTGCCGGATCGATCGCCGAGCAGAGATCGAACTTCCTTCACAGATCACCCGCATCCCGGCCGAACCGCGGGGTTCCAGGATTACTATCAGTGGATCGCGATGGGAAAATGCAGTAAAAAGCACAGAAAAATAAGATGACATCTCATTAATGACCTGTCAACATACGTCGATCGGATTGTGTCTATCGACATCAGCAGAACACTCGGCGTCTGTTAGCAATCTTCAACCGAATACAGAGTTATTGAAGCAGAGCAAGGCTGTTCGGAGCATTTCGAAGATTGAGCGGCGGTAAATCGACCAATGGATGAAAAAACAGAAAAAAGAACGCTAAAACTCGACTCGACCCTTTCAAAGGGCCTGACCATACTCGAATCACTCGCCACAGCAAAAAAGGCCAAGGGCGTTACTCAGTTAGCGAATGAACTGGATTTGACCAAATCCAACACCTTCCGATTACTCCAAACGCTGCGTAGACTTGGGTACGTTAACCACAATGCGAATCGCCACTACGAAGCATCACTGAAAGCCTGGCGGATTGGCCTCAATGTGCTGGAAAATCTGAATCTTCCGGAAGTCGCCAGGCCGGCAATGATTCAATTGTCTGCAGCAAGCGGTGAAACAGTTTATCTGGCAGTGCCAGAGGCGCTCTCGGTCGTATACATCAATAAAATCGACAGCGCGAAGCCGAAGCTAACGCAATATCCAATTGGTGGCACGGCGCCCATGCACTGCGTTGCAACTGGAAAGGCAATATTGGCAGTCAACTACGAGAAGTTGCGCGACAGCATCAGACACCATTTGGTGAAATATACCAACAACACATTGACAGAACTCCCCGACCTCGACGCGAATATGGCAACAACACTGAGGCAGGGCTATTCAGTCGATCGCAGCGAGCATCGAGACAACGTCTCAGGTTTCGGGGCGCCGATTTGCCTTGCTAATGGCGAAGCCGTGGCTGCCCTGGGTATTTCAGTACCTGACGTCAATTTGCCAGCCAGTAGTCAGAAGACACTGGGCATGCTCGTTAGCGATGCAGCGAAATCTGTGTCAATGCGGCTGCAGAACATCTGATCACTCTGCCTTTTATACTGCTTTTGTAAACGGTTCTACACAGAGCATTATAAACAGTGCGGTTCAAACAGAGCTGTTTAAGCAGAGCGGGGCTCCACAGGCCAACCGTGCTTTTCCAGGTTGAAACCCCCTCTTTAAATTTGCTGCTTCAAACTCTTATATTCTAACTTCTCCATATACGTCCCGACATCTCAATCAATCGCTCTCGCTTTGCTGTCTACCAATCGATGCTCTGTAGCGTCTGTTGCTCTGTAGAGTCTGTTGCTCTGTAGAGTCTGTTGCTCTGTAGAGTCTGTTGCTCTGTAGAGTCTGTTGCTCTGTAGCGTCTGTTGCTCTGTAGCGTCTGTTGCTCTGTAGCGTCTGTTGCTCTGTAGCGTCT
>CAYMVV010000186.1:0-4148 GCA_964393885.1 uncultured Granulosicoccaceae bacterium | reverse complement strand
GTTGCTCTGTAGCGATAATTTAATACGACACAAATTATAAAAAAAACCGGATCACAGTCTGCAACCCGGGATTATTGGGACAACTATTTAATGGTTTACTTTTTTAACATGCCTTTCGCCATATCCAACAAACCACCTGCGCCACCACCGGTAACCGATTCCAATAAATTGCCACCAGAACTGGCTTTATCGAGCAAGCCAGGCAGTATATCTGTTAACTGAGATGCTGCGGTATCAGTATCCACACCAAGTTTGTTGGCAACATTCGCGAGGCCTTCTTCGCCAAAAGCATTTTTAACCTGATCAGCCGACATTTCCTGGTTCTCGCCGTCGCCCAAAAAGGATTCAAGCTGATCACCGAGACCACTTGCTTTCATTTTCTCGGTGATGCCGCCCAAATCAAGTCCTTCGCCACTGGTTAATCCAGACAGTGCTTCCATCATACCGCCAGCGTTGTCACCGAGTTTGTCGCCAAGCAGTTGCTGTCCTAATTTTAGTAAGTCCACGTTATATTTTCATTCCAGAGTAAAAAGTTAAGAGAGATGTTCAAACTAGCCGTCTTGAGTATACCCGGCTTATCGCCGTCGTGGAAACGCTCCGATCATTCTAGACATAAGTTTTCTGTCAGCCCCGTTCATTACAACCCGCACAGAAAACTAAAGGCGTAAGCTGTCAGCTACAAGGTTTACTGACAAAGGCCATACCCGATAACTGAAACAGCTATCGGCCAATGCAAGCCCTCTCAGGTACTTTGTCTTTAACTTAAACGACGAGTCGAACAGAGCAGCATTCGGACAATGATGATCATTGGAGAATGGCCGACCAGTCTGGATTATTCATGACCTCGCGAACGTGTCGCGCAGAGATCTGTTTTCAAAGATCTGCTTTCATGGTGCATTGTCTTCTTACAGCAAATAATTACTGAGTGTTGTAAAGACAAATTTGTGCTCTTTCGCTGTTCTATCCAGTCTCGCTGCACCATACTCCAATGCAGATAACTACAGTGTTTATTAATGGATGTTGTAAGTATGGTTATGTACTTCTCAGGATCTAATGCTTGATCAGCATACCAATTCACTATCCGGTCACTGTTATTATCTACTGTTTTTGGAACTTTGCGTGTGGTTCAAAGTATTGCTCAGTCGCCTTGTGTAAACTCCGGCTCCTTCAACAGCAAGTCACAAAAACGTACATCGTTTGTCCCTGAAAAACGATGTTGGTAATTTGCTCACTTTCCACTAACGAACAGTAATATGGAAATTAATTTATGAAACACACAACTTTGGCATGTGCCACAGCCTTGTTGGGTCTTTTCTCAAGCACCACATTAGCTGCCGGGCCAATAGAAATAAGAGATGGAGACTTGGTGGTAAATCTGGGCGATGCGCCAGGTAATACAAGCACACGACTGCTTCGACTGGGAAACAGCGCATCACCAGGAACGGTAAACTATGCGTTTACCGACACGAACGGAGATAACACAATCGGCTCTATCAGTGGCTTTCATGGAGAGAATGTCGAAATCGTATCCGGCGTCGGTAGAGATAGCATCGAGCTGCTCGGGCTGAAGACTGACAATCTTTACATTGACACCGGTCGCGGTCGCGACACGGTTTATATGAACTTTGTTACAGTCAACGGTGCACTGGACATAGACACCCGGGGTGGCCAGGACAATGTTATGTTCATCAACGTGATAGTCGATGGGATCACTACACTTAGGACCCGTGCGGGGCGCGATAATATATCTATCGCCAGTACCCAGTTTGAAGGTGCTACGCGTCTTTCAACCGGAGCCACTGCCGGGGACGAACTATCAGTCTCGTTTAGCCGATTCGGCGGTCCCGTGCCAATATTTAACGGTGGGGGCGGCGGAGATGACACCTTAATCGACGATGGCACCAACTTTTTCCAGTTAGGTGAGCCACGTATCAGGAACTTCGAAAATGTAGAGCGGCCTGAAGATCTGGATCCGGTTGACCCTGATCCGGTTGATCCTGATCCAGTACCAGTGACATTTGCAATAGGTGACACTGGTCCGGGTGGTGGTATTGTGTTTGAAGTAAACGAAGCAGGCACCGCCGGGCTTGAAGTGTCTTCAAACGTTGTTGGCTCAAACCTGCAGTATGGTTGCTTTGGCATCAGTCTGGTAGATACGACGCAGTTCACTGTGGATGATGATGCTGGACGCCAGGCGATACCAGGAGATGAAATGCGCGTTTTATTTGATAACGCTAATTGCATTTCTCCCGCCGCAGAGGCCACTTTCGCCTTCACTACAGATCAGGCAGATGACTGGTACCTGCCATCTGCTAACGAGTTGGTAGCACTCCTGACGGCGCTGACACCCGACCAGCTTCCACGTGCAGAGACACCTGGTTATTGGTCTGCCTCAGAAGATACCGCTCAAAATGCATTTCTCGTTTTTGAACTTCCAAATGGAACATTTGACGTCTCTCCTAACAGCAAAGAGTCGCAGAGCAGCATTCTGGCTGTAAGAACTTTCGGGACCAATGCCAACTAGTCTGTTTTGAGTCCATCAATCAGGCCGCTGTGTATTTTGCAGCGGCCTTTTGCCGTTGCTCGATCCTTCAACCCGCTTTAGATTACCCCTCCGCTGCATACCATGCTTACCCACTCCGGAATCAAATCTACCCTCCTCACTCCGTTCTGGTGTTTGACCTGTTTTGTCCTGATACATGCCGTAAAGCTGGATTTTTCTCTTTTCTAAATTCGCTGTATCAACGCAACATCCCTGTCGCCCAAAAGTGATTGCTCCGGTACATCTTACGTCTCAACCTGCAGGGTTAAGCAGGTTGAGCGCGCCGGGTTGAGTATCCTGAAAACATAGTTAACAATTCTTCTCGAAATTTACTGAACGGTAAATGTAACTACGAACTTTCATCTAACAATGTTGCCATCGTCATACACTGAATTAATTTGCAACTCCTAATTTTCCCCCAGTCGAATGAAGTGTGAACCACTTCTCAAATTTGCGGCACTTAGGCCTCTTTCGCTGTGCAACCTGAGAAGTATTTGGCACTATGCCCAGCGGTGCAGGTTAATACGGTATATATAAGTGTAAGGAGTAATTGCTGTTAACGATTTCTCAGGATATATAACTTGACCTGCATAGCAATGCACTACTCAAATTCCGATTGCTATTTCCATAACTTTGAATGTTGGTCAATGTATTGCTCGGTGGCTTTCTATACACTCCCGCCTCCAAAACACAGCAAGACCTGAAAACTCGCGTTGTTTGTCTTTGGACCGCAACGCAACTATCAAACTAAAAACAAATAGTTTATGGGGACTTTAATATTATGAAACGCACGAAGTTGGCATGTGCCTGTGCCACAGCCCTGCTGGGTCTTTACTCAAACAATACATTGGCTTCCGGGCCTATAGAGATAGTAAACGGGAGTCTGATTGTAGATCTGGGTAATGCGCCTAACAACGGAAGCAAACGTACGCTTCGGCTGGGAACCTATGGTGACGGCGTTAACTATTCATTTACCGACGAGAACGGAGTAAACACAATCGGCTCTATCCACGGCTTTAGTGGAGAAAGCGTCGAAATCGTGTCCGGCAGGGGAAAAGACACAATAGAGCTGCTCGGGGTGGAGACTGACAATCTTTTCATCGACACTGGCCGGGGACGCGACACAGTTTATTTGAATTTTGTCACGGTCCACAGCGGACTTGACATAGACACCCGGGGTGGCCGCGATAACGTTATGTTCATTAACGTGATAGCCAAAGGGATCACTAAAATTCGAACCCGGGGCGGAAACGATAACGTCTCCATCGCTAGTACCCAATTTGAAGGCTCTACAAGTGTTTCAACCGGAGGAGCAGCAGACACAGTATCCGTCTCGTTTAGCCGATTCGGCGGTCCCGTGCCAGTATTCGACGGCGGAAAGGGCACAAATGACAGTTTCACCGACGAAGGCACTAGTTTTTACGAGCAGGGCCTGCAAGAAATCATTAACTTCGAGAATGTAGAGCTGCCTGAAGATCCGGAGCCTGAATTGTATCCTGCAGAGCCTGAACCAGAGCCAGCGCCTGAACCAGAGCCAGCGCCTGAACCAGAGCCTGAACCAGAGCCTGAACCAGAGCCTGAACCAGAGCCTGAACCAGAGCCTGAA
>CAYMVV010000185.1:6927-8101 GCA_964393885.1 uncultured Granulosicoccaceae bacterium | reverse complement strand
GACTTACTCCAGGAAAGAAGTATCGATGACAGCGCTGTAGTCATCACGCGCAGGACTGTCTTCAGTTGCAAACGCACCACCAACGATTTCGATAGCAGTACCTGCCAGTCCACCCTCGTTGAAATAAGAGCTCATCTGATCTTCTTTAGTAGGGAAGGTCATGGTGGCCATCTGGTTCAGGGTGGTTTCCTCGTCCATGCCGGATTCTTTCATGATGAGATTAAGTTTGGACTGATCTTCAGCCCATGCCTTGTTGATCTCGTCGGTTGCATCCATGAATGCCTGAACCAGCTCAGGATTTTCCTGGGCAAATTTCTCAGTCACGGAAACCACATCAAAACTGACGATACCCGCTTCATCAGCTTCAGCATCAGACATCAACGGAGCACCGTGCTCTGACGCCTTCTTTATTGAGTCACCACCGAACAGACAGGCCATCGCAACACTGCCATCTGCCAGAGAAACCGCACCGTCAGCAGGCACCTGATCAACGATAGTCAGACTGTCGAGATCAACATCCAGTGCACGCATCTGCATGCGGAAACTGTAGTCGGCCATGGTCGCCAGAGGAACCGCAACGGTCTTGCCTTCCAGCTCGGAAGCGTTGTCTTTTGTAATACCGGAGCCATTGGCAACGATACAGGGGTTGGCCGGATAAGCGACCGCTATACCGACTGTTGTGATCGGTGCATTGGCATTAACAGCCGTGATGAATGGTGCCAGGCCCTGACTGTAGGAAATGTCGATATCACCAGCCAGCATTGCCTCTGTCATTTGCGTACCGGCGTCAAAGTTGGTCCAGTTGACCTTAACACCCATCGCATCTTCGTAAAGCCCCTCGGCTTTTGCGATCATGTTCGGGGTTGCCCATTCCAGAAAAAAAGCAACATTTACTTCGTCTGCAGCCGTGGCTGGGGCAGAAACAGCAGTGGCAAGTGCAACTGCACCAAGCGAAGTTGCCAGTTTTTTTAATTGAGTCATTTATTACTCCAATAAGTTAGCGGTTCTTTGGTAGTGCGACCCGTAGTCTGTCTGCCAGTCTCGGGCAAAACCGGGGCTGCCTGCGCTTGTAAAGACCGACACAGGACCGGGCAACCACACGGGGCCCTCAAGAATACCAAACCCGGCTCTATTTGGTCAGCAATTCACCGATTTCGTCGGTATCATGTCGCCA
>CAYMVV010000185.1:0-6827 GCA_964393885.1 uncultured Granulosicoccaceae bacterium | reverse complement strand
TGGATTACTGCCAGCAATGCCAGACCAAAACGGTAACCTATGTCAATCAACATCAGGCAACATCGGGTACCTGCAAACAATCTGCAGGGGCCCGCATTACCCGGAGTACCGTCACATGCCTGCCCTGAATACACTCTGAAGGTGTCATGAACAAAACGCGGAATGACTCGCGAAATGCGCTGTATCCGATCGACGGCTCACGCGATGCACTGTGGATGGCAACAGCGACGCAGGCGCCGAAAACCACCTCGCTGGCCGGGCAGGTTCGCTGTGATGTCGCCATCATCGGCGGCGGATTTACCGGATTGAACGCCGCCATAGAGCTAACCCGGCAGGGCGTATCGGTGTGTGTACTGGAAGCTAAAAACCTCGGCTACGGCGCCTCGGGCCGCAGTGGTGGTCAGGTCAATCTGGGCCTCAATCTGTTGCCATCGGAACTCATTGCAGAATTTGGCGAAGTGGCGGGCAACCGGCTGATTCAGACTGTACTGAAAGCCCCGGACCATGTGTTTGATTTGATCGAACAACATCAGATGCGATGCGATCCGGTACGCAATGGCTGGATACAGGCTGCAGCCAACTACAACCACCAAGCGCTGCACGACAAAATGGTTGTCGACTACGCTCGCCATGGCTTTCAGTTTGAACCACTGGATCGATCGCAGCTGCGTCAGCAAACCGGAGCCGCCAGATATCTGTCCGGTATATTCTGCCCCAGCGCAGGGTCAATCCAGCCATTATCGTATACCCGGGAACTCGCACGGGTGGCGCTGGCACAGGGTGCATCGATCTACACCGATTCAGCAGTATCCGGTTTACAGCACGCACCTGATGGCTGGCTGTTAAATACCGGCAGCGGACAGGTCAAGTGCGAGCAGGTACTCGTTTGCAGCAACGGCTACACCGGACCGCTGGTTAACAACCTATATAAAAAACTGGTACCGGTACGCAGTGTACTGATCGCATCAGAACCCCTGCCCGCTCATCTTCAGGAGTCGATAATGCCCGGCCAGGTGACACTGGTCGATAAACGCAGGCTTATTCTCTATATGCGCTACGATCGCGACGGCCGCCTGTGCATTGGTGATCATGGCCCGATGCGAGATACCTTTAACCTGGATGATTTTGAACCGGTAAAGAAACGCGCACTCGATGTGTTTCCACAACTAAAAAATATCCACTGGGACTACCACTGGGGTGGCCGTGTCGCCATGACGCACAACAAAATTCCGTTTTTACATCGCATTGCTCCCGGTCTGACTGCAGCCATGGGTTATAACGGCCGCGGCGTTGGCATGGGTTCCTTAATGGGCAAGGTAGCCGCAGAGACTATTCTGCGTAAAAACGATGATCTATCGGACTTTCCGGTCACCTACCCGAGAGGTTTTGCACTGCACCGCTTTCACGGCACAGGCGTTACCATGGCAGTCAAATGGTTCGCCCTGCTCGACTACCTCGACTCTCTGCAACACCGGCCCTGAGGGTCTACCCTGGTGGCAACACCACGGTCTATATACACCGACCACCATCCACCTCCATCGCCACACCGGTGATCATACAGGCCTCGTCAGAGCAAAGAAAACACGCAGCGTTACCCAGATCCTCAGGTTGCGAGAAACGACCGATGGGTATGGTGGATAAAAATTTGGCCCGCACCTCCGGGGTATCTTCACCCATAAATGATTTTAACAGTGGCGTTTCACCAGCCACCGGGTTCAGGGCATTCACTCGCACTCCGTGCGCTGCCAGCTCGACAGCCATACTTTTAGTTGCCGTTATCATCCAGCCCTTGCTGGCGTTGTACCAGCTCAATCGTGGCCTCGGACTGACCCCTGCCGTTGATGCCATATTTAGGATGGCACCACTGCCATTGGCTTTCATATGCGGCACGATAATCTTTGCAGCCAGGTAGACCGACTTGGCATTAACCGCTAGTACCCGGTCAAACTCCTGCTCGTCAACATCCTCCATTGCCTGTGGCAAGTGCGTAATGCCCGCGTTGTTAACCAGTATATCGAGCTTGCCAAACTGTTCGAAAGCGGCCTCGGCCATCGCAGTCACACTCGCACCATCGGCAACATCAACAGCATGGGCGGTTGCACCATTACCCGCTGCCAGTGCAATAGCCTGCGCCGCCTTTTCGTTGATGTCAGCGACCATCACTCTGGCACCCTCGCCAATGAATTTGGCAACGATTCCAGCACCAAAGCCGCTGCCACCGCCTGTGACGATAGCTGTCTTACCTGCCAGTCTCATAGTTTTTCCCCGTATCCAAAGTCCAAAGTAACGTAAAGTACCAATGCACCGTCCACGTGCTTGTTAATGTGCTTGTCAATGTCCTGTCAATGCGCTATCCACACACTGCTAATGAGGTCAATGATCGTCTGATCAAAATACATTATCCATGACGCGCAGCCACCGTTTTTAAAACAGAAAATCCGTATAGCGCTTCAAACCCTTTCTCGCGTCCGTGCCCGGACTTGCCCATGCCACCAAAGGGCAGCTCTACCCCGCCACCTGCACCGTAATTGTTGATAAATATCTGACCCGCTTTAAGCGCTTTAGCCAGGCGCATTTGTCTGCTGCCATCGGCTGTCCATACAGACGCCACCAACCCGTAATCGGTACTGTTGGCTATGGCGATTGCCTGCGCTTCATCGTCGAATGGTATGACCACCTGCACCGGCCCGAATATCTCCTGCTGCGCCAGCACATGATCGGCATTGACATCAACATACAACGCCGGTGCGACATAGTGCCCGCCTTCAGGCGCATCGTCGACGATTGTTCCGCGCACCGGATCAGACAGGTCAGCTCCCTGATCGAGAAAACCGTTTACCAGACTTTTCTGCCGTGCAGATATCAACGGACCCAGCTTCAGGTCAGCATCTGCAGGCCCCACTGTCATGAGCCGGTACTGCTCAGCCAGTCGCTGCACCAGTTGATCGTATACCCCGCGCTGCACCAGCAACCGCGATGACGCCGAACAGGTTTGCCCGGCATTTTGAATACCTGCATTGACTAAAAACGGCAAGGCCTGATCTATGTCCGCATCGTCAAACACCAGCTGAGGTGACTTGCCGCCCAACTCCAGCGTCACCGGCACAATGCTGGCCGCAGCCGCCGACTGAATCAATGAACCCACATTAACCGAACCGGTAAAGGAAATATGATCGATACCACTATGCGAGGCAAGCGCGGCACCCGCTTCCTCGCCAATGCCCGGCACCACGTTCAAGGCACCATCCGGCAAGCCCGCCTGGCTGGCCAACTCGGCAAACATTAACGCAGTCAGGCACGCTTCTTCCGCCGGTTTAAGCACACAGGCATTACCCATCGTCAGTGCCGCACCAACCGAACGACCTATAATTTGCATCGGGTAATTCCATGGAATGATATGCCCGGTCACCCCGTGTGGCTCACGCAGGGTATAGACGGTGTAGCCATCGAGGTAGGGCAATGTTTCACCGTGCACCTTGTCCGCAGCACCACCGTAGTATTCAAGATAGCGCGCCAGTGCCACGGCATCCGCACGCGCCTGAGTCAGCGGCTTGCCGACATCCATTGCCTCAAGCCTTGCCAGCTGCTCGACATGCTCTAATACCACACGCCCCAGTTGCGTCAGCAGACGACCTCTGTCCACCGCCGTCAAAGCGCCCCATTCACCCTGCAGGGCAGCGCGTGCTGCATCAACGGCCAGATCGATATCCTCGCGTCCACCGCGAGCGATATCGCAGATTGGCTGACCGGTAGAGGGATTTTCCAGTGGCAGAGTTTGCTTTTGGTCAGCCGGCTGCCACTGGCCATTGATAAAACAGTGACTGGAATTGAAAGGCAGATCCATCGTATTACACGGCCGCGTCAGAGATGGGACTAGTGTACTGTATTAAATAAGATGTGCAGATGAGAGCTTGTCATTTGTTTCGCAACACGACAAAGCTCGCAGACAATGGTTGTTCCCTTATCAAGAGCTTTAACACGGTTGCGGGACAAATGCCGAGCTCCCGCAGGGGCGGCTTTTCAAAGTGTGCCCGGTACAATTTTGTTGTCAGGAGCTATATCTGGTGTCGGATTTCCGAAAGAAAACAGGCACTTTGAAAGGTCGACTCATATGTACAGTTTGTTTGATACAGTATACTCACTGTACTGCAATACGGTATCGCTACAAACGAGCACTTCGCTACGAGTGCGTCGGTAACTTTCAGGAAATAAAACTATCGCCTGGTGGCAGCTATGCTACAGGCTCAGGAACAACCCGCACGTCAGATCAATCCACCTGCGACTCCGCGGCAAAGTAGAAATCAAACCAAGCCTGCTCTTTATTATTAAACGCTCGTGTTGGCAAACCAGGTCTGTAAAGCGAGGCACTCCAGTCGCCAAGCTCGTTGTGCAGCGCCATTGCGATATCTGGATACTGACCAATCAGATTTTCATTTTCATGGTTCGCCTGCATATCAAACAAAAATTCGCGCTCCCCGGCCAGCAGGTACTTCCAGCGCCCTTTACGCACCGCAGCCTGCGACCAAAAGCGCCAGTACAGACTTCTCTCGGACAGGCCTGTGTCCATGTTTTCAGATTCAACAGTCGACAGCAGGTGCGGAAGCAGATCAACACCATCCAGTGCAGCAGGCACTGCAAGATGCGCTGCGGCCAGACTGGTTGGTGCAACATCCAGCGTACTGACAGCCTGGTTATAGACTTGACCGGATGGCAATCGCGCGGGCCAGCTCACGATGTAGGGCACTCGCACGCCACCCTCCGATAACATACCCTTTTCTCCAACCCATGGCTCATTCAGGGAACCATCCCATTCACCTGCGTCATCATCGACGGGCAGGTCCAGTTTATATATGCCCAGTGGCGCACCGTTATCACTGATAAAAAACACCAGTGTGTTGTCGGTCAGACCGTATTGCTGCAATCGCTCGCGAACCTCGCCAACACCATCGTCCACCGCCGCCATCATCGCCAGTGCATAGCGCCTTCTTTCATCGACAATATCCGGGAAACGCGACAGATACTCCTGTGGTGCTTCCAGCGGCACGTGCGGCGCATAGTAGGACAAATATAAAAAGAACGGTTCATCCTGATGACGATCTATAAAAGTCAGTGCAGCCTCTGTCGCAACAGCCAGTCGATAATCGAGATTCTCGCGCCCGCTGACCGGTACGTCATTCCCCGCCAGGTCAAAGTTGGTTCGCCAGTTATTGCGGTAGCCAACATACACATCATCAAAGCCACGCTGATCCGGAAAGTAGCTGACCTGCTCATGCGGCGACAGCGATGAGGGATCAACCACAACCGATTTTACATTCGGCTCCAGGTGCCACTTACCCACCATGCCCGTCTGATAACCGGCATCCTGTAGCCGCTGCGCCAGCGTAATCTCGTCACGTGGCATTGGCGTGAAGGTGTTGTCATCGACGCCAAATTTTTGTTGGTAGCGACCGGTTACCAGCGCTGCGCGCGACGGTGTACATTGCGGCGCGGTACTGTAACCCGATGTCATCAGGATTCCATCAGCAGCCAACTGATCGATATTCGGCGTTTGTACGTCACTGGCGATACCATGCGTACCGAGATCGGTGTACCCCTGATCATCGGTAACCACCACAACGATGTTTGGCCTTGCTGCGTCCACGGCCGCCGCTATCTCGGGCTCGGCGCAGCCAGACAGCAGCGCTGACAGCGCCATCGCTACGGGCAATAAAACCAGGTGCCGGCGGAAAACAGATCTCAAGTGATTTACCAAGGTTTGCGAGTGAGTATGACCCGGGAGTTGCTCCAAAATACATTCCACATTTCACGTTAGAAGTTACAAACCTCAATAATCAGCGATCCACTGAATTTCAGGCATAATTCCAGTCACCCCGACATGCAAATCGACGCTAGTGGGCGTTGCGCAACACAGCGTTCATCACGGACGGGACTTACCCAACAAATAAGCGGGACGATACGCTGAGCCAAAGCATCGTCAGCCATGGCACAATGGCGCCTTTGCACAGACAGGCTTAGCGGGCAGGTTTCGCGGGCCAGGTTTCACAGGCCAGTTTCAAAGAGCAACGGCTCAGGCGAATACCGGCACAGGGCAATGCACGACTGCACACCCAAAAACTTATGAAGGCCAGGAGTAATACATGACATTTTCTGTTGCCGGGCGATGCGCCCGAACCGGCATGTTCGGCGTGGCGATCACGACCTCGTCCATTGCCGTTGGGTCGCGCTGTCCGCATGTACGCGCAGGTGTCGGTGCGGTCGCCACACAAAATATCACCGACCCTCAGCTGGCTACACTGGTACTCGATGCCATGCAGGCGGGGCAGGACTCGGCAACCGCTATCGCCAACGTCGTAAAGGACCGCGAGCATATAGACTATCGACAGCTGACCGCCGTCGACGTTAACGGCCGCACCGCGCACTTTACCGGTGGCAACATACTGGGCATTCATTGTGTTGATGAAAGCACAGACTGCATTGCCGCAGGTAATCTGCTGGCCAACGATGCCATCGCCTCCGCTATTACGACAAAGTTTACCAGCAACCCCGAGCTGCACCTCGCCGAGCGGCTGATCACCGCCATCGAACACGGGCTCGATTCCGGCGGCGAAGCCGGGCCGGTTCACTCGGCCGCCATCGTCGTCGCCGACAAAATGCCATTCCCGCTGGTTGATCTGAGAGTCGACTGGGACGACGACAACCCGGTCGCTACCCTGCGACGCCTGTGGACAGACTACGAGCCGCAAATGCTCGACTATCTGAACCGTGCAATTAACCCGTCGCAAGCACCCAGCTATGGAGTCGCTGGTGATCCATAGAACTCGTCAGTA
>CAYMVV010000184.1:0-8109 GCA_964393885.1 uncultured Granulosicoccaceae bacterium | reverse complement strand
CGATTCATTTTGACTCGCTCAATCTCTGTTTGATGATCTTGCAGAAACTTTGTAGTTAAGTTCACATCGTCAGTCGTTTCCCCCGGATAGCCTGTCATCATCGTTGTCTGCACACTGAGATCAGCCTCTTTCGCATCGCGAAGAAACTGACTCGTGATTTCAAGGTCGGTCCCCTTTGCCATCTTATCGAGAACAGCCTGGCTTCCTGCCTCTAGTCCTGTCGTTATACGTACCATCCCCGCTTCGCGCGCACGCTTCAGGTCTTCAAGCGACAGTCCATCATCCCCCCTCGCACCAACGTGCACTGCAGCAATCCATTTTGCTCCGGGTGCCACTTTTTGAATGCTACCGATCAGCTCTCGCCAGAGAGGTACATTCGAATTAAGTTTCAGGTCAACAAATACAAAGAGCGCAGCATTGTGCTTTTTATGCTGGTGCGCAAGCTCGGACAGAACGTTATCCGGCGACCGTGACCGATAGGTTCGGCCCACAGTACTCGTGATGTCGGAACAAAACGAACAAACTCCCCATCCGCAGCCTCTGCCGGTTATGATAGGAACGATGACATTTGGATAGAGTGCCCAGGGGAAATCACTGTAGTCGGGAAAGGGAATTGAATCGAGATCCTTGAGCGGTTCAGCTTGAATCCGCGGTTCAGCGGACTGAACGTACACTCCCGGTAGAGAACCTGGAGCAGATTGACGCAGCGGTTCATTGGACCACACCCCCGGAAGAGTACCTGCAGACTCACCGTCCAGCACTCGACGTACGATCTCGCAAAGATGCGGCTCAACCTCAGCGCCGATCAAGGCCGACAAGCCCGGTAACGTCAGCCATTCGGTCGCTACTTCCTGCGCATGAAAATAGGGGCCGCCAACCACAAGCGGGATGCCTCGCTCCTGACAGAGTTTCCCTATCTCTACGCAATGCGGGTGATACATCAAATAGGTCGACACCAAAACCACATCGATACCCGAGTCGATCCGTCGAGCCACCTCAGCTGCAACTTCATTTTTCGACCGAGCCAGCTTGGAGGAAGCCCGAGTGGCGTACGCCTTTCTTACTCGACGGACAACGGGATTTCGTGAGACCCCTGTGCGGTAACGAAATTCAAGATCCGCACGTCCCCACCATGGCGGGATGGGCTCTCGGGCAACACCAGTCAGGCCCGTTGATAGCGGCGCAAAAACCTCTACGGCGTACCCGCCTTTTTTTAAAATCGCAGATAAGTAGCCAATTGCTACGGACGGGTACCTTGCAAAGTTATTGAGGTCTACCAGCAAAACTCTGGGTGCGGACAAGGCTCTTACCTCCATTGGACGATATTTGTACGGGGACTTGAAAGGAAACGTCTAATGGGTGACTGTTCCTGCCTGCCGTATCACTCAAACATCATACTACGAACACCCTATAATGTCATGACATATTATAAGAAGGTAAACCGAGTTTACACAGTTTAACGACAAAGCGTGGTACGCCAGTGGGGCGTGCGGAAAGTTCGGTGACAAACTTTTCACAGTGACAGTCGTCAGAGCAAGGCAGAAAAATGCAGGCATAGCAGGGCCTACGTCGAATTTTTCTAACGCCGCTATGGCGGCTGTCACGCAGAAAAGTGTTATCGAACTTTCCAAACGGCCCACTAGCTCATAAACAGTGCGGCCACAATCCGGTCATTGACGTAACGACATTACTCCAGCTAAGACAATTAGAACCATACCTGCAACAGAGACAATGTCGGGTATTTCGGCAAATAACAGTACACCCCATACCACTGCAAAGCCTACATAGGCGAAATCGAAAATACCTATCACTGATGATGGACCATTCTGATACGCAATCGCAGCACCTATGCTTCCTATGAGAATTGCCACGGCCAGCAAGCTCATCGAAAGCCATTGGGAAGATCCCATCGCCGCCCAGGGAGCGAGTAGAAATCCTTCTCTTGCTTCGTTTGGAAGTGTCGCAATGATCGCGGCAGCTAAGCCTCCAACAACCACGAAACAAATATTCAGAGCCAGAGATAGTAATAACGGGGGCTCTGAACGACACTTTGTCCTTGTCAGTATCATGGCAAGCGCGTAGAGAATGGCGGCAAAGAGCGGAAGAAGCGCATACCAATTGAAGTCTTCAACATTTGGCTTCAGGATCAGAACTACCCCTGTAAAGCCGAGAAACACCGCTATCCATCCCGTGCGACTAACAGTGTCGCCAACAATGATGGCTGAAAACAAGGTAATGAATATGGGGAGTGTGTAGTAGGCTGCCGCTGCTGCTGCAAGAGACATATGCGGTAGCGAAATGTAGTAGCAGACCCACATCAATACAAGAAGCAAGCTGCGAACTATCGTCCATAGTAGTGAGGTCGGAATCCGAAGTGATGCGCGAGCACTCATTGCCATGTATATAACCAGACATGGAATTGCGATAGCTGAACGGGTTACGAATATTTGCCAGATGACAAAATTTCCACTGGTCAGCTTTATTAATGCATCGCCCAATGACAAAGCAAGAACAGTCAGGATTATTGTACCCACTGCGAGTGGTAAATTGTCTGAACGCACTGCTGTTATCGGCTCAGGTTTGGCTCGGATATTTTATCCTATCCACTTTTAGTTCTCTTGAACATCGCTTCAACAGGTCTGCGAGCCTTATGGGTATATTTCCCCCGCTGTTGCTGACTTTGCGGCTGACGTTGTGGCTGTCGTCGTGGCTGTCGTAGTGGCTGAACCTGTCCGCACAATCTGATAGCCAGACAACCAGCGCGTGTTGGATTTACTAAGGTGGGTCGACGGGAAGACTGGCAGGCATACCGAGTAGCTGTTCCAACTGGCTGGCTGCGCGTAGCAGTTCAGCTTCCTGACGCGGTTTGCCAATAATCTGAAGACCGATTGGCATACCGCTTTTGCTGAACCCGCAGGGCAGGCTCAGTGCTGGGCAGGACGTCAGGGTAATGGCGAAAGTGATCGAAAACCAATCAATATAGGTTTCACATTTACGGCCCTCTATTTCCTCGACATATCGCTGCTCAACCGGAAACGGGGTAATGGATGCGGCCGGGCATATTAAAAAATCGTGGGTCTCGAAGAACCGAGCCATTCGATAGTAAAGGTCTCGACGAATTCGCTCGGCGACGAAAACATCTTCAATTGACAGACTGAGTCCGCGCTCGATGTTGCCAACAATCTCCGGAGCGATGCTGTCACGATGTTCGTCGAGCAACGGTCCCATCATGGTGGCCACCAAAACTGCTCGCAGTGTTTGAAAACTGTCCAGTGCACCACTGAAGTCGGGTACATCGCCGGTAACTTCAGTGCCGAGGTCACGAAAGCGTGCAGTTGCCTGTTCGCATACAGCGGCGACTTCCGCAGACATGGGTACAATCCCGAGGTCAGGGCTAAAGGCGACACGCGTCGGTGCATCACCTTGTTGAATCTGATCAAGGTAGAGTTTACCGGCAGGTTTGCTCGAGAGCGGGTCGTAAGGGTTCTGTCCAACACCGGCATCGAGCATCAAAGCAACATCGCTGACGCATCGGCCCATAGGACCTTCGACCCACAGCACATCGTGTGGCAAATAGCGTTGCGGGCACGGCACAATACCCGGGCTCGGCCGCAACCCGACCACGCCATTAAAACTGGCAGGTGTGCGCAGGCTGCCACCAAGATCGTTGCCAGTGGCGAGCCATACCTGACCGGATGCCAGCGCCGCCGCAGACCCGCCCGACGATCCACCCGCGGATAACGCGGTATCCCACGGGTTGCGAGTGATACCGAACACCGGATTGAAGGTATGGCCACCAGCCCATTCAGGCACATTGGACTTTGCTACGGGTATAGCACCGTTAACTTCGAGCTGCGCAACCGTTGCATCAGATTCAGGGGCAACGTGGTTAGCGAAAACTGGTGATCCATAGGTAGTTCGCACACCGCCAACATCGTTGTAGTCTTTTACAGCAACGGGCAGACCGCAGAGTGATCGGGGATTATCGTTGTCTGAGGTGGGCCAGTTTTTAGCTGTTTCCCGTGCGCGCTCAAAGCAGCGCACCGGCAGTGCGTTTATCTTACCGTCAACCTGTTCGATACGGTCGATAGACGCATCGACGAGTTCCAGTGCGGATACTTCTCCGCTGCGTCGCATGGCGACTATTTCTGTGGCACTGAGCTCGATCAGGTCTGACATGTTTTTTTCTATAGGTTGGTCCCCGCATCTCGTTAATACAGCGGGTGGAAGATAAGCTGAACTTTACACTATCTTCCTGAATCAGGCGTAGTCACTCGTTCTGGAGTCCTAAGCGTGACACCCACTTTTAGTTCTTCCGCAGCCGACTGGTAAACAGGCGCTCCGCTGGCGAGAAATCGCGAGCCTGGTCAACAGGAGAGGTATTGACTATTGGCCGGGACATGAATAGACACTGATTGGCACGCCACCCACTCCAGGCAATCACTTGCCATCGGTAAAGTAGATGCTGTTCAACGGGACGGCGGTGCGGTCAGTGCGGCTGTTGCCGTCTTTGCATCCACTATGCGATCAGCAGCGTCATCGAGGATCTTTCGCACAAGCTTGTTGGCAATCGAGGAAGTAACGTCTTGCTGTGGTGTCTTCAGACGCTTGATGCCTTGTACCGGATTGGTCTGCACAATCTGCGCGGTACCTGAAAAATGCATCCACCACTTCGCATATTTCTTATTTTGGAATTAAGAAAGGTTTGACTTTGACGAAATATGGTCCCAATATGGGAACACAATCTGCTAATATATGTTTTAGATGAGAGTTATTTCCAGAAAGATGCTACGTGAACACTGGGAGAAACCTGGGAGAAATGATTCCGAGCAACCCCTTAAAGCGTGGTTTTCGGAAGCAGAAAAAGCATCCTGGAAAACCCCACAGGACATCAAAGGCCTGTACAGAAACGCCAGCTTTGTTGGCGATAACAGAGTTGTCTTCAACATAGCCGGGAATAAATACCGTCTGGTAGCTCATGTGAATTATCGATTAGGTATTTTGAATACAAAGTTTGTTGGCACACACGCTGAATATGATGATATCGATGTGGAAAAAATATGAATATCCGACCAATTAAAAACGCAGCTGATTACGAATGGGGCGTGTCTCGCATAAACGAATTGATGGACGCAGAGCCCGATTCCAAAGAAGAAATAGAGCTGGATATTCTTTCAACTCTACTGGATCATTATGAATCGAAAAACTTCCCTATCGAAGCCCCGGACCCGATAGAAGCTATTGTTTTTCGCATGGAACAACAAGGGTTGGAAAGAAAAGATCTAGAACCTATTTTCGGCACCAGAGCTAGAACTTCAGAGGTATTAAATAGAAAGCGTCCTTTGTCTTTAAAGATGATTCGAAGACTCAACAAGGATTTACAAATACCACTCGAGGTTCTAATCGCTGAAGTTGCGTAATTTCTTTCAGCTTATCCATACCGAACCCGCAAAGCAGGTGAATCCCGGTGCAAAGTCTTGGGCTGCTCATACATCTGAGTCGTCGTTACAATTATTTTTTACGATGGGTGTCATTATATTTCATATTTTTTAAATATAGATTTAGACTACAAAACATAACCTCACTAGGCAATGCGGCAATGCGGCAATGAAAGACCCCAAATTTTCGCCCGTGGTTTCCTGTTAGTGTTCCACAGATGCATCGCGCATCTAATCAATCTCAAAAACGCAAAAAACCCGGTGGCTCCGCCACCCTCATACCTGCTGGCTTCGCTCCGCTCGAAGGGCTCCGCCCTGAATGGCTCCGCGCTCACTCCGGGACCTGGGCAAGGCGGAAGCCAATACCGTGGATGCGGCAATCCGGCGAGCCAGCGCGGCGGTGAGCAGAACGCAAGGAGCGCCCGCCGCTGCCCCACGCGCCGCCACGCAGCACACGCCTGCCACGCAGCCAACGCTTGCCTTCATCAGGGCCTATAGGATCAACAACTTTCTCGTCCGCCACATAGCGACGCTGCCCATCCGCACACCACTCCCAGACATTGCCATGCATCTGATACAGCCCCCAGGGATTTGGCTGAAATTCATCGACCGGCACGGTGCTTTTGCGATATACACCGGCCGGCTGATTGTTGTAAGACTCAGTGCCATCGAAGTTAGCCAACTCTGCACTTAGCACATCACCAAAGCTAAATGGCGTTTGTGTACCGGCCCGGCAGGCATACTCCCACTGCGCCTCGGTCGGCAGGCACGCCTCGAGCAACGGGATTTGCCTGTTCAAAGCCGTCAAAAATAACTGCTGAATATCGTTGTGACTGACCGATTCAACCGGTAAATTCTCGCCACTAAAATAACCGGGGTTCTCGCCAGTTACCTGCTTCCACAGTGACTGGCTTACAGCCATTTCACCCAGCCAGAAGCCTGCCGTCAAACTGACCCTGTGCTGCGCCTCACTATCCAGCCGCCCAGGCTCGTCTTCCGGCGACCCCATCAAAAACTCACCCGGCTCAATCCAGCGCATCCGGTGCTGCTGCCCGCCCAATTCAAACGCCGCCCAGCGCCCATACTGATCTTCATCAGCGCTCGAGGCCCACTTCGGCACCTCAATTGACTGCTTCGGAGCAACCTCGTCTCGATCTGTACCTGAAGCTCGCACTCGCCCGCTGGTTTCTGGCGGCGGGGGCGATGGCTTTGACGCGACACTACCAAGCGCCTGCTCAATACCACTAATCAACCGATGCAGATCCCCGGTCATCGACGATCCAGCGCGAACTTCGCGCGCGTTGCGATAGGCCAGATCAGCCAATTCAACAGGCAATTCACTTTCGCGCGGCACCTGGGCCGACCCAACTAACACCGGCACCACCGGTATATCGCGGGCCAGGGCTGCCGCGATCTCGATACGCACATAATCAGCCGGATTGTTCAATCGGGGCTCGCCGCGTTCGTCCAGCTCTTGCCAGTGATCGCCAATCACCGCGAGCAGTACATCGCACTCGCTAACCGCCTGTTGAATGTGGCGGCGAAAATCAACACCCGCTGGCATGGCGTCTATATCGAAATAAACGGATTCCTTGCTGAACCGCTCTATCAGCCGATCATAGATCAGATTGGCGGCATATTGGTTGTCTTTGCGACGGTAAGAGATGAATACTTTTGGCATGTCAAACGGGTAGTTGCGAACTTCAGCCCTCGTGAGATATCGAACAGGATCAGCACACAACCGACCCACCATGACTCTATCACACGTGATCAGTGCCGGAGCCAATGAGGGACACCTAACTCTAAGCCATTGAATGATGAACATCAAAGCAGTTGACAATATGTCAACAAACACCTAAAATTGACATATTGTCAACCGATAGAAGTACTGGATGCACGTTATCTCGCGCAAGCCGTTTCGCGACGCTGCAGAACAATACCCAAACTCGCGCGTAGCGATCGATGATTGCTATCGAGTACTTCGCAATGGGACGTTCAAAACACCTGATGAACTGCGCCAGGTGTTTCCGTCACTGGATAACTTCAAGTACCTGGATCGGTGGTGGGTGATCGATATCAGCGGAAATAATCTACGGTTATTGGCTTTTATCGATTTCGAACTCAACCGTCTATATGTAAGGCATATCGTGACTCATGCAGAGTACGACAAACTAACGAATAAGTACCGTAAGAAAAGGAAAAACCAATGAGCTATGCAGCCTTAAAGAACACAGCACAAAAGCTCAGTGAGCAAGCCAGCTTCCTGGTCGAGATCACCAGCAACGACGAATACGAACAGGCTTTGGCACTCATGGACGATCTAATAGATGACTATGACAATCAAAAAGTGCTCATTGAGCTGCTATCAAAATCCATCGAGCGGTGGGAAAATTCCGATGATGGTGAGTTTGCTGAATTCAATCAGCGTACAACGGATGGGGATCCCGCCGTCTCCGTTTTACGCGTACTAATGGATCAGCACAATCTATCTGGCGCTGATCTACCTGAAATTGGAAGTAAGTCACTGGTATCAAAAATACTTAATGAACGAGATCGACAGCTGACACGTCAGCATATCGATGCTTTGAGCAAACGCTTTAATATCAGCCCTGCTTTGTTTTTCGCTCAGTAAACCCTACTCTCCACCAAACCCCCATACCTTGATTCCCCC
>CAYMVV010000183.1:0-8639 GCA_964393885.1 uncultured Granulosicoccaceae bacterium | reverse complement strand
AGCTCGTTAAGAACGACCAATTTTGATTGGCCATTCGGATTTTAGTAAGCAGTTAGGCTTACATCAGGAAATTGGTTGTTGTAATTAGAATTAAGGAGATACAAATGGGTTTATTTTACGTAAAAACTGCAAACACTGGCCTAGAAATATCTAAAGACAGGTTTGGCGAAATATTCGGCAATAGTGAAGTTGCGAGCAATGCGTCTGCGGAAGTGAAAGGGGATATTTTAGGTCAGGCAGTAGGAAATTCAAAGGGGCAAACATCAACAACCGCCCAAGCTAAGTCTCAGGGAAAGTCCGGGGAGGCTGTTCTTAGCGTCTGGCGCTTAGGTCTCGCTGTAGCGTTTCTAGTTATACTAATTATCTTTGGCTTATACTCATCATCTAAAGGAATTGAGCCGTGGGATTCGGTACTCCCATCTTCGTTTCAATTGCTAGTTGGTGCAGTTATTGGTGCACTTATTGGTGAGAAGATTGGTAATTCAGACAAGTAGCACCGCATATCAGCCTAACAATACAAAGCTGCCGAACACATAAAAGGTAGCGCTGCGTTCCTTGCGCCACTTTGTATGTGTCGGCAGTTTGTAGCGTTATGCAAGCAATATTATGAGTAAATTGTCGATAAGTTCTTTTATTTCTCGCCACGCCCTAAAAGTGGAGGGCGCTTTCTTGGTGCTGATAATTACTTTGTCTATATTTTGGAGTTTTTTCCCAAGTGGGAACTATGAGCCACTTATTGTTTTGCTATCTACTTTAATTTTGATTCTAGAATTTATTAGAAGAGTAATACCTAGACGAAATTATGATAAAAATTCCAATAGCACAAAATTCATATTGGAGAGAGCGTATCACGTGGTAGATGGGCAAGATATATGGCTCGGAAAAACAAGGACACCCTTTTTTGGTTGTCCAGCAGTAAAAATCTGTGTTAGGGTTTTAACCAAGTATTAGCAATAAGCAGTAACCGGAGTATCACTATGACCCGAGCCCGAAAGACGTTGATCGCGCTGGAGTCCACCTCTTACTATCACATCTGTGTAAGGGCCGTACGTAGAAGCTTCCTTTGTGGTGAGGATCGCTTCACGGGAAAGAACTTTGATCATCGCAAGCAATGGCTTGAAGACGAACTGCTGCGGTTGAGCGAGATATTCGCAATCGACCTGAGCGCGTATTCAATAATGTCCAATCACTACCACGTTATCCTGCACGTCGATAAAGCCCGTACGCATCAGTGGGATGCCACAGAGGTTGTAAAGCGCTGGCATCGATTATTTAAAGGCAGTAAACAGAGCCAGGCATTCAGTCGTGGCGAGGTTCTGGAAGGTGCAGATCGAATTCTGCTGGATAGTGAAGTAGTCAAATGGCAGAAACGGCTGTGCGACATCAGCTGGTTTATGCGAGTGGTAAATGAAAAGATCGCACGCCGTGCCAATGCCGAAGATGGTTGCAAAGGAAGGTTTTGGGAAGGAAGATTTAAAAGCCAGGCGTTGCTGGATGAGAAAGCGTTATTGGCGTGTATGGCGTATGTCGATCTGAACCCGGTTCGCGCCGGCGTGGCACAAACCCCGGAAAACTCAGCCCACACGTCGATAAAACGACGAATAGATGCGCTGCGGTCCTCGGGACGAGTACCGGATGTGCTAGCCCATCAACCAAAACGACTGGAACCATTCGTCGGAAATCCACGGCAACCAATGCCAGCGGGTTTAGCCTATCGAGTAGAAGACTACCTTGAGCTGGTAGATTGGACGGGTCGTCAGATACGAGAAGACAAGCGAGGACGAATAGACGACGATCAGCCTGCGATACTGGACAGGCTGGGCATTGAAACCGAACATTGGTTGTATCTAACACAGCATTACCAAAGTAGCTTTAAGTCATTAGTTGGCACTGCGTACCGGGTACGTGAGGCGTGTAGGCAACTGGGCTGGAAAAAGAGCCATAGTCTTTCACAGTGCAAAGCGCTACTTGGATGATGGCACGGATCAGGGTGACAGGACCAGGTTCATAAGTTGAGATTATTTAAAAAATGGGTGTCCTTGTTATTTTTACTCGACAATTCGCCGTTATTATGTAGCAGAGTTCTAAAGCTTATTTGCTCGTGCATAGGGGTATCGTGTAACCCTCTGGCAGGATCGTATCCTTAGTACCGCATGATGTGGAAAGGTCTACACCAGTTAAATTTGCGTGTGAAAGATCAGCTCCGGGAAGTTTGGTTTCATGGAAAATAGCACCTTCCAAATTTGCGCTATTTAAACTAGCGTCATGAAGCCAAGCTCCGGTCAAGTTCGCCCTTGTCATCTGCGCATTTACCAAAATTGTATCTGTAAGGTAGGAGCTAGTCAGATTAGCGCCTGTAAGATTAATTTCTTGCATATCCGCTCTTTTAAAATTGGAATTGATTAGCATAGATCCTTCAAAATTTGCAAATCCAAGGCGAGCGCCTGCCAATACAAGGCCATTTAAGAAGGCGTTGTTGGCCCGCACTTCCACTAAAGAGAAGCCGTTATTGTGCAGGTGTTCTAAAGCCTCCTTCTTTCCACTTTGACCTTCTAGATTGGTTGCAAGTATTTGCCATGAATCGTTAGTGCGTGTATCAGTCATTTCTTGTTGCTGCAAAGTCAAGTCATGGCGTCTATCCACTCGGTCAATCCAAAAAAATAGAATAGTTAGGAAGATAAAGAATGGTTGAAACCACTCCAAGGCATCTCTCGTGCTATGAAGATAGCGTTTTCGACGTTGAAATATATCTGGCAAACTTCCTTTCGCATCTTTCATTGGCTTCCCCAAACCAAGCAAAAAGGCCGAGTTGCGGCTCTTTCATTCACTATTCTCTTTTAATTATGTGGGGTAGTCTCCAGCAATTCAACCTCAGCAGCCTGCCAACCTTTCTCACTCCGTACTTGGGTGGCTAGGTTCCGGAAGATGCAGATCAAATTCTGCTTGATAGTGAAGTAGCCAAATGGCAGGCACGGCTAAGTGACATCAGCTGGTTTATGCGAGTGGTAAATGAAAAGATCGCACGCCGTGCCAATGAGGAAGATGATTGCAAACGGAGGTTTTGGGAAGGGAGATTCAAAAGCCAGGCGCTTTTGGATGAGAAAGCATTACTGGCCTGTATGGCATATGTTGATCTGAACCCGATTCGCGCCGGTGTGGCACAAACCCCTGAGGACTCCGCCCATACATCGATAAAACGACGAATAGATGCGCTGCGGTCCTCGGGACGAGTGCCGGATGTGCTAGCCCATCAGCCGAAACGACTGGAACCGTTCGTCGGCAACCCACGACAGCCAATGCCAGCAGGATTAGCCTATCGAGTAGAAGACTACATTGAACTGGTAGACTGGACGGGTCGTCAGATACGAGACGACAAGCGAGGCAACATAGACGTCGGCCAGCCGCCGATTCTGGACAGGCTGGGCATTGAATACCGAACATAGTAAAAAAACTAGGACATCCATTGTTAGTTGTCCAGCAGTAAAAATCTATGATAGGATTTTGACCAAGTATTAGTAGTAAGCAGTAACCGGAGTAACGCAATGACCCGAGCCCGAAAGACGTTGATCGCGCTGGAGTCCACCTCTTACTATCACATCTGTGTAAGAGCCGTACGTAGAAGCTTCCTTTGTGGTGAAGATCGCCTTACTGGAAAGAACTTTGATCATCGCAAGCAATGGCTGGAAGATGAATTACTGCGGTTGAGCGAGATATTTGCAATCGATCTCAGCGCGTATTCAATTATGTCCAATCACTACCACGTTATCCTACACGTCGATAAAGCCCGTACGCATCAGTGGGATGCCGCAGAGGTGGTAAAGCGCTGGCATCGTTTATTTAAAGGCAGCAAACAAAGCCAGGCATTCAGTCGAGGTGAGGTTCTGGAAGGTGCAGATCGAATTCTGCTGGATAGTGAAATAGCCAAATGGCAGAAACGGCTGTGCGACATCAGTTGGTTTATGCGAATAGTAAATGAAAGGATCGCTCGCCGTGCCAATGCCGAGGACGGTTGCAAGGGCAGGTTTTGGGAAGGAAGATTCAAAAGCCAGGCGCTGCTGGATGAGAAAGCGCTATTGGCATGTATGGCATATGTTGATCTGAACCCGGTTCGCGCCGGTGTGGCACAGACCCCGGAAGACTCCGCCCATACCTCGATAAAACGACGAATAGATGCGCTAAGATCCTCAGGACGAGTCCCGGATGTGCTAGCGCATCAGCCGAAACGACTGGAACCGTTCGTCGGCAACCCACGACAGCCAATGCCAGCAGGATTAGCCTATCGAGTAGAAGACTACATTGAACTGGTAGACTGGACGGGTCGTCAGATACGAGAAGACAAGCGAGGACGAATAGACGACGACCAGCCTCCGATACTGGACAGGCTGGGTATTGAAACCGAACATTGGTTGTATCTGACACAGCATTACCAAAGTAGCTTTAAGTCATTAGTTGGTACTGCTTACCGGGTACGTGAGGCGTGTCAGCTACTGGGTTGGAAGAAGAGCCATAGTCTTACGATGTGCAAGGCGCTATTTGGATAATGGCAAGGATCAGATTGCAAGCTCAGGTTCGTAATACGAGAATATCCAAAAAAATGGGTATCCTTATTGTTTTGAGGTTCATAAGTTGAGATTATTTAAAAAAATGGGTGTCCTTGTTATTTTTTTTGTCGAAGTAAGAGGGACATACTTGCGATTCAGAGGGAGACTCAACGATTGCCGAAACTGCAAGCTTAGCGACCAATGCATGCAAAACAAAGTGACCAAGCGAGGTCGCCAGGTACTCACCAGAGATGAAGGTAGAAAGCGGACAAGTAATCTTGAATTGATGAAGCAGAAGGTGGACAGCGAAGAAGGAAGAAGGAAATACAGTCGACGTATGTGGACAATAGAGCCAGTGTTCGGCAACATCAGAAGCAACAAGAGATTAGATCGATTTAGTATACGAGGAAAAGCCAAGGTAACGGGTCAGTGGTTATTATATTGTTTGGTGCATAATATGGAGAAGTTATGGCGCTATGGGCCGGAAGCCCAGGTAGCATAGGAACAGTGGCAAGGGTTTCTATGGTGCCGTCAGCGGCGATATAAGCCGCTAAAATCGAAAAGGCGGAAAAAACACTAATATTAAATTAAGGCGTGAGAAAGCGAGTCAGTGAAAACAGAAAACTGCCGATGAATCATGCTCGACCGGCAGAATGATGTATTTCTACAGCCTCGTTATGCCTTATGGGAGCATCGCTTGGATAGAAGGTACCAGATATTTATATCCTCTACATTTAGAGATCTCATCTCAGAAAGGCAAGCGGTTTTAAAAGCAATTCTGGAGCTCGACCACATGCCGGCAGGCATGGAGCTATTTCCAGCGTCCGACGACACAGCATGGAGATTAATTCAAGATGTGATTGATGCATCAGATTATTACGTACTTATCGTAGGTGGTAGATACGGATCACTGGATGAAGAGGGGATTGGTTATACAGAAAAGGAATACAGGTATGCTGTTTCAACTAAGAAGCCGGTAATACCGCTACTTCACAAGAACCCGGACAACCTGCCGAGAGACAAGACCGAAACAGACGAAGACTCTTGGGAGAGACTAAGGCAATTCAGAGATTTGATTGAGGGCAATCATACATGTGTATATTGGGAAAATTCTGGAGATCTTAAGTCTAAAGTGATAGTGGGAGTTACTGCGACTGTAAAGAAAACCCCCGCTATTGGTTGGGTTCGTGCCGACAATGTCCCTTCGGAGACTAGCCTGAAAGATATCCTGGAATTGAGAAACAAAGTATCGATACTTGAGGCTGAGTTGGAGGCAACTAAAACTACAGCTCCTTCAGGCACGGAAGAATTAATGCAGGGGGATGATCTATATGAACTAAAAGTCAGTTTTTCTGCAAAGCCTGAAAGCGAACCAAGATACAGATCTGGTAAACGATATTCTGCCAATATCTCCCCTTCCTGGAACGACATATTCTCAGCAATATCGCCTGTGCTTATCAATGAAGCAAGTGATGAGGATCTCCACAAGGAATTAAAGAGTGGGATTGGAAGAATCGCACATGCTATATACTCTGAAAGAGAACAGTTTAGCGATCATGTGCTTAGTGCGTACAGCATTTCAGACGATGCTAAACATACTATACTAGTTCAGCTTCGCGCACTTGGCCTTATCAAGGAAAGCGATAAAAGACGAAGTGTAAGAGATACAGCTACCTATTGGACGCTCACACCGTATGGTGATCAATCAATGGTAAAACTAAGAGCACTAAGTAGAACCGCAAAGGACAAGACAACAAAAAGTGGTGAGGCAGAACAAGCGAGGGAAGATGAAGCTTAACAATGACAGGCAGTGGGACCAATAAAAAGCTGCGCTTTTGGTTGGCCCCTGCTGTTAGCGTTAGATGAAGATAGGGAGCTGGGCAAGAGGTTTCAATGTAGTGGCTTCAGAGATAAATTCAACAGATATGGACCGAAGGTTTTGTCAATTTGAAAAATCTGAGAGTGCTCTTGCTCAAGAGCATAAGCAAGCAATTGAACGATTCGAGCATGCTATTAAGGTTTGGCAACCGGTAATATATCTTGCCCTTCGGTCACTAATCATTTTATTGCCGCTAATTGGTTTTCTTGTAGATCTTGCGTGTAGTATGGAGTTTTCATGGTTTTCAGCATCTGGTGCACTCATTACATTGCTTGGTATTTTGACTCAAGTGTATCGAATGTATCTCAATGATTTATATTTGAGAGTGCAGCAGTTAAGTTTGGAGAGGTGTATAGGCAATGTATTTTACTATGCTTATCGAACTCAATCAGAAGTGAAAGAAATTCTACCTATGGATCAGTATCAAGAAGATGGGTATTTTCAAAGTGTATATCAAGGTAGTGGAAAAATCTTGAGGTCGAGTCACGACCTCTTATCTGCAAGAAAACAGCGTTTTGAATTATTAATTTTGTTTTTGGGGACTTTAATTTGGGCATATGGATCACTGTAGGTAAATCACGAGTATCGGATGTGGTAGCACATCAGCCGAAGCGACTGGAACCGTTCGTCGGAAATCCACGACAGCCAATGCCTGCCGGATTAGCCTATCGAGTAGAAGACTACATTGAGCTGGTAGACTGGACGTGTCGTCAGATACGAGACGACAAGCGAGGCAATATAGACGTCGACCAGCCGCCGATACTGGACAGGCTGGGCATTGAAACCGAACATTGGTTGTATCTAACACAGCATTACCAAAGTAGCTTTAAGTCATTGGTTGGCACTGCGTACCGGGTGCGTGAGGCGTGTCGCCAACTGGGCTGGAGGAAAAGCCATAGTCTTGCTATGTGCAAAGCGTTGCTTGGGTGATGGTCTGACTCGGAGAAATAAGATGATACACTTGAATACTCGGTAGAGAGACAATAAACAATGGATGTCCCGGTTGCTGCCGTTCTTCCCATTTTTCCACACAAGCGGCTATCGCGTGAAACGCCCCTGATGGTGGCGTTAACTCAAGAATAGAATTCATAAAACTAGACTAGGTCAGAGGAAGGTTTAGAAAATGATTTGGAAAGAGGTCGTGTCTTACTGGGGTGGTTTTGCTTCTATTGTATGTCTCTTAATTGTGGTAATCGGAAGTTTATATAAATACGTTGGAAGCGTTAGGCGCCGTGTAGAGGAGGATCGCGCCGCATTAAGCTATGCAATGGAAAAAATAGAGTCCATTGCTCAAGAATCAACCAGTCAAGGAAAGAGATTAGATCTATTTATTTACAAAGAAAGCGTGCTATCGGATGCTAGATACTATCTGCTAAGGAACAACATTCAGCTGATTGGTATGATTTGCACAGCAACAGTATTTTTTCTTTTTCTATATTCTGTCGATCCAAACGATAAATCACTAGCATGGTATGCGGTGAATCTGGTGTTAAGGATCATGCCCAGTACTGATTCGGATGCTTCAGTAACCTTTATCAATCAGAGAGACATGTTTGGGTTGGTCGGATTAGGAATGCTGCTAACTATACTATGGTTTTTTTATCAGATATTTCGCATAAAATCATCCCTTCAGAAAGTTAGTAAAAGAGTATCAAGAATATCGAATCTATTTATTAGATCGTCCGAAAATGACATTTCAAAAATATATTCTTCAGGGTTAATGCTAGACACTACAATTTGGGATGGTCCTGAGTCACCGGACACTGATCAGTGAAGCAAAGGTTTGTCGGAAACAAAAAACAAGGACACCCTTTGTTGGTTGTCCAGCAGTAAAAATCTGTGTTAGGAATTTATCTAGGTATTAGCAGTTAGCAGTAACTGGACTAACGAAATGACCCGAGCTCGAAAGACTTGATCGCTCTGGAGTCCACCTCTTACTATCACATCTGTGTAAGAGCCGTACGTAGAAGCTTCCTTTGTGGTGAGGATCGCTTCACGGGAAAGAACTTTGATCATCGCAAGCAATGGCTTGAAGATGAACTGTTGCGGTTGAGCGAGATATTTGCAATCGATCTCAGCGCGTATTCAATTATGTCCAATCACTACCACGTTATCCTGCACGTCGATAAAGCCCGTACGCATCAGTGGGATGCCACAGAGGTTGTAAAGCGCTGGCATCGATTATTTAAAGGCAGTAAACAGAGCCAGGCATTCAGTCG
>CAYMVV010000182.1:0-8729 GCA_964393885.1 uncultured Granulosicoccaceae bacterium | reverse complement strand
CAACCAGGGGATTCCCTGCCGGGGGCCTTCATTTTTAAAAAATGACCAAAAAGGATATGCCCTTCAGGCGGAGTCACTTTTAAAAATACTAAAAGTAACCAAAAGTATTATTGCGGATAATCAGCCCTGCGGGTGCCTGCGGCATTTTGAGATTTATCGCTCCAGTGGGCCGCGCAAACAGGCATCCCTGCCTGACCAGCGCTCAATGTGCCATCCTTGGCACATTGACCCACCTACACGATAAATCTCAAAACTGATTAGACGCGGGTAGAGCAAGATCTAAGCAAAAACAAACGCGTTGCGTTTTAATCTTGCTTTTACATTTCTGCTAGCAATTCTACACTGAGGACTTTTGCCAAATTATTTAAGTTCAGACATATCAGTTCTTTTTGCATGTCACTCTTGATTCATCACTCGAATACCAGGAAAAATATTCGACGTCGTTGAAAACTTCGAACGCTATACGTGATTTGGGAGATCCATCGATAACCAGCTGGTGCCCATTACTACCGAGGTTCCAATTACCGGTGCGACTGAGTGTAGTTATAAAATCACCCCCTACAGTGTGGTTCGCAAGTAAGTCGTAACTGCCATTCTCCTTGAATACATAGCCTGCCGATTGGGTCTCTGTTTGTCCTGATCGTCCATCAGTGTGGACATAACTAGTAAAAAAATTCCCGGATATCCAAAATACATCGCATGTACTGCCCGTAATACCGCGCCTTGAAGGGTTTGCTGTGCAGCCGTTATCGAAATATCCGTTTTGGACAGCCTGACTGTTAAAAACCTGAGGCTCTAGAAAGCGCGAGTTACAGCTCCATGTTCCTACCAAGTGTGCTCGTATCGCATCCTGCAGTGAAACGTTACTTGTGCTCGTGGTAGATTCTGTTTGGTTATTGGATACTTGACAACTAGCAGTGCCATTCCAGCCCCATCCATCGCCAACCGGATCGGTATCTACACAAGTTCCCGGGTTTGCTGTTGTGCTACTGCTCATGCTATCTACCCTACAACTAGTTGTGCCATTCCACCCCCAGCCGTCGCCAATAGGATCAGTGTCTACACAAGCACTAACTGCCGAGTTACCTGAGTTTGACACAACACGGCAACTCTTAGAGCCATCCCACCCCCAACCATCACCTACGGGATCAGTATCAAAGCAACTTTGAGCGTGAGTGGTCGAGATTGAAACGAGTGCTAGAAATAGGAAGGAAAATGCGACTGAGAATCCGTGAATCATCTTAATTTTTTACCGGCTAATCTAAATGTTGGTAGAGGCTACTATATTCAGGATCCGAGCATTATTACACTTTCAGTGGTCACACTGGCATAGGGCCAGTGGTGGCCGAGAGTTATTGAGCGGTAGAGTAGTGTCAACAACACAATCAATTACGTCATTAAGCGAAGGGTTGAAGAGTTTCTTAGCCATAAGTATTTGATTGTAATAATTTATTGTGAGATGGCTAGTGTTTGGGGGACAAATCGGTGCGAAGAATTTGCAAAACTGCGATGAAACGTACGGTGGAGCCGGTGTCCACGAAGCTTAATAGCTAAGGTATTGTTTCCGATAATAATCTTCTACATGTAGCCTTACATCGCCGTAAATCACTGTGTATTTCGTTTTGTACAGTTAGTTTGTACCTAGCGACTCGGCTCTACATAAAAAAGCGGAATTGATACGGTGTTGAACCAAGCCCATCCATTCGCTTGATAACACGAGCTAGTGTCTTTGAGTAACTCATGGTTACTGGTAAGTGATCGTAGAGTGCATCATTGTTCCAATTCATCTTTGAAAGTGCTAATGCTGATATTGCAGTATCGTCCCAGTTACCGTGACCAGCGTGTCTTATCAGCTTAAGGGGGCGTGGGGTGCCCTTACCACCTTGAAAGTATGATTTCTTAGGTGTGACATCCGAATCACCATGTAGCCAAAGTAAACATTCAAAGTCGCTCAAGCTCAAAAGAGTTCCGCGTTCAACTGGATAGTTGGCCGGTTGGGACGCATTTGATTTTATTGATCCGAATCTAACGCCTTGCCAGGCAACGTCTTCCACGATTTGAATCAAATCAATTTCATCACAGGCCTGCAGAGCTTCCATGGCACCATCGATTTCAGCTTGTTTGAATTCAGTGCTCTTGTGCAACATTACTCGTCGGGGTACTCTCCCAGCGTTCCGCCTCCTATATAGATCCATTGATCTGGTCATTACGCGAAACATTTCAGTCCTTGAGAGAAAAGGATTGCTGCGTTGAACTTGAACATCATTTGTGTCGTACGCTATAAATTCGAGTCCAGAACCGTCGGCGTCGAAAACCTGACTGCAGCATGTAACAAATCGAGAGCTATTATTAGGGTCAGGAGGTCTGACCGCATACGAAATGCCTATATGTGCTACGTCTGCAACTAGGTTAGCTAGCTTCCACGGAACGCCGCCCGCTTTTACGTATGTCGCAATACCAATCCGCCACATTACACTCGCTCGATCTCGGTATGTAAGTGCACCTCCTTCACGAACAATCTGAATTGGCATTGATTGCTTGGCACATACAGCCTTTAGATGATCACGCAAATCAAAATCTTCTCCCTGTCCTCCGTCAAAACCTGAAGACCACCTGCTAGGCAAGTAGATAAAAATCACATCAAACTCTGATCGACTTAAGGCAAGCTTTTGTATTAGGCGTGTCAGTCTATCTGCCAATACAAGGTGTGGTTGGTCGAGTTCTGCTATTTCTTTTTCAACGTCTTTGCCTGTCTCAATGCGGCAACCTTTCACAGCAGCGGTTAGCTTGACGCCAAATACTTCGTGGAACCCAGGCCACCGCTCTAGATAATTCTTCCGTTCCTGTGGTTCCCATGATTCGTGTAAGTGTCGCAAGAAGTCGAAGAGACGTTGTGACTCGCCGAAGGGAGCTATTGTCGCTATCCTAATGGGATCTGGCAGAACACCAGAGGTGTAAGGCCCATATTGCAGTAGACCGCGCAATGGGTGCGCTGATGTATCATTTTCTCGTTCTGGGTGGAACGATAAAAGGGGTTCTGAAAAACGGCGATGGAGTCGAAGTTTTGAGCTCACAAGCTGTATCTCCTCGAATACGCCGATCGCATTCCTAATACAAACTCCGCATCAAGACCTGACGTGACGCCGAGCGCTGCTATTGACTCACCGTTCGAAGCAAGGAGCTTCGTCCAAAATTCTAGTAAAGCGTTAAGGTCAGGGTTATATCGTCGCACAGTACGTTCGCGCGCGAAGTCGGATGCTGCATGTCTAGTATTTGCTGTAAGACCATCGAATACGATTCGTGGTTCAATTAGAAGCCAGAGGCGCTCACTAGCCCAATCCAGTTTGATCCCAACCCCTTCGTTCCATTTTACTTCTGAATGCTTTGGCAAGTATCCTTCAAGTTTGCCGACAAGTTTTGAGAGCTGTCTCCACTGTTCATGCGACGTGTCCACTGGAGAGAGAAAATATTGGCTGCGACGTCTGTTTAAACGTAGGCCGTGTTTGCGTGATAGTGCAGTAGCGATTGCCTCGCTAATTAAGCCTCTTTCTTGGCTGTCAAACCGGAGCTTACCCACATGTATGGTGTGGACGTCCAATTCTTCAATATTGTGCTCCGCAAATGCCTTATGCATTTGTTTGTCATCGCCGAAAGCTATTACTCCCGTATTCCTTCGAGAGCCTATGACCTTAGCGCCAGTTTCTCGAATAGCGTCTTTAACATCCGATACACCGCCAATTGAGCATCGAACTAACCGGCAAATATTTGGGTAAGATTCGAGAGGGAGAGCGTTTAGGCGCAGTAGCGGTGAAGCTCCAATGCCAGTTATTTCTGGTGCTGCTGTCCGTACCGAGCGTGAAGCTGTAAACTCAGAAAGTTTATCTTCGTCCAAGCCGTCCAAAGGACGTATCAAGTCTTGAAGTGTTTCATCAAAGTTGTGAACAACTACTAAGCCTCCATCGACACCTTGCTGGGCCGCTTTTTGTAAAAAAGCACCGACCCTCGGAGGTGGAGTTCCTCTGTTTAGCCAGAAAAGCCCTGCGGGGAAAGGTGAGTCACACTGCAGCACCTCCTCTAGCGTGTCCATTATTGAGTCGTCTCGTCCGCTGTAGCCAACTATAATCAGTCCGTATCGCCGACAGGCGTCAACTAGCATCTTCCGCATCGTCGCATCTTGCCCCCTCAGCTCAGTACTTGTATTCTTTAATTTGCTGGATCGAAAGTCCCCGTGAAGCTTAATCTGCACTGGCCAGCGTTCATCACTCAATACCTCGCTGCCCAGAGCAGGTGCATCGAGCCCTATGTCCGTCAGGTCTGCGGTGCTTTCAAAAACTGCAGCACACGCGTCAGCAACTAGCGGGTCAAAATTTGTAGTCCATATTATTCGTGCTCGATCGGCTTTCATTAGCGTGGCAAGTGCCATGTGCCCATAGGAGGGTTTGCCGCCTCGTATCTTCTCATCGATATAAGTGCGTCGGTCACTTTCGCTGGGAAACACTGCTTCGAAGAGTGCAGCGTATTCGTCGTTTGCGCCTTCCTTAGGAAACTCTCCGCTTTCTCTAATATGCTGTTGTAGTCGAGCGCGTATCGATGGATTGGAGAGGTCAGCAACTGATTTTGGGTGCGCTTTCTGTTGGGTTACGTACAACCTCTGTTTAAAGTCCCAGATCATGTTCCATGCTGTAGGAATCCCTGCTGATGCTGATGCACCTGCGCCGAGAAGCCACATTAACGATGAGCTGCGATTACCAAATCGTCTAACAAAGTCATCAATAGATACCTCAGGCAATACGTCAAGTTGCGAGTCTTCTGGATCACCCACTATTTTATCCCACTTAACTACTTATTCTTCTCGAAAGTATATATTACGAGAATGGTTTACATTCGCCGTTCAAGTCTGGTCGTAGTGTCTCAAAAGTTTACTATCACCCCGGAATTTAACATTCTCATAAGACCCCTGCGATATTAAGACGTTGAGCAAGTCCGCGAGCGTCCAGTGTTGGCCGACTGCTGTCCTTCTGGTTATCGAAGTTGATAACCAATTTACCAACTAGAATTGTGAGTTAAAGTTTGCAAGCGTTGTGCTGCCGGGGAACTGCGCCAGACTCCAGCCAAGGAACTCTGTTGTAAGCTGGCCATTGCTGTCTAATGTAGTGGTTACTAGCTGATAAAACTGCGCGACGTTGGGTGCGCAGCCATTGATTGCATAAGCATCAAATCCATCAACATCTGATGAAAAGACAATTAACTCCAGGTTATTGCGCAATGCGGTCCAAGTCATTGGGTCGACTATGCCATCAATATCAAGAGGCGGGTTAGCTGCCTGATATGCTCTGATTGATGCATCAGTGGCCGGACCAATCTCCCCATCTGCAAAGAAATTAATATCCGTGGCTTGTTCGTTGTTGTTATTCTGGCACCACAGAATTCTTTGCACGCCGCGAGTGTAGGAGCTGTCAGCTAAAGGACCAAATCTTTGTAGTTCACAGTTATCCGCCCATGAGTCATTGGCTGAGTCAAGGTCGCAGGTGATTGCCGGGGTGCCACCGATGTTGCTTTCATTAGGGTCGGTTCCGGCAATTATTTCGTCGAAGTCGCCGGTGCCGTCGCCGTCACTGTCAAACTCCAGTGGATTGGTGAAGTAAATGTCGAATTCATCGCCGTCATTTAGCCCGTCTCCGTCTGAATCGATCAGATTGGGGGATGTGCCAATTGTGTTTTCTAAGGTGTCAGATAATCCATCGCCGTCTGTGTCCGTTGGTGGAGGCGGTACAGGTGAATTAATATCGTTCGGATCTGAACCATTGTTCACCTCTTCAAAATCAGTCACTCCATCACCATCGGAGTCTATAGCAAGTGGGTTGGTCGAGTAGACCGCGATTTCGCGATCATCGGTCAAACCATCGCCATCTGTATCCATTGAGTTTGGGTTCGTTCCTATTGTGTTTTCGAAGGTGTCGGTAAGACCATCATTATCGGAATCGATTAATGTGGGGGAGGGGGATTCTATATTGTCTGGCTCTGGCTCTGGCTCTGGCTCTGGTGGTGGTTCTGGTGGTGGATCTGGCACCGTTGGTGTGGCAGCTGGAATTTGACAGGAGGCAACACCGTTCCATCCCCATCCATTCCCAATCGGTGGCGTATCTATGCACTCCCCGATGACAGGGCTGGGTTGTGCGACGGGATTTGGGGGAGGTACGGGTGCAGGCGTTGGTGGGAGTGTTGGCACTTGCCCTTGCTGTGCAGCATCCTCGAATGGCTGCTGCCCATTGTCATTTGATGAGGAGCCGCCGCAGGCTCCGAGAACGGTTGCTAATACTGTTATGGTGAATAATCTCATTCTGACCTCGATGTATCAGGCAGCATATCTCCGCAGCTGCCAATTGCGTAATCGTTTGCTGTTTATCTCAATCACCTGCAAACAAAAATTGTCAGATCACTCTTGTTCGACCCAGGGATAAGCCCATGCCACTGTGCCGGGTATTTTCTAATACGGGAAGGTTGCTTTTCACTATACCCAGGCTCACGCATTTCCAATGTTAAGCAATTGTGCTCGGCATATAGTATGCTTGGTAGACATTCTACATTGGTGTGCAGACCGATTCCAAATATTCTACCGAGAGCTATTCCAGTCGAAGGCAGCCTTATACTCAACTCATAAGCGCTAGTAACTATTAGCTCCAAGCTGCAGAAGTCCGGTCAAAATCATAGCAGCAATCAATTGACACATATATTACAGCTGGAGGAAAGCGACATGTGATTCGTTCAGTATGTAATTGCTCTATTCGCATGTAAAAATTGTGAAATAAATATTTTGACGCTGAGCTTGTGGTTGGTGGTTTAAGCTAGACCTCCATATTTTGAACTCACGAACGAAATATTCGAAATACGTTTTCGGCATGTCCTCGACCTTTGCTATATAGTGCCTGGTAAAGTACGGCTTTTCGTTCAACATAAAATACAAATTAATACATTCATTTGATATGTTGATTCCGCAGAAGCTGTAACTAGCTTCGCGGAGCAAAAACAGAGCAAAAACAGGGACAGCCATTGTTAGTGCCATCCTTGGCGCATAGACCCACCTACTCGATCACTCTCAAAACTGATTAGACGCGGGTAGAGCAAAAGCAAAAACAAAACAAAAGCTAGAGCCGGTGTAAAACGAAGCGCTTTGCGATTATTGATGCTGCCTTCAGCGGGATCTACTTTTCACTCTTTGCCAACACGAGCTAAAAGTTGATAAAAGTCTTTTGCGGCTAATTTGCCTGGAGTCTGTCCGAGCATGAGGGTCGTAGCGAGGATGTGAGATTTTGAGTCATCTACGTCACTACTACACTAAGGAGCTTAAAGGAGTAAGTTCAAATTTTTCGGCTGACCGGCTAGCGTTTGTTACTCTTCGCTGGCGTTGTGCAGTTTGACTGGATGGTCTATTTAGGTGATTGACTAAAATATATAATTCAAAGTATGTCTGTCATCGGGCTCCGCACAGCGGCGCCACCACGGTTCAGCACATGAGTATAGATTTCTGTCGTTTTAACATCGCTGTGCCCCAGTTGCTCTTGTACAGTGCGGATATCGGCACCGTTTTCGAGGAGGTGTGTGGCGAATGAATGGCGAAACGAGTGACATGTTGCCGGCCTTGTTATGCCAGCCGAACGAATTGCCTTCCTGACGCTACGCTGGATGGTTTGCTCACCTAAATGATGCCTTCGCTTTTTGCCAGACCTTGGATCAGTGCTATGATTGTTGGCAGGAAACAGGTATTGCCAACCCCATTCGTATGGAGCGGATGGGTACTTTCTGGCTAGTGCATTTGGCAAATATACGCCGTCCCATTTGCCGGATTCGGCAAGTTTTTTGTCGTGCAGGTAATGAGCTTCGACATACTTCAGGTGCAGTTCGATGTGTGGAATTAAATCAGGTGCCAGCGTAGTCATTCGTGACTTTCTTCCCTTGCCATCTCTGACGCGGACAGTTAGCCGATCAAACTCGATGTCTGAAACACGCAGGCGCATCGTTTCCATAATGCGAAGGCCTGAACCGTACATCAGTCCGGCGGCAATAAAAGCGTGGTCAGACAAAATCCCCATTAACTGGCGAATCTCATCGCGCGTAAATACCACGGGTAGTTTCTTGGGGCCGGTGGCTTTGTTATAAGTGGAAAAGTCGCCAGGCTCTCTATTGAGAACATGACGATACATGAACACTATTGCGTTAAGTGCTACTTTTTGAGTGTTGGGTGCAACGTTTTGATGAAGTGCAAGAAAGTCGAGAAAGGAGCTGATGTCTTCCGCACCCAGTCTTGACGGATGCTGTAAATTGTGATGTCGAATAAAACAGGTAATCCAGTACAGGTAGGTATGCTCCGTTTTAATGCTGTAGTGTCTCCTTCGAATTTCCATGCTAACGGAAGTTAGAAATTTTGATTTCAATGTTTACACCTCGATTATTGAAAACTGTATGTTTGTACAGTATCAGGCATTTTGGCTCTATGCAAGCGAGTGGGTTTTTGTGACGTAATATTTTACGTTGAGTTAGAGGGTGTGTTGTTGTATGTTGTTGAAATAAATGGAATTGCTAGGAGTTTGCGCAATGAGTGACGTGAAGTTTTACGTCACAGGTACGTAATTATTTGCGTACCCGTGACATAGAATATTAATGTTATGCGAGAGACAGCGACGTGGAAAAACACTGATAGCGAAAATCAACATCTTGATTCAGCGTTGTGA
>CAYMVV010000181.1:0-8985 GCA_964393885.1 uncultured Granulosicoccaceae bacterium | reverse complement strand
CAGCAGTTAACGATGTACTCATCGCTCGTAATAACCTCATCGACTAACTTCATCGCTACTGCTGCTTCACCACTCCACACCTCGCCCGTTGCTACCTCGGCAATGTTCGTTTGTGGTCTGAAGCGAGCAATAAAGTTCTTAAACTGAGTATGTATAACCTCCAGATCAGAGACAAATTTTTCTCTCCCCTTGTCTGTGTTTTCTCCCAACACTGTCAGTGTGCGCTTGTACTCACCGGCGGTCAGCAACTCCACGTCAACATCATATTTTTTTAATAAACGATGAACGTTAGGTATCTGTGCCATCACGCCAATTGAACCAACAATTGCAAACGGTGCCGCCATGATGTGGTTTGCCACACAAGCCATCAGGTAGCCACCACTGGCTGCGACTTTATCGACACACACAGTCAGACGTATATTTTTATCTCTTATTCTCTGCAGCTGTGCCGCTGCCAGCCCATAGCCATGTACGGTACCTCCTCCGCTATCGACCTTAACCATCACCTCGTCAAACACATCAGCCAGGGTCAATACCGCTGTGATCTCGCGACGTAGTGCGCTTACCTGCGATGCTCTTATATCGCCGGTAAAACCCAACACGAAGACGCGTTTTTTCTTTTTCTCATCGACGATGGTTTCACCATCACCGCGTTTTTTGGCTGCGCGCTTTGCACTCAGCTTGCGAGCCTTGCTCTCTGCCTTTTCCTGTTTTTTACGTCGCTTTAGCGTATCTTTAAAATCAGCGGGGTCCAGTACCAGGGAATGAAGCATCTCGCGCCCCTGATTCAGTTGCTCGTTAATACTGACAACATTAATACTGCCACGCTCGCGCCGCCCGCGCCCGCCCAGTGACGTTAAAAGCACAACGACGGCTACGAGAAATACAAATACCGTGAGTATTTTCGCCAGAAATAGCCCATAACTTAAAAAAAACTCACCCACTCGCTAAAAGCTCCAAAGTTGTTCAATTTGATCCGGATTTACATCCGGATCCTCTGTGTTCGGGGAAAACGGCTTAATCAACATTATGGTGAATAAACCAGCACTGATGAATTCGAGGATTACGCGAAAAGTCTCGCTGCAGACTCCATCTGGTACGGTTATCAACCCGGTATTTAGTGTTTAGCTCCGGCGCCAGTTTAAATCGTCGGAAATTGTTGGAAAACACCAGCGTACCACCTGGCTTAAGTATAGCCATACATCGATCAATCATCGACACATGATCGCGCTGGATATCCAGGTCACTCTCCATTGAAGTCGAGTTTGAGAAAGTTGGAGGATCCAGGAAAATCAAATCAAAATCCGCAGCTTCACCGCTCGCCGACCTGTTTGTTGCAGAGTACTGCGTCAGCCAGCGATCACAATCGTCATGTACTAATTCGTGCTTTTGCCTGTCGATGCCATTGAGCTGAAAATTCGCCGACGCCCACTCCAGGTATTTTTGCGAGAGATCCACACTCACAGAGCTATCCGCTCCACCCAGCGCGGCGTGCAATGTTGCCACCGCCGTGTAGCAATACAAATTTAAAAATCGCTTACCGGCACTGCACTTGCCAATCCACTGACGCACCTTGCGATGATCGAGGAACAAGCCTACATCGAGGTAGTCGTGCAGGTTAATTAACACGCGGCATCCGGATTCGGATACTTCATCCATGCGCCGCTGCTTTTGCAGCCTCTGGTATTGAGACTCGGCCCGTTGTCGTTCACGACGCTTCACAGCCAGATTTTCGGCTTTACAGTCCAGTTGCTGTGCGATAACCATGATCGCTCCATCCAAACGCTGTTGCGCTCGCAAAGGGTCGATACTGGCCGGGGCACGATACTCCTGAACACAAATGTAGGGCCCTGCAGCAATGTCCATCGCGTACACATCGACCGCTATCGCAAAGTCAGGCAAATCGGCGTCATAGACCCGGTAATTGCTAATGCCAGCAGATTTGGCCCAGCCTTTCAGCTGCTTCATATTTTTGCGCAACCGATCGGTGAACTGATCAATACCCGGCACGGTTTCTTCCGGCACTGCATTGGCGTGCGCAGGCTCTTTGATATCAGAGCCATTGACCGCACGAGCCCAGGGTGACTCGGCAGGCAACGACGCATCAACAGATTGCGGCTCAAAGGACAACTCGCTGCTGGCAGCAGGCGGTATCTCCGACATCAACAACTTACAATCGATACCACCGTTGGCGCATTCGAGCGATACCCGTCGCGACAACCCGGACCGATGAAACAGTACCGGCTTACCGGTAAACACGGCGAGCCGCCAGTTAGGCGCGCGCCTTTTAAACGCCCTGCCCATTTGAGAGTAAAAGCCGGCCAGGTTTTCAGTGTCTTCCAGTCGCTCACCATAGGGTGGATTTGTCACCAGTAGTCCGGGACCACTGTGCAATCGGTCATCGCTGGCAAAAAAATCTTCACACCGAACCTTGATCAGATCACTCAACCCTGCAGCTTCAATATTGTCACGCGCTGTAGCGACAGCCCTCTTGTCGATATCCGCCCCCTCTATCAGCGGTCTTTTGCCACTATTATTCACCCATGTCGGCTGAACCTGCGACGCCTCCTCTTGCAATTGCTGCCACACATCCGGCTGATGTCCCAACCAACCGGTAAAGCCAAAGTAGTCACGCAACAGTCCAGGCGGTTTGTTAGCAGCGATTAGCCCGGCTTCAACAAGCAAGGTTCCAGAGCCGCACATCGGATCAAACAACGGTGCGCCACTGGTTGCCAGTGCCGGCCATCGCGCTGATAACAAAATGGCCGCTGCAAGGTTTTCCTTCAGCGGTGCCAACCCACCATGTTGACGATAGTTACGGCGGTGCAAGCTACTACCGGCCATATCGAGGCTAACCCTGGCCCGGTTTCTATACAGGTAAACGTTGATACGCACATCCGGTGTAGCCCGATCAACACCGGGGCGCTGCCCTGTCTGCTCACGAAACCAGTCCACTACAGCATCTTTGGTCAGCTGAGCACCATAGCGGCTATGAGTGATCACCGAATCGGCACAGAAAAAATCTACCGCCAGGGTGCCCGCCTGCGTTAAATGCCTCGACCAATCAATCTCCTTCAATTGCGCGTAGTAGTGTTTTTCGTCATTTACTCTGAACGCATTGAGTGGATACAACACTCGATTGGCCACTCTGGACCAGAGACAAACACGATAGATTTGCGACAGCTCAAGCGTACAATCGACACCGGCCCGTCGTCGCTTTAACTGCTCGACACCCATGGCCAACAGCTCGGTTTCGAGAATTTTTTCCAGGCCAGAGGCGCAGGCGACGAAGCATGTTGTGGACACAGTAGCAGTTGTCAGAGAACAGGAGAACCACACCCTAACCCGGTATCACTGCAACGTAAAGTAGTGATACCAGAGGGTGTGGCACAACCTAGAGTGATTTATCGGTCTCTGGAAATCGGCTGTAGTTATGTGTCAGGTCAGCCAGATTCGATGCGAGCATGTCGCTCAGTTGGTGCCAGTCGAAGCGCCAGCTCCAATTGCCAGTGATGGTGCCAGGCGTATTCATTCTGTTACCTGCACCCAGCGCCAAAACATCCTGCATTGGCAGCATGGCGAGTTGCGCAACTGACATCATCGCACAGCGCAGCAGCGCCCATGGCATATCTTCATCGCTGCAATTCAGATAACAACGAACCTGATGTCTGTGTTCGTCAGACAATGATTGATACCAGCTAATCGTCGTATCGTTATCGTGAGTACCCGTGTAGGCGACCATATCTTTGGTATGGTTGTGTGGCAGATGATGGTTACCCATATCACCATCAAAAGCGAACTGAAGTACTTTCATACCGGGAAGCTTAAATTGCTCTCGCAACCGATCCACCGCCGGGGTAATGATACCCAGGTCTTCTGCAACCAGAGGCAACTCACCAAACTCGGTAGCTATTTGTGCAAGCAGAGCAGCGCCAGGGGCTTCCACCCAATTGCCTTCTACTGCTGTCGGCGAAGATGCAGGGATCTCCCAGTAGGACTCCAGGCCACGAAAGTGATCTATTCTGACCAGGTCGTAGAGCTTGAAATGCGTCCGCAGCCGATCGAGCCACCATCCGAATCCATTTGCCTGTAACCGCTCCCAGTCAAAAAGAGGATTACCCCATCGTTGTCCCTCGGCGGTAAACGCATCCGGCGGAACACCAGCCACTGATTTACTGTTGCCTTCGGCATCGACAGTAAAACATTCGCGGTTGGCCCAAACGTCCGCGCTGTCTCCAGATACGCAGATCGGCAAATCACCAAACAGGCTTACACCGAGCTGGTTAGCGTATCGACGCAACTCGAGCCACTGTGAATAAAAAAGATATTGTTCAAACTTGCAACGTCTAAGTTGCGGCTGATAATCGCGCAGTAACTGATCCACTGCTGCCCGATTGTGCTGTCGCAGTTGCTGTGGCCAGTCCATCCATGCAGCACCGTCTTCAAGCTGCTTGATTACAGTGTAACTGGCATAATCATCCAGCCAATAAGACTCGGATTTTTCAAACTGCTCAACCCGACTGCGTGTAGCACTTTCAAGTGACATCAATGCCACATCGCAACCTTGCGCCAGTGTGTCAAAGCGCCACTGTACGTTATCTTCAGCCTTTTCCCACACGTCATCTGGCAACCAGCCTTTATCGACCATCCAGTCGAGGCTAATTAACAGCGGATTGCCTGCGTGCGTAGACATACATTGATATGGACTCAGATCATCATGTGTAGGTCCCAGTGGCAACACCTGCCAGACCGTTTGCTTTGCGGCCGCTAAAAATTCTATAAATCTATACGCATTGTGAGAAAAGTCACCCATGATCCAGGGACCAGGCAACGAGGTGGGATGCAATAGTATTCCGCAACGGCGTTGTGCCAACGGATTTATCATCTGGGCCATAACAGCAGTTTTCAGTTAATCAACGCTGTGCAATTTTTGACCAAGCATATCGGGTGTCACCAGCACAACTCCACCGGGGCTGACATGAAAGCGCTCGCGATCACTGTCAAGATCAACACCAATTTGAGTTCCATCCGGAATCAGGCATCCCTTATCGACCACCGCGTTTTTGATCAGGCAGTTGCTACCAATTTGCACCTCCGGCATTACAACAGAGCGCTCCACACGAGAGTGATTTTGTATCGCAACATTTGAAAATAACAATGATTCGACTACCTCTGCACCAGAGATGATACAGCCACCTGATATCAACGAATCATAGGCTGCGCCTTTTTTTTCATCCGTATTAAACACGAACTTCGCTGGTGGCACTTGCTCCTGATGCGTCCAGATTGGCCAATCCTTGTCATACAAATTAAGCTCGGGTAAAACGCGAGTTAATTCCAGATTGGCCTGCCAAAATGATTCAACAGTTCCAACATCGCGCCAGTAACTCTGACCGCCACTTTGCAAATCCAGAAAAGAGTAACCAAACACCCGATCCGTATGGATTACCCGCGGAATAATATCCTTGCCAAAATCGTGAGTTGAGATGTCGCTTTTGTTATCTTTGATCAGTTCTCGATAGAGGAATTTCACATCAAAGATATAAATTCCCATGGAAGCCAGTGAGACACCCGGACGACCGGCCATTTCATCCGGTTGTGCCGGCTTTTCAGTAAACTCGTTAACACGGCCATCTTCAGCCATGCTCAGCACTCCAAAGGCCTTTGCCGCTTCGGTGGGCACCTCGATACACCCAATGGTCAGGTCAGATTGCTGCGCGACGTGATACGCCAGCATCGGCCCGTAGTCCATTTTGTAAACGTGGTCTCCGGCGAGCACTATTACGTGACTTGGGTCAAAACTTCGAATAATATCTATATTCTGGTACACGGCGTCCGCAGTGCCCTTGTACCAGGAGTATTCATCAATACGCTGTTGGGCAGGAAGCAATTCTACAAATGGCCCGAAATCCCCGCCAATCATGCCCCAGCCACGTTGGATGTGGCGTATCAACGAGTGTGCCTTGTATTGAGTCAGCACCCCGACTCGCCGGATACCGGAATTCAAACAGTTTGACAAGGTAAAATCGACAATGCGAAATTTCCCGCCAAACGGGACAGCAGGCTTTGCCCGCCAGTCAGTCAGATTTTCGAGCCTCGAGCCTCGGCCACCGGCAAGTACCAGTGCCAATGTGTCTCGTGTAAGTCGACTGACGAAGCGACCTGCCGGCGTCGGATTTTGGTTATACACGTGTTGAGTCTGTTAATGTCATGGTTAGTTGATTCACCAGATAGGCTTGCGGTCAACAGGGATTGAGTTAAGCTCATTAGGCTCAGCGATCAACGTGAAGCCCCACGGTCGCAAAAAAGATTCCACCTAACCGTGAAATATAGCCCGTAACCGGACCAATGTCTTGATTCACTCACAGACCAGCAAGAATGTCAGATAAATATCCTTCCCAGCGAATTGGCAAAATAACGACGGGTATGCAAAAAATTTCCGATGCATTACATCACGACCCATTTTCCGTACTAGGCCCTCACCGAGACCAGGATCAAACACACTTACGTGTGTTCAACCCGCAAGCTCAGCACATCAGTATTGAACAAACCGGCGAAGCAATGGCGCGGATCGCCAATTCCGACTTTTTTGAGCTGATAACTGCAAACCTGCCGGACAACTATCGGCTGGCAATCGATGACAAACAGGGCAGCAGCCGCGTAGCAGAGGACCCGTACCGCTTCGCGCCAGCTATCTCCGACTATGATCTATATCTGTTCGCCGAAGGCAACCACCTCGAGTTATATAAAGTTCTAGGCGCTCACAGGAGTCAACAGAATGGCGTTACAGGTACCCATTTCGCCACCTGGGCACCAGCAGCGTCGAGAGTGAGCGTCGTCGGAGATTTTAATCACTGGGACGGACGCATACATCCAATGCGCAATCGTGGCGAAAGCGGCGTGTGGGAACTGTTTGTGCCATCGGTAGAGGCCGGTATGGCGTATAAGTTTGAAATACGAAATGCCGACAGCGGCGACATACAGGTCAAGCAGGATCCGTATGCCAACGAGTTTGAGCTGCGCCCGGCAACCGCCTCACTGGTCACCGAATCGAACTTCAGCTGGCAGGACAGTCAGTGGATGTCCACTCGCAAGAGCTACGACTGGCAGCGTGCACCGTCATCAATCTATGAGATACATCCAGGTTCCTGGCAACGAGCCGACGATGGCACTTTTTTAAATTATCGTGAACTCGCTCATCGACTGGTTGAATACGTTAACTACATGGGCTTTACCCATATTGAGTTATTACCCGTAACCGAACACCCTCTCGATGATTCATGGGGCTATCAGGTTACAGGCTATTTTGCTACCAGCAGCCGATTCGGCACTCCTGACGATTTTCGCTACTTCGTTGACCATTGTCACCGATCCAATATTGGCGTCATACTCGATTGGGTGCCCGCACATTTTCCTCGTGATGCGCACAGTCTGGCTCGCTTCGATGGCACCTGTTTATACGAACACGAAGATCCGCGCCGTGGAGAGCATCGCGACTGGGGCACGTTAATATTCAACTATGGCCGCAAGGAGGTATCCAACCTGCTGCTGGCATCCGCCATGTACTGGTTGCGCGAATTTCACATCGACGGACTTAGAGTCGATGCAGTCGCGTCAATGCTCTACCACGATTATTCCAGAGAGCACGGTGAATGGTTACCCAACGAGTTTGGTGGCAGAGAGAATATCGAAGCGGTTGACTTTTTGCGCAAGCTCAACAGCGCCACACAAACCGAATTACCCGGCACGGTCGTTATCGCAGAGGAAAGCACATCCTGGCCCGGAGTAACGGCACCACCCGACAGCGGCGGCCTGGGTTTTAATATGAAATGGAATATGGGATGGATGCATGACACGTTGCGCTACCTGTCCAAGGATCCCGTACATCGCAGCCATCATCACAACGACCTGACATTCGGCGTTCTGTACCTGAACAGTGAAAACTTTGTACTGCCGTTCAGTCACGATGAAGTGGTCCACGGTAAAGGGTCGATGCTGCAAAAAATGGCTGGAGACGATTGGCAAAAATTTGCCAATCTACGCTTGCTCTACAGCTACCAGTACACCTATCCCGGTAAGAAATTGCTGTTTCAGGGCTGCGAGTTTGCACAGCGTGAGGAATGGGATTTTAGAAATGCTCTGGACTGGCATCTTGCCGATGTGCAGTCACATCGTGGCATTATGCAACTGGTAAGAGACCTCAACAGTCTCTATCGCCACAATCCCGAATTGCATGAGATGGACTTTGATGCCGCAGGGTTTGAATGGGTATGGGCAGATGACAGTGCAAACTCTGTACTGAGTTACCGGCGTCACAGTAGCGATAAATCACTCATCGTTATACATAATTTTACGCCTGTACCAAGAGAGGGATATGCGATAGGTGTTTACGACAGCAACAGCTACAAGGAAATTTTCAACTCTGACAGCTCCGAATATGGTGGCAGCAATATGCGCAATGACGGCGTCTGCCACGCGCAAGAGCGTCCCGCCATGGGACAACCTTACTCACTATCAGTTACATTGCCACCGCTGGGTTCAGTCGTGCTGAAGCGTGCAGAGTGAACTATCATTTATGGATATGCAGAAAAATCAATACAACGTGTTATTCGCTTGCAGTGAATTAGCACCATGGGTCAAGACGGGCGGGCTTGCGGATGTTAGTGGAAGCTTGCCGCACGCCTTAAGACGCGTGGGTGCTGAAGCAAAAATTGTCGTGCCTGGCTACAAAACTATTTTGGATCAGATCGACCGGCCTCAGTATGTATGCCACCTTGACCTTCCACTCGGCCCGGTTGCCGTGTGCAGCACATCACTGGCGGGTACAGAGGTATTGCTCGTCACCCACCCGGTATTCAGCAATCGAAATGGCAACCCTTACATGTCTGACGATGATCGGGCGTGGCCAGACAATCCCTACCGGTTTGCGCTGTTCTCTCAAGCCGTTGCAGCAATCGGATTGAATCAGGCAAACCTCAACTGGCA
>CAYMVV010000180.1:0-9166 GCA_964393885.1 uncultured Granulosicoccaceae bacterium | reverse complement strand
GTGTAGATAAGGCTCACAGTACGCCAGTATGTAACCTGTTTGCAACTGACAACAACCTACTGATGACTTGTACCTGCCAGCAGAACTGCTACTCCCGAACCAGTGTAAACACAGACCCTTCGAGACAAGATTTGCAAACCAAACCCGACACGAAGCAGCTCCGCTTCAATTGATGGAACCGCTCCTGTGATTGAGCTGCTCCTGAGATTGAGCTGCTCCTGCGCGCCCATAAAGAATCAGGAATTCTTCAGTTCAAACACATCCCTGCAAAGTGCCTGACATTCGAATGACCGCTTCGGGCCATCCAGGATGTTTAGCCGAGGTTCGCGTTAACGTAATCAACTGCTTGCTGAACCGTCGTAATTTTCTCGGCTTCCTCGTCCGGAATTTCGCATTCGAATTCTTCCTCAAGGGCCATGACCAGTTCCACGGTGTCCAGAGAATCCGCACCTAAATCGTCAACAAAAGAAGCCGCATTGGTGACTTCATCATCTTTTACACCTAATTGTTCGACGACAATTTTTTTTACGCGCTCTTCGATGCTGCTCATATCTGTATGCCCTCCACGGACGTTCACTGGTGCGTCATTCTAGCGGCCTTCGCCAAGGACTCTATGACACGCATGCATTACTAAAAATTCTTTACGGGATGTTGCTCAGACCTTACTACTCGCACACCGGGAGTCAGTAACGCTTACTCCCGGACAGGCGTCTGGCGCCGGAGTTATCTCCACCATTGTATAAAATCCGGGTTTCATTAGCCACTATCTATTAAAAAAACATTGCGACTGTTTGATACTCCTAAATGGAGTTTGTACACGTTTAAATCAAGTGGTGGATGGCTTTACAGTGAGTAAACTTACCGAGGCAACATACCAGCAACCCGGCGCACCATTAGATCGGAACTGCCTGCCAGCAAACTGTGGTTCAACTCATGTACATCCCGCCATTGACATGCAACGTCTGTCCGGTAATGTACGCAGCCTTTTCAGAGGCAAGAAAAGCAACTGTGTGAGCTATCTCCTGCGGCTCGCCCAGCCTGCCCAGTGCAATTTCCTGTTTGAGTGTTTCACGTTGAGCGTCGGGCAATTCGTTTGTCATATCAGAGACAATGAATCCGGGAGCAACCGTGTTGACTGTGATATTTCTGGATCCAACCTCTCGTGCTAACGATTTGCCAAAACCGATGATACCTGCTTTGGCTGCAGCGTAATTGCTTTGACCGGCATTCCCGGTAACCCCTACCACCGAGGCAATATTAATAATTCTCCCCTTTCTCGCTTTGACCATGCCTCTAAGGCAAGCTTTGCTTGTGTGGTAAATCGAAGAGAGATTGGTGGTTAGTATATCTTCCCACTCATCATCTTTCATGCGCATCAGCAGGTTGTCACGGGTTATACCTGCATTGTTGACCAACACAGAGATCGCCCCGTATTTCCCGACCACGTCTGCGAGTACATTATTGATTTGCTCTTTATCGGCAACGTTGAGAACCACACCCTGTCCGGCACCACCCGCAGCAGCAAATCGGTCAGATATCGCTTTAGCACCCGCGTCCGATGTGGCTGTACCGACCACAGTGGCTCCCTGTGCCAGAAGCTCGTCAGCGATGGCAGCACCAATGCCCCGACTGGCGCCGGTAACGAGGGCAATTTCATCATTCAGCATGGGTTTCTCCTGACTTATGCAATGCGGCACCTGCCTTTTCCAACAGGGCCTTGTTCTCGGTTGGGTAAGCTGCAACGGATTTATCTATCCTGCGACTCAATCCACTCAACACTTTTCCCGGTCCCATCTCAACAATGGCTTCAACCCCATACTCTGCCATGCGTTTAACCGTGTTGGTCCACTGCACCGGGCTTACCACGTGCTTTTTTAACGAATCCACCAGAGAGGCCACACTCGATGGAACACTGGCAGACGCATTTTGAATAACCGGTATTTCAGGCGCCTGAATGCCCGATGATTCAATTTTATTCGCTAACTCGGCCTGCGCATTTCGCATGAGACTACTGTGATTGGGCACAGAGACTGGCAACAACATGGCCTTTCGTGCACCGTTCTGCCTGGCATGCTCACACAGTTCTTCCAGAGCAGCCAGATGCCCGGAAATAACCACCTGGCCAGGTGAATTAAAGTTCACTGCTTCTACTATGCCCTGCGCATTGGAGTTCGCCTCGCAAAGCTCGATCAACTTCTCATCATCCATACCGATAACCGCTGCCATGCCACCAATGCCGGGCGCCACCGCTTCAGACATAAGCTGCGCCCTTTTTTGTACCAGTTCCACAGCTCGCCCAAACGGGATAGCTTCAGCGGCTGTCAATGCAGCGTACTCACCCAGACTGTGTCCTGCCATCACAACAGGTTGTGGATAACCAAGTTCACGCCAGACACGCCACACTGCAATGTCACCGACGAAAACCAAAGGCTGCGTTATAGCTGTTTCGCGTTGTTGCTCTTCGCTGCCGTTCTGCGCTATGTCCCACAGGTCATAATCGAGCGCAGCAGATGCCTCATCAAAGGTCTGCTTTATCAAAGAATATTCTGCCGCAAGATCGGCAAGCATACCGGGAGACTGTGATCCCTGACCTGGAAATACTGCTGCTATTTTCATCGTTTGTATCCGAATTTACCGCTCAATCTTATTGAGCATTTGACTGTCGTATTAACGAGTACCTGATCTGCATTAACTACCGGTTTCTACAAACCCGACTCTACAGGGTCACCTGTTTTGGCTCGAACTGCTTTTAAACGACTCAACTGGTACCAGCCTGCGTCGCCAACTACCAATGTAATTACAACTCTATGTATAGGGACAGAACATCGAACAGACAGAGCAGACCTCTAAAAAGGAATTATACAGGCAAGAAAAGATAGCAGTCTGTCCTACAAGGAGTGAACTACTGTGATGCGATCCTTTTGCAAGAAACGACAATCCGTTTCGTTAAATATGAATAACTATTCCCCTGAATAAATCGTGACTCAAAATCTCAGCCTCGCGACAATCTCTATTGTCGAACAGCCTCGTCGACTTTTAATACGTCAGACATATCATACAGCCCCGGCGCCTTCCCGTTTACCCATACCGCAGCACGGATTGCACCTCGAGCAAACGTCATCCGATCAGTAGCCTTATGCGTAATTTCCAGTCTCTCACCCTGACCACAAAACATCACGGTATGTTCACCAATGATATCTCCCCCCCTGATGGTGGAAAACCCGATACTGCGCTTGTCGCGTGCACCGACTATTCCCTCTCGAGAAAACACCCCACAGGAATTCAGATCTCGACCCGATGCGCCAGCCACTGCCTCTCCCATACTCAGTGCCGTGCCACTGGGCGCATCAACCTTGTGATGATGGTGCGCCTCTACTATCTCCACGTCATATTCTTCCCCCAAAACGCTGGCCGCCCTGGCTAACAACTCCAGACTCAATGTCACACCGACACTGTAATTAGAGGCGTAGACAATGGCAGTGTGTTTGGCGGTTTCCCGCATGAGGTCAAGATCTTCCACGCTGAGACCGGTTGTACCAATTACCATGGACTTTCCATAGCTGCCAGCATGGCGAAGTAAACTACAGGTACTCTCCGGGCTGGTGAAATCTACAATGGTATCGAACGCACTGCTTACATGATCAATATCTGATGCCAGATCGATTCCTGTTTTAGTCGGGCCTACCAGCAACCCTGCATCCGTGCCAATGGCATCGCTTGACGGATGCTCTGTTGCACCACCAAGAGCCACATCTTCGCGTTCAAAAATTGCAGACAACAACTGCCTGCCCATGCGTCCCGCAGCACCCGCTACAGCGATGTTAGACATACCTGTTTACCTGAAAGACCGGAGCCGAAATATACCATACGCATGACCTCTCCAGCACTGCAAGGGCGCCAGCTAATCAAACACTCTGACGTCAGATTGCAGACAACATTTTCTCCAGCGCAACCTCATCAACAATTTCAATCCCTAAAGCGGTCGCTTTCGCCAATTTTGATCCTGCCGCTTCACCACACACAAGGGCTGTCGTATTTTTAGATACAGACCCGGTTACACGTGCCCCCATGCCTTGTAGCGCGGCACTTATTTCATCTCTCGACAAGCGGGAAAATTTTCCAGTGATGACATAGGTCTTGCCGGCTAGCAACTTCTGCTCTGCCACCGACTTATCCCCTGTTACTGTATCGGGCACTATATCGGGCCACGAGACGCCCGCTTTCAACAGCCGGTCGATCTCCAAACGATTGTCCTGTATCGCAAAAAAGTTAACGATATGCAGAGCCATAATCTCACCAACCCCCTCCACTGATGGCGACGGTTGGGACCGAATTGAATTTGCATCAATTTGGCTGAGCGAATCCATCGTGGGGTATCGTGCCACCAGCTCGTTTGCCGCAAGCGTCTTCAGCCCCGACACTTTGTGCACCAGCCAATCACTGATTTGCGCTGGAGTGGAGTCAGCATTCACCGTATCAGGATCGTCGGACTCGTCGGGCTCCTTGGTATTAGCGTCGTCGGTCGACAGTTCGCGTATCGTATCAACTACCGACTGCGCGGTGACTTCGCCTATACCACTGATACCTTTGGGGATGAAATAGTCAATTGTTGCCGCTTGCAATTTATCGATCGAACCAAAGTGCGCAGCCAGCTGTTCTGCGGTCGTCTCACCTACCTCGGGAATACCAAGCGCAAATAGAAAACGTCCAAGACTGGTTTGTTTACTGTCCTCCAATGCCTGCAGGATATTCGTGGCCTTTTTTTCTTTAACAAGCTCAAGATCCAGCAACTGCCCTTTTTCCAGCGAATACAAGTCGCTGGGCCAATTGACAAGCTTGCGTTCAAGAAGCTGATCAATGATCTTTTCCCCCAAACCATCAATATTCATGGCCTTACGGGAAACAAAGTGTTTTAGCGCTTCCCTGCGTTGCGCTGCACAGTTAAATCCACCAGTACATTTTGCTACCGCTACACCACTCAATCGCTCAACAGGCGAACCGCACACCGGACACTGCTCTGGCATATGTATCGGCATAGCGTCGGACGGACGAGCAGATTCGATAGCTGACACTACCTCGGGAATGACATCGCCGGCCCTTCTCACGATAACGGTGTCTCCGATCATAATACCTTTGCGTTCAATTTCATCCATGTTGTGGAGCGTCGCATTACTGACCATGGCCCCTCCGACAAAGACAGGCTCGAGCCTGGCAACAGGGGTTAAAGCACCACTTCGGCCTACCTGAAAATCGACTGCCAAAAGCCGGGTTGTCATTTCCTGTGCAGGAAACTTATAGGCAATAGCCCAGCGCGGCGCACGGGATACAAAACCAAGCTTGCCTTGCAACTCAAGGTTATCGACTTTGAATACGACACCATCTATTTCGTAGTCAAGTGAATCACGTCCCTGAAGTATATTCTCGTAGTAATCCTGACATGCAGCAGCATTTTTACATCGGGCACTCGCATCATTTATTGGCAGACCCATTTCTGCCAGCCAGTTCAATGTATCCCAATGCGTCTGAGGCAGCTCCGCATCCACCTCAACTAAGCCGGTTGAATAGATATATATTCGTAAAGGGCGAGTAGCGGTAATCGAAGAATCGAGCAATCGCAGGCTTCCAGCAGCCGCATTGCGAGGGTTTACGAACACCTTATTGTTGTTTTTTTCCTGCTCGCGGTTTAGGCGATCAAAAGATTTTTTATCTAGAAACACCTCACCTCGAACCTCTATTCTACCGCTCGGTGCGCCAATGAGTTGCAATGGTAGATTGCGAATGGTGCGCAGGTTTGGTGTGATGTCTTCGCCAGTATTGCCATCGCCCCGAGTAGCCCCCTGGGTGAACAGCCCATCGCTATAGATGAGACTAACAGCCAGTCCGTCAAGCTTGGGTTCGGCTACATACTCAACTGTTTCGATACTCTTGAGCCGATCCCTTACACGCTTGTCAAAGTCGTACAATTCACCTTCGCCAAAAGCATTGCCGAGGGATAACATCGGCATACGATGAACGACTTTTTCAAAGCGATCCAGTGGCGGGGCCCCCACTTTTAACGTAGGGCTGTCCGCAGTTTGCAGGGCAGGAAACTCTGCCTCTAATAGCTGCAACTCGCGAAATAACTGATCATATTCGGCATCCGATATTTCAGGACTATCCAGCACATGGTACTGATGGTTATACCGTGTCAGTTCTTCTTGTAACTTCCGGGTTCTTTTTCTTTTTTCTTCGGCCGACATAGAGTTGCTTCGAGCGACACCCCCGTCTTACTACGCCCGCATTGCACTCTTTTGTCTGAAAACGTATTGCTGTATCTCTTCGCGCATATGCTGAATGGTTTGCTTACTCAGCGTGCTTCTGTCTTCATCCTTCAACACCCCTCCCAGTTCCTCTGCTAACTCAGTCGCCTCACGCATGAGGAAATCAAAGGCAACATCCGCGTCAAGCGCAACGGGCAAACGCATGAATAGAGTAATACCCGGCGTTTCGAACGTGTCGATTGTCGCTTCATCGAAGCTTCCAGGCTGCACCACATTCGCGATTGAAAAAACCTTGTTGCCATCATGGCGACAATGATATATCGACATCTTTCCGAACTTATAGTGGTGAGAATCGAAAACGCTTTTAAGATCATCGCCAAAGAACACCTGCCCTTTCGGCGCCATCACATTAACCGTAACAATTTTTTCCTCAGGGACATACGCTTCGGAGTAAGTCTCGAACTGCTCACCAAAACTATTATCTGCATCATTGTCGGCAGATTGAGAATTGGAGGCGCCAATATTACGCTGGCTGGCTTGTTTTACGGCGCTGGCAAAGCTCTTTACAGTCTCCACTTTGCTGCGTCGCGCAGTCGCATCGGTCGACGCTGCTCCCGGGCCTTGTTCGCTGAACCCTTCACTGATACCCAGTTCAACCTGAGTGCCGGCGATTTCGCTGGCGTACTCATCTTTGGGTGGTAACACATCGTCAAGCTCGGCATCGCTTAAAAAATCGTCTTCGCTGTATTGATCACCATGAGAATGGTCAGCGCCGGACTTGTCACCACGGGATTGGTCACCACGGGATTGGTCACCACGGGACTGGTCACCACGGGCAAGCGATGGCGAGCGGGAAGGCCTGCCAGCAATCGGGACACTCAAATCCTCGGTCGACGGATCGAAAGCATCGTCCGTTGCGCCACCAGTGCGCTTAAGATCACTACTGTCGACTTTACGTCGTCCGATAACAAATGTAAGCGCGAGTAATGCCGTGCCGGAGAGTATTAGGACCCAGCGAAATAATTCCATCTGTGTTTAAACCTGTTTGGCAAACGAAAATATATAAACTCTGAGGCCGTGCGCATTATCAATTTGTTTGAACTACAATCTACCCAAACATGGCTATGCAAACTAAACCTCAGCTCTGTTCCCGGACAGCCTCCTGGCCCTCAAAATCAATCTACCTGAACATTCCTGTAGGAAAGTTCCTGTAGTAACAATCCTGTAGACATCCACTGCATACACAAAACCTTTTCCCAATTGTGCAAGCATTTTTGCTTTCACTCAATACTCGGTTGATTACGCGACAGCTAACTCCACTGCCTCATCAACATCAACAGACACCAGTCTCGACACACCTGGCTCCTGCATCGTTACCCCCATTAACTGGGTACTGAGCTCCATCGTCACTTTGTTGTGAGTAATAAAAATAAACTGAACCTGGGCCGACATTTCTGAAACAAGTTTGGCAAAGCGACCAACATTGGCATCATCCAGCGGCGCATCGACTTCATCGAGCATACAAAAAGGTGATGGCCGGAGGTGAAAGAACGCAAAAACCAACGCGACAGCTGTCATTGCCTTTTCCCCACCAGACAGCAATTGGATACTGCTAACCCGCTTCCCCGGCGGCCTTGCCATAACCGCAACGCCGGTGTTTAACAGGTCATCACCCGTTAACTCCAGCATCGCCTGCCCACCACCGAACAATCGTGGAAAGAGTTCCTGCAACTTGTTGTTAACGACATCAAAGGTCTCGCGAAACATTACTCGCGTTTCCTTGTCTATTTTCTCAATAGCAGTCTCGAGAGTTTCCAACGCTTCGGTGATATCTTCGTACTGACTGTCCAGATATTCCTTTCTTTGCAATTGCTCCTGGTACTCCTCAATCGCCGCCAGATTGATTGGGCCAAGTCTTTGGATCTTCCGCTCCAGTTCTTCGAGTTCTAAAGCCCATTCATCAATAGTTGCGTGCTGCGGAATTCTGGGAAGAAGTTCTTCTCGATTTTCGCCGGCCTCGACCAACTGCTCGTCAATAGTTTTCAGTCGAACCCGTGATTCCTGTGACTCCATATTGACTTTTTGCACTAATTCCCGCGCGCTGGTTACCTCTTGCTGCAATCGGTGACGTTCCTGCTCGCGCTGCCTGATGCTCTCATCGTGTGCCTCCAGCTTTTGACGCGACTCCCTCAGGTCGCGCTCGATTTGTTCGCGGCTCTCAACCAGCGTTTCAAGGTCTTCCTGCAGCTGCTCTATCTCGGAACTGTCGGGCTGCTCCTCTGCTAAAAGCTCACTTTGGCGAGCTTTTAAATTACTGCGCTGATGCTCAACTCGCTCTAGATTCTCAACAATGGACTGCCGACCAGTCTTCATCGATTCGAGTTTCACGATAGTGTCCTGTCCTGAAGCACGCACCCTCTGCTGCTCCTTTTGAACGAGGTCACGACTTTCCGTCACCCGTGCTTTCTCCAGACCCAGTTGCTCGACCTGAGCGGTCAGTTGTTCGAGCAGCTCAGCAGCCTCTTTGCCGGAATCTTTCGCCTCTTTTTCTTCTCGCTGTGTACGGGCAATTTTTGCAGACAACTCGTCCAGTTCGGTAGCCAGGGTTGATCGACGCTTCTGTGCCTGATCCATTTGCAGTCGAGTCGATTCTATTTTCGCTGAAATCGAGCTGATTTCTCGATGCCTCGAGTTCACCAGCGTTTGATATCTATCTCTTTCAGCTTCCGCTGCGGCTATCTCCTTTTTATACTTCCCTTGATTTTCACTATGCTCAGCTATCTGTGCTTCCAGTGTTTCAGCCTGAAGCTCCAGCTTGTCGAGCTCCTCCTGCCTTGCGACCACACCTCCCTCCGCGTTGGTCGGACGAGCACAAACCCAGTGTCGCCCCATCCACACACCGTCTT
>CAYMVV010000179.1:0-9302 GCA_964393885.1 uncultured Granulosicoccaceae bacterium | reverse complement strand
TTTGTAGTTCGCTCGGCACTGTATGTTTACCAATAAACACAATCAACGCGACGACCGGTATACTAATCACAGCTGTCATTAAAAAGAATTTCTCATAGCCGATTGCAGCAACGACGGTACCTGAGTAGCCACCCAGTAATTTGGGGAAAAGAGTCATAACGGAACTGAAAATCGCATATTGCACCGCCGTAAATGAAATACTTGTCAAGCTTGACAGCCACGCAATGAATGCCGCCACAGCCAGTCCGGCGCTAAAGTTATCTGCAGCAATCACGATTTTTAAACCCTCCAGAGTAGGAGTGGCTGCCGCCAGCCACATAAACAGCAGATTGCTTGAGGCTGACAAAATTATTCCGGCGATCAGCACTTTTAACACACCGTATCGAAGTACCAGAAACCCACCCGCGAAACTACCGGCAATGGTCATTAGCAGCCCGAAAAATTTGGCGACAGCGGCGATTTCCTTTTTACTAAACCCGATATCCTGATAAAACACATTGGCGATGGCGCCCATTACAATGTCCGACACACGGTAAAAACCAACCAGCAGCAACACCCACACTGCCAGTTTGCCGTATCGCTTTAAAAAATCCTGCACCGGTCTCACATAGCCTTCTTCGACCATGTCCCGATTAACCAGACCAAAGTATCGTCCAGCCATAGCCAGTGATACTGCCACCGCCAGCGCTGCTACCAGGTTCACCGTACTGTTTGCAAATTGCAGCAATCGCCCTGAGGATTGAGCCAGGTTTGGCCACAGCAGGAACACCGCAATGAAGCCAGCTACCGAGACTAAAAAAAGCACGACAAACCGGCAATAGTCCACAGCGCTATAGGGATAGACATCTTTAGCAACCCGCTCAGGCTCCTTGCACAGCAAAGTGGTGAGTACACCGACGCCAACCAACGCCGCCATGCACAGGTAGGTTAGTCTCCAGGCGTCATAGGAGTAAGCGCTCATGGTACTGCCAAATTCTTCGGCCAGAAAAAGACTACCAGCCCCTGCAGTCACCATTCCGACTCGATACCCGGCAATATAGGTAGAGGACAGGAGAGCCTGCATTTTTTCATCAGCGCACTCGATGCGAAACGCGTCAATGACAATATCCTGAGTGGCTGACGAAAATCCCAATAGCACTGCCGCAATGGCCATTCCCTGCAAACCGTGTACAGGGTCTATCAAAGCCATAATTAAAATCGACAGCGCGATGGCCAGTTGTGAAAAAAGCATCCAGCTTCGGCGTCGCCCCAGTTTTCGTCCAACAACAGGTATCGGTAGTTTGTCGACGAGTGGTGCCCACACGAACTTGAAAGAGTAGCCGAGTGCTGCCCAGCTAAAGTAGGTGACCGCTGACTTTTGAACACCGGCCTCGCCAAGCCACAGAGACAAAGTTGAAAATATCAACAATATTGGCAGACCGGCAGAGAAACCGAGAAAGAACAATGTTGCGATACGAGGCTCTCGCAATTGTAACCACAAGCTTGCTTTAACTTGCGAGTCGTTCAAACTTCTATCGCAAAGTCATAGTCAACCGAAAATGGCGCATGATCTGAAAAACGGTCTTCGCGGTAGATACTGGTGCTTTTGACTTTCTTACCGATGCCGGGGGTGGCTATCTGGTAGTCGATACGCCATCCGGTATTGTTAGCCCATGCCTGGCCACGATTGGACCACCAGGTATACTCGTGCTCCTCTTGTGGCAAAGCTCGAAACGTATCGATGTAACGATGTTTATCAAACAGCGTCGTTAGCCAGTCACGCTCCTCTGGCAAAAAACCCGAATTCTTTTTATTTCCTCGCCAATTGCGTATGTCGGCATTGGTATGAGCGATATTCCAGTCGCCGCAGATAACGTACTGACGTTTGCGCTTTTTCAGTTTTACAAGGTGCGGCAACATCAGATCCATCATTCGTATTTTGAATGCCTGACGTTCATCTCCTGATGAACCAGACGGCATGTATAGAGACACCACGGAGAGATTTCCGTAACAAGCCTCCAGATATCGGCCCTCGCGATCCACCAGTTCATCGCCGATTCCGTACACAACCCGTCTGGGTGGCAGCCGGCAATAGAGAGCGGTACCGCTATAGCCCGGCTTTTCTGCATCGTTCAGAAATCGTGTATAGCCCTCCAGCTGAAAACTCTCATCGTCCAGTTGGTGCGTCTGCGCTTTGGTTTCCTGCAGACAGATCAAATCGGCATCTTGTCGCTTAAGCCAGTCGAAAACGCCCTTCCTGGCTGCCGCACGTATGCCATTGCAATTGAGAGTTACGATCCGCATGAGAGAGAACCTGTCTATGAAGCCACAGTTTGGCACAAATCAGTCTGTCCAATGACACTCAAGTGCGCCTCGAATCTTTACTTTCTACTCGGGTATTAAATTACAAATTACAAACAAAACCGCTTTCCAGCCGATTGATTCAATTATCTGCGAGATCTCCCGCTATAAACAAGTAGAGCCAAACGATTTCTTACTGTGAGCGTTTCAGCACATTGGGTTTTAACAAAAAGTGAACGAATTATCTAAATACGACAAGGCGCACCACGGCACCCAAGCGCCAGTCGGCGAGCGCGATCAGTGGTGGTTGCGAGCCTTCGGCACACTGTCATTCGTTGCCGCTCTGGCTATGCTGACTATTAACCCTGCAGATGCACGTTGGTACAAGTGGGTAGATGAGAGCGGAAATATTTCCTACCAGGATAAACCACCTCCGGCTAACTACGATAACTCTACTCAAGTTTTGAATAATCATGGTGTTACTGTAAAGCGAATACCCAGCGCTGAAGAAGAACGCTTGATAGCTGAACAGCAGGCACTGGAAAAACAGCAACAACAACGTGACCAGGCACTAATTAAGTCGTTTCCCAGCGAAGAGGATCTGCTGCGGACGCGTCAGAAGCGCATTGGACACATCGATGCAACTGTCTCTCGAATGCATGATCAGCTTCTCATATTAAACAACCGCCTGTTGTCGATCGAAGACAAGGTCAACCATCGAAAGGCACAGGGCATGAAGCAAAGCCCGTCGCTGGACGCTGACCGGGTTGCGGTTATACGCAGCATAAACAGCACTAATGCCCTGATCAAATCAAAGCTCAAGGAGCGTCGTCAGGTTGCAGCCAAATTCGACAGTGATCTTGATCGCTACCGCGAGTTGTACACCGCGACCAACAGCGCTGGCCTTGACGAATAATAGAGGTCTGGTTGCTGCTGAAACCGCAAACATCTTTGCAAGCAAATACCTGTGTTGGAAAATATCGTCACAGTCCTATCATCACAGCCCATGGTGCGGCTAATATTCAGGACTGAACAATCTGGGTACCAACACCTGCATCCGTAAACAATTCCAGCAAGACGGCATTTTCCACTCGGCCATCAAGAATAGTCGCCGAATTAACACCGCTTTCCAGTGCCTCCAGTGCGCACTGCACTTTCGGTAACATACCTCCGTGTATCACGCCACTTCTGATCAGGCCTGCTATTGCATCCGGTGTCAGTCCGGTGAGGAGCGCCTCATCCGCATCGAGAATACCGGGTGTGTTGGTAAGCAACAGCAGCTTTTCTGCACCCAGCACAGAGGCGACCGCGCTGGCCACTAAATCGGCATTGATGTTATAGCTTCGGCCATCTGTGCCAACCCCCACCGGTGCAATAACCGGAATAAACCCGCCCGTCTTTAGTGTTTGTAAAATCTCTACATTGACAGATGCGACCTCCCCCACCTGCCCCAAATCAAATTCTGGCTCCAGGCTATCTTCATTGCCCAGCATAAGAGGACGCGCCTGCAACAGTCCGCCATCCTTGCCTGTCAAGCCGACTGCCCTGCCACCCACCTGGCTCAACAGGCTAACAATACTTTTGTTGACCTGGGCACCAAGAACCATTTCCACAACATCCATGGTTTCCGAGTCAGTGACTCGCATACCCTGAATAAATCGGCTCTCCTTGCCAAGCTGAGTAAGTAATCTGCCAATTTGAGGACCGCCACCGTGGACTACCACGGTGTGAATACCCACCTGGTTCATCAAAACAATATTATTGGCAAAACTTTGTTTGAGGGTTTCGTCGGTCATGGCGTTTCCACCAAACTTCACCACCACCGTCTTGCCGGCAAACCGCTGAATATACGGTAAAGCCTCATTCAGTACTCTGGCGACGCCATAGGCCGCATCATTCTTGTTGTCGTTGTTGTTATCACCGCTGTCTGTCACGCCAGAGTCTCCGAGGCAACCCCATCGATTCTGACCGGACAACAACGAAAAAAAGCGCACCATGTGGCTGGCGCGCTTTTCGAGTTGCCTTTGTCAGAGTGCGCAGCTCATCTGCGCAGGGGATTGTTAAAAAGGCAGATCCAGATCGCTATCAATCGCATGCATTGCGTTACGAAAGCTGTCCTGAATTCGTTCCAGTGCAGATTGTGAGTCAGCTTCGAAGCGAATTACAAGTGATGGTGTCGTGTTAGATGCTCTGACTAATCCCCATCCATCGTCAAAATCCGCCCGCAGGCCATCAATTGTGGTCAGTTGTGCACCGTCAAAATTTGACTTTTCAACAAATGAAGACATAAACGTGTGGTGTTCGCCTTCGGCAAATTTGATCCCCAATTCAGGTGTGTTGACGCTATCGGGGATCTCACCAAAGATTTCGCTAACCTTGCGCGGGTCGCGAGACACAATTTCCAGAAGCCGTGCTGCCGAGTAAAGTGCATCATCAAATCCATACCAACGCTCTTTGAAGAAGATATGGCCGCTCATCTCGCCACCGAGTGCAGCGCCTGTCTCTTTGATTCTGGCCTTGACGAAAGAATGTCCGGTTTTCCACATTTCCGGATCCCCACCGGCTTCTTTGATCGCCTCCGGCAGCAGACGAGAACACTTTACGTCGTAGATGATCTTTGCACCGGGGTTGCGATCAAGTATGTCTCGCGAGTACAGAATCATTTGTCTGTCGGGCCAGATAATTTGCCCGCGATCATCGATGACACCCACTCGATCTCCGTCACCGTCAAAAGCCAGACCAAGCTCCAGCTGCTCGGACTCAACCAGTGCTGCGATATCCTGAAGGTTCTCGACTTTCGCAGGGTCAGGATGGTGGTTCGGAAAGTTACCATCGACCTCTGAAAACAACTCATGGACTTCGCAACCCAGTTTTTTAAACAGCTCCGCGGCACAAACACCGGCAACACCGTTACCACAATCCGTTGCGATTCTCATTTTTCGATCGAGCTTGATGTCTCCAATGATGCGTTCCAGGTAAGCATCGAGCACTGACATTTCAGAATAATTGCCCGAGCCACTTGCAAGATCATCCTTCACCAGGCGTTGATAAAGCTGCTGTATGCCCTCTCCGAACAGCGTGTCACCGCCGATCATCATCTTCAAACCATTGTACTCAGGCGGATTGTGGCTTCCAGTCACCATGATTCCAGTGCCGGTTTCCAGATGATAGGTAGCAAAGTACAGTACTGGCGTAGGCACCATGCCGATATCGATTACATCGCAACCGGAGCTTTGCAGGCCCTTCGCAAGCGCCTGAATAAGATCAGGCCCCGACAGGCGTCCATCGCGCGCAAGTACAACCGTTGATTGTCCTCGCGCCAGAGCTTCGCTGCCAAATGAGCGACCAATCTGCTCGACAGCAGCTGGAGTCAGCGCGTCCGCAACTACGCCACGGATGTCATATGCGCGGAAAATCGACGAATCAATAGATGTCATATCACTACCCCAATTGAACCAGATGTGTTGTGTTGAGCTGTAAAATAAAACCGTTAATCTTAGATAGCTGCACGAAGCCCGCCAGAATTTACTATCAGGATGTCGCTGATTGTTAAGAAAACACACACGCCGGATCCATGCATCCGATCGTTAACCCTGCGTTATTTCAATCCACTCAATATAGTGTTAAAAACTTGAGAAAATGATCAACCAGATAGATGTCAGAAAATACCCACAGCAACACTGAACGCATCCATTTTATCATAGGAACCAAACTGATCGATTATTGACTGACGTCCTCAGATCCGACACAGCGCAACAGATAAGTCTGCCGTGTGCGCAGATTGCTTGTTCCAGTACACTGTCTATCGCCCGGAAGAGCCGAATCCACCGTCACCTCGGTCTGTCTTTGTAAACTCCTCCACGATATCGAATGCAGGCCGCTCGACTGGCACCACAACCAATTGTGCAATACGATCCCCTGCTTCAATCTTGTAGACATTACCTGATCGATTCCAGCAGGAGACATAAAGTTGCCCCTGGTAGTCAGAATCGATCAGACCCACCAGGTTACCCAGCACAATGCCATGTTTGTGACCTAATCCGGAACGAGGCAAAATCATACCCGCGTAGCCCGGGTCTGCAATATAGATTGCAAACCCGGTCGGAATCAGTTCGACTGCACCTGGTTTCAATGACAGGGTTGTATCGATACACGCTCGCAGATCCATGCCGGCAGAGCCGTCTGTTGCCAGCTCCGGCAAGGGAATCGACGAACCAATCTTTGAATCCATTATCTTAAGCTGAATACTTTTCATGGTGCCTGCCTAGCCCGTCTGATTTTGCTCTTCACGATAACGATGGCTTAACAATGCGATTAAATCATCCGCCAGCAAGCGCTTCGAGCGCGACTCAAATGAAGCAAAGCCACCGTCCGGCCAATAGACCTCCACCGCATTGTCATCGGCGTTAAATCCACCGCTCGACTGTCCGACCAGGTTGCCAACAATCATATCCAGATTTTTTTTAGTCAGCTTGCCACGTGCATAGTTTTCCAACTCCTGAGTCTCGGCAGCGAAACCCACACAAAACGGGCGCCTGGCAAGTGTTGCAACCTCTGCGAGTATATCCGGATTGCGTACCATCTCGAGCGTCATCGATCCATCGGACTTTTTAATCTTATGCGATTGCTGAGTAGCCGCACGATAGTCAGCAACTGCAGCGACCGATATGAAAATGTCGTTTTGTGGCGCCCGCTCCAATACTGCGCTGTGCATGTCCAGAGCAGTGACAACGTCGATGCGATCTACCCCTGCAGGTGTAGTCAGCCTAACTGGCCCGGCAATCAACGTCACTTCAGCGCCAGCCTGTGCGGCAGCTTCAGCCAGTGCAAATCCCATTTTTCCACTGCTGTGGTTAGTTAGAAAACGCACTGGATCGAGTGCCTCCCGGGTCGGCCCTGCCGTTATCAAAACCCGCGAATTTGCCAGCTGCCCGGCAATTGGCAGCGCGCTCGTGTCGCCACCATCCACTATCGACGGATACCGTACTTGCCGATCAGAAACTGCACTGGCCAGCTGCTGTTCGAGCAATTTGACAATATCTTCAGGCTCAAGCAAGCGACCTGCACCTGTTTCACCACAGGCTTGTGAACCGCTGCCCGGACCCAGTACCCGCACACCGCGAGCCTGCAAACTTTGCATATTGGCTGCAGTCGCCGGATGTTCCCACATTACCGAGTTCATCGCCGGAGCCACCCAACATGGCGCTCTGGAAGCGAGATAGATTGTGTTAAGTAAATTGTCAGCAGTTCCGATACACATTTTCGCCAGCGTGTTAGCTGTTGCTGGCGCTATCAGCAGCGCATCCGCCCAGCGTGCCAGTTCAATGTGACCCATCGCTGCTTCCGCTGCCTCATCAAGCAAATCAACGCCAACGGGATTGCCACTGACAGCCTGGAATACCAGGGGTTTTACAAAATCACACGCTGACTCGGTCATTACGACTCGCACCCGTGCACCTTTGTCGCTGAGCCGCCGGACAATCTCGGGGGCTTTATAAGCTGCAATACCCCCGGTGACCCCGAGCACGATATTGGATTTTTTTAGAGGCATAGTAATAGGTTCATTCGGGTTATCGGGGCAGAAAGACGGCTGGTCCGCTAATGAGAAAGGGCATCGGGTTAAATGTCGCGCGCTGCTGAAATGCTCTCTTTACAACCTGCCGCTTTAGTACGGAAATCTACTGCGAACGTGTAAATTGGACCAGTGGATCGGCGCGCGACTGATTGTAAACAATTGATTCCCGGAAAGGCTATCAGTTCAAACAGGCGTCGAATTGTCAGGAGCAAAGCAGTACACCACTTCAAATTAAATATGTGACAGCGTAGCTAGCAAAAACCACAGCACTAGCTGAAACTTTCTCAAATGGCATTATCAGATGTACCCCGCAGTGAAAGGCCTCGAGAGAAGTTACTCCACCAGGGCGCCAGCGCCCTGACCGATGCAGAACTCCTAGCGATTTTCATTCGAACCGGAACGCCGGGTCGCAGTGCGCTGCAAATAGCTCACGATATTATTGATCGGCACGGTGGACTAGTAGAATTGTTGCACACCGACGAAAAATCTTTTTGCGATACCAAGGGTCTCGGCCCCGCAAAATACGCTCAACTATCCGCGATACTTGAAATGGCCCGACGCTATGAAACCGGTCGCGCTGGAGATCGCGAATTTCTCGAGTCACCAGAGGCAGTCAAAAGCGTCATATCACTGCACATGCGGCAATTGGAGCATGAGGTTTTTGCCTGCTTGTTTCTGGACAATCGGCACCGATTAATCCGCTATCAGGCGATGTTTAACGGAACTATAAACTCTGCATCTGTCTATCCACGGGAAGTGGTCAAAGCAGCGCTCGCAGCCAATGCAGCAGCTGTTGTGCTTGCGCACAACCATCCCTCAGGTGTCGCGGAACCCAGTCGCGCCGACATCGAGATCACGGCAAAGCTGAAACAGGCACTGGCGCTTGTCGAAATCCGCGTACTGGATCACATCATTGTCGGAGACGGCTATCAGGTTTCACTGGCTGAGCGAGGAGAAATCTGATGCTCATGCAGCAGAGACTGTTGCACAACCAAAAAGCGGCCGCCAAATGGCTGCCGCTCTCGTTACATCTTACCGGCAAGAAAGCCTAGTTTATTGCTTCAACCCGAATTTCAACTCGTCGATTCAAGCGACGGCCTTCTTCCGTATCGTTGCTGGCAACAGGGGCTGTCTCACCCAAGCCGGAAGCAGTAATTGGCACCTGAGGGAAAGACTCTTCAAGTTTGCCTTTAACGGTCTCCGCCCGGCGCTCCGACAATCCCTGGTTGTATTCAAGTGAGCCACGGCTATCTGCGTGCCCGACAACGTCAACCAGTTCAATATCCTGATAGCTTTCCAGTTTAGAAATTAACGCACCCATCTCCTCATCACCCTGTGATGTGAGTTCGGCCGAATCGTATGGAAATAACGCTCTACCGCTAAGTACCACTTTTTCTACCTTCGCCGGCGCTTCAGGTGCTGGTGCTGGCGGCGGTGGCGGCGGTGG
>CAYMVV010000178.1:0-9327 GCA_964393885.1 uncultured Granulosicoccaceae bacterium | reverse complement strand
AGCGACATCCTGCTCGGCCTCATTTTACTGCACCTGCTGGCCAATACGTTCTACTTCTTTATATTGGAAATTAATCTGGTAAAACCGATGATTGACGGAAAAAAGGAAGTATCCAGCGTCAACACGGTAGAGGAACGCCCCGTCGTTGCTGTGGTCAGTCTGCTTTTGGCAGTTGCAATAAGTGTGTATGTTTTCAACCGCTAGCCTGCAATTTGACAGGATTACAAGCTTCCTCAGCACAGTTCAGGCGCCTGACACAGGAATAAAATCCTCCGCGTTTCGAATCGATTGGGCAAAGTGGGCCAGCAGGCTGGCCGCGTGGTCGATGTCCGACAAAGAGATAGTTTCAACCGCACTGTGCATGTAACGATTAGGGATCGCCACAATACCTGTCGCGACGCCTCCTCGATTAACCTGTAGTGCATTGGAATCATTCGGTGCAGCACGGCCAAACGCTTTGACCTGAACCGGAATATCATTCGTGCTGGCAAGCGATTTCAATCGGCCGGCAACTTCGGGGTTGACGTTCGGGCCACGAACAATCACGGGGCCACCTCCCAAATTAACCTCGCCGTTCTGACGCTTGTCAATTGTCGGGCAGTCAGTCGCATGAGTAACATCAACTGCAATTCCAATGTGCGGATCAACGCTAAACGCGGAAGTTTTTGCTCCACGCAAACCGATCTCTTCCTGCACAGTACAGACTGCGTAAAAACCGACGTCTGTACTGAGCTTGCTGGCCCTTCGCAATGCTTCGACCACCACCCAGACGCCCGCTCGATTATCCATTGCAGGAGCAGTTGCAAGCCCGTTCCTGAGAGGCTTCATGCCAGGCGGGAACGTCACACAATCGCCGATCTGAACCAGTGACTCGGCGTCCTCTTTCGAACTCGCTCCGATATCAATCCATAGATCCTGAAGTTTCACAACCTGATTTTTTTCGCTTTCTTCCAACAAGTGAATCGCTTTGCGAGCAATCACACCATCAACAGGCCCGGTGGTCGTCCACACGACCATTCGCTGGCCGATTAATTGTTGAGGATCCCAGTCACCAACGGTCTGCGTATAGAGAAAACCAGCTGCGTCAATGTGAGATACCAGCAATCCAATCTGGTCGCTGTGCCCCGCCAGCATGACTCGCACTTCTGCATCCGGATTCTTGCAAAGCACCACATTACCGTGCAGGTCGGTCGTGATCGAATCCGTAAAGTCTGCTGCATAGGAGCGTACTTCATCCTGCACTTTCTGCTCATAGCCTGACACACCGGGTGTCGCCAACAGCCTTTCAAAAAACACTCTTGCAGAGGACTCCATCGATAATCCTGTTACTTGATTGCGCGGTTGTGACCCGCGAGCCATTAATCCTTTCGATAAGCATCCGGACAAAACTGTTATTGGATTAATTGAGAAAGGACTCGAATTTCTGAGGACTGTAGATTGCACAAACTACACTGACCAATTTCTACTTAAAAGCAGCCCGGCCCTTTCTATATCAACAATGGGAGCAAAGCCTGTCAGCCCACGAACGCACTGACGGGTGAGTATGGGTTAATACACTATCATTTGCCAGTCAACCCACTACGCTTTATTGCGGCGAATTTCATCGAACTTCGTGCACGTCCAACCCGTAAAGATTGTAGAGGCCGATACGGCATGATCATAATGATGATAATGCCGATTCCGAGTTTTGGATAGGATTGATTGTCTCGTCGGCTTCCTCTAACTTTTTATACAAGCCAGATCTGAATTGAAAATCCAGGTCAGAACGACCTCGAACAAACTGTTGTATAAAACCGGGGTAACAGGATTTTTTAAATGTGGGATAAAGTGAGAGATACATAGCTCTCTCAGCTGTAGAAGGTGGGTTGGCTGACAGGATAGACAGGTCATGTGCCGCTCTGCGCCGCCGTAGCGACACATGACACGACACATAACCTGCTTCGTACAGAGTTTACCAGAAAGGTGTTTAGTAGTTTTCGAACACACCAAACGTTGTGCCTATCAAAGACTCATCCGGCTGCATGATTACCGGACAATTGATGATCGCGTTGGTAGGCATCAGACCTGCTATGAAGTCGTTTTCCGGACCGCTGTTGGGGAAAAAGTTCTCCACTAACCCTTCTTCGAACAGTCCTCGAAGATCGTCAATACTCGTCACTATGCGACGCTCATCATTTTGAATCGCATCTGCGGTCCACATATAAATGTGCGCATCCCACATTGGCGTGTAACGCGTATCAGTTGGCTGAATCGGGAAAACGTTAACCGGATCGATTGCCTGATCAATTGTCGAGATATTCAACCCCTGGCCGAGGTTGCCACTTGGGTCAGGGATACCATTTGCGCTTGGTGCAAAGCCCAGTCTGGTTCCATCAGGAAAAAACCCTGCGTCTGGCAGCAAACCAACGGTCGGCGCAAAGACACCGAGTTCAATTGCAGCGGCATCCGGAACCGATGCATCAGTTACGAAGTGAAAATAGTTGCGTCTGCCATCCTGCCAGCCATCCAACAATTGCATGACGACAAAACGATTGGTTCGATCAAGGTTCGGATTGCTTTGGTCGTCCTGGCCACTGTCCGGAATACGATCATGGATACCGGTAGAATTTGCGACGATTTGGGCGTTTAACACCAGACCACTTGGCAGCATAACCTGCGAGGACCAGGCCGCATCGGCTACTGCTCCGGGATTAAGATCAGCTGGTGGGAACGCAGCACCAGTGATTTCATTAGGTGATCCGGGGATAGTTGGATCGCCCGGGGTTACGAAGCGAGTCGGGCTGAAGTCGACTGTTCCTGCAAACTGCATGATGCCATTGCTGATAGTAACTTCCTGCATACCCGGAGTGCCGCGTGGTAGCGACATACGTGGTGCATAGATGATTCCCATGAGCGTTGCAACATCGCGATCGGACGCTTCTGTTATTACGTAATCAACGCTGTTGCCAGCCGGGTCAAGCCCACGAAACATAGGTATTCTTGCTGTTGGGCCTGACGGGTTTCTGTCACTCACCAGTCGCAGATCAACACCGGTTACACTTGGGATGAATATTTCAAATTCATCCGGGTATACCAAAGCAGTATCGATGTCATACGGTGTGCCCCCATCAGCCGCGAGCCCTTCCAACAATGCCATAGCCTCTCCAAGTGCAGCTGTGTCTGCTGAACCTGAGCCGCCTGCGCCTGGGTCGGCACTTATAACCAGGTCGCCATCATCGTTGGTTGATATGTTGACGTCTACGTCTTCTCCCGAGTTTAGTGCTGAATTAATGGTACCCACTGTACCACTGTCACAGGCTGTAAGAGCCAACAATACTGGTAGGCTACACGCTGCAAGTAAGTGTGTTCTTTTCACGCTAATATCCCTTTCTAAGATGTTTTGGCAAAGGACAGGAAGATATAACTGAAACCTTCCCGGATGGAATAGACCTGATGATGCACGTCTATTCAGCTTGGGAGACTATCACTCTTGGGAATGGAGCTTTCTAACCGATTCCTGTTGGTTTCAGCCAACTACTTCCCTGGACAGGCATCTACTTCCCTGGAAAGGCATCTATTCCCTGCACTGCTTCTCAGAAAGCTTCTCAGGACAGGCACTGCTTCTCAGAACATGCTTATCAGTAGTACTTCTCAGGACAGGCATTGTTGAATAGGTAATACTTATCAGGACAGGCGTTGTTGGATTGCTGGCGTTGTTGGATTGCTTCTCAAGACAGGCAATGCTGGATAGATAATATGTGGTTCACTTTGCTATACGGGCAATTTCAACTGTTTATAAAGAAGCTTTTCAGGACAGGCACTGCTTCTCACAGCGAAGCTTCTCAGGACAGACATCGTTAATACTTACTTGGACAGGCATCTGTTTCCCTGGACTGCCTCTCAGAGAATGCTTATCAGGACAGGCGTTGTTGGACAGGTAATATGTGGTTCACTTTGCTGTACAGGCAATTACGAGACTCTTAGCTCTACGGCTTAGTTGCAGGTTGCAGGTAGTTATGCCTGATCGAGTATCTGTGCAATCAGGAGTTGTAGTACTGGACCAAACCGATCGCATCGCAATAACCGGGATTGAACGCTCTACTGTGCCGCCAGCTGAGGTCACACCGTTTTGCCTTAGCGCCAACGCCTCTTCCCAAAGCAACGCCTCATCCCACACACGGCAGGCGCAGGTGAGAATTGGCAAATCGGCCGCATTGTATTTTTTAAGTTGACGATCATGGAAATACCGACAGGACTATATTGACCAGAAATATATATTAGGCGCCACAACCGCACTGCTTTCCCTATCAAATACAGTCAGCTATTTTTAGCCTGTCGGAAATATTGGAATACAAGCAACTCATGTCACTACCAACGACACCAATTCATCTGTTAATGAGGCCTTCAAACGACCAGCTGAAAAAGTTGGCAGACATCTTTTAGGGCTCTTTTACACAGCTCTTACACTATAGCTGTCACCGCAAGTGCACGCTCGGTTAGTAAGTCAGAGTTGCTGACAGTTAAGCTAACGATAGAATATTTCTGACTTTGCTGCGTATGCTTTACACTGAATACGATCTCCCCTTGAGCGATACTCACCATAAAGTCTAAATCGTTAAAGTGACCTTATTACCCGGCGTAAGTCCGGATAGCGACACCTGTAAGCCACGCATTGCCCATTGCGATAATAAGAAAGTAACGCTAGTGGGCCGTTTGGAAAGTTCGTTAACACGTCTCGAAGCCACAGTTGCCATAGCTGCGTTAACCTGTTGTCCAAAGCACGGGTTCGACGTAGGCCTTGCTATGCCTGCATTTTTTCGCCTTGCTCTGACAGCCATGGCTGTGAAAAGTCCGTTACCGAACTTTCCTCACAACCCACTATGTGTAACTGGCTTCTTTAGCCATCTGTCTTTGCAATCGATGCCATGTATCTCCAGACTCAGCCACATGTTTATAGCTCTGTAACAAACGCGTGATAAAATGGCTATCTGAACTCAACCTTGCTGAAGCTGTCAAAATTTACAACGGGAGAGAAAATAGCAGGAGAACAATATGAAAGCCCTGGCACTTGCGATACTGTTTTTAGTTACCTCGATATCTCACGCCGTAGACGATTTTGCCGATCTGTACGAGGCAAACTATGCGTCGGTAGTCACCGTTTATACTGAATCCCTGAAGGTTACCAAAGGCCAGCCTCGCAGCAGCCGTGGCGTGGGCTCAGGTGTTCTCGTTGACAGCAATCAGATTTTAACTGCCGCTCATGTAGTGGATGGCGCGAGGCGCATTGAAGTTCAGTTTACCGACGGCAGCCGTATAGGTGCAGACATTGTGTCATCGGTACAAGCGAGCGACGTTGCACTGTTGCAGCTCAGGAAGGCACCGCTGAATCCGGTTGTCGCAACTCTCGCAGACTCAGATGAAACGCGTATCGGCAGTCGAGTTTTCATTATCGGAGCACCGTTTGGAATATCGCAAACGCTAAGTGTTGGTCATTTGTCCGGTCGTATGCATCGTGGAACAATGGCAACGGGCACCCCGATTGAGTTTTTACAAACTGACACCGCTATAAACACCGGAAACTCCGGCGGCCCTATGTTCAATGATCAGGGTGAGGTAATCGGTATTGTCAGCTTTATATTGTCTAAAAGTGGTGGCTTCGACGGAGTTGGCTTTGCGACTTCTATTAATACCACCAAAAAAGCCTTGCTAAACAGTTCTGGTGTGTTAGCTGGCTTTGAAGGAGTCATCCTTAACGAGAAAGTGGCGAAAGCATTGAATTATCCACAACCCGGCTTACTGGTTCAAAGAGTAGTAGCCAACAGTGTAGCGGAGACAGCTGGTTTGCAATCCGGTTTTGTTCGAGCGGAGGTTGAGGGACAGGCAATGCTTCTTGGTGGTGACTTGATTGTTGAAATAAATGGTCTGATTTGCAATACCCCTCACAACTTCGACCTGGTGCGAGAATCAACCATAAAATTTCATAAGGACGAAACCTATTCCATTAAGATTTATCGCAATGGCGAAATTGTACAATTGATTGCCGGACTACCGATTGGCGGTCTACAGACTGCAAGCAATACGATTCATTAAAACCAGAAGAGCAATCCACGACCTTTCTTTACTGAAAGGTCGTGTGTTTGCGCAGACGTTTCAACATCCTTTTCTATCATTGCGCGTCTGGTAGCATCAAACCAGCAACCCTAACAACTACTAAAACCCGCCTATCCCGGTCGACCAGGGTGAAGACTCTTAAGTAGCCTTTAAGGATTACCCCGAAACTCGACACGAAGCCACGCCATTCCATCCCCAACCGTCATTCAGCGGTACAGTATCTACACAATCAGATACTTGCGGCCCGCCATCAACACGGCATGAAGTCACTTCATCCCATCCCCAACCATCACCCACCGGATCAGTGTCAATACAGGCACCATCGAATGGATTCTCCTCTGAGGCTTCCACCATACCTGTGGGAACAAACGATCCAAACGGGTCGACGGGTCTGCATTGGGAGTATGAATTGTCTGAAGTCCAAATTCTGACAAGTGGAGTAAAAAGCGGAGGATTAAAACCCGTGACAAACTCCTCCTCCAAAAGCTCCACCCATGGTGTCTCACCGAGTCTTGTCGGGCCTGTGTAAACACCGTTATCCAAACTCCATGAATAGTTGTCGACTGATAACAATCCGGACGGATCTACTCTTCGCACTGTTCCTTCGAAGGGCGCAACTCTCGACACCGGGGAGAATGAAAATATGCTTCCGATATAGAGCCGTGAGTAATCAGTGCCATTAAAATGAAACTCACCGCATGCGACATCCCCGGATTCAAAATCTTCAGGATTCCAAATAGCCCGTACTAACGCAACAGGCTGCCCTGTTTCCCGATTTATAAATTGTGGCGCTGAGTCTGAGTCTGTAGTGACAAGGCAGGATTGGTTGTTTTCCCAACCAAAACCATCGCCATCTGGATCAGCAGCAACAGAGCTACAAACGATTTCCGGTTGTGCGCTTACCATTTGAGTAGTCAGCAGTAAAACTGCTAGTGGGCCGTGCGGGAAGTTCGGTGACAAACTTTTCACAGCCACAGTTGTCAGAGCAAGGCGAAAAAATGCAGGCATAGCAGGGCCTACGTCGAATTTTTTCAACGCCGCTATGGCAGCTGTGGCGAAGAAAAGTGTTATCGAACTTTTCGCACGGCCCACTAGAGCAGTAAATCTTAACAACATAATCGCACCTTTATATTTCTTCTATTTGTCATGACATTAAAGCAACCCAAGCCGGAATGCAACAGTTACAATGAAAAAGAATGGGTCGTGCGACGCGAAAGGCTCAGGGCGAGGAGTTACTGCACCTGCCTGGATTAATGTCTTACAGCAGAGGTTCGTGCCTGCCCAAGATAAGTGACTCAAAGGTAAGGAAGTGACTCAAAGATACCCAAAAAACTAATCACTGGAACCACATGAGCATAATCAGGTTGTCGTATAAATAAAAACTGTCAATTTACGACATCATTTAATTGGTTATTTAAAATTGACTGTGAGCTACTTACTGAAAATATCGAGGAAAACAAAATCAAAATGAACTGGCATTACATATCGTATTAATTCGATAACACTCGAGCGCACTGTCAACGCTCATTTTAGTGTCTGTCTCGATAGTTTCCTTTACAGTGCATGTCCCGATAGTTTCCCGATAGCTTACCTGGGAGACCCGTTTTATCCCAGGAAACAAGACAAAATTTCCTTCAGCCTCAAAGCAGATAGTAGAGGTATGTTGACAAGGGCCCCTGATTTTTCATCATAATTTTATCGGAGCGTTTTTATCTCTGATGTACGAATCACTCTTTTGATGAATTATTGTGATGGGGCTGTAAACCTATGATTCGATACCACCATTCAAACCTGAGTAAGTTGCTGGTGCCATGCGCTGTGGAATGTGTGTTGGTTAACTGGATAAACAGGTCATGTGCCGCTCTGTGCCGCCTTGGCGACACATGACGCGACACATGACCTGCTTCGCACAGAGTCAGTAGAGAGGCGTTTAGTAGTTTTCGAACACACCAAACGTTGTACCTATCAGAGACTCATCCGGTTGCATGATTACCGGACAATTGATGATCGCATTGGTAGGCATCAGACCTGCTATGAAGTCGTTTTCCGGACCGCTGTTGGGGAAAAAGTTCTCCACTAACCCTTCTTCGAACAGTCCTCGAAGATCGTCAATACTCGTCACTATGCGACGCTCATCATTTTGAATCGCATCTGCGGTCCACATATAAATGTGCGCATCCCACATTGGCGTGTAACGCGTATCAGTTGGCTGAATCGGGAAAACGTTAACCGGATCGATTGCCTGATCAATTGTCGAGATATTCAACCCCTGGCCGAGGTTGCCACTTGGGTCAGGGATACCATTTGCGCTTGGTGCAAAGCCCAGTCTGGTTCCATCAGGAAAAAACCCTGCGTCTGGCAGCAAACCAACGGTCGGCGCAAAGACACCGAGTTCAATTGCAGCGGCATCCGGAACCGATGCATCAGTTACGAAGTGAAAATAGTTGCGTCTGCCATCCTGCCAGCCATCCAACAATTGCATGACGACAAAACGATTGGTTCGATCAAGGTTCGGATTGCTTTGGTCGTCCTGGCCACTGTCCGGAATACGATCATGGATACCGGTTGAATTTGCGACGATTTGAGCATTTAACACCAGACCACTTGGCAGCATAACCTGCGAGGACCAGGCAGCATCGGCTACTGCTCCGGGATTAAGATCAGCAGGTGGGAACGCAGAACCGGTGATTTCATTGGGTGTGCCGGGGATGGTTGGATCGCCCGGGGTTACGAAGCGAGTCGGGCTAAAGTCGACTGTTCCTGCAAACTGCATGATGCCATTGGTAACGGTAACTTCCTGCAGACCCGGGGTGCCACGTGGTAGTGACATACGAGGTGCATAGATGATCCCCATAAGCTCTGCAACATCGCGATCAGACGCTTCCGTGATTATGTAATCAACGCTGTTGCCGGCCGGGTCAAGTCCACGAAACATTGGTATTCTTGCTGTTGGGCCTGATGGGTTCCTGTCACTCACCAGCCGTAGATCAACTCCGGTTACACTTGGGATGAATATTTCAAACTCATCCGGGTATACCAGAGCAGTATCGATATCATACGGTGTGCCACCATCAGCCGCGAGCCCTTCCAACAATGCCATAGCCTCTCCCAAGGCAGGTGTGTCTGCTGTGCCTGCGGGACCCGAGCCGTCTGCGCCTGGCTCGGCACTGATGACCAGATCACCATCATCGTTGGTTGATACATTGACGTCTACGTCTTCTCCCGAGTTTAGTGCTG
>CAYMVV010000177.1:0-9334 GCA_964393885.1 uncultured Granulosicoccaceae bacterium | reverse complement strand
CACCACCTGCATCCTTCCCGGGATCACTATCTGTATCTTTCCCGGGATCACCACCTGCATCCTTTCCGGAATCACTATCTGTATCTTTCCCGGGATCACTACCTAGATCCTTCCCGGGATCAACACCTGCATCTTTCTCACCCTCATCACTTACACCTTGGCGTTCCTTGTTCTCGCCGCCGGTCCAATTAGAATTTGAACTAATGTTAGGTTGCGACGCACTACCACCGCTACCTCCGCGTACGTCACTAACTGCTTTACCCCATGGGGGTATCGTTTCAACCGTGTGATTAGGATATGGCCCGTTGTCTAATCTTCCTAAATCATCAATATTTATGTCATCCTTGGCGAACTTCTTTCTGTAATAATCAATAACATCTCGCATATTTTTCTTAGTGAAAAGGATTCTACCATTTGAATCACGCTCAACGCTGTTGATAGAATTGTTCACATCAAAGGTAATAATCCCGGTGTTTTTCTCCCTTGCTGCCTTTAGTGTTCTCACAAATGCCCAGTACTTGTTGATAATATATTTGCGTTTTTCGGAGCCGGATTCACCAATATCTAACTCAGGCAACTCCTCTATCATAGCTAACTCACATTCATTTGCGTTCCCATAGGTGCTGGCAGGACAGTCACTAATAATATGCCAACTTGGTCCAAATAGTGCGACCGCAAGGTACATCGCTTCTGCCAGGTATGGTTCAACATTTTTTGCCATCATGGCTTTGTAGAAAACCCAATGGACATCGAATGCTTCACGAAGCTCAATTTTTTTATAAATTATGTAGTAATCATGTAATACAGCGGCACAGGTAAATTCGCCACCAAACCTGTCAGGTATTCCTATCAAGTCCATGGCAAATTCGGGAATTGATGCGCCGTCTGTCGTAAAATTGTCCGATGTTTTCCACTTGTCTAGTTTGCGTTTTTTATCGAATGAAATAAATTCGACTGCTCCTACTTCATACAAAGCTCTAATGGAGGCCTCATATGGACCGTAGTGATCGGCATTCTTGTTTCTGTATAAAATATTCTCTTTTAGTTCAAGCGGTCTGCTTTTGTTTGGAATAATGCCTGCGCAGCCGTTGAGGAAGCGGTCTTTATATTTGTCAACATTTCCAGCAGTAATGGCAATAGATGATGACGACATGAGTAGCCCTAAAACGGCTGAAAGAATCTTTTTTTTGAAAGAACTCATTTTAAATTCTCCGAAAAATAGTATTCTAGTGCAAGAGGTTTGATTTCTTATGTGAGAATTACATTTCGGCCAAGACGGATGCCTCGAGAATAAAGCGCTCAACTACAAACATTAATATCGGTGATAGACGACTTTTTCAACCAGGAAAAAACCGGTATTTTCATTCTTGCCACAAAACTCCATGCAAGACTTGACTGGCTGACAACCAACCCAAGAGGTCAATTCGTCTCCTTACGACACGCGGATCAAGGTGAAGTTCAGGCTCCACTAGCAAGCACAGATGATTTGCTCCTCCAGAAGGTCGAATTACTGGTTGGAGAATCTTAGCGACTAGGCGCACGCCTGACAGCCATTTCTATTCAAAAAACTAAAACTTAATTTACTGTTGCCGCCTTGATAAGTACAACCATAATCAGTTAAAGACTGTGCATAAAGTAGCCCCGTATGAGGAACCGAAAGCGTTCGCCCAAAAACAGTGCTCCATGTGGCCCAATACCCGCTTCGTATCTCTATTGAAGTAAAAAATCTATTCCGACTTATTATCGCTTCGGTGTTTATGAAAGCCTTGTTGAGTTCGACAAGGTGCGCCACCGTGTGGTGCTCGAATCCAAATATCTGAAAGGTAGTTGGTACCAGAACATCCGCTACTATCCCAACCTTTACAGCTCCAGGCAGTCGAAGCACATTGCTTTTCACAACGCAGTTTTTACAAACCAGCAAATTGAATTTTGTCAGTCCAGTTAATTGCTGCTCGTGTGGGCCAAGAGACAGGATGCTTTTCAGTGTGATTATCTTTACAAACATAGTTGTACGATCTGGCGCGTTGTGCTATCTATCTGCCATAACGATGGAGGAACTACGATGGGGAATAGAAATGATTCGCCACCGAGGAGATATAAAGCAGGCCGAAGCCACGGCCGATTGGTACGAGGGCATTACCAATGAGTTTGCCGATTCCATTCTGACGATTGATGAGGACATGGCGACAATGTGGGCGTTGTTACGTGTGCCGAACCACGAAAATGTGCTTGATAAGATGATCGCTGCAACTGCACTTATCTATTCCCTTCAAGTTGTAACCAGAAATATAAAGGACTTCGAAAGATCTGGCGTTACTACTTTAAACCCATTCTATTCGTAGCTCCCGGAACGAATAAAGCCGCTCCGCTTGGAGCAGAGTTTCGCTTTAGAATCTGGTAATGACCTACGCTACCCTTTCAACGGATAAAGACTGATCTTGTTGCTGTGTGAGAAAAAAATGACTCAAACAACAACAGCCACCTTCCCCTTAACCTTCCGATCCATCACATACCCCAACGCCTCCCCGGTCTCCGCCAGTGAAAAAGTTCGATCCACAGAAACAGATACAACCCCTTTCTGATACCACTCGAACAACTCCTTCATATTCTCTGCATACACCTCAGGTTCCTTGCGCGTAAACGTGCCCCAAAACACCCCGACCAGACTGAATTCCTTAACCAGTGCCAGATTGACCGGCAGCTTCGGGATTGTGCCTGATGCAAAACCAATCACCAGCATCCGCCCGTAACGCGCCATCGCTCTAACACTGGAGTCAAAAGCCTCACCGCCAACCGGGTCGTAAATAACATCCGCACCTTTGCCGTTGGTGTGTTTGCGTATAGTGTCTTTCAGGTCTTGTTTGCTGTAGTTGACGGTGATATCGGCGCCTTGTTCGGCCGCGAGCTTTAACTTTTCTTCACTGGAGGCGGCGGCGATGACGTGGGCGCCCATCGCTTTACCAATTTGAACGGCGGCGAGTCCGGTGCCACCGGCGGCGCCAAGCACAACCAGTGACTCGCCGTGCTTCAGGTTTGCGCGCTGTTTTAGCGCATGATGTGCTGTGCCGTGGGCCACCAGCAAATTGGCTGCCTGTGCAGGATCTATGGTGTTCGGTATTTTAATGGCCATGGCGGCGGGCAGGGTGATTTGCTCGGCAAAGGCACCGTAGCTCGGGCTGGATGAAATTATCCGGTCACCATTGTTAAAGCCTTTAACAGCCGAGCCTATGGCTATCACTTCACCGCAAAATTCCATACCCGGTATAAACGGCGTGTCCGGTTTGGCCTGATACAGGCCTTGCACCAGTAGTCCGTCGGGAAAGTTTATGCCGGCGGCCAGTACCTTTAACAATAACTCGTTGTCGCCGGGTTCGGGGTTGTCGACATCCTGCAAGCTGAGGTTTGTCAGTGGTCCGTATTCATTGCAGACAATTGCTTTCATTTGGTTCAGGCCCCGTTCACTGCGATGTCTTTAGATAGTTTGGCAAGTGGTGCAACGTGTTTGAATACATCTGCTGCAAGTTTACTTGAAGCATTGCCGTCTCTGCCGCGTTTGGCCACGCCCTGCAGAATAGCCGCCAGCCGATAAATACTGAACGACAGGTAAAAGTCCCAGTTGTCGATACCGCTTAAGCCGGTACGCTCACAATAGCGTTCCACAAATTCTTTTTCTGTTGGTATACCCAGTTTAGCGAGGTCAGCGTTGGCCAGGCCTGACATGTTGGCCATGCGGCTGGGCAGCCGCTGCTGCATGCAGTGGTTGGCCAGGTCAGCGAAAGGATGGCCAAGGGTTGAGAGTTCCCAGTCGAGTACAGCGCAGCACACCGGTTGTTCTGCTTCAAAGCGCAGGTTGTCGAGACGATAGTCGCCGTGCACCAGCGATACGCGTCCGTCGTCTTCCGGCAGGTGTTCGTGCAGCCACGGAATGAGCCATTCCATCTCCGGTATCGGTTCTTCAAATTCCGAGGAGCGATACTGTTCGGTCCAGCGTTTTAACTGGCGTGCATAGTAGTTGCCGGGTCTGCCATAGTCGGATAACCCAACGTCTTCTATATCGACCATATGGAAGTCTGCCAGTACGCCGTTAATCTGGTCGTAGATGGCACTGCGATCTGCGTTGTTTACTTCCGGTATGGCGCTGTCCCAGAATGTGCGTCCGGCTTTGTATTCCATAATAAAAAACAGCGAGCCAATAACCTCGCGGTCAGTGCAAAGGTGGTGCATCAACGGTACCGGTACCTTGGTTGGTGCCAGAGCTTTCATTATTCGGTACTCGCGATCTACAGCGTGGGCAGACTTTAGCAATTTGCCCGGTGGCTGTTTGCGTAATACATAGACGCCGGACGCCGCCTCTATTTTAAACGTCGGGTTGGATTGCCCACCGGTAAATTTCTCTGCGGTGAGCGGCCCTTTGAAACCGTCGAGGGAAGCTTGCAGATACTCTGCAAGTTTGTCGTGGTCGAGTTGTTGTATACCGTCTGCCATCTTTGCCTGCTGTGTTAAACCGAGATGTAAACCGATGGTAAGTGGTCAGTTAAGAGGTTGCCAGCCGCTTGATCAGGTTACGTCCGAGCTGATTAATATGGACCTGATCCGGGCCATCTACAATGCGACAGATACGGGCGTATATGTAACTATCCGCCAGGATGGTGTCCTGGCTAACACCGGCGGCTCCGTGCATCTGAATGGCGCGATCAGTAACCGCGCAGGCCATGTTGGGGGCGACTATTTTGATCATGGCGATTAGCTCTTTAGCGCCCTTGTTACCGTGCTTGTCCATTGTGTCCGCAGCCATCAGGGTAAGCAGGCGAGCCTGTTCGATTTCGCACGAGGACAGTGCAATGTCCTCGCGGATCTTGCCCTGTTCACTGAGCTTGCGACCGAACGCAACTCTGGATTCTGCGCGTTCACACATTAATTCGAGTACGCGTTGTGAGCGACCGATCAGACGCATGCAATGATGGATACGACCCGGGCCGAGTCTGCCCTGTGCTATCTCAAAGCCGCGGCCTTCGCCCAGCAAAAGATTTTCCGGTGGCACTCTGACATTGTCAAAGATGACTTCAGCGTGGCCTTCCGGGGCATCGTCGTTTCCAAACACCTGCATGGGTCTGACGATCTTTACACCGTCGGTGTCCATGGGCACCAGGATCATAGATTGTTGTTTGTGACGGTCGGGGTTGTCGGGGTCGTTCTTACCCATGACTATCATGATTTTACAGCGCGGGTCGCACGCGCCCGAGATGTACCACTTGCGACCGTTTACAACGTACTCGTTGCCATCACGAACAATGCTGGTTTGAATATTAGTGGCATCACTAGAGGCAACAGCAGGCTCTGTCATTGCAAATGCCGATCGTATTTCACCTTCAAGCAATGGCTTTAACCACTGCTTTTTTTGCTCTTCAGTGCCATAGCGTGCGAATACTTCCATGTTGCCCGTGTCTGGCGCGCTGCAATTGAATATTTCTCCGGCAAAGCGTGAGCGGCCCATTAACTCGCACAGTGGTGCGTATTCCAGATTATTAAGTCCGTAGCCGTATTCATCGGAATCGGGTAAAAAGAAATTCCACAAGCCTTCGCTTTTGGCTTTGGCTTTTAATTCTTCGAGTAGCGGGGGAATAGTCCACCGGTCACTGGCGTTATCGATATATTCCTGAATTTCGTCTTCAACTGGATATAGATTGTCAGTCAGGAACTGATCAACCTTTTGTATTAGCTCCTGGACTTTTTCCGAGTGCTCAAATTGCATGTGGGTAGCCTTTTTTCTTGTGCGAATTAGGTGCGAATTATGAGTAAGCCAGAGGTAAACCCGGCCACAATCTATTTGTCGATGACGAGCGCAAGTTGCTCAGCAACCAGTGCCGGCGTTTTTTGATCGCGTATTTCGATTTCGGCGTTGAACGTAACCAGTACGCCTTTGGGTTTGGCCTGTGCTGCAACCACGCTTAAGTGTGAACGAACATCCGAACCACTTGCTACCGGGCTCAGAAAACGGACTTTATTTAATCCGTAGTTTAATACCGTTCGATCACCGTTGAGGGGGCGCGTCAAGCTGGCGTTCATATAGGATAATAACGACAAACTTAAAAAACCATGAGCAATAGTGCCGCCGAGTGCTTTAGTGGCATCTGCATCGGGGTCAATATGAATGACCTGATGATCCTCCGTGGTGTCAGCAAATGCGTCGATGCGATCCTGGTCGATAGTCAGCCAGTCGCTGGTGCCAACTTTTTTACCAACGCGTGACTGCCATGTTTGTATCAGTGTCTGTTCTGACATTGTCAATTCCTCCGCCGCTATTGTGTACCACTGCTCTTATGTACTACAGCTACGCATCTTTAGTTATGCGTGGCTTTTGCCCGATCAGTTTATCAGGATGCCTTTTTACTGAGGAATCTGGCAAGGTTGTTTTTAAATTCGTCAGTTTGCATCAGTCGACCAAACTCCACGCTCTCGCGTTTGATGATATCGCGATAGTCGGTTTTGCGAGCGTGCAGCAACTTACGCGAGGTTTTCAGCGCATCAAGTGGCTTTGCAGCCAGTTTTGCTGCAACCTCTGATACGTGCTTGTCGAGTGCTTCGGTGTCGACCAGCTTGTTTACCAGGCCGAATCGTTCTGCGTCTGTGGCAGACAATGGCTCACCCAGTAACAGCATTTGTGCGGCACGGTGGTCGCCGAGCATGGACGGGAATGTCTCTGATGACGCAAACTCGGGGCAAACTCCCAGGTCTGCAAACGGTGCATGAAAACTGGCACCCGGGCTGGCGTATACCAGATCGCAGTGAAACAGCAGTGTAGTGCCGATGCCAATTGCAGGGCCATCAACGGATACCACCACCGGAATTTCTGAATCGAGCATGGCTTCCATCAGTAGAAATGCCGAGTCAAAACGTTCGCCGGCGGCAACCGCGGCGGCAAAGTCAGCCAGGTCATTGCCAGCGGTAAAAATGCCTTCCGTACCCTTTAAAACAATAACCCGGCTTGTGCCATCGCTGTTAGCGTTGCGAAATCCCTGTGTTAGCTCTGCATACATCTCGCGGTTTAGTGCGTTGAGCTTTTCCGCACGGTTCATTTGCAACGTGGTGACGGATTGTTCGGTTGTGCTGATGACCAGAGACATAGTTAGACACCGAGTGTTGGAAGGTTGGACGCTGGCAAATTTAACTGTGCTTTTAAATGCGCGTGTATCCACACAGGCAGGTGCCAGGTGCTGATTTTGTCAACTGTACCGTCTTGAGAGCGGCCGGCAAAAGCGGCGTAGATATTCTGCAGAGTCGCGGGCCAGCTAGCAGATGCCACAGTTTCGCGGGCGCAGCAGAGGGCAGTCAACGCATTGGGCGCTGACGAAAGAGAGGTGTATTGAAGGGGTGGAGCCATTAGCGCATCCGAGATCAGATGCGCTCCAGTATACGGAATTTACCGGGAGGGTGCGTGCACGTCGAATCAGGCGCTCTTGCGAACACTCTGCGTTGACTCGTCCATTGCCCGGCGTTCCAGCCGCGACTGGCTGAAATCATCCACATGGATTACGTTCATCATCGCCTGATGATGTTCAAGCAGCTGCTGTGCCTCGGAAGCATTAATTACCGATGCATTTTGAGCGGCTTCTATGGCGGCCTCACCACTGAGCTTTGGCAAAGTGCCTGCCTTGACGGCGTCGCGAATTCTGCGATGAATTGGCGCCAGAGTCAGGCTGTGCAGGAATACCGCATTGGTATTGCCTAGCGGATTGAATTCGTTATCCTCAAGGTAAATACCATCAATCAGGCGATTACGGGTAAGCGTGTTGTCGGTCACCAGTTTTGCGATTTGAGTGACACAGCGATCGGTCGGTGCGCTGAAGTGTTTACCTGTCGGGAACACCAGTAGTTTCAGCACCCAGGCAACTGGTCGGCTGGGATAGTTTTGCAGAATTTCCTGCATAGCGGTCTGATAGCGGTGCAGTAAGAAGTGCATTGACCATTCGAGTACCGGCAGTTCTTCTTTATTCTGGCCGCCGTCCTCATAGTGCTTTAACACCATGCTGGCCAGGTATAAATTACTCAGCAGATCACCCAGCCGGGCAGACAGCATTTCCTTGAATTTAAGCTTTGACTGCATCGTCAGCATCGACACATCGGCCACTAATGCAAAAGCAGCACTGAGTCGATTCAGCTCACGGTAGTATTTAGCCGTTTCGCCTGTTACCGGGCTGTCTGAAAATACCGAGCGGGTTAAACCCATCCACAGCGCGCGTGAGGCATTGGATAGCGTAAAACCGATGTGCCCGAAGAAGGCGTCGTCAAATTGTTTGATGGTGTCGGCGCTGGTTTCGCGTCCGGCCAGTTCCATTTCCCTGAGGACATAGGGATGACTGCGTGTTGCACCCTGGCCAAAGATCATCAGGTTGCGCGTCATGATGTTTGCGCCTTCAACCGTTATGGCAACCGGGGCGGATTCGTACAGCGCCGTGATATAGTTTTTCGGTCCTTTCATCACTGCTTTACCGCCGTGGATATCCATCGCATCGGTGACAGCGGTGCGTGCCAGTTCAGTGCAGTGATACTTCAAAATTGCGGAAGGCACACTGGGCTTTTCGCCAAGGCCTAAAGATACGGCTGTATGCAGGCGACCGGCATCGACGATGTAGGTTAAGCCGGCAATGCGCGCCAGTGGCTTTTGTACGCCTTCGAATTTGGCAATTGGCAACCCGAACTGCTGTCGCAGTGTGGCGTATGCCGACGTGCCGGCCAGTGACATTTTGCAGATGGCGTTACCGCTGGTCGGCAGCGTGATGCAGCGTCCGACCGACAGGCAATTCACCAGCATGGTCCAGCCCTTGCCGGCCATCTCCTGCCCACCGATGATAAAACTCAGTGGTACAAAAACATCGTTACCCTGTATCGGTCCGTTCATGAACGGTTCGCCAATCGGAAAGTGGCGCTGGCCGATCTGCAGTCCATCGGTGTCTCTAGGGATCAGCGCGCAGGTAATACCGTAGTCGTCTGTGTCGCCGATGAGATGATCCGGATCCTGCAGGCGGAAGGCCAGTCCGATCAGTGTGGCAATCGGTGCCAGCGTGATATAGCGTTTCTGGAAATTCAGCCGCATACCCAGCACGGTTTCGCCTTTCCACTGACCCTTGCAGACGATGCCGGTATCACTGATTGATGTGGCGTCTGAACCGGCTGTCGGGCTGGTCAGTGCAAAGCAGGGTATGTCTCTGCCGTCAGCAAGGCGCGGCAGGTAGTGATTTTTTTGCTCTTCGGTGCCGTATTTCATCAGCAGCTCGCCGGGTCCGAGCGAGTTGGGTACCGAGATAAAATTAGCGATCACCGAGCCGCTGCCAAA
>CAYMVV010000176.1:0-9389 GCA_964393885.1 uncultured Granulosicoccaceae bacterium | reverse complement strand
ACCTCGATTGCACAATCCCAATCAACGGGATCCGCGATAGATACTCAGGCAATAATTGATAATGAAAAATCAACCTCTGAATGGCTGAGTTACGGTCTGGATTATTCCGAGACACGCCACTCCCGACTCGATTCAATTAATACAGACAATGTAGGTGAGCTGGGGCTGGCCTGGTCTTACGGGCTCGAGTCCCGGCGCGGTGTGGAGTCGACAGCTATCGTCGTCGATGGTGTGATGTTTGTAACGGCATCCTGGTCTATCGTACACGCCCTGGATGCTGTCACTGGTGAGAAATTATGGGTCTATGATCCTGAGGTGCCTCGCGAATGGGGATACAAAGGCTGTTGTGATGTTGTCAACAGAGGTGTAGCAATTTATGAAGGCACTGTTTTTGTCGGTTCGTTTGACGGTTTTCTGCACGCGGTTGATGCCACCAGCGGTGCACTGAAATGGAAGGTTGATACGCGTGAAGACAGCGATCAATTGATCACCATTACCGGCGCCCCTCGTGTAATAAATGGCAAAGTGATCATCGGTGGCGGTGGATCCGAGTATAACGTTAGAGGTTATGTATCAGCATATGATGCAGAATCCGGGGATCTGTCCTGGCGTTTCTATACTGTACCCGGCGATCCGTCCAAACCCTTTGAGGATAGTGCCCAGGAGGCTGCTGCAAAAACATGGGATCCAGCCGGAGAGTGGTGGAAAGCCGGTGGCGGCGGCAGCGTGTGGGATGCCATGGCCTACGATCCTGAACTGGATACACTGTATTTCGGTACAGATAACGGTATTCCATGGAATCGTCATGCCCGCAGTCCGGGTGGCGGAGATAACTTATACCTGGCATCAATCGTTGCGGTAAATCCGAACAACGGGGAGTATAAGTGGCACTATCAGGTGGTTCCCGGTGAAACATGGGATTACTCCGCCGCGCAGCATATCATCCTCGCTGACCTGGAAATTGATGGCAAGGAACGCAAGGTACTCATGCAGGCGCCCAAAAGCGGCTTCTTTTATGTAATTGATCGTACCAATGGCGAGTTCATTTCAGCTGAACCTTTTGTGGAAGTTAACTGGGCGACAGGTCATGATGAAAACGGGCGTCCGATAGAGGCAGAGGGCGCTGCCAGTCCGACCGAACCCTGGGAGACCATACCCTCGGCCTATGGCGGGCACAACTGGCACCCGATGAGCTTCAACCCAGAAACAGGGCTCGTTTATATACCTGCACAAGGGGTTCCACTGGTACAGCAAGCCGACCCGGCTTGGGAGCGCAACAAGTATAAAGCCGGTGCCACTATGTCAGCGACCGGATGGAATCTTGGTTATCTGTTCAATACAGTTCCTCCGAAGGCAACTCCGTTCGGTCACTTGCTGGCGTGGGATCCGGTAGCCCAGAAAGAAGTATGGCGCTCGGAGTACGTGTCTCCCTGGAACGGTGGCACGCTGACCACTGCTGGTGGCCTGGTATTTCAGGGCACCGCTGATGGTCGCTTTCTGGCCTACAACGCAACAACCGGCGAGGGGCTCTGGAACGTAGCAGTAGGTACCGGTGTGGTAGCTGCCCCGTCAACCTGGGAGAAAGACGGTGAACAGTATGTCACTATTGCTGTTGGCTGGGGTGGGGTGTATGGCGTATTGCAGCGAGCTACCGAAAGCATAGGCCCCGGCCGAGTCTATACATTCAAACTGGGTGGCAAGGCCGAAATGCCGGTTTCGGCGGAGTCTAACGCCGATGAACTGGTAGCCGGCGTTTCCTATAACCCGGATCATGTAGCGGAGGGAGCGGGTATCTATATTTCCTCTTGCCTGTTCTGCCATGGGGTACCGGGCGTCAACAATGGTGGCAATATCAAGAACCTCGGTTATAGCGACGCAGCAGTGTTGAATAACGCTGAGCCCATTGTATTAGGTGGTGCGCTAGAGGGGAATGGCATGCCTTCTTTTGCTGATAAACTCAATGAAGATGATCTACAGAAGGTCATCGCGTTTATTCAGGGCACAGTCGATGCAGTGAGGCCAAAGTAGTAGCATTTGTCCGATCTGTAAACTGTTGGTAATAGCCGGGCATTAGCCCGGCTATTCCGGCTTTCATACCGCGCTTCTGGCCCCTCTCCTAATTCACGCAGACACAACGAATCAATCTATTAAAACAGGATTGACCCCTTTATTTGTTTTAGAAGCTCAAAATGCCGCTTTATGCTTTATATTCCAAATTGACTCTTTAAACTGAAAAAACCGCTTTACTATCACATCAGACACCTTGAAATCCTTAAACACAATGCCTTTGGAACTTCGCTAGCCTGCCCCAATCCCATTGTTGCAGTCATTGTTGATAATGGCCCCGGAAACCGTGCCGCACTGCTAAGTCCTATTTCACACCCTCATCGATTATGACTAATTGTATAGTTGAATATACAATTAGTCATTATGGCACTTCCTATACTACCGATTGACCCCATTCCGCGGCAGATTATGCTGGCGGCAGAAGCCCGTTTGCAGTCTTATCCGGTGCTGACAATCACAGGCCCCAGGCAATCAGGAAAGACAACGCTAGCCCGTATGCTGAGGCCCAAGGCAAGGTATGTCTCACTGGAGGACCCTGACACTCGTCTCTTTGCCACAGAAGACCCGCGGGGATTTCTGGCAGATCTTGGGGATGTTGCCATCATCGATGAAGTGCAGCGAATCCCCCAATTGCTATCGTACCTGCAAGGCATTGTTGATTCGGGGCACGATATGGGTCGTTACCTGCTAACCGGATCCAGCCAGTTTGAACTTATCGAGTCGGTGACACAAAGCCTGGCCGGGCGCACTGCGAGCGAGCCATCTGATTGTTCTCGTGCAACCATGGGCTACTAATCTATCAAAGCGCATGATTAAAACACCCAAGTTATATTTCGTAGACAGTACCTTGGCCGCCTCACTGATCGGCATCCGCAATGTCTCTCAAGTAATGGCGCATCCATTGCGAGGCGCACTGTTCGAGAATTGGGCCATCATGGAGTTGATAAATGCGCAATGCAACGCAGGGCTGAAGTCCAGTGTGTATTTCCTGCGAGACAAACAAGGGCATGAGTTAGATGCGGTTATCGAGTTAGGTTCCGGGCATCTTTTGGGCATTGAGATAAAATCCGGAGCCACAATAGCCAGTGATTTTTTCAACGGTCTGGACTACTGGCGCACACGAATCAGCTCGGCAACACTTGACCCATGGATGATCTATGGCGGTGATCAGGAACAAAACAGGCAGCGCGGGCATGTAGTGCCATGGAATGATATGGACGCTCTGTTAAACGAAGTGATAACAACGCGATAATGCAAAGATGCTGGTAACGCGCAGCGTCAGCAAGGCACTCGCGCACTGATTCTTGCGTCGAAGGCCAACCCCAGTTTTGGTGTTTATCGCCACAACCATATGTGCGTTGTCAAGACTTGCCCCATTCAATGTCCAGCAGTATTAGTAGGAAGTACCGATGCCAATGCCCCGCAAGTCTCAAATCACACTTGAAGCAATCCCTTACTACCATTGTGTCAGCCGTTGCGCAGGCCCGACCCCTTTTCTGTACATCATTGTACAAACCCAGACAGCGTGGTGGGATGCGTCCAATCGCTTCAACCGCGACTAAATATAATTCACAATTACACTCTGAATTTCGTAATATGGCTGTCCGTTTAGTATTGACGCTTTGGTGAAACCATGGACACTTCTTCCAAAGACCGCTCAACAGATTCACACGATATACCTCTCCTTGACCGTGAACTGTTTTTTGGTAACCCGCAGGTTGCTAGCGGAAAACTGAGCCCTGATGGCAAGTTCATTTCCTTCATGAAGCCGTATCGAGGCATCATGAATGTATGGATAAAAGAATTTGCAGAGCCGTTCGACAAAGCGCGCCCTCTGACTGACAGCATGCGCCCGCCTTACGGCTATACCTGGACCGACGATGGCAAGTACATTTTGTTTGTCAAAGATTCCGACGGCGACGAAAATATCAATCTGTTTGCCGTTGACCGCAATGAACTGCCAATAGAAGGTGAAGAGATACCGGCCGCACGGAATCTGACGCCTCTTGAGGATGTTACAGCGCAGATCTATCACGTCAGTCAGAACGATACCGACTCGCTCTGGGTTGGACTGAACGATCGCGACAAGGCATGGCACAACTTGTACAAAGTCACTATTTCAACGGGTGAACTGACACTCGTTTACGAGAACACAGACCGTATCACCGGTTATAACTTTGACTGGGACGACAACCTGCGCTTACTCCGCCGCACCGATCCGGCAGGCAATACAACCATACTACACAGAGAAGGTGATGATCTCATACCCATATACGAAACGAACGTCAGTGAGAACGCTTACGTAGCCGATTGGGATGCAAACAACGAGCACATTTACCTCGTCACCAACAAGGGAGATCTGGATTTAAAGTCGCTCTTCAAATTGAATCTGAAGACCAAAGAAATTGAGTTTGTTGAACGCGACCCCGACAACCGAGTCGACTTTGGCGGGCTGCGTGTCGATCGAAACACACGTGAAATTATTTCCACATCGTACACCGATGATAAAACCCGCCGCTACTGGCATAACAAGGCGTGGGAAACGCATTACACATTCTTGAATAAAGCATTCTCAGGTCGAGAGATTGCCTATCAGAGTTCAACAAAAGACTACAGGAAGTTTCTCATCTCGGTGCACGGAGACAGGTACGCCGCGGAGTGTTGGTACTACGATACCGAGACACGCAAGTTAATCCGACAGTACACACTTCGCCCTGAGCTGAAGGAGGTGGAAGACCACTTAGCGCCGATGACACCGATTCATTATGCAAGTCGCGATGGCTTGCAAATTCCTGCATACCTTACCGTGCCTGCAGGTGTGGAGGCCAAAGATCTGCCTGTTGTCGTCCTGGTTCATGGCGGCCCCAAAGGACCGCGTGATTACTGGGGGTACAGTGCTCAGGTTCAATTTCTGGCGAACCGTGGCTACGCGGTGCTGCAGCCGAACTTCCGCGCCAGCGGCGGGTACGGCAAGGCTTTCCTGAACGCAGGCGATCTGCAGTGGGGCAAACTCATGCAGGACGACATCACCTGGGGCGTCAACCATCTGATCGCAAAGGGCATTGCAGACAAAGCCCGCATAGCCATTATGGGCACAAGCTACGGAGGCTACGCAACGCTTGCAGGGCTTGCATTTACACCCGAGGTCTACGCGTGCGGCGTCGACATAGTTGGGCCCAGCAACCTCTTCACGTTGCTCGACTCTATACCGCCATACTGGGAAGCCAGTCGAGCGGCTCTGTATAGCATGGTTGGCGACCCAAAAACCGAGGAAGGCAAGGCCCGGATGCGAGAAGCCAGCCCGTTGTTCAGTGCTAATCGAATATCAAAACCGCTGATGATCGTCCAGGGTGCTAATGATCCTCGAGTCAAACAAGCCGAATCAGACCAAATCGTCATAGCACTTCGCGACCAGGGGCACGATGTCAGCTATCTGCTGGCAGATGACGAAGGTCACGGGTTTGCAAAGCCGGTTAACCGAATGGCCATGTACGCTGAAATCGAAGCGTTTCTAGCCAGCCAAATCGGAGGCCGCTGTCAAAAGGATAGTCCAGGCGATGTTGAGAAACGATTGGAGCAGCTACGAGTAGATGTGACTACAGTTAACTATGGCGTAATTAGGTAGCCTGTTCAATTCAGTACCAGTTGCGGAAAACACACAGTCTCTGGAACCACCCCCTGTTTGGGTGTTTATCACCATAATCAAATGTACCATGTCAAGACTTGACCCCCTGCACTAACTGTCTGGCAGGCAGGGGCCGCAAGTGCTGGTGCTCCTGCTCAAGACGTTGTTGGCAGCGGCGGTTGAGTTTGCTCACGACCTCATTAACGAACTGCTGGTAGCCCGTCACCGAGTCGACGTCGTTTATACCACGCAGCTTCAGTGCCTGATCTATACGGTATTTAACGCACCATGAGCCGATTCGATCACGCCGTTCTCGTGACTCACGCCGGTATTGTTAGTCGTTGGCTTCATCCCGTAGTGCTTGCACAGACCGCCATAAATCTGAGTGAGTTTTTTGCGTTCTGGCTCAGTGCTCCAGGCGGCTGATAAACTGTCGGTGCGATGATCATGGGACGCACCACCAAGATCGTGTAGGGCGTTCTGTAGCCCATCGGCCAGTGCGCTGTAGTTTTCTCCGCCTTGTATCACTGTTACAGAACGCCAGCCGCTGAAAGCAAGACGAAACTGATACAGCAGATGGGTCAAAGCCAACGCCTTTAATCGTGATAGCGCTATTCGGGCGTGTGAAGTCGGAAAGCCCCTTGGTGTCCGGCAGGTACGCAGAACGCTGCCGGGGTACTGTCCGGGATACTGTTCATCGAGCAATTCCCACAGCGTCAACCCTATGAGCCTTGGCTCGCGCTCCAGCGACGGCAACAGATCCATCCTCCAAACCGCCTCCAACGGATCTCTACGGCTGCGCCAATTGCGCTCACCGTCGCGTTGATGTTCCTGCTTCTTGATGCGCCGGCCGGTGCGCTCACTGATTCCTGCTTTGGCCGCCGCTTTCGATTGACTGTCGCCTGATTGTCTGCTGTTCATATATCTTTATACCTGTTGTTGAGTAGTGTGCTTGCCAGACAATCGATCGCTCCAAATCTTTGTTTCTGAGCGTTATCTGGCACTTACCTCAACCAGTCAAGATAATAGTCGCGGGACTGGACATCCTAATTGTCGTTCAACAGGCCTGCATCACTTGTAGATGAGGTTTGCATAAATCTGATGTTCCAACGCAACCTGAGCGATTGAATTTCCGTCGGCCTGACATTCAGACACTACACTCACCTTAAACTCCTTAGTATAGGAGCATCTTGTCTTGCGGATAGTAGTCTGGGAAAGGGATATTTTCTTTTGCATGGTGTCCACTTAGTTTAAGTGGACACACATTGTGTGAATCGCATTTTCGATTTTCTAGTGGGTCATGGCCAGACACTTACATTTTGCGGAGTTCACGTTGTGCATCAAAAAAAGCCCCACGGAATTAAGTGGGGCTTTCTTATTACTTAGATTGCAAATTTACATTTGCATCTCGATGGATACTAAAGAGCACAGGCAAACCTGACTTCATAATCTGAACAGCGGCCATCTGCTTGGTCTGAGTTAACACAAGCCAAACCACTGGTACTAAAGCTCCTTAGGGCATCCGGTGCTTCATCTATGTGGTTGATTAGGGTGACTCCTCCCCTCACCCGGGCTTGCATGTGGACAGGTGTCGAACAATTTAGATCACCGAAGTTTACTTCGTAGTCTCCCGTACCCGAACTGTCATCTCTATCCCGCCATTGTCCATACTGGTAAGTCGTACTAACCTCACCCAAAATGTGGTCAGTGTCGAAGTCATCAAAAACTGATGCAAAGTTAGCCGGGTCGCAGCTGATAGTGTGCGCCTCGGGTCGTGAGGCAACGTACAAATGGAAGTCCATATAATTGTTGTCTCTGATGACATGCCCTTCAGGTGTTCTGGCAAATCCACCTGTAATAGCCTGGCGGCCGGGGGTGGAGTTCGCGACCAGCACTTCAGCATCAGGGCCAATGAACGTAAGCTTCGGGAATGTGCCCTCCGCTACTGGCTGTGACTTTACAATTTTTGTCTCATGACGAAAACTGCTAGAGCAAAGTGGCCCGCTGCCAGCGACAGGGGATGGAACATTGACATAGTACCTGCGCGTTATCGGGTCCCATGCCAGGTCAGTACCGATACCTCCATCATGCCGTTGAACCTGTGGGGTTGACCACGCCGCGGGTTTTAGGGCTTGTGCCAACGGGATTCGAGCACTGTATATATAAGTGCCATTGGTGGGATTTCCGTTTGCATCAGGCGGTCCACAAGGCTGGAAGATATTGTCAATCAGCGTTGAATCGGCGTAATGAATCTCCAGAAACCCGTCACGTATCGTCGCGGTTGGAAATCCGGCGCCATAACTGGCTGAACCGTTACTATGCGTGATGGCGAAGGCATTACGTCCCGGGCAATCGATATTGGCACGCGGGTTATATGGCTCGATGACGGCACCATCGAGTTGCGGCCCTTCAAATCGTTGCCAAGTCTTCCCGAAGTCATCAGACGTTGCCATAAAAATCGAATTCATCGATGCACCGTCCAGATCAGGACTGTTTTCTGTGCTGAGATACCCTAACATCTCAACCACAGCATCGGATCCACGCCCAAGGCAGTTTTGATCTGTTGTTGCAAAGGTGTTGACCTGGGCACTATCAAAACAGCTGTAGAGCATCTTCCTTCCTGATGCCGGTGTGGTATAGACATGGAACGCAGGCTTTCCACCGTTCAGAGCTTGACTGGTACCACCCGGTACGGTTGTGCCAATCGGTTGTGTGGAAAGGAATCTGTTTTTCTTGAACCCGTAGGTTGCTTCACCAGCGTAGATCGCCTTGGTACCACGGCGAGGGGATTGTAGAGCGAACCCCAGGCTGCCTACTGAAGAGTAAGACGCATCATCATTAGCCAGCATACGACCGGATGCATCGAGAAAAGCGGTATGGGTATCCAGTCTGGACGGGCTCCACACGCTATGCAAAGGCCACATGGAATTGCCGATACACTCATAGAACATGAGCAACTTACCAGCGTTATACACCATTGAGGGTGAGCCGCACGTGTAGTCGTCATGTACCTCAAGGCTTGCTGGACCTGTCGTTGTGGTGTCGCCGCCACGCCCTTTAATGGCTGCCCTAATACTATTGAAGAAGTGCCCATCTTCAGATTCCGCAACAAGTACGCGATCTGTTGCAGCCACTTCGTTCAATAAAGGCACCTGAATGTCTTGAACACCAGGGCCAACACTACCGAGCCAGGCTTTAAGAAAGTTTGGAGCGCCAATAGGACGGTTTGGACCAAAGTAGGTGGCAGTCGCCTGGTTGTCACCGAAAGGCTCACCTCGGGTCGTACCGTCGAGGTAAACAACCGGTCCCAGAGGCGTAACTGAAGTCTGGGCAACGGCCAAAGTTGATGAGCACACCAAGGCGCTTACCACTGAAGTCATGGCAAGGCTAAATTTTGCATAGCGCCAGGGGTTTCTAAATAAGAGTTTTGATTGATTCATAGTTTATATACCTCTGATTCGAGCAGCCGTAAGGCCGGTTTGATTTGAGGCTGTGGTCAGCCGGGTTTGAACGGTTCAGCTGGATACAACCACCACCTCGCTGTACGGGATCAGATGTGTAGAACAGATCCCAAAGATCCTCGCCATCGCGTAGATCTCAAGTTCCAGTAGAGCATGATCGAGAGAAGATTACAACACTATTGTAGGTATTTAACCCATATATTTGCTTAATAAGTTGTATGTTCCACTAAAATAAC
>CAYMVV010000175.1:3238-9404 GCA_964393885.1 uncultured Granulosicoccaceae bacterium | reverse complement strand
TACGCTCCAGGTGCCGTCGCTGGCCTGACTGAGCCCGGTGACCGGATTGCGTAGCTCTATGCTTGCGCCCAGTTTCTGTGCGGCCTTCGCGTAGGCATGGGTGGTGCCGGATGGATCCAGATGACCTTCTACCGGATCCCACAGGGCGCCGACGAAGCAGGTTTCGTCCATCAGTGGAAACATGGCTTTGGCTTCTGTTGGCGTTATGATTTCTGTTTCCATGCCCAGCGCACGGCCGGTCGCGTGTACATAACGCAGAAAGTCCATTCGTTCCTCTGAATCAGCCATCATTACGCCACCGGTCAGGTGCAGTCCGCACGACTGACCGGAAATTTGTTCCAGCTCTTCGTACAGTGAAACGGTATAGGCCTGCAGCTTGGCGACGTTCGGGTCTCCATTGAGGGTGTGGAAGCCGCCAGCGGCATGCCACGAAGAGCCAGACGTCAGCTCGGAGCGTTCGATAAGCAATACATCTGTCCAGCCAGCCCGGGCAAGGTGAAAAAGAACGGAGCATCCGACCACACCACCGCCGATGACCACTGCCTGTGCTGTTGATTTCATATTTTGCTCTCTGGCTTGCCTGCCGGCTGCTAAGGGTTCAATACGGGTTATATCAGGTGTGGTGAGCGCTGAGTAGAGTCTGTAAAAGTTAGTCGTTTCTGAACAGAGTGATCACCCGGTGGTGCAGTGAGAGATGACTGGATAGCCGCTGTGACAGAGCCTCTTTGACAGACCACAGCGAGGTGAAAAATTAGCCGAAGAATACAGCCTGAAATTCAGGGTTACCGATTTGCAAGGGTACGTTGTCCGTGGTCTTGAAATTAAAAAAACTGTGCCTTATAAATAAATCGAAAATCGCTGGCGAGTAACCAGTCCGGCGGCGTATGGCCAGTTAATCAGGGCAAAGGAGTCTGCGCGGCAGAACCTCTGCTACTGCGAACGCACCCTGTCGGTGCGTTTTTATCGATCATTTTCGTTACGTATGAACAACTATGCGCCTCAAATGATCGTAAAAACGCCCTCGCCATGGCGCGCTCTCGCTACGCAGACTTCTACCGCGCAGACTCCTGGTAGACCATCATTTGTGTGAGTATTCAAATGAACGCGCAATTCGGCATTATTCCATTGTTGGCACGTCCCCCTCCTTACTGAGCGGCACCGCTGTGCTTCTTTTTTACTCAACTTCATCCCGACCACTGTAGCCGTTCGCATCAAAGGCCCGGCGCCGGCGAATCGCACGGTAAAACAGGGATCACCCAAATCAAATACATGTTGGCAATCGCTAACACGTCGCTGTAGTCCTGTTCCGGATCGGCAGCGACAGCGGGTGATGCAGAGGTGTGGTTGTATCGTCCTATTGTTCAATACAGCAAATTTTCAAGGCATGGCGCGACCTGCGCCATGTAAACGGAGGGCATTCATGCTGAGTGTAAAAAACATCAGTCGCAGCTATGGAGAATTTGTCGCTGTTGATGATGTATCTTTTTCTATAGGTAGCGGTGAAATCGTCGGGCTGCTGGGCCACAACGGCGCTGGCAAAACAACTATCATGAAAATGATTAGTGGTTACCTTGAACCAGACAATGGCGAGATAACCGTCAACGAGCGGCTCCTGAGCAGCAACCTGAAACTTGTCCAGGCGGATATCGGATATCTGCCGGAAAATCTGCCGGTGTATGCAGAAATGACGGTTGTCGATTACCTCGACTACGCAGCGGATCTTAAGCGGCTTCCTCGTCGTGACAAGACAAGCGAAATTCAACGTGTGGTGCGCGAGACAGACCTGACTGAAAAGCTGCTGCAACCCATTGCTACGTTGTCGCGTGGTTACAAACAGCGTACCGGTGTGGCGCAGGCGATTCTGGGTCGTCCCAGGTTACTGATTCTTGATGAGCCTACCAACGGGCTCGATCCCTCTCAAACGGATCAGATGCGTCAGTTGCTGAGAAGCATCGCAGAATCTGCAACTGTCATTCTGTCCACGCATATTATGCAGGAAGTAGAGGCGCTGTGTGATCGCGTGCTGATCATGAGTGGAGGGAAAATGGTGGTAGATGAAAACCTGCAAGCGCTTCGAAGCAGCAATCGGATACGGGTACAAGCCATTCACGCGAGTGGCGGAATCGAAAAATTGATACAGCCTGTTGACGACGTGCAAGAGGTTAAGGCACTACCCGAAAATACCTACCTGATAACGCTTGAGGATAGTGCAGATCAACAACAGGTGAGTGCGACAATCGCATACCGGTTGGTCAGCGAAGGTGCACAGTTGTTTTCACTGGTGCAGCAACAGCGCGATATCGAATCCCTGTTTCGAGAAGTGAGTCAGGCCACCACTACACAGCAATTGCAAAAGGAGAGCCGTCATGCAGCCTAGAGCACAACAACGCAATCTGCTATCCATTGTAAAAAAGGTGGCAGGGAAGGAGATATCACTGTTCTTTTCGTCGCCGGTTGCCTATCTATTTATTGGAGTCTTTGCGCTGGTTACCCTGTTTGTTTTCTTTTGGGGTGAGTCGTTTTTTGCTCGAAATATTGCCGACGTGAGGCCGCTGTTTGAGTGGATGCCGCTACTACTCATCTTTATGTGTAGCACTATCACCATGAGGCAATGGAGCGAAGAGCGGCGTACCGGAACACTTGAGCACGTGTTAACACAGCCGGCTCCGTTGTGGGTGTTTGTGTTGGGTAAGTTCCTTGGCTGTCTGTGGTTGCTGGTAGTGGCTCTCATGGTAACTCTGCCGTTGCCTATAACGGTATCCATTATTGGTGATCTTGACTGGGGGCCTGTACTAGCCGGTTATATTGCAACGCTCTTTCTGGGCGCGGCCTATATAAGCATCGGGCTTTTTGTCTCTTCGCGCAGCAGTAATCAGATTGTCAGTCTCATTGTGTCAGTGGTGTTGTGCGGTGTGTTTTTTTTGTTAGGTTCGGATGCACTGACCGGCTTCTTTGGAAACACCACTGGTGAATGGCTGCGCTTGATTGGTGCCGGTTCTCGTTTTGATTCTATCACCCGCGGGGTTGTGGATCTTCGGGATCTGTATTTCTATATCAGTATTGTTGCTGTGTTCCTGGCTCTTAATACCTATTTTCTTGAAAAGGAGCGCTGGTCTTCGGGTGAGCGACAGAGTCGGCATCAACAATGGCAAGTGATCACTGGCATGCTGGTGATCAATGTGCTTGCTGCAAATCTATGGGTAGGGCAATTGAATAAAATGCGTGTTGACACCACTGCCGGTGATCAATACTCAATCTCCTCGGCTACACGCAACTATCTGCAACAGTTGCAGGAGCCCTTGTTGCTACGTGGATACTTCAGTAGTAAAACGCATCCGTTACTTGCACCGTTGGTGCCTCAGGTTCGCGATTTGATGCGCGAGTACGAAATTGCCGGTAACGGGCGGGTGGTTACCGAATTTATCGACCCACTCTCCGACCCGGAAATGGAAGTGGAGGCTAATGAACAATACGGTATTGAACCCGTTCCGTTTCAGGTGGCCGATCGTTATCAATCGTCTATTGTCAGTAGCTACTTTAATGTGCTTGTGCAGTATGGCGATGAAAATGTAGTGCTTGGCTTTCGCGATTTAATAGATGTGAAAGCAAGTGGTGATACGCAGCTCGATGTACAGCTGCGTAACCCCGAGCATGATCTGACCCGCGCAGTCAAAAAGGTGCTCACCTCGTATCAGGCTGGTGGCAATCTGTTCGACACGGTAAAGGGTGATCTTGAATTTACCCTCTACTTGTCCGAGGCGTCTCGTATGCCAGAGCAACTGGCAGAGTTCAGCCAAACGGTACTCTCGGTTGCCGATGAGTATCAACAGCAGTCGTCCGGTCGTTTTGAGGTCAGACAGTTGGATCCTGATATAGACAATGGAGCGATTGCCCAGCAGATAGCCCGCGACTTTGGTTTCCAGCCTCTGTCGTCCGGCCTGTTTAGCAACGACAGCTTCTACTTCCATATGACGTTGCGCAAGGATGAACAGATTGTGCAGATACCACTCGACGATATAACAGAAGGTGGCTTTGATCGTAACCTTCAGGCAGCAATCAAGCGATTTGCCACCGGGTTTACCAAGACAGTAGCGATGGCTGTTCCACCGTCTCAACCAAACCAGTTCGGACAACTGCCTTCCGAGTTTGCCCAGTTGCAGAATTTCCTGAGTGCCGAGTTGAATGTCGTAAACGAAGATTTGAGCGACGGACGGGTTGCCGGTGAAGCCGATATTCTGTTGTTACTGGCTCCGGAGAGTCTGGATGAAAAGTCGGTGTTTGCTGTGGATCAGTTTTTAATGCAGGGAGGCACAGTCGTTGTCTCTACCGCACCGTACAATGCGCGCTTCAGTCGCCAGCGTATTGATCTGACACCCCGCACAAGCGGACTCGACGACTGGCTAAAGCATCATGGTTTTGAGCTGGGGTCGTCACTGGTTATGGATCCGCAGAATGCGGCTTTCCCTGTACCGGTAACGCGCCAGGCGGGGGGGCTGCAATTGCAGGAGATGCGCATGATCAACTACCCGTACTTTGTCGATGTACGTGGCAACGGGTTGAATACATCTAACCCGGTCACCAGTCAATTGCCTCAGGTGACCATGGCCTGGTCATCGCCACTGACGATTGATACTGAAGTTAACGCTGAGCGTGAAGTCACCACCTTGTTGTCGAGTTCTGCCAAAGCGTGGTTGTCCGAGTCCACCGATATTATGCCGCGACTGGAACAAGGCGGCGTCGCACCGTATCGTGCGGAAGGTGAAACCGGCAGTCATATACTGGCAGCTGTTGCCGCCGGGCGATTCACCTCCTTGTTCGAAGGCAAGGACTCACCCTTGCTGGCAGAGGACAATGACGAGGAGGGCGAGAACGCCGGAGTGCCGGCTGAACCAGCCGCCAATGAGGGTGTGCCGGAAGATGAGCCCCTGTCCGTTACGTCGGTCATTGAACGTTCTCCGGAGTCCTCGCGACTGATGGTTTTTGCGTCCAATGACTTTGTCAAAGACCAGATTCTGCAGATGGCAGGTTCTGCCACCGGAACGGTTTATCTTGCACCGATGCAACTGCTTGCCAATGCCGTTGACTGGTCGCTGGAGGATACCGGATTGATGCAGATCCGTGGGCGCGGACAATTTAATCGAACGTTGCCGCCTATGCAAAAAGGTTCTCAATTGTTTTGGGAGTACACCAATTATCTGTTGGCGGCACTAGCGGTCTTGCTGATTGCCTTTATCTATCGTATGGCTCGTGGTGCAAGACAGAATCGACAAAGAAAACTGTTAGTAAGTGAGGGGGCATGATATGAAATCAGCATCTATTATTCTGCTTGGTTTGTTTGTGGCGCAGGTAGCTGTGGCCGGAGCGCTTTATTTCAACACGTGGAGCCAACGTGCTGTACGACCGCAGGGTAGCTTTTTGGCACTGGACTCTACTGAGGTTGATCAGCTATCGATTGAGGGCGAGGGTGAATCCGTAACGCTTTCGAAAGAGCAGGATGCCTGGCGTCTTGCCTCAACCGGTTTACCTGCAGATGCATCCCGTGTCGAGAGCACGATTCAATCGATCAGTGATATGCAACTGGGATGGGCGGTAGCCAGTTCCACTGCGAGCCACCAGCAACTGGAGGTTGCTGATGACAAGTATCAGCGGCGTATAAAAATCGGCAGCGGTGGCAGCACAGTCGGCGATATCTTTGTCGGAACATCACCGGGATTCAAGCGCTCTCATGTTAGAAAAGAGGGTGGTGATGAAGTCTATAGTGTTGCAATTAACGCCTATGATCTGCCAGCAGGTTTAAGTGACTGGCTGGATAAGGGGCTGCTGCAGGTCGATGATGTATCATCGGTATCTATAAACGATAAAGCGCTGTTAAAGGAAGACGATCAATGGGTATTCGATGGCAGCGACAACACTGATCAGGACAAAGCCGCTGATCTTGTCAAAGAATTCGAGGCTATGCGGGTAACCGGGATCTTCGATGATAGTGCAGATGAGCTGGAATTTGAAACGGTACAGCTAAAGGCTGCAGACAACGAATACGAGTTTGGCTTTGCCAGTCGGGATAATGATTACCTTGTTACCAGGCAGGACATAGATTCGGTGTTTAAGATCAGTCAATCGAGTTACGATCGGGTGATTGATGCTGACCTGCTTTTACCTGAACCTG
>CAYMVV010000175.1:0-3138 GCA_964393885.1 uncultured Granulosicoccaceae bacterium | reverse complement strand
CTTATTGCAGTTTGGCCAGTGCCTGTTCCAGTTTGCTTCGTTCGTCACAGCCGCCGGGGCAAAGTGCGATTAGTTTGTCTAGATTTTCCCTGGCTTTACTGATAGCGCCCTGCGTAATAAACAACTCGCCCTGATACTCTAGTGCTCCCTTGTGCTCTGGCTCCAGTGCAAGTGCTTTCGCGTAGGCGTCTGCCGAGGTTTCCAGGTCACCTGCTTTGCGCGATGCAAAGCCGAGCAGATTCCATGCATCCGCATTTTTTTTGTCTTTGCCGACTGCTTTGCGAAGCTGGCTGATGGCTTTTCTATACTGTTCTTTTTTGATCAGCCTGGCTGCTTTTGTCACTCGCCAGTCCTGCGAGTTATAGCTGCTGCCGAAGTCATCGCTGTCACCTAGAGCAGGGTTAGCGAACAGTGCAACCAGCAAAAGAGGTAGCAATAGAAGAGAGAGTTTGTGCATGCGATTGCTCCCGTTTGAGTGATTCCGTATGAATGAATGCTGCTGCGATCAGGTCGGACACCGCTGTGACAGTTGCGCCGATCGGGCACGCCGTCAATGGCTACGGATCATACAGTAAACGTTTGTCAGGCATACACAGGCACAGGCCGTTGTAACGATCAACGACCGTGTGCCGAATCCGGGAGCGAGCGGGGTACTACCTTGGATGACGGTAGGCGATAACCGGGTTGAGCAGGCGAGTTAACATACCTGTGAATCGCACCGGAGCGTCTGTCACAGACAGGCAAACGCAGGGCGTATTTTCACTGGCCGTGGGTCGGTGTTTCTCGCCCGGTTCCTTGACAATGAAGTCGCCCGGATAGTACTGGCCGTTACTGTCAGAGAAACTACCAGTCAACACGACGGTGATCTCACGGCCCCGGTGGTCGTGGTGAGCGACAGCTGACCCAGGCTCAAGTTTCTGCAGCGCCACCTCACGTCTATCATCGATCCTCTGCAAATCTGCCACGTGCAGATTCTTCCCGAAGCTCTTCCAGTTAAGGCTCTCGAGTCCGTTTGGTGCGAGTTTTCGAAACGCAGCTGGCAGCCGCATATTTTCATTACCTGCGGTGGGCTCGAGCCCACTCGTGTCAGACGGGGTAGGTTGAGTTTTTGTGCTGAGCTGGTTTAGTGTTTTTTCGATCAGCAGCTCATCGATTTGATAGTCATGTTTGTTGTCGGTGTCGGGAGCTGTCAGCGTCTCGGTAGTAGCTAGCGTGTTGAACATTGCTCCGCCAATGGAGGCCAGACGTTTAACGTCTGCTCTGCAGACGGGGCAATGCTCGAGGTGGGTTGCCACACATAAAGCGTGAGCGTCATCCAGCGAGCCTGCTGCATAATCGGTTAGCCAGTCTGTATCAGGGTGTAAATGTGTCATGCTAATTTTGTCGTTTTATCAATGTGCTGGAGCAATTCAAGCGTTTGTTCAGGGGGAAAAGGAATTTCACGCTCAACCTTAATTCGGTATGACTGGCAAGATAAATCGGTGTTATCGGCCTTATTGTGTTCACTTGGCTTTCACTCGGCTTTCATCTGCAGACAGTCTGTTCAGGTGCGCGGCATCAGGTCATAGTCTTGCGCATCTTGTTCAAAGCGAGCCTGACCCTGGATTTCACTGTCCCCAGTGGAATCCCCGTTTCCTGTGCTATTTCCGAATGGGTCTTTCCCTTCATGTAGATTTCCCGAAGCACATCGCGCTGTTCCGGAGCCAGGGTGGTCATCGCCTCGTTGACTTCTACCTGGTCCCGACTCTGCATCAGCACTGCAATTGGCTCGGGATCTTCTGTAACGGGCCACAGGTCTTCGGCGCGCAGAGGGCTGTCGATGCGCTTCATCTTTCGCAAAAAGTCGATTCGGCAGTTTCGAGCGATGGTGAAAATCCAGGTGTTGGCGCTCGCCTTGGATGAATTGAATGATCCTGCCTTCGTCCATACCTTTATCATGACATCCTGAACCAACTCATCGGCCATTGCCTCAGAGGTGTATCCGCTGTTGAGCGACATGCCAAAGGCCTTGATTTTGGGCCCAAAATGCCTGAACAATCGCGTGAACGCAGCGCGATCCCGAGTTTGCGCAATAGCCTCAATGGTGTTTGCCCATTCGTCAGGGGTTTTCCCGCTGGGGGGCCCGCTGTTGTCTGATCGCTGCGTCAATGTCGTCTGCTGTCGATTCGCAGTGCGAGCGGGTGCTGCTGTCGCTCCCGATCCCGAGCTGCCGAGTTCGCTGTTATGTTTCTGATACTCTACCATTTTCCGTAAAACGTTCCGGATGCATAGGAAGATTACGCGTATACGCAATTTTTGGATCATCGTGCTGCGGGTTCAGTAAGTGATCCGGGCTAGACAGCTGTTAGACAGCTGATTGGTCGTGGTCTGCACCAGGCACGGCACAACCCGCCGGGTACCAAACAGAACGCTCGAGACAACGGGAATCGGTAGATCCGATTCACGCCAGCCGGCGTAGAAACACCGTGGTGAATTATGCCTCTCGAAATGGAAGTGGTTGACTCGAGAGCGATGGCAACGGAAAGGAAAACAGGGCGACACGCGTGCCCCGGGATAGAGCACAAATTGAGCGAAAGAGAACAATGAGCAACCGTGTATTGGATAATTTCAGAGCTCTGTATGAGAACTCGAGCATGCTGACCAGAGAGCAGTTAGAGACAATTTACGAGCCTGGCATCATCTTCAGAGACCCTGTGCACCGAATAGAAGGACTGGAGGCGCTGAGTGAGTACATGCATACGATGTATACAAACGTAGAGCAATGTAACTTCACTTATCTGGATGAAATAGTGTCCGACAACAGGGCGATGGTGAAGTGGGATATGGAGTTTCGCCACAAAAGACTGCGAGGTGGAAAAAGTATTGTTGTAAGGGGCGCCACGATTGTCGAATTTCGAGACTTAATCTATTCGCACGAGGACATCTTTGATCTTGGCTCCATGATTTACGAAAACGTGCCTTTTGTGGGTGCACAGGTTCGGTTTTTAAAGCAGCGACTGGAAGCCGCTTAAACGTGAGAGCCTGACGAGGCCTCCATGACAACCCCCCCATTGAACAGCGGACCTCAACAGGCTGAATTTTGATTCGACGTAAACGTATCTGGATTACTGGTGCCAGTTCCGGAATAGGTAAGGCGCT
>CAYMVV010000174.1:0-9438 GCA_964393885.1 uncultured Granulosicoccaceae bacterium | reverse complement strand
CCCCCGCTCAGAAATATTTTGAAGTGTTGCATTGACTCTTTGAGGCCAAGAAGACTAAAAACGAAGCAAAAAGTCTTTTGCGGCCAATCAGCCCTGCGGGTGCCTGCGGCATTTTGAGATTTATCGCTCCAGTGGGCCGCGCAAACAGGCATCCCTGCCTGACCAGCGCTCAATGTGCCATCCTTGGCACATTGACCCACCTCCACGATAAATCTCAAAACTGATTAGACGCGGGTAGATCAAGAGCAAAGAGCAAAAGCGCAAAGCGCAAAGCGCAAAAAAACATTTTTCATCTTTTTAACGCGCTTTGCGGTTTTGTACTTAGCCTAAAAAACTTAAACAGGTAACAACCAGACACGAGATAATTTGTTGTATGAACGGTTATACGCTGTCGTTCAGAAGTATGGAGCAATTGGGAGCAGTGCACCAAAGGAGTAGTTTCAGCAACAGTCAGTAAAGTTCTCACCTTTGTATTGATACCCCCTTTTCGCACCCCGCTTTCCGCCGGGTGCGAACTTTCTAGCAACCTAAAGTCCGCAGCTAGGTGCTCAAATAACTACTATTCTAGCGGAATACACTGTAGAACCTCTGCTACTACGAACGCACCCTGTTGCTGGTATTAATAGATCATTGACGTTGCCTATGAATAACGATGCTGCCGAAACAATCGAGCCTTTAGCACAAGGAGCAGGCACTCGCCATTGCACGTTATCGCCACATAGTTGTCTGCCGCGCAGCCTCTTGCGTCATCCAATGCAAGTGAAAAAGGAAAAAGCAAAGAGTAGAAAGGGCTACAGTGTCCTGGCCAGACGAAATCCAACATAATTGACGCGATAGCCACGGTCAAAAATATTGAGGGCTGCCGATGCAGCCCCAGCTGCATTGCCGAGCCAACTGCCACCACGCAATAAACGCTTGTTACTGTCTGCGTCCAAGTATGCATACCCATCTACCGGGTACGGCCCCCCAATACAGCTGTCGTGCCAGATATCCTGTACCCATTCCCACACATTGCCACTGGTATCGTACAGTCCAAACGGATTGGGCTTGAAAGACTTTAACGGCGATGTTTTGTCTGACCATTCGCTGCCGGACCGAACGAAGTTCGCGTTCCCTCTACCAGGTTCGTCTCCCCACCAGAATCGGGTCGCAGACCCCGCTCTACAAGCATACTCCCATTCAGACGCGGTTGGTAACCTAAAGCGCAACCCAGTTTTTTCAGATAGCCACTGGGAATAATCAATTGCATCTTGCCAGCTTACATTGATAACCGGCCTGTTCTCTCGACCCCATCCATTGTCGTCTGGCATATCGTAATTCGCCGCCTCGGTAAAACAGGCATACTCCTCAAAACTGACCGGGCAAACGCCAATCTCAAAATCTGTTTCAATATAAACTTCACGTTTTGGCTCTGCAGACCAGCCTGGCATCGCGTCACTGCCCGTAACAATACTCCCTGCACGAATGAGTGCCATTTCGGGAGCAACAAAAACCCGGCTGGATAGCGGCGGCTGCCCGCTCTTGCTCGTTGCTACAGTGGCCAACTCCTCAGCATAGCGGCCCATATCGACAAATAGAGGTAATTCTTCGCGGAAGCCCATTTCGGAAGAAACAAACACTTGCTTGGATGGCGGCAACGTATTTTCGCTGGTTGTTAAGACTGGCAACTCCTCAGCATCGCAGCCCACCGTATCGACAAATGGAGACAATGCCTGCCGCAGTAGCGTAAAACCGAGTGCTTCCCGCTCTCCATCCCAATCGCTGAAATCCTCAGCGTGGTAAGGTGCAAAAAGAAAGGGTAATTTGCAAGGCATTTGAAATAACACTGGCACATACTTTTCGTGGTCCAGCGCTAAACTCGCTTCGGCCTTAACCCAGGCTGACGCTGTTGCATCATCGCTCCAGCAAACAATAACGACTTTACAAGCTTCGAGCTGTCGCTCAATCACTTCATCGAACGCTTGACCCGGTACCTGTTGCCTATCCCACCATACAGAGTACCCACAACCCTCAAGTGCATCGGCAAGCACCGATGCCCGCTGCCGATCCTCTCGCGCGTAACTGATAAAAATATCTGCCATAGTTTCGCTTTCATTATTCCAAAATGATGGTCTGACCTTCCCGACTGGTTCCAGCAGGTGGCCTCAGTTGCAACTCAAAGCATAGACGCCACAGGTGCCTGGCAATTTCCAGTTTACGATTTGCGTTGGTCAACGATTCCCGCTTTTCGCGAGACCACGCTGCATCAACGAGCAAGGCCAGTACATCCAGCACCACGGTTTCTAACCTAACGTAAACCGACGATTGCGCGGGAACTTGTCGAGAAGCGGAATAAGCCAAAGCAGCAGCTCGTGGCAATCCTGTACTGCCTTTGGTGTAGACGAATTCCAACTCTCGTTCTTGCTCATTCTTGCTGCCTGGACTTGGAATAACCTAAGCATACTCGAAGTAGAGAAAAGGGAAAAAGCATAAAGAACAAAGGGCTACAAGGTCCTGGCCAGACGAAATCCAATAACGTCGAAGCGGTCGTTACGGTAGTACCCGATGCGGGCCGCAGAACGCGCCCTGTTGGCAATGAAGTACCACGAACCGCCGCGCAACACACGGGCATCCGTATCCCGATCCGAACGTGCGGAACCATCGGTTGGAGCACCAGAATAGCTTCCAGCCCACTGATCTTCATTCCACTCCCAAACATTACCCAACATATCGTGCAATCCAAACTGATTAGGGTGCTTTTGGCCGACGGGCATTGGATTATCAGCGGTCTCCGAATACCAGGCTATATCATTAATATTACCGTGGTACCTCGGATCACTTGTACCAGCACGACAGGCATATTCCCATTCAGCTTCTGTTGGCAAGCGACACTCTGCCCACCGTGCAAAGGCTGTAGCGTCGTCCCAACTCACCCCAACCACCGGTTGCTTAGCCTGATTATATTGTCGATTTGACCAATACGAAGGTTCTTTTACTTTCGGATTCTCTCGAAGGTACTCGCCATATTGTTGATTGGTGACGGGATACCGGCCAATCGCAAACGAGGGTAATTTGATTGTACGCTGCGGGCCTTCAGAATCCGTTCTACCCGTTTCATCTTCCGGCGACCCCATTACAAAACTCCCCGATGGCAAACAAACCAGTTCTATTGCTCCTTTGTCGGTAAGAATAGAAAGTAGCGATACGTCGCCGCCGGATATACTGGTACTTTTAGCGGTGTCGAAAAGGGTTTCAAACGGCTCTGCTTCAGCTGGCGCCAGTTGCCTGAGAAACTGATAGGAAAGTTGAGCTGCCGGCTTGCCGGCGGCACGGGGCTTCGCCGCGTAAGCGCTTAAGCACTCAATAAAAGCGTTAGTCGGAGTTTCGATCGCCTCTTCGAGTAGAGTAAATTGATCGTCCGAATTGACAAACTCGGGGCGGCGAAGCAATCGTTGCATAAGCGGTGTAAATACTGAGGGATTACGCAAGGCTAGTAACAGCAAAGTAACTTCCTGCCACCAGCCTTTTCCGTAGTTACCAGCCAGTTGCTCAAGCACATCCTGACCTGACTCTATTGCAAGCCGTCGGATCTCGCACGCCGCCAGATACTCCTGAAAGCCCAGATGCATAAATCCATAACGTTCGCCAGACCAGCCAGTCAGCAATCCACTGTCATCGCGTACAGTGTGTAAAAACTCTTGCGGTGTGCCTGCCCAGTTGATGGAGAGCAGCGCTGATTCGATCTGCGGCGTGATGACTGTTCCATTCGCTGTGATACGGCCATCTTCGCTGTGCATCCATAGCGACAGCGGCTGCAATACACGACGACCATCGTCAGCGGGAATTGTATCTCGCCAATGCTCAAGCAATACGTCGATACACTCCTCATAAAGCAATGCGCGTCGCCTGGGAAGCGCACCACGGTCGCGATGCACCAGACAGACGTTTGCCAGCAATAGCGGGTTACGTAACATGGTTACTATTCGAGCTGATCGAAAGTCTGGCGACTGCAGCGCGTTAATTAACGCCTCGGCACGATCCTTGGCGATGCTGTCAGCCTGATCCGGAATAGTTGCCAAGCCTCGCTCGACCGCTCTGTACCAGTTGCGAATAAACGTATCGGACTGTGGCTTGGTGAGCGGCCTCACATGCAACTCCAGGAATTGCGCGTCAAATCGTACGGTGCGGTTATAACCCGCAAATCGACAGCTGATAATTGTATGGCAATTCGGGGGTAAACACTCGATAACCTTCGCCAGCGCACTTCTATTTTTAATATCCCGAACTTCATCCAGACCGTCAATCAGCAATAACAATGGTTTGTGCTGCTTTACAGTCAGCTTTTCTGCCTCACTTAATGATAGTTCTGCCAACCCGGTATCGATAAGTGTGTCCAGACTGTACTGCGCTCCCTGCAGTTGACGCAGAGGCACAAAAAGCGGGACGGTGTTAGCGGGGAGCCCAATTTTCTCGGGGCCATCATCGCAGCAACTGAGCAACAATCGTTTTAGCTGAGTGGTCTTGCCCGAGCCCGGATCCCCTAACAGCACTACGCCTTTACGGCCGCGCCTGTGTGCCTCGATAAAGGCCGAGGCCAGGGCTATTTCCAGCGCTTCGCCATGCTGTTGCAGATGACTTTCTGCGTCTGTCGCATCGGCAAATACTGCCTCGCCTGTGCTGCGTAAATCTATGTGTGCCTGCAATGGTACGTAGAGATCATCCAGCGTAATTGGCACACGCAAGCGGGTTTTAAACCCTGCGAAAATAAAGTAGCGATAGTGCTCTGCTGCGCGTTGCTGGTAGGCCAGTATGCCGGATACTGTGTTTAATGCATGATTACCAGAATCCCCGTTCACATCATCCGTTTTTCCGCCATACTCATACAGGGCATGTAGAACGGCTGTTCCAAGGGTCTCGTTAGTGAACATTGATGGCATCTGATCAGAAGCAAAACGTTTTTTAAACTCTGCAAGCTTACCTTGCTTTTCCCAGGTATCATCGGCATCGAGGTCAGCATCCTTATAGGGTATCTTTTCGTCTATCTGGAACATCAAACAGGGACAACCCGCCTCTTTCGCAGCGTTGTATTCCAGTTCTGTTATAGAAATTTCGCTACCGGGCGGGATCCACCCATACCGTTTTGCTATTATCCCGACATAGATTGTGCATTCACGAGCTTGCCGCTCACACTCGTCGACGACGGGCTTATCGGTTGCGGCGAAGCGTTCCATTCCCACAGCTCGCATACCCGCTCGATGGATTGCGTCTTCCACGAGCTCGCGGCGATCCTTATTATCCAGGTAGGTGCTTGAGACGAAAACTGTTATATCCGGCTGGCTCATATTTCTACCCAATAGTGAAGCTCTTTATTGAAACAGGCATAACGGTATGATGCGATTGGTGCGCTGTTCTGCAAGCACGATCAAAGTTGTTTTAGCATGGGGGCAGTGACCACCTACAGAATGCAAAATCCTTCAGGTTTCGACAGGATGCAATCCGTATCATTCAACCCGAAGCCCCGGTGAAAATGAATCACGTAATCTACACCGGTATCGTATCAGACCTGCCTGTGGCCTGTTGCAGCGGCGCAAGGCTACACCGCGGGAGCCTGTCCGAACACAGCTGATCGACTTCAGGCGCGGTATTCCAGCTGGCTACTACGATCTATTTCTTTAAAGAACAGCAATTATTCATCTAGACCGATTGAAATATCCAGCCTGGAACCACATACCCCTATGTGACCCCTGTTCTCGCACAGGCACCCGGTCCGCTACAGCAGGAGAGGAAATGACTGAGCAATTGGCAGACTACCGACGCTACTATGCACAACTGTTGATGCAGACCATCGGTAAACCCGATGAGCATGCCCTGAGGCAGGCGTTTGAATCCGTGCCCAGAGAGTTATTTCTGGGTAAAGGACCGTGGAAAGTAGCGGATCTATGTGGCGGCTATGTTGACGCGCCGACCAACAACGCTGAGTTTGCGTATCAAGACTGGTTGTTTGCACTGATTGCTGACAAGGGCATCAACAATGGCTTACCCAGCCTGCACGCCAACAACATGTCAGTGCTGAACATCGCCCGCGGTGAGTCGATCCTGCACATCGGAGCCGGCACCGGCTACTACACCGCAGTGCTGGCGGAAATGACAGGACCCGACGGTTCGGTGGTGGCATTTGAATACGAACCAACACTGGCAACACAAGCCAGACAGTATCTGCAGCAATGGCCGCAGACCACAGTGATTCAGGGGTCAGTGTTCGACGCTCAGTTACCGAGCGCCGATGTCATCTATGCCAATGCCGGCACCCCGCAAATCGAAACAGCCCGGATACGTCAACTCAACGATCATGGAAGGCTGTTGTTCCCGCTGACTTGCAGCAACGGATATGGTGTAATGCTTCTGGTGCTCAAACGCGCAGACGACTATTTTGCAAGCGCAATCGGCCGTTGCGCTTTCATTGGCTGTGTCGGCGCAGCCAATTCAAAAGCCAGCGACAACCTTGAGACTCTTTTCAGAGCAGGTATGGCCAATAAGATCACCCGCTTGTATTTATCGAAACCCGCAATCCAGGGCAATATTCTGCTCAGCGGCGACGGCTGGTATCTTTGTTCTGAATAGATATTACGACATGCCCTTTAGGCGGACCTACTTTTCAAAAGGCGAAAAGTAGCAAAAGCCTCTTTGCGGCTAATCAGCCCGTTCAGAAAACGGAAGGCAGAACGCGGAACAATCAGACTCTGACAGCTCCTGCATCGTCTGTCCTCTGTAATCCGTCCTCTGTACTCTGTACCGCCATCCATCGCACATTGACCCACCTCCACGATAAATCTCAAAACTGATTAATCGCCGGTAGAGCAAGAGCAACAGCGGAGCAGCAACAGAGGGTCGGCTGCGGGTATCAATCAGATCAGCTTCTCTGTTAAAACAGATAACTGACGACTACGCGGCATGTCCGCTCACCCAGGAACCGCATTATGGCGAACACCAGCGTCTCTCTTGACGACATCGAATCAACTACCGAAAAGGCACTTGTCAAGCATGGCGCACTGCCCTGGGTTGCACAGTCGGTTGCCCGCGCGGTGCGCGAGGCTGAAGCCACCGGCAACCTGATTTGCGGGCTCTATTATCTGGAGAGTTATTGCCTGCAGCTGCAAAGCGGCCGGGTTAAGGGCGATGTGGAACCATTGGTCACTCGGCCGAAAACAGCCAGCGTCAAGGTCGACGCACAACTGGGGTTTGCACAAGCCGCCTTCGAGCGAGGTTTACCCGAAGCCGTCGAGGTTGCAACCGAGGCTGGCACCTGTGCACTCGCTATATGTCATTCACATACCTGTACGTCACTCGGCTATTTTACAGCCCAAATCGCTAACTCAGGCATGATCGGCATCGGCTTTACCAACGCGTCGGCTGTGGTGTCACCACCCGGTGGCAATCAAGCGGTACTTGGCACTAACCCGATAGCCATGTCGATTCCCAAACAAGGTGGTGGCATCAGCTTTCAATTTGATCAGAGCACCAGTGCTGTGGCACTGGGCAAAATAACCATGGCAGCGTCAGCCGGTGAAAAAATTCCACACGGTTGGGCAGTCGACAAGGACGGCAACCCAACCGATGATCCAAAAGAAGCACTGGCAGGTAGCCTCGTATCCACCGGCGGCTACAAGGGCTATGGCTTTGGCTTAATGGCAGAGGTACTGGCCGCCGCGGTGACTGGCAGCGTTAACTCCGTTGACGTGAAAGGCTTAAAATTAAAGGACGGGCCACCACACGATCTGGGACAGTTCTATTTTCTGGTCAACCCGACGACCTTCTCAGGCGATCAGTTCTGGCAGAGAATCGAGCGACTCACAGATGTTGTCGAACAACAGCCCAATGCAAGGCTGCCCGGCTCGAAACGCGAATTTCCGGAAACCGTCTCGATCTCGGAAGATCTGTGGTTACAGACTTGTGCGCTGGCGGGCTAGAGGTAGCGACTGGTAGAGATGGTCGATGGGTTGTAGGTGGGCGGTGCGGTTCCGCGCAGATAACAGGAATGGCCCTTACAGAGCTCAGAAAACGGTAAATCAGCCAACAGAGTACAGCGTAATCATGCAAAATCGACAGCCAATTGATCTGTAACGCGCTTGCCACTAACCATTAGTCCGGGACGGACCCGCCAGATCATGTCAATACCGGGCACACACAAATCAAGACATTCGACCATCCACAAGTCAGCCCCTCGTACCCCGGGTTGCCTTGTGGATGGCAAGTGCTTGAGGCGTTAGATTAAAAATCTTATTTCTGCCAGAGCGAAATGTGATCAGAATAGATGACTATTATATAGAAATAAAATGTGTTCCTCTTTTCACTCTAAACTCGATTGCAGGCTCATCATATATTCCATCAGGCTCCCCTATGTAGTATTTTCCCGTCTGCAATCTATCAACGTACCAGGCTAAAAAGTCATCGAAGTTATGGTTCACTACCTTATTCTTCTCAACGTCATCGCCATTACATATCACCTGCCCAGTTTTACCATTAACACCAGGATCAAAATCCAAAGACAAGCAAAGTCCAGAATGGTCCTGGCCAAAAGGTATCCATCTATCGCAGTACGTATAGGATTTAACGGTATCATTCTCCCATAGCCCGTCCATAACCAGCTCTTCCCTGGAGGGCATCTCTCCATCTTCAAACATTGTGACTGTCTCTATTAACTTCTCAAGCGGAGAGAAAGAGTAATCGTAAAATATTCCATTTCTGCTGGCCCAATCCTGACCGTTAAACTGTAAGTATAAATTTCGTAGTTGCTCTGGAAACTCAAATCCCAATTTATTCTGGCAATAATCAATAGCCTTATTGTCTGCGGGCTCGTTCAATTTGAATCCAAGTTGGGTTTCGTGCTCTTTTATCCAGCTGCAGAAAATGGAAATTAAATCATTCATAATCTTAAGTAGTCACTGTAGAATAATCTGACAGTTTCCGATTGGTTTGTGGCCAATCTTGCGTGTGTGAGAGACGTATTCTAATCGGGATAGAGAGCTCTCAAAAGCCCACTTCTCCAATACTGCTGTACTGCCGAACTGCCGAACTGCCGAAGAACGCCTTGCTCAATTCTGAGTTCGATGCCAGCGTTTTAGATAGATGCCAGTAGCTTTTGCGTGACAGGCCTGACTTGATCGCCTCTCGCGCATTGACTCCCAGCTTGATCGGTTCCTGGATTCGACATCAGGGCTTACGCCACTGTTTTCAGTTTGCGTTGACCCGCCCTGTGGTTCGGCCTGGTTTACTGTTTACTCACCACATCCCTGTGGTTCACCCTATGGATCCGCTGAAACGGTTAGAATTCGCTCCAGACGAATTTGTCTGTTCGTAGGCTAACAGATTTGCACATAGACTTCCTTCAGACAAACAGAAAAAAGAAGGACATATATGGACGCCCGGGTTATGTCAAGCAATAGTTCTCTCTAACGCTCA
>CAYMVV010000173.1:0-9541 GCA_964393885.1 uncultured Granulosicoccaceae bacterium | reverse complement strand
ATTAGCCGCAAAGAGGCTTTTGCCTACTTTTCGCCTTTTGAAAAGTAGGTCCGCCCGAAGGGCACACCCTATTAGCAGCGTGACAGCGCACCTCGCACCGCTCGCCAGAGCGCCCCCCTAACCCAATGACCAGTTATGTTGAAGTAAGCGAATCAGCTCGGCAATGGTTTGCACACGCCCCTCCATACTCTTGTCCAGACACTTCATGACAGTGTCTTCCAGCATCGGTGGAACATTATTAGCCAGCTCCGATGGTTTGGGCGGTTCGTGCTCTAACGTGCTTTTAATGACATCGTCAATATGCTCACCCTGAGCGGGTGTTCGGCCCGTCAATGCCTCGTACAACACGACACCGAGGCTATAAATGTCCGTGCGAAAATCAATGGCCGGGTCTCGTTCGATTTGTTCCGGGGACATATAAAACAGGGTTCCCTGCAACTTCTGATACCCGGTCATTGACAGGTCCTCGTCGTCTCGACTCGGCACTTCTGATTCGACCGGCAGCGATTTGCCTTTTTGCTTCCAGACTTTTGCCAGCCCCCAGTCGAGTAATAACACCTCACCATAAGGGCCGATCAAAATATTCTCGGGTTTTATATCTCGATGAATAACACCATGCGAATGCGCACAGGCCAGTGCGTGACCAACCTGAACAATGATGTCGACAAGCTGACCAAGATCGTAGCGTTCCCTGTAATCAAAAATCTCCCTTAATGTATAACCATGCACCAGCTTCATCGTGAAGTAATAGTGCCCCTTGTTGTCACGCCCCAGCTCGTACGTCGGCACTGTATTGGGGTGCTGCAGGATCGCCGCTATACGAGCCTCGCGCAGTAAGCGTTTTTGTTCTATCTCGTCTTCGGCAAACTCCGGCAGTAAAGACTTGTAGCAAATAACCCGGTTCAGATGCATATCCTTGCACGACTGAATCAGTGATTTCCCGCCTTTCGCTATCTTTTTAAAGTAGGCATAGCGAAAATTTACATCGAGCTTTTTGGCCAACGCCTTGTCGGTTTGCTCCACGACCAGCGTCGGGTTATCGGGTAGTTTGAATTTAGGATATTCGCTCATATCACCTCACCCTGCTCAATGACTCCGCATCAATATTTTTTCTCACTCACTGTACTATAGCTTATGGGCTTTTTTCGCGAATGACAGATCTATCTGCTCCGATCTGCCTCACAACTCGGTTGACGTCACACGTCAGCCTTGAACGCTGCCCTGTGACACAACGGGCTTTACCCTAGGTTGGTAATCTAAAGCAAGAACAACTTGTCTACCAATAAAAAAGCCCCGCATCAAGCGGGGCTTTCTTTTGAACAACGCTGTCTTTAAGTGTCAAACTCTCTCGAGCGACACTCAATTAGCTGACTGACTAGCCAAGTGCTTCGGTGGTTGTCTTGATAATTGCCGCAGCTACCTTGTACGGATCAGCGTTTGACGCCGGACGTCGATCTTCCAAACGACCTTTCCAGCCATCTTCTACTGTACCAACCGGTACACGAATAGAAGCTCCACGGTCAGAGACGCCATAGCTGAACTGATCGATCGACTGTGTTTCATGCGCACCTGTCAGGCGCTGATCATTGTCTGCTCCGTAAACGCTGATGTGGCGCTGGATATTCTTGCCAAACTCTTCGCATATCTTGTTGAAGATGGCTTCATCGCCAGCCTCACGCATAGGACCATTCGAGAAGTTGGCGTGCATGCCGGAGCCATTCCAGTCAGTCTCACCCAGTGGCTTGGGATGCCAGTCAACCGCAACACCATATTTCTCGGCGGTGCGCTCAATCAGGTAACGGCCCAGCCAGATTTCGTCGCCAGCGCGCTTGGCGCCTTTTGCGAAGATCTGGAATTCCCACTGACCGGCAGCAACTTCAGCGTTGATCCCTTCAACGTTCAATCCTGCTTCAAGACACAGGTCCAGATGCTCATCGATGATCTCTCGACCATAGGCATTTCGACCGCCGACCGAACAGTAGTAAGGACCCTGAGGACCCGGGAAACCATTAGCCGGAAAACCCAGCGGCAGATTAGTCTCAGTGTTGATCAGGAAGTACTCCTGCTCGAAACCGAACCAGAAATCATCGTTATCTTCGATGATAGTGGCCCGGCCATTGGATTCGTGCGGTGTACCATCTGCATTGAGTACTTCCGTCATGATCAGAAAGCTGTCTTTGCGATCGGGGTCAGGGATGATCGCGACAGGTTTCAGCAAACAGTCGGAATCATTACCTTCCGCCTGTTCGGTAGAGCTGCCGTCGAATGACCACATCGGGCAATCTTCAAGCTTGCCACTAAAGTCGTTTCTGACCATTGTTTTACTGCGCAGGCTCTGAGTAGGCTTGTAACCGTCGAGCCAGATATATTCTAATTTGCTTTTCATGATTCAAAGTCCCCGATATTCATGAGTTAAGTACGATTTTAACGGCCATCAGTGTCTCGGTGTTCGAGCTACTTACAGGCGATAACTGGTAATGCAGTGCGGTAGAAACTGATTCGAATGTCAGCAGAACGACGCACTGACAGGGGCACTAGACAGCCTTAGGCATAAGGTCACCAACAATATAACGAGGCTACCAGTTAAGTTAGTAGAGCGGTCTGCTATTTATGCAGCAGGGTGCTGCATTTTTTGCAGCACTCCAGCAAATAATGTGGGCAAACTATATCTATGTGTCAGATAATATGTATATATTTTGTTACACACTGTCAGCGTTTCGTATTTCCGGGATCAACCAGAATAGCGTGGCACCGAAAAAGGTAAACACGCAGCAAATAACAAGTCCGGTATTGTAGCCTCCCGTTGTGTCATACAGCAATCCCGCACCGAATGCGCCGGTGGCTGCACCAATCCCCTGCCCCAGATTGGCAGCGCCGTAAATTGAAGCCAACCCTTTGCCGGTAAAGTTTTTTGCCATCAGTGTCGTGATTATCGGACCACGTGCCCCGGCAGATAATCCGAACGTTAAAACAAATACACCGAGTAAAAGCCAGCTTTGCTGCCACTGCAGAAGTGCCAGCGCGGCGATACCTATAAAGCTCAGCGAGTAGCTTACGGTGGCCACCAGGTGTTTTGGCCAGTAGTCTGCAGCAAAGCCTGTCAGTGCCATGCCGGCGAAACTCAACATACCGACAATGCCAAATGCCAGAGCAGCCTGCACCTCGCTGAAACCCTGCTCAATCAGAAAGGCAACGGTTTGCAGGCTAATGCCGAATATACCGATTGCAGTACAGCTGAAAATACCAAAAAAACCCCAAAAGGCGCGCGTTCCCAACGCTTCGCGCAGAGACAGTCCGGATACCGGTTTACCGCTAACGGCTTTTCTGGGGTTATTTGCTGCACCGGATGAAATAGTACGCCAGGGCATCACCACCACCAGCAACCACAAGGCAACAAAGAGCAGGCCTGCCATGGAATAGGTTAGCGACCATCCCACACGCTCAAGCGCCAGTTGCGCCACCGGCACCATAAACAATGTGCCCAGACCCTGACCGGCATAGGCAATCGACAACGCGGTAGACAACCGTTGGTCAAACCATCTGGAGATCAGACTTTGGGAGGGAATGATGCCAACCATGGCCGCCCCGAGGCCACCGCACACACCCAGCACCAGATAAAACTGCCACAGGCTGTCGAGTCTGGCGGCCAAGCCGTAGGCAATCGCCAGCAGACCGCAGCCCACCAGGTAATTCAGTCGCGCGCCGTAACGATCGAATGCCAGACCCGCGATCAGGGAACCAATACCCAGGGCCACCATGTATACGGAATAAACGGACGCGACGGCCGCGCGCTCCCAGTGAAAATGTTCACTGAGTGGCAACAGAAAAACCGTGAATGACTCCCCGGCTCCACGGCTGAACGCAGTCATAATCAGGCAAAAGAACAACACCAGCAGCGCCGGCGTTGCAGCGTATCGAGAATCAGTGCGCACAGACGATCGCGACTATTTGATGACCCGCTATTCGGTGACCCGCTATTCGATGACCCGCAAAGGCCTGCCGATGATCAGTAGTGGCCTGCCGATGACCCGCAAAGGCCTGAGAGGAAAGCCGGGTTATCAATGCAGGCTAATCAAAAGCCGAGACCACAAGCGAATAAGACAGAAACACGTAACTATCGAACAGTTGCGGCATTACCTGCGGACCTTGTGGGCTAGCGGATAAACTGTTCAACAAAGTCCTCACCCAGACCGACCTCGGCATAGTGCGCGCGACATAGATCGATTTTGGTAAATACATCCTCATATCCCAAAACCTCTCCCCACGGATCCACGTAGCACATCACACCGTTGACCTGAAAATAGGTAATCATCTCATCCACGCCTTCAGGCACTACCAGAGTATGTGTCTCACCAGGTGGCTCGTACACATACGACCCCGGCTCTGCCATCCAGTCGTGTTCCAGATAGTGCCAGCGCCCTTTTAATACCCACCCGTGTACCGGTTGCGGGTGACGGTGACGTGAAAGCACCCCCGATTGTGTAACCTTCAGCAGATTCATCCAGTAGCCTTGTGAGCGATTCAGGCACAACGGTCGAAACCACACGTTTTCAGCCTGCGGCACCCACAGGCGCTCGTCTTCGGGAATCGCATCGGGGATTACTATTTCAGACAGGGCGTCTTTCGGGAAAGGCAGTTGATAGGGAGTCCGTGCGTCATATTCTTTTTTTTCAGTCATAGCTTTTTTGCTCCTGGCTAAATTGCCTTGTACCCGCCGTCCACCGGATAGATCGACCCGGTAACAAAACTGGCATCATCTGATAACAGCCACTTCACGACATTGCCCACTTCTTCCGCTTTGCCCCAGCGTTTCATTGGTGTGCGATTCAATATGGCATCGCTGCGCTCCGGAGCCTCTCTTAGCCCCTGAGTCATTTCAGTTTCAATCCAGCCCGGTGCGACTGCATTGACACGAATTTCGTCCTCGGCCCATTTACCGGCCAGCGCCTTGGTCAACTGTGCAACGCCCCCTTTGGATGCAGAGTAGGCAGGCACCAACGGCCCGCCAAAGGTGCTCAGCATTGAAGCGGTGTTGACTATTGTACCCTTACTCTGAACCAGTAATGGTTGTGCAGCAACACAGCAACGCATGGTTCCGGTCAGGTTTACGTCAATGACTTTCTGGAAAACGGCCAGATCGTACTCTGCGCCACGTTGCAGTATACCGGCGCAGTTGACCAGCGCATCAAGCCTGGCAAGCCCGCCGAACAGCGTATTCACCGAGGTATCATCTGTAACATCCAGTAAACGAAGATCAATCTCAGCAGGTCCGTCGAATGCATCGATCTCGGCCCGGGATACCGACGCTGCTATCACATGCCATCCTGCAGCGAACAATACACGCGATACAGCAGCACCAATACCCCGCGTGCCGCCAGTGACAACAACTGTTTTATTCATCGAGATCGATACCTGTTGAATAGATGGTTAACTAACCAGGCATACCTGTTAGTTGGCGATAAATGTGGCGGTGCTTACCACCGAGCACCTCGAGTGTCGTTCTTTTAACCGGACTTTCCAAACTATTTCTTCGATTTATTGCCTTCACCGGGAGAGTACGCCCCGCCGAGCGGTGTGCTGTTGCACAGCTAACAGAACATTCCCTGCCGAGGCTTTCGTTTTTGAAGAAGGCCAAAAACCAAGCCGTCCTCTGTCCTCTGATTTCAGTAATCTGAACTCACCCTCTGCTGATAGAGTTACAAAACGATGCGATGCGTTCGAGCGCCTGATGTAATTCGTTATCAGCCGCCGCGTAGGACACACGAAAGTGAGGGCTTTTGCCAAACGCCGTTCCATGTACTGTCGCCACCCCCTCCTCCTTAAGCAACGCCATACAGAAATCAACATCACTCTCTATCAATTGGCCACTGCGGGTAGTGCCATTGATGAATGACGCGCAGGAGGGATAGGCATAGAACGCACCATCGGGTTGCAGACATTCAACGCCCTCAATAGCATTCAGACCGTCCACCAGTCGGGATCTGCGCTGCCGGTAGATTGCAAGATTCTGTTCGAGTGAATCCTGCGGCCCGTTGAGGGCGGCGACCGCAGCCCACTGACAAATGCGGCTGGTGCCTACCGTGGTCTGGCTTTGCACCAACTCCATAGCCTGTATCAGTTCGGCAGGACCACCGGCATAACCCACTCGCCAGCCGGTCATTGCGTAGGCCTTTGAAACCCCGTTAACAGTTAAGGTGCGGCTGCGCAACCGGGGCTCTATCTGTGCCAGTGTGAAAAAGGGTTCATCGGTATAAATCAGGTGTTCATACATATCATCCGATACGATCCACACATGCGGGTGCATCAGCAATACCTCCGCAAGCGCCTGTAGTTCTGCTCGCGTGTAGATTGAACCGGTTGGATTGCCCGGGCTGTTGATAACCAGCCATTTGGTTTTCGCTGTAATAGCAGCCTGCAGCGCGTCCGGTGTGATTTTAAAACCATTTTCCTGTGAGGTATTTACGATCACCGGTCTGGCATCATAGAGCAGCACAGACTGTGTATAAGCCAGCCAGTAGGGGGCGGGAACAATGACTTCATCACCCGTGTTCAGCGTTGCATAAAACATGTTATTCAACACTTGCTTGCCTCCAGCGCTGACGGTCACTTCTTTGTCCGTGTACTTGAGCTGGTTCTCGCGCTGGAACTTTTTTCTTACAGCGGACTTCAGTTCAGAGATACCGCCAATCGGGCTATATTTAGACTCACCTCGCAGCATCGCCTGCCGAGCCCCCTCCTTTACATGCTCAGGCGTATCAAACCCCGGCTCACCAATACTCAGTGAAATAACGTCTCGCCCTTCGGCACGCAACTCTCTGCCAAGTTCTGTGATAGCGATAGTGGCAGAGGGCTTAATGCGGCTTAGTGCCTTCGCCTTTATTAAACTTGTCATCGATTCAATCGGCCTGTAATGGTATGCATTTGTATGTAGCGCCCCTAGGAGTTGACTAACCCGCCATCCACATTAATCAATTGTCCGGTTATATAGGTCGCATCATCAGACAACAAAAAGGCCAGCACACCAGCGACCTCGCCGGGCCTGCCAAATCGGCCCAGCGGCACACTAGCAGCCGATGCGTCTTCGTCTCTTTGTGACATTACCGTTCTAAGCATCGGTGTTTCAATGAGCCCGGGCGCGATTGCGTTCACCAGAATACCTTGCGGTGCAAGTTTTCTGGACAAGGCCCGCGTCAGTCCAACCAGTGCCCCTTTGGCCATGGTATACGAAATGTTATCCGGTGCACCGCGATTGAAGGCCAGTGATGAGGTAAATACAATGCGCCCACCCTTCGACATTCTCGGCACGATCGCGGCCGACAGATCATAGGCATTGATCGCATTGTGCTGGAACGTACGATTGTAAACCTCACGACCTTGCGCATCGAGATCATGAAACTCGAATATACCGGCCAGGTGGACCAGCGCATCGATATTCTCAGGCGAGTCAGGTAGTGCCGAGGAGCAGGCTTGCGGTGTGTCGAGCGCACTTTCGCTTAACGTAGTGTTTTGCGGTAAAAACCTACACATATCCTCGAGTCGAGCACCGCTGACATCGCACAAATGCAAACGCCATCCATCTGCGGCAAGACGACGAGCCAGCTCAACGCCTATGCCGCCTGCTGCTCCGGTGATCATGACACACCTTTCCTGTTCAGGCATATTGGACTCCTTTGTCTTACCCGTAACAGTACACCCTGCGGCGTCAGAGATCATCTGCAGAATTAGGCTTCAGTGAACCCGCTTTCGCAGGCTTTATCGCATGCATCTGCTTAAATTGCGCAACTTGTATCGTGGTGCTACTGTAAACATCGCTACCGCAGGTGGCATTCAGAGCAACAGACTAACTGATTTTCTACAAAGCAGGCCACGCGTGATCAGCGTACACGGCAAGTTTCCGGGAATGAAAGCATGACTGAACACAGTGGCCCATTCAAAGGCAGATGTGCATGCGGGCACGTACACTATGAAATGGCCTGCAGACCAATGATTGTGCATGGCTGTCACTGCCGATACTGTCAGCGCGAGAGCGGTGCTTCATTTGCTACCAACGCACTGATCGAGGCAGACAGGATTAAAACGACCAGTGGAGAGGTGGCTGAAATCCTGGTTCCCTCCGCGAGTGGTGCTGGTCAACTGTTTGCGCGATGTACAAAATGCCAGATTACCCTTTGGAGCAACTACCTCGGCATGAGCAGCGGACTGGGCGCGGTTGTTCGCTTTGTTCGTGTCGGCACGCTGGAGAATCCCGACCTGTTTCCACCTGACGTGCATATTTACACCTCAACAAAGCAACCGTGGGTCAGGTTACCGCATGATGTACCGTCATTCGACGAGTATTTTGTAATCGAGGACATTTGGCCACCCGAGAGCATGGCACGAAGAGTTGAACTGCAGAAGGCTGTTGGGACTGCAAATCGCTAACGCAGCGTGACAGCAGTCGATACTATTAGAATCAAAACACAATACAAATTCCGAAGTATCCGAACGTATGAAATCTGATGTTAACAAACTACTAAAGAAAAATGCGAAGCTCAATCAGCTAGATGCAGCTAAAGTACTGAGCCATGTGCAGCGTGAAAGTGGTGAATGGTTTAAAAACACGTTGATGTTGCAGGGCTATGATGTGCCTTTCAAATTCAGCCGTAAGAAGAAATACCTCAATATCGAAGGTGCATCCGTCAACCTGACCTACTATCCGCATACAGAACAGGTTGCAGGGATGGATTTCGAGATTATGAAGGTTGTACGAATTCGCAGAAGCTAACTGACTGAAGGGTTATTTTAACGAGCCCATAGTCAAACCGCGCACCAGATATTTTTGTACCAGCAATATAAAAATGAAGCCGGGGATAATTGCTGATGTGCCTGATGCTGCAATCAGGTTGATCTGTGATCCTGCATCAAACAGGGAAATTCTAACTGGCATTGTTCTGATCGAGCTTGTCAAAAAAACCGACAATAAAAATTCAGTCCACGAAAATATAAAACATAACACAGCTGTGGCCGCAATGCCGCCACGCACTGTCGGCAGCAGGATGTACCAAAAAGACTGAATCCTGCTGGCGCCATCTATAAATGACATATCGTCGATTTCTCGGGGGATATCATCAAAAAATGATTTCATCATCAGCACAGCCAGCGGCGTGTTGATCACGGCATGAGCCAAAATCATTCCTGTATAGGTGTCTCGTAGTCCCAGGTTATGAAACACAAAAAACAGCGGAATAATGATAGCAATGGGCGGCAGAAACCTCTGTGACAGAAAACCCGCCAATAGCCAGTGGCGCCCGCGAAAACCCATGCGCGACAAGCTGAACGCCGCCGGTACAGCAACGAGCAGCGCAACAACGGTAGACCCCGTTGCAATAACGATCGAAGACAACATCGAATCGCTTATCGAAAAGGCACCCGGACCAAACCAGACTGTTAAAAAGCTCTCGGTGGTGGGGATGAAATCAAACCAGACTACCTGATCTTTATCAAATATTGCCCGGCGCGGCTTAATTGCTGTTAATGCAAACCAGAACAGTGGAAACATAAA
>CAYMVV010000172.1:7008-9782 GCA_964393885.1 uncultured Granulosicoccaceae bacterium | reverse complement strand
GCCTAACGCTTTGAGTTCGTCATCGTTCAAGTCTAGTGTTTCCATGATTCTTCCTGTAATAGATTAAAGAATCATGGGCGTTTACACAGTTACAAATACAGTCTCTCGTGGTATCACCTTGAGTAACTATATTCAGGCAGATACAAAGTGCCGCCACATTACGCATCAGATCATACTAATGCTACCGTCAGGGTTTCTCTGGATGTTGAGATACTGATCCGTGTATCGGGGCTTGCTGTAGGACTTACCTCGCCCGCAACCAAATGTGAATTGAGTTACAGGCGTGCGCGCTACATCAATGGTGCTGATCAGGTGTATCATTTCACCCACTGTTTCTTTTTCAGTCCAGCCGCTTTGATTACCGCTGTACTGTCCAGAGCCAGAGTGAGTGAACTCGTCTCGTATATAAATAACATAACTACCATAGACGACGTTCATGCCAATTGCGTCTTGTTCACTCATTCTGGCCTGTGTTATCGCGGGATGTCTTTGACAAATCTCGTTAAGGAGATCGCTGTCGGTTGAGAAATTGGCACTGTAGTCGATCGTAGTCCTGAATACGGTATTTCCGGGGTTCTTAATTGATTTCTGAACGTCACGATTGACCTTGAAATCTGGTTGTCTTGAGTTCTCTGTCTTGTTACGTTTCTTTTGTGGTGTCAACCCGGCTTCCGGGATTACCTGATTGGTGATACTGGCTTCGATTATGGCTAGTCTTTTATCGATTGATCGCAGCTGATTTAGCACTTCACTAAGTACGTCTGCACCTTGTGCTTCCTGTTCAACGCGTTCAACTTTACCATTCGTGAGCGTGTAAGTTGAGTTGCGCTCTGGTATGCAAACCGTCGGTTGAATGAATTTTCCCGGAAACTTCACTTCTAGCTCATCAGAGTGTTTCTTAATTGAGTCCTTCAACTGCCTGCGAGCTTGATCGTCACCGTGATTCAGGTGTATTTCGGGAGAAGTATATCCTTTTTCTTTATTGAACAAGTAATCAAGCAGACCATTTGAATCTGCGTGCCCTGAATAATCGTCCACCTTCATTATCCTGGCTTTAACCTCACCAGGTCTAATTTCGATCTCACTGTGAAGTGGCTTATCTTCCAGTTGTAAGCCGTCTCTGATACTAATCAACTTGCTGCCAACCGTACCCTGCCCCTGATAGCCAGTTAAAATTATAGTGTTTCTCTCGTCTCGTAGTCGGCGGGACAGATGTTTAAGCACAGGACCAGCGGAGCACATTCCAGATGAGGTAATATAGACAGCAGGTTTTTCGAACGCAGCGCAAGATTTTTTCCAATAGAAATAATGCTGACCAATTGACGTACGGTTTGAGCTGAATATATCGCGTAGCTGACGAACACCATTTTCGGGATCAGAAGACATTTGATCCAATAGAGCAGGATTAAGGTACTTATAGTTCTTTTCGCCATCTTTCATCTGGCAAGAAAATAACTCTGATGCGTATATTTTGGAGATTTTCCGAGCCAACTGAGAGTCGCAGACGACGGAAATTCCGTTACACATGGAAGGATTTTTCTGCAGTAGCAAATAGAGATCAGTCAGAACATCCTGTGTCCTTTGCATACTGAACGCTGGTATTACAACGTTACCGCGTTTTTGTATCAGGGTCTCCTCGAGAATGTGCTTAAAATTTTCTTGCCTTTCGTTAAATCCACGGAGTTTTTCTGACGACGGTTTAGCACCATATGTTGATTCACAAACAACCAGCTTATTGCGGTAATCGGGACTCTGTCGATACTTGAGAAGCGGCTGTAGCATTTCTTCCCGACAATTACGCCCAACGTCCCCGGAGAACCATATACTGTCAGTGCTTACTTTATCTGCAATACATGCGGAAACCGCACCCAGTATATGCGCAGAGTGATATAGAGCCAGCATCAGGTTATTATCTATAGGAACCAGTTTCCCCCACTTAAATCCATCCCTCTGGTCGAGACTTTCAAACTTCAGTTTTTCAATATCATTTCTATGGTAGAGCTTGCTGATCCGCGCGGAGTCTTCCAGTATTTCGATCGCAAGCAGTTTCGTGGCGTTAGAGCAGTAGATCTTTCCATTAAATCCTTCTGCTACCAATCTTGGCAACAAACCACAATGATCGAGATGAGCGTGAGTTAATATAACGTATTTAATATCCTGGGGATTAAACGGGAAGGGTTGCTCGTTCTCATGGTCTGCATGTGCTTCCCCCTGAATCATGCCGCAGTCAATTAAGAACTTGTTTTGGTTGTGCTGAACAAGGGTACACGACCCGGTTACTCTTCCAATCCCGCCAATGTAGGTTATTTTGAACGACTCCATTTCTTTCCACTCCAGATTGATTAACTCAAGAAAATGCATATATGGCCGTAGTGCATATATGCATGTGATGCATTATTGGTGAAGCGAGAGAAACAAACTGTGAAACTGAACCCAGAAACCACCTATCAGGCCATCGTCGGAAGTGTGTTGGTGCGAATCAGGAAGGAGATGAAGGTTGAGCAGGCAGCACTAGCCAAAGCTGCCGGGGTCAACCAATCAACCTGGTCCAGAATAGAGCGCGGCGAGAGCGCCTTGAGCGTTGAGCAACTGTTTCAGGCTGCAAATTACCTCCAAATAAAGCCCTCAGTGGTAATTCAGGAGTCTGAGAAAGCCCTGGGAAGCTTGAAAAAACAAGATGTTATCGTTAGCACATCAAAAGACATCGACAAGCGAGTTGCTCAAGGAGCGGCGCTGATTGGAGCAAGCGCTCTTGGTGCTTTGGTTGGGGCGGC
>CAYMVV010000172.1:0-6908 GCA_964393885.1 uncultured Granulosicoccaceae bacterium | reverse complement strand
GTGACGAGTCACTAATTTGAATTTTACATAACGCACCTGACCCCTATTTTTCTCTCAAGGAGCGGCGCTGATTGGAGCAAGCGCTCTTGGTGCTTTGGTTGGGGCGGCAGTGATGAAAAGTAAACAAAAATCGAATGAGGCAGAGGACGACTAAATGGATAAAGCTACTATTCCTTACCAGTGACGAGTCACTAATTTGAATTTTACATAACGCACCTGACCCCTATTTTTCTCTGGCGTTAAGGCTATTGCTACCCGGACCAAAACCATTGCCGAACGGGCTAGCGTTTCTGGCAAGAAAGTCTGCATGGGCAGGACTGCTTACTTGTGTCGGCGGTTCCGGCTGGCTCGGGATAGGTGATGGGCGGTAATAGTAATTTGAAGGTGGAAAGCTTGGCATTTCGCTCATCCTCAGATTGTGGGCAAATGTCGTCTGTAATCTAATCTCACTGTATTTGATTGATGGAATGATTGGTACTAGGGAAAACCCGAGCTTTCCCAGCTCTAAAACTAGCCATCAGTTATTCGGCAATACTTCATTCATAATAAAACGAACTTCTTGGTTGAAGTCACATATTTTAAATGTCCACTTATCAGGCACAGAGTGAAGTGATTAATAACAGGTGAGGTAAGAGCCTGGAAGCATTGAGCGTTCACAAGGTAAGACGCGGCGTGTGGTGGATTTACGAAAAAAATAACTGTCTCAAACGTTTTCCGAAAATTTACGAAGTTTTTTCCACTGGTAATCAATATAGTCATCGCTGGTTACACCATGGCCGAAGTCTTCCGCGTTGCGCATGTGAAAAGCGATTAACCAGACTTGACGGATGAGTACGAAAGTATCAAGAAGTCGAAGATCAGCATCATTTACCTTTCTCACGGACTGATACCCATCTAGAAAGGCGGTTCCATGATCAGCGCCAGAATCTCTGGAAGAAAAACTCCATTTGAATGTAGCGAGATCATACACTCGGTAGCCAAACCCACATTCTTCAAAATCATAATGAGTTAGCACGCCATCGTTCAGATGCGCGTTGTATCCATGTATATCGCCATGGCAAAAACCGATGTCCATAGCGTCGTCGCCTACCTGTTCAACCGCGGCGCTCGCCTGCTCGGCAATTTTCAATAAATACGATAAATCATCGGGTCGGTGAGATAGGTGGGGTTTGACTGTAACGAGTGAATCGTCGATTAAGTTGTTAACATCTAGAGTTTTCTTCTTGTGCGTTGATGTAAACCTCTGAGATACCTGATGCAGTTCAGCCAATGATCGACCAAATAGTTTGGAATCATCAATTGATTCGTATTCAGGTGGCTTGCCGTCAATAAATGCGGTTACCAATACATAGCGCAAGCCTTCCAGCGCCATAATTTCAGTTACATATTCACCTGATTTACGTGCAATGGGGAAAGCTACCGGAAACCCGTTCTCGTGCAAATAATTTAGTGCGTCTACCTCGAAGTCGATTTCATCGCGAGGATAAATCTCATGGCGATAAATACGCAGGGAGTAACGCGCGTTCTTACAGCGCACTTGATAAGTATCATTAGTTCCTCGTTCCCAGAATAAGCAATCGATTACCGGTTCAATACAATAGTCGGGGAGGACTTTGGGTATTAACTCTTTAGCACTTATTGTTGAATAATGACAACGTAGTTCTGGAATCATGGGAAACCCCTATTAAAAGTCGATTTGAACGTTGTTGCTGTATGATTGGCACTACCGTAACGAGAAGTTATTTTCAACCATCCGAATCACTATTTTATCACTTACCGTGCACAATTTAGCTGAACAGAGTGACTAAGCCATGCATATCGAACCCTTTGGCGTCGAAATTTTGATGAATGGGAAACCCGCTGTGACTGGAACCTGGCAGAAACCTGCGTGGAGAGTCTTACGATAAATGACTTGTTATCGGAGCTATGATTGGGCTAAGTCACCTCGATCACGTTGCAAAAGTAGCTATTCAAACCAACCTTACCTGCTCGGTTAACTGGGTCGAGGATGTAAATCTGCAAAGCATTGCATTTTGGGCAACATTCCACCCCGGAGAAACCGAACCAAACAGCATCTTGAAAAAATGAATCTGAAAGAGTTGTTTGGCGACGGTTTAATGGGGCGTGTGCCTGTAGCCTGGTCCGAAGTTAACCCGACGTTTGTCATCATATAACTACACTGGCCAATTTCTATCGCAAAGTAGCACGGCTTTTTTAGGATGCCCGTCAGCGTGCATCGCATAGATTACGGTATCGACTTGATGTTCGTAAAGAACCAAATCTCTGATGTAGGTTTCCATCAGTTTGTCAGCGAGTTGAGCGCCGCCGCCGTTTGTGTTATTTGTGTAAAATCGATTTCACGGATTGCGTCGCTGGCATAGAGTTGCTTGGCTGGCAGGCGGGGTATTGTCAGTTGGGTGTGAGGAACCGGGAATTTGGGCAATATTTCACAGTGCAGTTGGTGAAACTGTGCAGAACAGTGTGCGAGTAATGGAAATTCGACGAAATAGGGTGGTCAGTCAGACCGACCCATGCTACTCACTACTATTATTGTGTCTCTCGATGTGTGATACGCACATTTCTATGTGGTACTGATGCCATTTCCGGGCGTGCCTACGCTCGAACTAGGGTAATCCCTAATAGGAAGTCTCGGCGGATACGGATACGCTTGGTTTCAAATTTCACAAACAGCACTGGGTTCAAACTATGAGCGGTATACGTAGAGCAAGCGGAGGTTAAGGTGGCCATTAATATTAATGGTTCGCGTGGAGGCAAAGCAGAGGTGTAATATACAGCAGTCGGGAGACCTTCCAGCGAGTCGAGCGCCACCGTCGTTTGGGTTATTTGTGTAAAATCGAGTTCAGTGATTGCGTCGCTGGCATAGAATTGCTTAGCTGGTAGGCGCGGTATTCCCAGTTGGGTGTGAGGAACCGGGAATTTAGGGTATATTTCACAGTGCAGCAGGTGAAACTCTGCAGAACAGTGTGCGAGTAATGGAAATTCGGCGAAACAGGGTGGTCAGACCGACCCATGCAGCGCGTCGGCTAGTGCTGGTGATAGCGAAAAATAGCTTATATGCATCCTATACTTCGGAAATTGATGTCCATCTATTTCGCGAATTATTATCATTTTAGGCTAAAATTACGCGCGTACACTCCATACCTGAATGCACTAAAATGTAAATCTAATTAACTAGTCGTCAGGTTGCTTTAAACGGACTTATAAGTGCTTAAATGAACGGAATTCTACAGCCAGCAGGGTATGCAGTAGCCCTTATTGTTTTTATAGCGGTGGTACGAAAGCCATGGCTGGGCCTGGCATTTTACTATGCGCTCGCAATAGTACACCCCGAGTATATTTGGCCAGAGCCGTTTGAAGCCTATCGTATATCACTAATAGTAGCCACTACGACGGTATTGGGTATAGCAATCACGATCAAAAGTAACGATGTTTGGATTTCAAATCTAAAGCAGGCTGTGCCATTACTTGTAATAGGTCTGTTTTTACTCGTCAATTTTTCTCATTATACCGCAGACTTAAAATCAGATGAGGTGTTCGTCGGCACCCTTTATCCCGATTCTATAGTCCAGTATTTTAATAAAATGATCATATTCTTTTTGATCTCCTTATTAGTACTGAAAAACTGGTTTCAACTTTACTCGTTGATCCTTGTTTTGGCAGCTTCAGTTATACTCCTCACTGTTTGGTTTCATGTTCTCCATTTCTCTGATGTTGGTATATCTCAAATCGTATCAAACGATACTTTAGAGAGGTTTGCTGGTCCAGGAATTTATAAAGATGAAAATGTGTTTGCCACAGTTCTGGTTGTTGGATTTCCAGTGGTTTACTACCTCTCTTTAACAAATAACAGCCTTTGGGTTAAAGCTGTTTGTTATTTTTCTTTATATGCTATCTTACACGCTTTCTATTTGACAGGATCAAGAGGAGGACTGTTCGCTGCAGTCGTCGTAGTACTCTATATAGGTATTCGCTCAAAGTCGAAAAAAACTGGCGTGGCTGTAGTGCTATTGTTTTTAACAGTTCTGGCAGTTCAGGGTCAAACGGTAATCGAAAGATACAATGACACACTTGCTACCTACGCAGAAACTCAGGATGCAAGCAGCATAAATGTGAGGCAAACTATTTGGTCAGTAGCTTTTGAAATTATTAAAAAAAATCTGTGGACCGGCATCGGGACTGGTAGATTTCAGCTGGAGCAATTAAGTTACACACCGTATGTAAACACACGCGGTATAGAGTGCACTGGCAAACCTTGCAATACGCACAACACATTCCTTGAATTCACAACCAGCGCCGGGATAGCCGCCGGTACCATGTATCTTGCACTTTTCTTGTTTGTGGCAATACAACTTAGAGTAGAACTGAAAAACAGACATTTACTAAATCATATTCACATAGCGAGGTCTGACGGTTCCCGACTGAATCTACGTGAATTTTCCAAACACTCAGGCGACATGCTCGTATCAGCACTGCTTGGGATTTTTGCTTGTTCATTGTTTCTGAATTTCATGATATTCGAGTTGCTTTACTTCCTTTTTGTACTTTTTGTTGTACGAACTACGCTAATAAAACATCGGCTGGCGAATGGCACTCCTCAGAAGATCAGCAAGAGTAAAAGGAGACTAATAAGTAGTAGTCTAACCAAGCCTTCAAAACCAACCAGAGAGCCGGTACCGAATAAAGAGCCAGGCAAAACGCGACGCCGTCGTACTAACTCTCTTGCAAAACATAAAGTGGAAACTAGCCGGTCGTACGTAAACGTTGCCGCGAAAGAAGAAAACACCGCTAAAACCACCACAAAACATTTTTTTCGCCACATCGAAGGCTTGCGAGCTGTTGCAGTCATCAGTGTCATACTATTTCATCTTAATCCAGCTTACTTGCCAGGGGGCTTTATCGGGGTTGACATTTTCTTTGTTATTTCCGGTTTCGTCATAAGCCATTCTCTATCTGGTCGTCAATACCCGTCGATTGGAAATTTTGTATCGTATTTTTACACACGACGTATCGCCAGGGTTGTTCCTGCGCTAATCGTTTGTTTAATTGTCACCACGCTTTTTAGTACTTTGTTCATTCCAGCCGCGCAAACCGATCCAACGATGTCGAGAACTGGCGTGTTTGCGTTTCTTGGACTAAGCAATATCTATCTGGATTCAAGCACTCAAGATTACTTCGCCGCAATTAGTGGAGCGAACCCATTTCTGCATACCTGGTCTCTGAGTATCGAAGAACAGTTCTACCTGGTTTTCCCTCTGCTTTTTTACCCGTGGATAAACGTATCATCTGGCGGCAAAGCGAAGTTATCAGTTTGTTTGTTCGCCGTTGGAGCCATTGCATCTTTTGCGCTGGCGTTCTACTACACGAGCGAAAATCCTAAGTTTGCTTTCTACTCTATCGCAACACGATTTTGGGAGCTTGCAGCCGGAGTACTGCTCTATCAATACTGTATAAAGAGCCCTTACTACGAATTCGACGTAGTCAAACCGAAAGGGGGAGGATGCATTGTAGGGCTTGCGGGCGCGACGCTGTTGCTGATTGGATTCCTGTTCGCGGATAAATCGAATTTTCCGATGCCTTGGGCTTTGGTTGCGGTAGTCGGTACGATCGCTCTAATCTACTCTTTTCTTGGCGAGAAGACACACAATCAGCTTCGCCCGCTGCGTACTATTCTTGAATCCGGGACAGCACGCTATTTGGGTCGCATATCCTTTTCACTCTATCTCTGGCATTGGCCCGTCTTCATGCTGGCGCACTGGACAGTCGGGCTGGATACCCCAAGTGCGACAATTCTCGCTCTGATATTAGTCGCAATACTATCAGTATGGTCGTATCACTCGGTTGAACTGCGCTGGATCAAACATCTTCAGCATGCTCCTGCTCGTACCACAATTGCTGCTGGTATTGTTTGTGTGTCAATTGGTGCCTGTGTGGCTCACACCCTCTATATTTTCAAACCCGCTTTGTCATTTAGCGCAGCTGCAGACGGGTCACTCTGGCTCCCCACGAGTGATGCTCTGCAGAATGTTGAGACAGGAGACTGTACAAGCGATATAAAATTCGAACCATTCGCGACCACTAGCCCTGTAGATACATCGAAATATCAGCGAACCGTATTCACTGCGAATTGTCCTGATTCGGCTGGCCGCAATAGAACACTCTTCACTTTGGGGGATTCGCACGCCTGGACCCACAGGCGCTTATTTCGAACAGTTGCAACACGCATCCCCCTGGACATTATCACTTACTCCACTGGCGGTTGCCCTTATCCGGATAGTTACGCGGCGAATCAGAATTACGCGGGTCACTGCTCAGCATTCCATTCAGCCTCAAAACAGGACGTGCTGGCACTAGCCAGGCCAGGAGACATCTTGTATTTGCCCGGTGGTCGCATTAACGGTATGCCTGAGAAATGGCGTACAAACCAGTCACCGAGCTATGTAACGACAACCGCTTACGATATCGGAGTTGAACAGTGGCAAGCTGCCTTAGCTCCTTTTATTGAAAAGGGTATGCTGATATTGCTGGAGCATCCGAAACCTGTTTTTGGATCACCCGCTTATCGATGTATGGATTGGTTCAACGAGTCGAGCAAACTCTGCGGTTCACCCCGCCAAGTGGGAAAGGCGATTATGCTCAAGTACGCCGAGCCAGTCATACAAAGTATGACCACGGTGACAAAGGAAGATCCCCATGTATTTCTGTGGAATCCAATGGAGCTGCTCTGCCCCGGGTCAGTGTGTGACTCCGTGATACAACAGCCTAGAGAAAGTGGACAACTTGAGCAACTCTTTTTTGACGAAAATCATTTAGCAACCCCTGCTTTGGAGCGACTATTTGAGCCATTTATGGAAAAATTGGAAGTGCTATTGAAGCTACGTCGGGAATAA
>CAYMVV010000171.1:0-9809 GCA_964393885.1 uncultured Granulosicoccaceae bacterium | reverse complement strand
CCGGCCCGGGCAAAGCCCGGTGAAAAGCTCGTCGTCAATGGAGACAGCTGGTTCGTTACCGAATGTCTGCAGGCAGAAATTGCCGGTACTGAGGGTTCGTTGCCGGCAGCTGTTTTTCCCGGTGAACAGGTCACCTGTATTGATGCAATTTCCGGTGGACGAAAGTATTCAATTGAAGCCAGTGGCCACGACGTCCACATTACTCAGAGCCGTGTTATTGCCGGTGATGATTTTGCCTGGGATCAATAATGATAAAAAAATGCAACTGCCCGGCAGTGAACACCATAAAATACCCGGCATATCCTGACTATTCTGCGTGCAACCTATGATTGGCGTGCTCTTCGAGATAACACATTCCACCTGCGTTAATACCAGACCTGCAGACGGGGCGATATATGGCGCTGTTGCTATGTCCCGGGCGTCGATCTGGCGAAATTAATCAATGCAACTTTCTCGTCGACTGGCAAAGCTTCATCCTGACAAGGTGCTGAACACGCTGCAACAGCACATTGCTGCGGGCCACGAGCAAGCAGCGCTGCAGGCAATACCCGATCTGCAACTGCGTCATCCGGGGTTCCACAACGAGCTTGAACAGATCAAGCAGCGCCTGAGTGACAAGTTGCTGGACGATGTTAAAGTCCTGAACCGTGATCTGGCGGTGGTTTTTCGCTGTCTCAATTGTGGCAGCGGTCTATCCAAACAATCGCCAGAGACCGTGCATATCATCTGTCAATATTGTGGTTGCGATGCGCAACATCCGGCAGCTGACTTTGCGCTTGAGCGATGGAATAACTCAATTGACCTGGAAGCGAACTTCACCATAGGTGACTTCTTTACGTTTGAAGGAAAGCGCTGGCAGGCAATTGGGGTGCAATTGTTCAGTGGCAGGGTCAGAGAATATGACGGCGAGGATGGCTGGGTTTCAAGATATTCGCGTTATACCAACTGGTGGATGCTCAATGAGCAGCGCGAGCTCGCCTGGTTGATCGATGATGGACATCGTCGTTACTGGTCCGAAAAACATATTCCACAGAACCCGGAATTACCTGACGATAAGAACAAGCAGTTTGAGCATGGCTCCTGGACTCTGGAATTCGCCGCCGGCGAGTTCAGTTATCAACCTCGTGAGGGCGAACGCCACAACAGTGCTGAAACCAAACACAGCAGGGTTGATAAGCGATCGGATGGAGCTGCATCTGCGGGGGCAGCGAAAGGCGGATCAGGTAAGCGTGGTAACGCTTCGAAAAAGCGCTATTTCAATAGCGTTGAATCGCGCTTGTTAAATGGCGAGATACGCGAAATCGAGTTTTTTCGCTCGCGCATGATACCGCACGACACCGTTATGCAAGGCCTGAACAAAAACTCTGCACTGCATGAGAGCAAGCGGTGGAGAAACTCCATGCGATTGCTACTGACAGCCCTTCCCTTGTTAGCAGCAGCTTATCTTTACTTTGATCGGGGCGGGGAGCGTACGGAGCAGACTGTGCCATTGTCGAGTGCAGACAAACAGGTTGCAATACTCGATCTGCCTGCTGTGTCTGAAGGGCAATTGTTGAACCTGCGTGGATCGATCAAAGGATTGCGCAACAATAGCTGGTTTGGAGTAGATGTAGCGCTGCACAACAGCGACAACGAAGCAGTCTATTCAAAGTACCTTGAGTTCTGGCACGAGACCGGAGTAGACAGTGATGGCCCCTGGTCCGAATCAAAACGAATCTTTAGCTGGTTTGTTCGTATCGATGAACCCGATACATACCAGGTAGTTATCGATGGAGACGAGAGTTCCACTGTTCCAGATGCTGACTTTAGCCTGTCGGTAGAGCCGAACCGTGTATCGAAGAGGCCGTTCTTTGTTGGTGCATTCCTGACCTTTCTAATGGTGATGCTCTGTCGCTCCAAGGTATCTTCAATACGTTCCGGCGCTGCTTCAATCGGATTAAGATTGAATAAAGGCCAGTCAAAGTCTGAACAACGAAAGCAGTCTGCTACGCGTTCAACAGACAGCAATGAGCGGCGCAGAGTCAGTGGGGACACACGTTGAAAAGGCTACACTATCCGTTACTGGTTTTAATGCTGCTGGCCCTGGTGGCGCTGCCGTCGTGGTTTGCGGTACGAGGTGGTTCAGCGGAGTCTGTGCCTGGTGAGAGTAGCCACGAAGTATTGCGTTCCAACTCGGGTCGAACGATTGTGGGTGGCGGCCCGCGCAGTGGCAAATAATCAGTTGCAAAGAGCAGCAGCAAATAATCTATAGCGGTAGAACACTAGCAGAACAGCAGTAGTGAAAGAACAGTAGCAAGCGATAATGGAGTATTGGTCAGGAGGCAGGCGCACCGGTGGTAACTTAGCCCTGTGTGTGTTCATCAAACAACCGGCTTGTATTTAGAATATATCAGGCATACAAACAGCAATCGGAGATTTAAGTGACAAAACGCGAGCGTGCAGCAGCACTGGCTTTTCTAATGATCGCAACCCCGGCTCAGGCTCAGGATAGTTTGGCTTCATTCGCGACTGAATTGGCATCAACCATTCTCTATTCGATCGTCGGTATTGTCATGGCGGTGATCGGCTTCAAGGTTGTGGACTGGCTGACACCGGGTGATCTCGCAGAAGAAGTCACTCACAAAGAAAACAGAGCGCTTGCGGTTTTAGCGGGCTCCATGATGGTCGGTGTGTGTATTATTATTGCCAGTGTTCTGATTAGCTAAATCGATAAGAGCCGCCCGAGAGCCACCCGCCGCAGGACATCTGTTTCCTTGATTGAGCATAGTGCAGATTCCCGTGGCTAAATACCGTGGCTAACTGAATATCGTGGCTAACTGAATATCGTGGCTAAGTGTTGTGGCTAGGCGCTGTGGTTAAGCGGGCTAAAAAACCAAAAATAGATTCGGGTGCACAACCCGACTTTGTGTCGCCTGTGGATTCAATGCTCAAGTCCGCAGGCAGTATCAGTGAATCTACGGTCGAACCTTCGGCTGTATCGAAGGTACCCGCTGCTTCTGAAATAACCCGACAGCAGTTTGTTTTGCTGGCTGGATCTATATTTATAATTGCCTCCTGTAGTCTGGTTTATGAGCTGTTGATTAGTAGTCTGTCAACCTATCTGCTTGGTTCAAGTGTCGTACATTACTCTATAACCATCGGCTTATTTCTCTTTTTTATGGGTGTAGGTGCCTGGCTGGCGCAGTCGATCAGGCACGCGCTTATACCGGCGTTTGTTGGAATTGAAATCGCCATAGGTGCGATGGGAGGTGTCTGTGCGCTGCTGTTATATGCAGCCTATGTATGGACAGAGTTTTATTATCCCGCAATGCTGATCGTCACTGGTGTCATAGGTGTTCTGGTGGGCATTGAGTTGCCGCTGTTAACTCGCATTCTGGAGTCGCGCAGTGGCCTGCGACGCGGCATTAGTCAGGTGTTGACAGTCGATTATCTGGGGGCGCTGGCGGCGTCTTTACTGTTCCCTTTTATACTACTTCCGTATCTTGGTCATTTAGTAACAGCGAGTGTGGTCGGGCTGGTTAATTTGATGGTTGCTATCACAGTGGCCTGGACTTTCAGGCGGCATTTGCAGCCCTATGGGGCTGGCATTGTCGCCGCTGCCAGTGGTTCTTCTATTTTGGTGCTGCTAGCCGCTGTTTGGGCCAACCCGGCGGCAAGGATATTTGAGAAAGCACTGTATGAAGATCCGGTCATACATGTTGAGCAAAGTCGTTTTCAGAAGGTGGTTATGACTCGAAGAGGGGATGACCTGCGGCTATATCTCGACGGGAATTTGCAATTCTCAAGTCTCGATGAGTATCGCTATCACGAAGTATTGGTGCATCTGCCGGCTGCGTTTACACAGCAGTTAAACCGGGTTCTGGTTATTGGCGGTGGTGATGGACTGGCAATACGCGAGGTGCTCAAATATCCATCTGTTACCTCAATCACAGTGGTTGATCTTGACCCTGCTGTTACCCGTTTGGCTCGCTCGCAAGCACACTTGCGGCAACTAAATAATGATGCACTTGAACACGAGACAGTGAAAATTGTTAATCAGGATGCATGGCAATGGCTAGCACAACAGGGGGATCTGTTTGAGCTTGTCATAGTGGATTTGCCTGATCCGGAAAGCGAAGACACCGCCAAGCTCTACAGCGTGGCGTTTTACGAACGTCTTGCACGCAGACTGTCGGTTGGCGGGGTTATGATAACGCAGGCTACATCGCCGTGGTTTTCACGTAAAGCCTTTTGGAGTATTGGCGCAACCTTGTCAGCGGTATATGACCATGTGCGACCGGCAACTGTGTATATTCCGTCTTTTGGTCTTTGGGGCTTCTATATTGCTGCTCAGCACCCGCTGGGTAGTCCTTTGACTCCGCCGTTTGAAGGGCACTACTTTGGAATGAAGGCATTGCAGTCTGTGTTTGAGCTGCCACAGGATTTGCCGCGCCAACCAGTCAGTGTCAACCATAGTCAGTCGCTGCCAATTATTGAGTACTATCGCGAGGGATGGCAGTCTCTCAATAACGGTACTTCTCCCGGAGGGCTGTCCGAAAATGAATGATCAGCCTCCTTGTGTTGTTCATGGCTAGTCCACCGACAATCAGAACGGCGCTTGAATCCGATTGCGCTGCTATAAGCGCATGCGCAAATGCTGCCTACATCAGGTATATCGATAGAATCGGTAAGCCACCAGCGCCTATGGTGGCAGACTACGCATCACAGATAGCGCAAAACAAGGTCCAGGTTCTTGAACGCGGACAACAATTGATCGGATTCGTTGTTAGTTTTCCTGTCTCGTTGGCACCAGCAGAGAATATCTACTTCCTGGAAAATATTGCGGTTGATCCTGCGCAGCAGGGCACCGGCATGGGAAAACTACTCGTCGATCAGGTTATCGCCAGGGCTATGCAATTCAACTGCAGCTGTATTGAACTCTACACCAACGAATTGATGGTCGAGAATATTGCCTGGTATGGCAAGCTCGGTTTCAAAGAGGTTGAGCGAAAGCATGAGGATGGCTTCAATCGAGTATACTTCAGACTTGATTTGACCGATCGCACTGCTGTTTGAGCCGGGTCTGTATCATAATATATGCGCTTGTAAGCCTCGACGTGGTGATGGTCCGGTCAGTTTACTGTCTGCAGACGGGTAACCAATACGCGTGAGTATTTGTACTGTTTTACCGGTTGACCGGTTTATTTTATTAATCAAACTGTGCATCTCGGTGTATACACTTTTCACCTGTGGATATTCCTGCAGACCCTGAGATACCGGATGCATAGTCAATCCGAGTTTGGTTGCATACAACTGTGCTCTCACGTAACTGCGCCCCGCGTTTATCTGTGACAGTCTGGTGTTGTCTGCACTGGTCTGTACATAGAATGCCGGTGTTGTGTCTATCGATGTATTAAAGTCATCGATTTGCCGCTTGAATATTTTACTGTCAGGTGATGCAGGTTTACTGCGATCAAACATTCCAAGCTTATCTAGCATCACTAAAAACAGACTGTCGATAACAATGCCGTCACGGTACTGATTTATTTCGGCGCTGCCGACGCGCAGCAGATTCATTGACTCCATCATGGTTGCCGGCGTAGCCAGTTCGGTATACCAGGCTTTTTTCACCAGCTGCGAAATGGTTTTGAATTCGTCAGCGTTGTTGGCACTTGATATGATCTGGCTATGACCATTGCTGTCTTGCATTGTTGGCAGATTATCCAGAAATTCTGATGGCACAGGTCGATCCGGATTATAGTCAGCGCGCTCGGTGTGCCGATTCGGAATTTGTTCGAATAACGCTGTGTGTATTGGTAGTGGATCCTGATCCACAGATGTGAGTTCCACTCGCACCAGTGGCTCCGCCTTTGGCAGACGATCAGTTGATTGGCTGCCTGTGTAGGAAATATCAGTCCGGTAGCCTAGCTGAGTCGCTGCCAGTTCCAACAGACCCAGCATTGCTCCGGTGCCGATCATGATTTGCCGTCCATACGGATCCGTGTGCGGCAAAAGTCGCTCTGTATCGAGTGACACAGTGATCGTATCAGGCTCTGACAAATCGACTAGCCAGGGTTGGCGGTTGTGTGGGTTGGGAGCCAGAATAGCGTGCGCCAGTATCCACTTGCGATACTCCTGCGGAAGTGTCTCAAGTCGCCAGGCAGTAAGCGCAGACTCCGGCACTTTGGCGATCGGTGCGCAGGCAGATACTGGCACAGCAGCGGCGATAATTCCGCCCCCCGTAACTCTTATAAAACGACGACGATTCTGATTCGTTGGCTGTTTGCTGCTCATCTGCGGAATATCTTCGTTGGAATTCAGCTACAGTTTGTGGCAGCATTTGTATATTCACAATAGGTTAAAAATGCAACTCAGATATGCAATTATGAATATAAATGCCAAAGCCTGAATCGCCTGACCCCAAGCGCGATAGCGGCTTTGGGTTTGACTGGAGTCTGATTCAGTCGTTTTTAGCTGTCATTGATGAGGGGTCTTTGCTTGCAGCGGCGCGACGCACAGGAAGCTCGCAGCCAACGATTGGCCGGCATATTGATGCGCTTGAGTTACAGCTGGGTGTCAGTCTTTTTGAGCGCACCGGCCGAGCGCTGGTGCCAACTGCCTCGGCGCGACATATTGCAGAGATAGCGCGTTCAATGGAGCAGGGTGCCAATCGTATTGCGCACGCTATAACCCGTACTACGACAGAAATGTCGGGTATTGTCAGGCTTTCCGCCAGTCGCATGGTTGCCAACTATCTGCTTCCTGATTTCGCCTTGCAGATTCAACGTGAGTCACCTGATATAGAGCTTGCAGTGGTGGCGACGGATGCGGTCTCCAATCTGCTGCAACGAGACGCCGATATAGCCGTTCGCATGGTCAAGCCGCAACAGGTAGACCTTATCGCAAAGCGACTGGGCACTTTTGCCCTGAGGCCCTGTGCCAGTCAGGCCTACATTGATCGCTGGGGAATGCCACGTACTCTTCCTGATCTATTTCGTCACCGGCTGGTGAGTCCGGATAAGGATAAATATTTTGTGAAGGTTGTACGCGAGATTGCTCAAAGAACAGGAGTTGAACCCGGCACAGTGAAACTCGCATTTCGAACAGATGACTTTGTAACCCAGGCAGCCGCAATCCGGGCTGGCGTTGGTGTAGGGTTTCTCGTCGAATATCTGTTTGACCAGGATGATGAACTGGTTCGGTTGCCAATCGAGCTGCCATTTCCGGGCTTACCAGTGTGGCTGGCAGTGCATCGGGAAATCCGCTCCACCCCACGAATCAGGTATGTGTTTGATACGCTGCAGAAATTTCTCAGGCAACGCCTTAAGTAATGGCACCATACGGACTTTAATGCACCACTGAACAGTCTCCGCCTTGTTTTTTTATATGATCCAGTAGCTGTTGTTGCTGATTCAGCAGATTTGCATCGCCTGGTGAGATTAACAACTGATAGTCGAGGCATGTCAATGCCTGGTCTGCACTGCCCTGTTTTAGATAGATTGTCTTAACATTTTCTATCAAACGCAGCAGGATAGTATCTTTGCCTGCGGGAGCGAAGTATTTGTCATCGTGTTTCACTTGCCCCTGATACAGCTGATCGAGCAGATTAAAGCACTGTGTTCGAGTAACAATCTGTGCTCGAAACGGGTCGATCATACTGTCTCTCGATGCATTAGCAGGTATTGCATCGGGCTGGTGCAATGTTGCAGATTCCAGCGATACATTCGATGGCATACCAACACCGACCAAAAAATGACCCGGAAAGCTAATGCCGTAAACAGACAGATTTGTTGAATGACCTACTGACAGGTAAATTAATGCGAGGCTGATTGGAATGCCTGTTTTGCTCTCCAGTACACTATCAAGCAAGCTGTTTTCTATTTGATAGTAGTCATTCGGGTTGCCATGAAAGTTATGTTTGCCATGTACAAATGACAGTAAATCTTCAGCACTTTCAATATTAGAATTTTTTGCATCCTTGCTTATTGAAGCCAGGATGTCAGTATAATGTTGCACATCTAGTCCCGGGTTTAACGCCTGGCTGAAAAGTAAAGCGCATTCCACGGTATCCAGTGATGCTGCCGGTTGTTGTACTGCTGTTAGAAATGCTTTTCGGTTTTGCATCTGACAGAGGCTCTCTTGTGGGTAAAGGATGTCTAGCCTGTGAACACCCAATGGCACGATCAGCGGCAATGGAATCAGGGTTTTTTGATCATTTATTCATCAGGCTTTGCCTGCCGTGCCGACTCCGGATCAGTGTGTTTTTTACTCTAAAAATGCCTGCGACGAGCATGAAGCTCTGCAACGAGCGTTTTCTATCAGGCATGAAACTGGCTCAGTTAAATTTGCTGCAAAAGGCTCTGTTACAAAAGGCTCTGTTGCAAAAGGCTCTGCCGGTAAACACCGGATGAGTAACCGGATGCGATGTAGAGTAAACCGCGTAGAGTAAACCGCAAATCTTAACCATTGGTTCAAAGGACGAGTGAACTCCCTTTTGGTCAGAACCCCATCGGCCCTGCCTGCCTGCCTTGCGGTATCCCCCAACCTGATTATCGACTAGAGCTTTCATGGATGAGTAGCAAGATAATAAAGACGCTTGAACCGAAATTCTACACGGATTTCAAGTGCATAGGTGATGAGTGCCCCGACCACTGCTGTCATTCGTGGGGAGTTACCGTTAACAAGCAGGCCTACAAAAAGCTTCGAAAGCACAAGGATCCTGTGGTTAAGTCCCTGGCGACTGAGCATTTTCAGTTGCTGGACGATGCAGTGGAGAGCAAATGGGCGGTAATCCAGATGGACTCAAATGGATTGTGTCCTGCACTGGATGAAACCGGTCTGTGCGAATTACAAAAAAGATGTGGCCACAAGAAGCTTCCTCATACTTGCCAGGAATACCCGCGACTGGCCAGATTTTTCGGCGACCGCGTAGAGATGAGTCTTGTGATGTCCTGCCCCAGTGCGGCGGAAAATATCCTGTACAACTACTCTGCCATGATGTTTGAGGAGAAAGAAAGACGACCGGAGGACGTGATGCATGGGAAGGCTGGCGGCTACACTGCCAGAAACCTGCCACAGTGGTTGCCGGTTGTGCGCGAATTCTGTTTTGAGCTGGCTGTTGATCCCTCCAGTACGATCGACGAGAAGCTATTCGGTATTGGAATGTTTCTGAAGCAGGCATCTACTCGTCTCTACGACCTGCCAAGTCTGAATGGACTCGTTGACACCCATCGTCAGGTACAAGCGGAGAGAAAATCGCAGGAAATGTTCGCGTCACTGGCAACTGCTGACAATTTAAAGTGGCAGGTTTTTGCTGATCTGGATAGTCACCTGCGCTTTTTTGCCAAAAAATATGAAGGCAAAATTGAAAATGAGGGATTGTCTATCTCTACTTACAGATTTCAACAGTGCAGGGAGCATATGTTGTGGCTGATACAAAATGACGGGCAAAGTGCGCCGATACCCCCTGATAATACGTTGATGGAGTTTAGTGAGAAAAAAATAGAGGGTTCCGCTGATCTCTTCGTAGAAATACTAGACGATGCGAAGCGCAATTACCTGGATCCCTACTTCGAAGAGAATCCACAGGTTCTTACCAACTACATTCTTTACTATCTGTACAACTATCAGTTTCTGGCAGCTAATGACAAAACGCCATTTGAATTTTATAAAGTTATGGTGATTGATTTCTACATGTTGCGATGTTACATGTCGGCGATAGCTGTAAATCAGAAATCAATTAGTCGGGAATGGCTAATAAAATTATTTCAGTCCTACTCCAGACGTCGACAGCACAATGAGTTGTTTGTAGATGATGTTGAAAAGCGACT
>CAYMVV010000170.1:8317-9812 GCA_964393885.1 uncultured Granulosicoccaceae bacterium | reverse complement strand
AAAGTTTCGCAGCCATAGACAATACCCAGGACATTGATGTCCACAATCCATCGCCAATCATCGAGATTAAACTTTCCGGGCCGACCTGCAATGCTGACACCGGCATTGTTAAAGACAAGATGTATCTTGCCAAAACTTTCAATGGTGGCTTTCGCGGCAGCTTGAACGGAGGCGGCGTCCGCGACGTCACACACAATGATGTTTGTATCATCAGGGCGGTTCAAACTCGCTTGCGCGGCGTTCAAGCCCTCGGCATCGATATCGGCCATCATAACCTTCGCCCCGCGCGCTAGCAAAGCTTTGCTAAGCGCCAGGCCGATACCGGAGGCCGCCCCCGTCACGAAGGCGGTTTTATTTTTAATATCAGTCATGGATAAGTTCTATTGCGCATAGACACTGCAGGCTGCGAGCGATTGCATATCCATGAGTTATGAAGTGCTAATTCGATGGACTAAGCACCTGTTCGCTACCGCAGAAATTATTGTCCGGGCAACTGGTTAACAGAGCAGTACCAAAAACGCTTGGACTGGAATCAGCGATCGAGCTTCCGGATTTTTCAAACCAGCCAAATCGAGCATCTACAATGCCACCATTGTCGTCATCGTTTAACTGTACTTCAAAACCAAAGGGTCTTCCGGGCACGATACCAGCAGATGCCAGGTCTATAACTATTTCATAGTAGTGATCGTTGTTGAGGGGCGCCACTTGATAATTGTATTTCAGACCTTCTGTAGAATTTGGGCCGGAGAACAACAGAATACCATCGTCAATTCGGGGCACAGTAATATGGAAGTCATTTATCCCGTCATAACTTGTGCCTTTGCTGTTATCACCATCGATAAAAATATCAATTGAGTCATCGTCTCGCGGGTCTTTAGAATCCCTGAACAGTTGATTGTTACCTGTGCTGCTGCCTTCATTTCTAGCCAGAACCCGCAGGTACAGATTTTCGTTGTCATGTAGCGCCCACCAGTCAGCCGCTCGGGAGCCATCAAGATAGCCGGGCACGTTGGAAACCAACAGGTTGCGCGTTATGCTCTCGTCGAGGATTCCGTCAATAAAACTGGTAGCGGTACTCTGAGCCCACTGAGAATCTGCGAACGCCGTAAAACCATCAATATCAGGCGTAGCAGCAGCTTGTGGAATCAATGATGAGATGCCAGTTACACCAACACTGTTGTCCATATCGCAAAAGGTAGTTCCAGTCCAGCCTACACCCGCAACCGGTGACAGCACGCTTATACCGTTGTCGAGGTCATTAGAACCCCCTTTGTTAAATATTTGGTAGCTGATCTCGTTTACTATTGCACCGCAGACAACTGAACTTTCAACGGCATCATTCGATACCAGTGGATCTATTGGTATGTCATTATCAATGGCTGTGTTGCTGTTTCCATTACCAGAAATGAGCGCATCAGTCCCGGAGCCTTCAGAGCTGGGCCCATCAGTTCCGGAGACTTCGGAACTGGACCCATCAGTTCCGGAGACTTCGGAA
>CAYMVV010000170.1:0-8217 GCA_964393885.1 uncultured Granulosicoccaceae bacterium | reverse complement strand
CCCATCAGTTCCGGAGACTTCGGAACTGGACCCATCAGTTCCGGAGACTTCGGAATTGAGCCCATCAGCTCCAGGGTCTTCGGAGCTGAGCCCATCAGCTCCTGAGCCTCCACCACACCCACTGGCCAGCAGGGAACAAGCCATAAGCAACATGAGAGGGGCTATATGATTTTTCACAAAATTACTCCTGAATTATGCCCGCCTGCACAGGACATAGTACTCATTACCATATTAATTAATCAATTAGTCTGCGCAGGATTTCATTGAGATTTTACCTCATATTCGCTGTAAAGTCATGACGCGAACAGAGGTATTAAAGGAAATTATAGGAAAACGGCACCAACTCGTTAAAGCACAAAGAGTTTCTTGCAACCACCCATGAGGAGAAAAGTCTATGACGTAGTTCTAACATCAGGCTACTTGAACACAGCGGAGATCACCACTCGTATTTTGCACCTATTTGAATACCTCCGGATAAAATATTAAATAACGAATCGTTACAGACTTCCGGCCTGTCATCGAACGGCCGGTTGATTTGCGGCTCACAAATATCGCCATTACCGTCTTCCCCATCATCGAGTGTGCTTATACTTGTCCCAAGCCTGCCTTGAAGATTTTTGGTCCAGTCAAAAGTAAACCAAAGTCCTCTTGTTGTGTACCAATAATCTCCATCACCTAAATGATAGACTTCATACTCCGCCAGGAACGCATATTTATCGTGAAATCTGTAAGAGCCATTCAGTCGAAATCCCACGCCGCGTCTAAAATCACTGAGTGATGTATTCGCTGATTCTGATTCACTGCTTACGTTCGCTTGTGTTACGACTATGCCCGGGGAAATCCCAAGATTCAGGCGCTCCCCTGAAAAATAGCTATATTGGTAAGTTGCAGAGAGTGCTTGTAGTGAGTAACGGTTTCGTAGGGTAACCGGGCCGTCCAGTCGTATTCCGTTTAGTTGAACATCACTGAATTCTCCAATTGTTTGTTCATTTCTACCAGCACTGGCAACATACCTTAATTCAACAGTCGATTTTTCAGATAGTGTTCGAGCAACGCCAATACTACCGATTAGTGTTCTCCTGTTCTCTCCACTAATATCGATAGCACCACTACCACCTGTACAGGCGGTGAGTATTACTGCCAGCCCTGTACACGGGGTAATTCGATATTTAATCACTACTACATAGTTGGGCATTAGTTGCTTCCAATATTTTTATGACTTTCGGAGATGGCCCGCAGTGTCTGGCAGGTTGTGGCTGACTCTACGGAGAATAAACGGGGAAACTGCATGCTGAACCAACAACAGTCAGTAGAGCTCTACGTCTGGGTTGGAGAAATTTGAATAGAATCTTTCGATAACGAGCGCTCAGCGCTCAGCGCTGCTTTTGGCCGCCAGTAAAAATGCGTTAAAGCTGTTGTTAAAGCTGTTGTTAAAGCTGTTGTTAAAGCGGTAGTTAAAGCAGCATAGGCACCCACCGCTGCCAAATGAGTGCCAGTGCCTGGGAATCCGATTGTATGGTAGCAGATCGTTTGCGTCATGGTGATGACAACAGCGTCCGTCATACCAGCGCGGGTAATCTTTCAAATCGCTTCCTTGAGATAGGTGAAAAATTTCTGCTCGAGGTGGGTTTTCGCGGTGTCCTTTCTTCTGATGACGCCGACTGGCCTCTGAAAATGAGGTGAATCAAAATCTAAAAACATCAGGTCTGATTTTAAGTATGGGCGCGTTGTTTCTCTGGGCATGGTTGTGATGAGATTGGTCTTGCTGATGATCTCCAGGGCGGAACGAATGGAGTCGGTTTCCACCGCTACCTGAATGGAGGTAATCCCGCAGGCAAGTATCGCGGCTTCAGTTTGTTGCCGCAGCAAACTGCCTCTTGAATGTGTGAGCCATTGCTGTGCTTCGAGCTGTTCGGCTTTGATGTTTTTTCGTTTTGCCAGCTCATGGTCTGATCGACACAGTATGCCTACGCGATCATCAATAAGATGTTCAAACTGTAGCGCATCATTTGGATGTGCCAGACTTTGTGGTCCCAGCACCAGATCTATTTGTCCACGCTCAAGCATGCTACGAAGCTCGTGCACCAATCCGGTCTTTAGCTCGACACTGCAGTGGCGGTTTCCATTGATAAAATCTGATAACGCATTAGTTAAAAACCTGCCGGCAACAATGGGAGGTGCACCAATGCGCAGCTCACCCAGTGTTCCGGAAAGCGACTTATCGGCGGCAATTTCAGCTTGTTCTTCAGCAAGCCGGATTGCCAGGCCGCTGCGTGAAAGTGTCTGGCCCAGCTGGTTGGGAACAGATCGCCGTCCGTCTCGCTGGAACAGTGTCGAGCCGACCCTCTGCTCCAGTGTGCGCATATTTCTACTGAGGGCTGGTTGCGTCAGACCCAGCCTGTCTGCGGCGCCCTGAAAAGAACCGGCCTCAACGATAACCGAGAGCTGGGCCAAATGTCGCGAGTCTATTTTCATAGCAACTTGGTATGTATTAGTTCAATAGATTTATTATCCGCAATATGAGCAATTTTGATAGTCTTGATTTCTGCAATTCAACCCAATCTGGAGGATCCTGTGTTCGAATTCCGCAAATTACCCTTAACCATTTGCACCCTGACATTGGCTTTGCTGTCCCCAATGAGCGTGTCCGCCGACATTTTCAAGGGTGAAACAGCCGGGGTTGGCGACCCTGTGCATACGATGTTCGTCGCTTTTTCCAACCAGGCTGGCAAGGCCGATGTGCAGATTCAGGTGAACGCCGGACAGACACTAACCAAGTCCATGCTCAAAGGCGCGAAAGGCGAGATCGATTTTTTCTCATCAGTGCCGTCCCTGGTTAATTTAATGGCGGGGCAGAAGCGCATGTACGAAAATGTGGAAGGGGCTGGTGAGCTCGCGCAAAACTTACGTGCCATAGTGGGATTTAAAGCAGGTGCCTATCATCCAGTGACATTGGCAGGGTCAGGTATAGAGTCCTGGGAAGATATCAAAGGTAAAACGGTTTTTACCGGACCACCGGCCGGGTCGGCGTCTGCAACTTCTGAAGCCTTGATAAAAATCATCACCGGCTACGAACCAAAGAAAGACTACGAAGCAGTGCGACTCAGCTGGGGTGAAGGTTACACCGCATTAGCCGATGGAAAAATAGATATGATGGTTCGACCTGCAGAGGTGGGTTCAGCCAATATTGAGCGCTATGGTTTGTCGGGTGAGTTTCGAATTCTGTCTATCCCTGCAGATAAGGTCGAGAGCGATGCGATGCAGGATTTATTTGGCCGTCCCGGTCGAGGTATGTTGACGTTTGATGGTGGCTTATATAAAGGTCAACTCAATCAAACCGAAATAACCGCACTTGGATTCACTCAATTTGTTGGCACCCATGCCGGTGTGGCAGACGATGTGGTTTACGCCGCAACCAAGTCATTTTGGGAGAACATCGATGAAGTTCACGCCACGGCATTCTTTTTAAAGGCGGTAACGGCAGATACTGCGTTCACCTCGGTAAATGTGCCACTTCATCCAGGTGCTGCGCGTTACTACGAAGAAGCTGGTATCGAGATCCCTGAAGCTATTCGCCCCTAAACGGTGGTGTTGGGTAACGGTAGTGTTGGGTAACGATGGTGTTGTGTAAAAAGTTGAGCTTATTGCCTGCTCATAGCGACTGTTTTGATCCAATCTACTGAGCAGCGGATCACACCCGCAAGAATGGTTGCGGGTGTTGCTATGCTGGCTGCCAGCGCACTTGGCTTTATTGCGCTCTACAGTTCCGGTGTCGGGTTGATCGACCCGAAACTACATAGAGCAGCAGGATTTGCGTTGGCGTTGATTATTGCTATTGCTGCATCACGCGCACGAGCGATGGCTAAGGGTATCGTTAAAAACGATAACGACCTCAACGCTAAAGAAGTCCGGCCACTGTCTCATGTTCGAAACGCCATCGATTTCGGCTTGCTGATAGCCGGATTGTGGTCACTCTGGTCATTCTATTTTGTACAAAACGAAATGGAGACGGCCCTTTACGACATTTCTACCAAAGATGCCTGGCCGGCACTGGCCGGGCTGATTGTTTTTTTGGAGCTTTGTCGCCGGCTGTGGGGCTGGGGTTTATTCTGCGTCGGCTTGTTCGGCGTGGTGTATTTGCTTTATGGACAAAACCTGCCGGGTATTCTGGAACACACCGGTTTTTCCTTAAAAGAAGTCGCCGAAGCACTCTGGTACAACACCAACAAAGGTGTGTTTGGATCGATAACCAATATTGTACTAAGCACCGTTTTTATATTCATAATATTTGGTGTGTTGCTGGAAGGAACGGGGGCTGGTGACACCTTGTTGAAATTCGCGTTTCTGGCAACCCGGCGCACGCGCGGAGGTCCGGCGCATGCAGCGATACTTTCGTCTTCTTTGTTTGGCACCATGTCGGGCTCGACGGTCGCCAACATTGTTGGTACCGGCACTTTTACTATTCCGATGATAAAGAGGCGTGGCTTCTCGCCCACGTTTGCAGCTGGCATCGAGGCTACCGCATCTTCTGGTGGTCAGATCATGCCACCGATAATGGGAGCGGCGGCGCTGGTCATGGCCGATCTGACCGGAGTTGGATACCTGAACATTATTGTTGCCGCTCTTGTTCCGGCGTTGTTTTATTACTTCAGTCTTTTTTCAGCTGTTACGGTTGAGGCACGCAGGCAAGGCATCGAGATTCAGCCACTAACCATTGACGATAAAATCTCCCGTATCGATGCCATCAACTCGGTGCTGTTTATTGGTCCGATCCTGACGGTTATCGCATCGCTGTTACTGGGTTACTCGACATCTGCCTCCGGTTTTTATGCGGTGGTCGTGTTGCTGGTGCTCAGTGTTATCAATCCTGCGGTTCGCAACAACCCTTTGCGCGTCTGGCGATCATTTTTAAAAGGCGCCGAGTCCGGCGCTACTCTGCTGATTGCCATTGCAGCCATCGGCATTCTGGTTGGTTCGCTCGACTCCACCGGATTGGGGTTGAAGCTGGCTAACGTCATAGGTGAGATCCGAGGTGAGAGCCTGTTCTCAGCGCTTGCGGTAACAATGGTGGGTGCGTTGGTGTTGGGCATGGGCATGCCCACACTACCGGCGTATCTGATTATCGTTTTAGTGATGGGGCCGGCAATGCAAGCTTTGGGTATCTCCATGTTAACGGCTCACATGTTTGTATTTTACTATGGCGTTGCCTCGTCACTAACGCCACCGGTGGCCATTGCAGCCTACGCGGCAGCACCCATTGCCGGGGCCAACCCGTTGTTTACGGCATTTATGTCGTTTCGACTTGGCATGGCTAAGTTCATTATTCCATTTGTTTTTGCGTTTTACCCTACGATACTCATCATCGAGACATTCGAGCTCTTACCGTTTATCTGGATAGTGCTGCGTACCTGCTTCTGCATCTGGATGTTTTCATCCGCGCTTTCAGGCTATGACAGGCGAGCACTGAGTATTTTTGAAATCGTTATGCGTTTAGTGGTTGCGTTTGCCGCCTTAGCCATCTCCCCGACCATTCATATGCCTGCAATCCTTATCGGGGTGGTGTTACTAGCGCTGGATCGACGCCGTAACAATCAGTTGAATACCCGCCAGGACAAGTTAAGCACATGAACAAAAAACCTAATTTTCTATTTATCATCACTGATCAGCACCGCGCCGATCACACAGGCTGCTATGGCAACACGGTTGTCAGGACGCCGAACATCGATTCACTGGCTGCGGGTGGTCGCCGTTGGGACAAGTTTTTTGTTGCCAATCCTATTTGCATGCCAAACCGCGCATCCATCATGACCGGACGTATGTGCTCGGCTCATGGTGCCAGGCACAACGGTATACCGTTGTCGAGAGATCAAACTACCTTTGTAGAATTGCTCAGGGATGACGGATATAAAACCGGGCTGATCGGCAAGTCTCACCTGCAAAGCTTCACAGGCCTTCCTGCAACCAATACGTTTCAGGCAGAGGAGGGTAAAACCGCACCGTCTGCTCATTTGCGCGATGCGTTTAAAAACAACCGCCATACCGAAGACTATGACCTTGAAATAATCGGCAACTGGGACACGCCGTTACACAACCGCATAAACGGTGACTTTTACGGATTTGAACATGTTGAGGTGGCAGCCGATCATGCCGACCAGGCCTGCGGCGATTATCTTTTGTGGGCAAAACAACAACGAGCTGATTTCGAAACCCTGGTTGGGCCAGATAACGCGCTGCAATCGAATCGACCGCTTGCACCGCAAGCATGGCGTACAGCGGTACCAGAGGAGCTCTACTCTACACACTGGGTTGCAGACAGATCAGAGCAATGGTTGAGTGAGCAAGTCAATTCAGACTCACCGTTTTTTTTACAAATGTCATTTCCCGACCCCCATCATCCGTTTACACCACCGGGGAAATACTGGGATATGTATAACCCGGATGATATTGAGTTACCTGATTCTTTCGACAAAGGGTCACTGCCCCCCGTCGTTGCCATGCAAGAGGCCATGCACAAGGGAATTGATGCTCGTGATAACCAGAGTCCGTTTGCGGTTACAGCAGATGAGGCGCGAACTATTACCGCGCTAACCTATGGCATGATCACAATGATAGATGATGCGATTGGCAGAGTATTGGCGAAGCTTGATGAACTAAACTTAAGAGAAAATACCATTGTCATCTTTACTTCAGATCATGGCGATTACATGGGCGATCATGGCTTGATGCTAAAGCTGCTATTGCACTATCAGGGTCTGATACGTGTTCCGTTTATTTGGAACGAGCAGGGCGCGGATTGCGCCAACAGTATTGACTCCGGCCTATCCTCTTCTATTGATATTGCCGCCACAGTGTTAGCCAAAGCGGGCATTCAGCCGTACAACGGAATGCAGGGCCGCGATTTATTCACCACCGATCCTCCGCAGAGCATCATTGTTGAAGAAGACAGCCAACGGAGTATGACAGGGTTTGACCGCCCGCAACGAGTACGTACATTGGTTACCGACAGGTATCGATTATCACTTCGTCAGGGTGAAGACTGGCACGAGCTGTACGATCTGCACAATGACCCGGGGGAGATAGAGAATCTGTTTGATAAAGCAGATTCCGGCAGTGTTAGAAACGAATTGACTGAAATGATGTTAAAGCGCTTGATTGAGCTGCAGGATACATCACCGTTGCCTGCGTATCGGGCGTAGGATGTTTAATTCTGTCCCTGGCAGTAGTTGCAGTAGTTGCAGTAGTTGCAGTAGTTGCAGTAGCGGTAGTAAATTGGATAAACAAATTACCTGGGCAGTTCGGGCGTATAGACCACTTGAAGTCTACCGCTCTGTGCACCCGAAGCCTGGATGTAAAAACGCATCCGGGCCCTTGCACCAATAATTAAACACTATTGGATTCAAACTACCGGTATGCTCATGCTGCCCAGGCCCTCGACGCTCAGCTGCATAACATCGCCTTTCACGATGGGGCCTACGCCGGCTGGTGTGCCAGATAAAATTACATCTCCAGCTGCAAGTTCAAAATAGTCAGACAGATACGAGATCATTTCGGGAACCTTCCAAATCATCTGATTTAAATCACCTTCCTGTTTAATCTCGTCATTGACTTTCAGTTCTACTCTGCCGGCATCCAGATGGCCTACTTCCTCAACGGTGTGGATCTGGCCAATTGGCGCTGAGCGTTCGAATGCTTTACCGATCTCCCAGGGGCGCCCGGCCTTTTTTTGTTCGCCTTGCAGATCACGGCGTGTCATGTCAAGCGACAGGGCATAACCAAACACGTGATTAAGTGCGTCGGCTACTGGAATGTTCTGTCCCCCTGTTTTTAGCACGACGGCCATTTCTATTTCATAGTGCACATCGGATGTTTTTGCCGGGTAGGGGAATTCTCCACTGGTATCCAGGTTGTCAGGGTTTTTCTGGAAGAAAAAAGGCGCTTCCCGATCAGGGTCGTGACCCATCTCTATAGCGTGTGCTGCGTAGTTTCGACCAATGCAATAGACACGGCGTACCGGAAACATTTCTTCAGAACCCGCTATGGGCAGTGTCACAACCGGTGGTGCTGGAATGGCGAATTTGGTCATTTTTAAGCAGCCCTGTCAGAATAATGTGCTTCAGTGATTCTGGACCAATCACTATGAATGTGCAATACAGTAAGGGTTGAATCAGGGGTAACGGCCGAATCATACGAACAAGCGCTATTGGCAATCTGTCAACC
>CAYMVV010000169.1:4464-9938 GCA_964393885.1 uncultured Granulosicoccaceae bacterium | reverse complement strand
AAGAATTAGAAAAACGGCTGAGAGCATGTGGTCCGCAGGCTCTCGGTCAGCTACCTGCCTGCTCTGCCTTTGACACCGAGTATCGAAACCCGCATTGACGCCACTTTTTGCCCGAGCGCCAGTTGTCTATAAATCGGTCAGTCTCGGTGACCTGATAGCCTCCCATCAGTGTTATCCCACGCTCAAACAACGGTTGAGGAATGCAACTGGCCGTTGGTCCAATCATCAGGATTTGATCAGCGTTGGTGCAGTATCCGAGAATGTTGTCAATGGTATGGTTTAACAGTGTTGTACCAGTGATGATCACCTTGTTGCAGTTTGCAAGTTTGCTTGTATCAAGGGTAACTTCAAGGTTGGGTTCGCTGCGAACCAGGTGCTCCTGTAGTTCGACGACAGTTACTCGTGCTCCCATCGTTGTTAGCGGTTCGACCAGACGGCCGAAGTAACCAACCATACCGATATGATCCTCTGTCGATGGCTTCCCGGACTTTTCCATGGCGGTACCTGGGAGCAGCACGGAAAGCGTATCCGGCATTGGCTTCAACGCATAGTTCAACGAATGGGGCAGGGTTTGGTTATTGCGCAATGCGTATTGACTTATGGCATTGATAGCTGCCAGGCCCAATGCACGCTGCCATCCGGTATCACGTTGGTACAAGCTCGCAATTTCCAGCGCATCCATACCTTCAATTGAATTCAGTAGCGGGCTGCTCCGCAAGCCTTGCAGAGCCTGATCAAGTGCCACATAGGTCATGCCTACCGAGCCGTCTTCCAGTACCAGCGCCGCAAAATTATTTTTTCGGCCACTGTCCTTTCCTGCACTAATTGGCAACTGTGGTGGTAATTCAAATTGTCGCACCAGAGGCAGCGGTTGCGCGCTTGCCAGTTGGCTGACCGCATGTAGCAGATCGGTGGCGAGTTCACTCATCGGTTTCTCAATGGATACTGGATTGTTAGCTGATCGGCCTGTGCGGTATTTTGCCAGATGCGAAGCGATGGGTGTCTACGCTCTGCCCTGCCGTTCCGCACTGCGTTGACCCTCGTCGTGCCAAGTCGTGTGCTCACTGTCCGACATTCAACGCTCGGCGTCTGCCAGCGACTATCAGCTTCTTTTTTATCCTTGACCCGCATGCCACGTTTGATTGACACTTCGAGCAGTCTCGTTTGCAGTTATCTAGTTTGAAGTTACCCGTTTGCTGTTAAAAGCGGGTTGGTCCAACTGCCCGATATCCCGTGCACACTGCAGTGCAGTAGAGCCCTGCTCGCGTGATCAAGCATACGGCATAGCCGGATGTGGTTGTAATATAAAAAATTGAGCGGGCCCAGCCACCGGAGAAGAACAGTTGTCCACTATTACAGTCTTTGTAGCAAAAAAAATAATTACCATGAATTCCTATCTGGCTGAGGCAACGCACGTTGCGGTGCGCGACGGGCGGATACTTGGTGTGGGCAATTTGCAGCAGATGGAACAATTCGGTGGCTACACACTTGATAAGCAGTTTGCCGACAAGGTGTTGATGCCCGGTTTCGTCGAGGGCCACTGCCATGCGAAAGAAGGCGGTATCTGGGAGCATGCCTATGTCGGGTTCCAGGACAGGTACGATCCAAATGGCAAATTATGGCGTGGCGCTGACAGCTTTGACGCGGTGATAGAAGTGCTGACGGAGGCAGCAAAGCAGTTACCTGACGATGGTACACCGGTCTTCGGTTGGGGTTTCGATCCGATATATTTTGGCGAAGAGCGCATGTCAACGGAGCATGTGGATCGAATCTCATCGACACGGCCTGTGTTGATACTGCACTCGAATGGTCACGTGTTAAACGTTAACTCGACCATCCTGGAGTCAGCAGGTATTGATGCGGATACGGATGTTGCCGGCGTGTTAAAGGATGCCAGTGGCAACCCGACCGGCGAGTTGGCCGAGATGTCCGCACAGTACATGGCTTACCGTGTCGCAGACAACCCGTTTCTCGGCGGCATTGATGAGCCGACAATGCATGGCTTTGCTAAAAGTGCGGTCAATTGTGGTGTCACGATGGCGACTGATCTGTTCGCTACCTTCAATGATGAAAGTCTGGCGGCTTATCATAACGCCACAGTCAGCGCTGACTATCCATTGCGCGTACTACCCGCTATGAACACTCTCGAAGGTGATGCGCAGACTGGTATCGAATCCGTGAAAAATGCAATGTCCGGAAACCATGACAAGCTGCACTATGGTCTGTGCAAGATCATGACCGATGGATCGATACAGGGTTTTTCAGCCAGAATGAAATGGCCTGGCTATCACAACGGCGCCGCCAACGGCGTATGGAATATGGCACCGGAACAACTGGTGGCGCTGGTAGACGAGTATCATCAGGCGGGGTTGCACTTACATATTCATACCAATGGAGATGAGGCATCAGAGTTGATGATAGATGCGATCGAAGCCGCACTGCTAAAGAACCCGCGAGCGGATCATCGCCATACCCTGCAACACTGCCAAATGGCCGATGAAGCGCAATTCAGACGCATGGCCAAGCTGGGGATCTGTGCGAACCTGTTCGCCAACCACATCTACTACTGGGGTGACCAGCACCGCGATATAACCATGGGGCCGGACCGGGCTGCCAGAATGGACGCCTGCCAAACGGCAAAGCGGCACGGCGTGCACTTTGCCATCCACTCGGATGCGCCAGTCACCCCGCTGGGTCCGCTGTTTACCGCCTGGTGTGCGGTTAACCGGCGGACAGAATCCGGTGCGGTGTTAGGAGAAAACGAGTGTATCAGTGTAGACGATGCGCTATATGCCATCACCCTCGGCGCCGCCTACACAATTCGTATGGATCATCTGGCCGGTAGTATCGAACCGGGCAAGTATGCAGATTTTGCCGTATTGGAGCAGGACCCATTGAGCGTGGCACCGGAAACGCTAAAGGACATTGGAGTCTGGGGTACCGTGGTTGGTGGTACGCCAACCCGTGCCGCCGAAAAACACAGTTAATGGTTGATCTGGCCAACAAAGTACCATCGGTGCAGCCGATACCGTTTACCGTTATTGGTGGATTTCTGGGTGCTGGCAAGACAACACTGGTCAACCATATTCTGACGCATTCCGACGGTGTGCGTTATGCCTTGTTAGTGAATGATTTTGGCCGAGTCAACATCGATGAGCAGTTGGTCGCGAGTCATGACGGGCAAACCATGGCATTGTCAAACGGGTGTATCTGTTGTTCACTGGCCGATGGCTTTGTAAAAACCCTGTTGTTGCTGATGAAACAGATTGATCAATTCGATCATATCGTGGTTGAAACCAGTGGTGTCGCAGAGCCTGAAAAAATAATGGATGTTGCGCGCCTTGACCCGCTGTTGTACCCGGAAGGGATCATCGTATTGGCGGATGCCGCCGAGGTGACCGACAGGGTAGTGGACCCGCAGATCGACGTCGTGGTGCGCTCGCAGCTGAGCTGTGCTTCCTTGCTGCTACTGAACAAAATCGATACGGTAGATGCGCTGCAAACTGAGCGTGCCGCTGAGCTGCTGGCCGAGTTAAACGACAAAGCACCGGTGCTGCATTGCAGTAACGCGGATGTGCCGTTGAACCTGCTATTCGGCTTGCCGCCGCAGGCCTCGCCGGCAGCTGATGTCGCAGTTGCCACGCCGGATGGTGAAAGTCGCACACAGGAAGCAGTGGTTGAGACGAACGGGTCGATGAAAGCACAGAGACAGGGAGCACCAGGGCAGATACCTCCGGGGCAGGAGAGCGCCTCGCCCTTCATCAGCCACAGCTACTCATCGCTACGGGCGCTTGATCGTGATGCGTTTGAGCGGTTTCGCGGCCAACTGCCAGCCGCTGTACTTCGTGCCAAAGGTCTACTTCGATTTACTGATGATGCAAGCGACTCGGATAAGTGCTACCTGTGGCAACGCACTGGCAAGCGCGACGAGCTGGTTCGCTGGAAGGGGCGGCCAGTAGCACAAAGCCAGCTGGTGTTTATTGCTCGCGATGGTGTCGCAGACTGTGACTCAGTGGCGGTTGCGGCTCAGGCGTTGTTTTCGGACGCTGCTTCTGCTGAATCTGTTGCAAACAGATACTGACGGGTCCCACGTTTAACCTGCCCGGTAACATCCTGAAGTAAAAAGCGTTCGTATTTCAACAGTGCAGCATGTTTCAAGACTGCAGGATGGCGGTTGAAAGCGCGCATGCCGGGCTCACTATCAGTGGTGTTTTTCAACCTTGGCGTGGTAGCCATCATCACCGCGATCAAACATCTCTTCTACCAGCGGATGCCGCACGGGTTCCTTGGAATCATCGGGAAGCAGATTTTGTTCTGATACGTAGGCGACATACTCCGTGTCTTCGTTTTCTGCGTAGAGATGATAAAACGGTTGCTCTTTATGCGGCCGCACGCTTTCGGGAATCGACTCATACCATTCGTCGGTATTGGCGAATTCAGGATCAACGTCAAATATAACGCCTCGAAATGGGTAAACCCTGTGTTTTACTATTTGGCCAATGCCAAATTTTGCGCTTCTGATTATCATGGGTGATAGGGTACCAAACGAGCTGAAATGCGCAACGGCCGAAAACATCGGGAATAACTGTGACACGAAGAATAATACTGGATTGTGACCCGGGACATGATGACGCGGTGGCGATACTGCTGGCGCTGGCGTCTGCGGAGGTCGAGTTGCTCGGGCTGACAGTGGTCGGAGGCAATGTAAAGCTTGCAAGTACCGTTCTGAACGCCAGGAAGGTGGTGACACTCAGTGGCTGTGAGGGTGTCGGCATCTACGCCGGCTGCCCGCGGCCGATGATGCGAGAGATGGTCACTGCAGAACATGTGCACGGAGAGACCGGGCTGGACAGTGGCACCGGCACCTTGCTGGCTGAGCCCACCGTGCCGCTGGCAGAGCTGCACGCGGTTAACTATATCATCGACACCGTGCGCGGCTCGAAGAAGGGAGAAATCACGCTGGTTGCCACCGGGCCGCTAACGAATGTGGCGGTCGCGTTCGCGATGGCCCCCGACATTATCGACCACCTCAAAGAACTGGTCATAATGGGCGGCGCAGGTTTCGAGCCGGGCAACATTACACCTGCTGCCGAATTCAATATTTACGTTGATCCTCACGCTGCAGCTGCCGTGTTTGCCAGTAGCGTCAGGCTGACCATGTTTGGTCTCGATGTCACTCACCAAATGCGCATCACGCCGCCGCGTCTTGCGCAGATAGCTAAAGCCGGACGCGTTGGTGAGACACTTGCGGATTTACTCGACTTTTTTAATCGCTACGATATTTCCAAATACGGTTGGGATGGCGCTCCACTGCACGACCCCTGCACGATAGCCTGGCTAATCAACCCCGGCCTGTTCGAAGGCAAGCCGATGCATGTGGTAGTCGACACGGTTGATGGACCGTCGTTGGGGCGAACGGTGACAGACTGGTTTGCTGTGACCGGGCAAGCGCCGAACACAACGGTTATCACCAC
>CAYMVV010000169.1:0-4364 GCA_964393885.1 uncultured Granulosicoccaceae bacterium | reverse complement strand
TGACAGACTGGTTTGCTGTGACCGGGCAAGCGCCGAACACAACGGTTATCACCACAGGTGATGCGGATGGTTTTTTTAATTTGATTGCCGACAGGGTGGCGATTCTCTAAACGGGTTCCCCGCCATAAGGATCTACAAGACTACCCTTAAAACCGACTCTACGCGGCGAGATCAAAAGCACGAGTTTGCTGTTCATTTTACGGTCAGAGCGCGTGCTGGTCAGAGTGCGCGCGTGGTGTGGCTTCGCACCGACACGCTGATCTCGACGCATTGATCTCGACGCATAGATCTATAAAAATTCACCTGTGCCGCCTGCCAGCAAACAGGTGCATCTAACTGGCGACTTTAAAGGCTTGCAGGGTTTTTATTATTCGATCAACCGCGATTGAACAAGCCGCTTAGCCAGTTTGCGCCGTCAGGCAGTACTTGCTGAACCTGCGGGAGTGCCAATACCCAGTGCAACAGCAAGCCAAGCAGGTAGAGGATGCCAGCCGCAACAATCGCCGCGAGCATCACCTTGAATATTAACCACACAAGCTGAAAGAACGGTATGTCCATATCGATGACATTGACAAAGGCTACCGGGTCTTCACCTTCGTCATAGTGCGAATCATAACGTGCCTCGTATCGCGAGCCACGGCGATCGTCTGTATCCTGGTAGACGCTGTCATATTGCTCTCGACGACCCGGGTTCGCGACTCCGCCCTCACGACCGGCCACATGGTCTGCCCTGTGGTTCGCTCTGTGATCCGCTCTGTGGTCACTGTAGTCGTCTCGTTGATCTCTCATTGTCTGGTTCCGGCTGGTGTAATACTGCTGTGTCGTAATCGATGCCAATTGTCTCGGAAACCGCGTCGCATAACAAGCGATGCCTTTTTGAAAACAGACTAAACATGTATGAGTTGACGTTTGTTTTCCGCCGTTTGCCCTCTGCCGTCTGCCCTCTGCCGTCTGTCCTCTGTCTTCTGCTATCCACCCGCTGCGGACAGTAATCGCAGATGCGGATTGCGCGACCTTGTTGATACGTTGTATTGTTGAGTGAAGGAATCTCCTGTTTGTTTCTACCCCCAGTCGGATCAAGTCCTTGCCTGTTCCTGTCGATCATCCTCATCAGCCGAACCGCGACAATGGCGGTCTAAACACGGCATGCACCGATACGCCTGACATCATCAGGTATGCCTACGGTGAATGGGTGGTGCGCTTTGCAAGGCCGTTGATTGTTATCTGTGTGTTGCTCGCGGTGATTGCGGCGATGGGTATGGGGCGTTTGCAATTCAACCCGGACAACCGGGTGTTCTTTAGTGAGGACAATCCCGAGTTGCAGGCACTGGAGGCGCTGGAACAAACCTACAGCAAAACGGACAATGTGTTTGTGGCGCTGGCGCCGAAGTCCGGCACCGTGTTTACGCCCCGGCTGCTGCAATTGATCAGTGATATCACTGAGCGCGCCTGGACGATACCCTATTCAAGCCGGGTCGATTCGTTAACCAACTATCAGTACACACGAGCGGATGGAGATGATCTGCTGGTGTCCGCGCTGCTGGAAGAGGGAGATGAACTCGATGCCGAACTGGTTGCGGATATACAGCGGGTGGCACTCAGCAAGGCTTTTCTGGTCAATCGACTCATCTCTGAAGACGGCACCGTGACCGGCATCAACGTCACCATACTCAAGCCTGAAGATAACGACCAGGCGGTCTATGAAGTGGCGCGTTTTGCCACCGATATGGTTGAAGAACTGGAGCTCGCCTACCCGGATGTCAGTTTTTATCTGACCGGCGGTACCCTGTTTGATGTGGCATTTGCGGAGCTGCCAAACTCCGAAAATGTAATTCTGGTGCCATTGATGTTCTTCCTGATATTGCTGGTGGTCGGCCTGTCGCTGAAAACCGTCTGGGCAACCATTCTGGTGATGCTGCTGATTGGTCTGTCCGTTGTCGTCGCGATGGGAATAGCAGGCTGGGCCGGCTTTGAATTGAGTGCTGGTACCACCGGCGCGCCAGTAATCATTCCCACGCTGTCAGTTGCACACTGCGTTCATCTGATGGTAACGCTCAGGCAAAAGCGTGCTGCCGGATTCACTCAACAGCAGGCCGTAGTGGAGGCATTGCGGGTTAATTTTTCGCCGATCCTGATCACCAGTGTGACCACCGCAATCGGGTTTCTCAGCCTCAATTTTTCCGAAGCTCCGCCGTTTCGCACGCTCGGCAATATTGTTGCTATCGGGGTGATGGCGGCCTGTCTGTTAGCACTGACCTTGCTGCCAGCCATTCTGTCTCGAATAAAGATGCGCCCGATACGCGGTCGATCCATTTTGTTCGATACCATGCATGCGCTCGGCAAGTTTGTGGTCAGAGCGCAAACGCCTCTGTTGTGGATTTGCGGCTCGGCCATTGCGCTGTTGGCACTTGGCTCAACCCGTATCCAGCTCAATGACAATTTTATCCACTATTTCGATGACAAATTCGAGATTCGCCAGCACACGGATTTTATCGAGAACCGGCTGACCGGGCTGAACGCAATCGAATTTTCATTGCCAGCACAGGGCGATGGCGGCATCAGCGATCCTGACTATCTGACCGGCGTGAACGCATTTGTCGACTGGCTGAAACAACAGGACAAGGTAACCAATGTCGGGTCGATAGCCGAGGTGATCAAAGAGCTCAACCAAAGTATGCACGGCGATGATCCGGCTTACTTTCGTATTCCCGAATCGCGTGATCTGGCGGCGCAGTATCTGTTGCTCTACGAGATGTCGCTGCCGTACGGGCTTGATCTGAATAACCAGATTGATGTCGCCAAGTCGCAGAGCAGGGTTGTCGCCTTGCTGCGCGAGGCGAGCTCGGTTGATTTGCGAACGTTAAATCTGAAGGCTGAGCAATGGCTGCGACACAATGAACCCGGACTGTTCAATCACGGTTCCGGTTTGTCGATGATTTTTGCGTACATCTCCGAGCGCAACATCAACTCGATGTTGTTCGGGTCATTGTTCGCGCTGTTTGCTATTTCCCTGATCCTGATTTTTGCCTTGCGCAGTGTGCGGGTGGGTTTGGTCAGTCTGGTGCCAAATCTGGTACCCGCCGCGATGGCGCTTGGCGTTTGGGGTTATCTGGTTGGCGAGGCGGGTTTGTCTGTGGCTGTGGTGGTCGCAGTGACACTGGGTATCATCGTCGACGACACGGTGCATTTTCTGAGTAAATACCTGCGCGCACGCCGCGAACAGGGATTGTCACCGGCGGATGCGGTGGTAAGCGCCTTCGACACGGTGGGAGTGGCGCTGTGGATTACGTCAGCGGCACTGATAGCCGGTTTTCTGGTGCTCAGTTTTTCCGGCTTTAAGGTCAACGCCGAAATGGGGCTGTTGAGTGCGGTGACAATCGCATTTGCGTTGATTTGCGACTACTTCTTTTTACCGGCCGTGTTGCTGCGCGCGGATCGTGGTGCATAATTTTTGCCCTGATGGCGGGTCTGGACTCTGGTGGTGTTGGTGTACAATGCCCGCTCGCCACAAACCAGTCAGAGGGAAATGCACGCACGGCCTCATACACTTGAGCAGGCGCTCGAACTGCTTGCGCAGGGTCCCCGGACGATACTGGCCGGTGGCACTGACTACTACCCCGGGCTGCGCGATCGCGCGCCGACCACGGCGGTTATCGACATAACCTCGATAGACGCGCTCAACAGTATTGTCGTTGACGACAAATCGGGTGCGCTGCGCATAGGTGCGCTGACAACCTGGACTGCATTGGTCGCAGCCAGCTTGCCACCTGCGTTTGATGCCCTAAAGGCGGCAGCCATCGAGGTCGGCTCAATCCAGATTCAAAATCGTGCAACACTCGCGGGCAACCTGTGCAATGCATCACCGGCAGCAGACGGAGTGCCTCCCTTATTGTGCCTTGATGCCGAGGTGGAGCTGACATCCCTGAGCGGTGTCCGCTGTGTGCCACTGGGTCAGTTTATTCAGGGCAGTAGAAAAACCCTGCGCAGTGCAGATGAAATAGTCACAGCGATTCTGATTCCAGCCAGTGCCTGTGCAGGGCACAGCGCATTTATCAAGCTGGGAACGCGGCGCTACCTGGTTATTTCGATCTCGATGGTAGCGGCTAATATCGAGCTGGAGCCATCTGGCCAGATCAGGCGCGCATCGATCTCAGTCGGTTCATGTTCAGAAGTGGCGACTCGCCTGCCGTCCCTTGAGCATGCCGTCACTGGTATGCAGGCGTGCGACTTTTCTGCCGGAGATGTGTCAGACGGGTTGCCAGAAGAGCAGCGGGTGACGGCTACGATACCAGCTTCTATACCAGCTTCAATAAAAGAGCAAATCGATGCTGCAGTTCGAGCCGACCTGAATCCGATCAGTGATG
>CAYMVV010000168.1:0-9957 GCA_964393885.1 uncultured Granulosicoccaceae bacterium | reverse complement strand
CCTTAAAATGTGGCTGTATTTTCACCGACTCCAGAACCAATGGGTGCCAGGCCACCCCATTCACGACGTGCTGCTTTTTCCAACAGATCTTCAAAATTCACTTTTTGCAACTACAATGCTAATTAGTGACATCGCTACACTTATTGCCACCAACGCACTAAGTTTATGCTCTTACGGATCATAGTTGCGTGCTCCCGGCTTCAAATTCGCCTTTTGATTTAGATGCAGGTAGTCCACAGGCCATATGCCTTCCATCGAAGCATTTGGCCACTCAGCTTTTACAAACTCAGGTTACAACAGTCAGAGCCTGATCGATATCAGCAATAATATCGTCGGCATGCTCTATTCCGATAGACAGGCGTATTAAATCTTCGCTAACCCCGGAACCAAACAGCTCCTCGGGTGACAACTGTCGATGCGTGGTCGATACCGGGTGACAGGCCAGTGATTTTGCATCACCTATATTGACCAGCTGTGTTATCAGTTGCAGCGCATCTATAAACTGGGCTGCCACCGCTATTCCACCCTTAATACCAAAGCTCATCACACCGGTTGCTTTACCGCAGTTGTATTTTTGTGCCAGCGCATGGTGCGGATTAGAATCCATGCCTGCATACCTTACCACTCGGCGCGTGAGTCCTGCTGTAGTTGGTTGGCGACTGTCATTACGCTATCGCAGATTCTGTGCAACCGCCACGCTAAAGTTTCTATTCGCTGTAACTTTAAAATGACGTCACTGGCGCCGGTGCTGACCCCAGTTTTGCGACCTTCAAATATCGTTTAATCGCCAAGTATCCTCTTTTCCAGACACAGTTCAATGCTTCGAACCACGAACGACAAGCAATCTGGTTCTTTGTAAAAACAACTTGACTCCTAAGATGGCTCAGGCAGTTGTCAATCCCTTTATGAGAGACATTGTTTTTCACTGTTTGCATAGTTTTCAGAATCAATAACCAAAGAACTAACACGCAAATACGATTTACATCCTTCGAATAATAAGCGTATTATCCCTGTTTGTTAGAATTTCGTGATATCTTCGTTATAGAAATGTTAATAAATGCAATGCAAAGGAAGTTGATTCTGAAACTATCGATAAATCTCATTTTTGCTGTAACCGTACTATTGCTCGCGAGCCATTCTGTATCTGCAGATGCAACAGATTCGATCAAGCAATCGGACTCGCTTAATGACAATCGAGATCGATCTCCTCAGGGGATTGATAATGGCGTTGAGAACCGCAGGAGAAACGCGCTCCAACACTTTGACCAAAATTTCCATACTCCTAAAAGGGTTCGCGGTCGCGAAGTCAGGCAATTCGATGGCACGGGTAACAACAGAGAAAATCCGACGTGGGGTGGAATTTTCAAGCAACTACAGCGATTCGCCGATGCTGACTATGATGATGGAGTGTCGACTTTAGCCGGGGCTACTCGTGAAAGTGCAAGAGTGATCAGTAACATTGTTTTTAGTCAGAATCGAGAAGATATCCCTAATTCGTTTAATACCAGCGACTATCTCTGGCAATGGGGGCAATTCATAGATCATGATGTAAGCCTTTCAGACGGAAGCACAGATGAGACGATAAATATCCCGGTGCCACATGGAGATGTCTTTATAAGAGAGATACCGGTAAACAGGGCCATATTTGATCCCGAAACGGGCACAGGTATAGATAACCCCAGGGAACAGGAAAACGAAATTACAAGCTGGATCGATGGCTCTATGGTCTATGGCTCAAGTGACGAACGGGCAGATGCTTTGCGAGAAGGTCCCGACAGTCCATTTTTAGCAACGAGTGCTGAGAATTTACTACCCTTTAATAGCGGTAATTTGCCTAATGCTTCCGGGCCAGTAAGAGATCCAGCTATTCTATTTCTGGCTGGCGATGTTCGTGTTAATGAACAAATAGGGTTGACTGCTATGCATACTCTATTTGTACGGGAACACAATCGAGTAGCTCGACAATTACTGTTGAAATTTCCACACATCAAAGTTGAAGAAATTTTTCAATCAGCACGACGAATTGTAATAGCGCAGATACAGACAATTACTTACAACGAGTTCTTACCTGCTTTACTCGGGCCTGACACTATGCCTCGTTATCGTGGGTATGACCCTGAAATTCGTCCGGATATGTTCAACGAGTTTACTGTTGCAGCTTACCGATTCGGGCATAGTAGTTTAAGTCCAAATATCCTTAGTATTGATGAAAATGGAATTGAAATTCCTGTCCAGTTAAGAGACGCTTTTTTTAACGCGCATGAAGTTTATCAAAAAGAAGATGATATTGACCCGGTGCTGCGAGGCCTTGCCAATCAGTTACATCAGGCAATTGATACTAAAGTGGTTGACGATCTTAGAAACTTCCTTTTTGGGGAACCCGCACAAGGTGGTTTTGACCTGGTTTCGTTAAATATTCAAAGAGGCCGTGATCATGGCGTGGCCCCCTACAACGACACTCGCGCAGCTCTCGGCTTGAGCCGCGCTACTTCATTCGCCGATATCACTTCCAATACAGCTGTACAAAATGCTCTGGAAGAGGCCTATGACTATGATGTCAATAATATCGATTTGTGGGTTGGGGGAATAGCAGAAGACCCCATGGTTGGTATAGGCTCTCAACTGGGAGAGTTATTCACCACGATTGTGGTCAGACAGTTTGACGCAATACGCGCTGCGGACAGATTCTGGCATGAACGCGATCTCAACGATAGAGAGCGTAGTTTTGTTAGAGACACAACCTTATCAAAAGTAATTCGTGACAATACGAATATCGGTAATGAACTGCAGAGAAACGTGTTTTTTGTCAGACCAACCCCGCATTTTAAGCTAGCCCCGTCTGCACCAGGGTGGCCTGTCTGCCAGAGTGCGGCGAGTGATCCTGACGGGGACGGATACGGCTGGGAACAAAACGCCAGTTGTCTGGTAGCAAACTCATCAGAGCCCGAAATCAGAAACACCAGCTCTGGCGGCACAGACACAGGAGGAACCATCTTTTGTGAATCCGCTGCAAGTGATTCTGATGGAGATGGCTGGGGCTGGGAGAACTCGCAATCGTGCCTGGTGCGATAAAAACCCTGCTGTGGTGACCAAACCCTCCATTACTTGTGCTCAGCATTGGTGCGGCCGCTACTGCGATAAATCACTCATTAACATCCTTCGAGATTCTTGTCTTCCGTCTCTAATGAATCTGAAAATATTTGGATCGATATTCATTCGCGCAAATCATCTAACTATTGGAGGAACCGATTTTATTAAGGGATAACCCGTAGTAAAACCCTATACAGCACTGCTTAAAACAATAGCAACACAGCAGTCAATACTACCAGCGCGTATATACGGATCATACTAGTGGGCCGTGCGGAAAGTTCGATAACACTTTTCTTCGCCACAGTTGCCATAGCGGCGTTGAAAAAATTCGACGTAGGCCCTGCTATGCCTGCATTTTTTCGCCTTGCTCTGACAACTGTGGCTGTGAAAAGTTTGTCACCAAACTTCCCGCACGGCCCACTAGCGTGTGCCTGACCACAGGCTCGGCTCTTGATTTTGATGCGGGTAGTCCACAGGCCATATGCCTCCCATCGAAGCATATGACCACTCGGCTTTTACAAACTCAGGTGACAACACTCAGAGCCTGGTCGATATCGGCAATAATATCGTCGGCATGCTCTATTCCGATAGACAGGCGTATTAAATCTTCAGTTACACCTGAGCCCGCCAGCTCTTCGGGTGACAACTGTCGATGGGTGGTAGATGCCGGGTGGCAGGCGAGTGATTTTGCATCACCTATATTGACCAGCCGCGTGATGAGTTGCAGCGCATCTATAAACTGGGTTGCCGCCGCTATTCCACCCTTAATACCAAAGCTCATCACACCGGATGCTTTACCGCTGGTGTATTTTTGTGCCAGCGCATGGTGCGGATTAGAATCCATGCCTGCATACCTTACCCACTCAACGCGGGAGTCCTGCTGCAGATGGTTGGCGACTGTCATTGCGTTATCGCAGATTCTGTCCATCCGCAGCGGCAGGGTTTCCAGACCCTGTAGAGCTAGAAATGACGTCATTGGCGCCAGTGCTGCCCCCATATTGCGAAGCGGCACCACACGCGCACGAAGAATGTACGGCGGTAATCCGGTTTCGGTGTACACCACACCATGATAGGACACATCGGGCTCATTTAAACGCTTGAACCTCTCTTTGTTTGCCACCCAGTCAAACTGATTGGAGTCGACAATCATTCCACCAATCACTGAACCATGACCGGCTATGTATTTGGTCAATGAATGTACAACAATATCTGCACCGTGCTCAAAGGGTCTGCACAAATAGGGTGACGCGACGGTATTGTCCACTATAAGAGGAATACCGTGTGAATGCGCAATGTCTGCAGCAGCTTGCAGATCAACGACGTTACCAGCCGGGTTACCGATAGACTCACAAAAAACAGCTTTGGTTTTGGCATCTATTTTCGAGTGTATCTCCTCCAGATTTTCAGGGTCGATAAAGCGTGTATCGATACCCATCTGTGGCAGTGTGTGGGCAAGAAGATTGTATGTGCCACCGTATAAGGTTGAGGTACTGACGATATTGTCGCCAGCTTCTGCGATGGTGAGTATCGCGTTGGTGGTTGCCGCCTGACCGGAGGCCAGCGCTAAACCGGCAGCACCGCCTTCCATATCCGTCACGCGCTGCTCAAGCACATCATTAGTGGGGTTCATGATTCGGGAGTAAATATTCCCCAATACTTTTAAATCGAATAAATCTGCACCGTGTTGAGTATCGTCAAACGCGAACGCTGTGGTTTGATAGATCGGTACCGCGACTGCGTTTGTTGTCGGATCAGGCTTGTAGCCGGAATGGATGGCTTTTGTTTCAATTTTCAATGTGCTTGCTCCAGGTGGTTGACTTTGATGTTCAGAATGCACAACTGGGCATTACTAGAACATTTACCTCGCACCGAAGCAACTACTTCAGTTTGCCAGCAATCAATCGGTTCAACCGCTGAGACCGCAAGCTATGGCACTCAGAGCACCCTACTCTTTGTCTACCTGTATTAACGCTTGCGATGTAATCGGGTTTCTGCCTCGCGTAGGATAATGTGAGGGAAACGCGCCGCACCAAACCATCGATTCGATACCACACACTCGCAATCTGGCTGAGTTTCGCAAACGTTTATCGAGCAGATTTCATGCTGTCGTTAGCTGCGCGACAGCGCGCCACACAGCCGGGCACAATCTCCCAGGAGCCTGCGCCCTTCTGATCTGAGGTGCCATATTTCGCGTTTCTCGGTTTCGCTTAACAGCGCATCTGCAGGCATCGTATTTTCTCCAAATCTGATTTAATACACTGTGTTGCGTTCACCCATTGAGACTACCCTTTTCAAAAAATGAAGGCCTCCGGCAGGGAATGTCATGTTAGCTGCGCGACAGCGCACCACCCAGCCGGGCACAATCTCCTAGATCGGTTTATTGCGAGTCCAGTCAAAAGACCCTGCATCTCGCTCCCGCACAGCCTGCTTCCAGCCAACACTCTCTGCGCGCGCCTTAAAATTTACGCCCTCCGGTGAATGACGGGTAATACCATCGAATACGGTTGCCAGTCGCTGCGTCTGTGTAATAGTCGCCTCCATTGCCTGATTGACTACCATCTTTTGCATTGCCAGCTGATTGATCGGCACCGACGCCATACGCTCTGCCAAAGATTCCACCTCTGCATCGAGCTGATCATCAGGCACTGACTTTAATACCAGCCCCATCTGCGCCGCCTCGACACCACTTATCTTGTCGCCGGTAAACATCATGCGCTTGGCTTTCTCCGGACCCAGCCGGTATACCCACATTGCCGTGGTTGGACAGCCCCAGACGCGTGTTGGCATGTAACCGATCTGCGCGGTGTCGCCCGTGATAGTGAGATCGGCACACAGTGCTATGTCTGACCCGCCTGCAACGGCGTAGCCATGCACTTTGCAAATTACCGGTTTCATTGCCCGAAACAAAGACATGAATGCCTGCGTGTTGGCCCACATAAACTGGTAGTCCTGCATTGGATCCCATGGCATTTCCTGCATAACGGTATTGTCCGACGAACCCTCCGCGTAATACGCAAGGTCATAGCCTGCACAAAAAGCCTTACCTGCACCGGACAACACCATGACATGAATGTCGCGATCGGCATCGGCTCTGGCAACGGCGCTGGCGAGTTCGTGCGGCAGATCGTCTTCGATTGCATTCATCACCTCTGGCCGGTTCAGGGTTATACGACCAATGCGTCCGTCTTTTTCAAATAACACTTTAGGCATGGGGTTTTGCTCCGCTGATTCAGTGGCTGCGCAGTAGTCTAACAACTCGACTTCATTTGTGTGGCAGCCCTCTATTCCAGCTCGTTTGTACTTTGCATTACACTGCATTGAACAACCGTAAATATAAGCGGCCACAGAACCCGGGGAGCGAAACTGCAGTGGCAGTCAGAATAGAAAAAAACGACAGCGTCTGGACGATCATTCATTCACGACCGGAAGCACGCGGCGCAATGGATCCGCAAAGCGCGCAAGCGCTGTACGATGCCTTTTTGCAGTTTGATGAAGACGACAGCGCCAGTGTCGCTGTTTTTTGGGGTGAAGGCGGCGCGTTCTGCGCCGGCTGGGATCTCAAACACGCTGCAAGCCTTGCCGATACAAACGCATTTGAGCCCTACGAGTTTCCGCCACAGTCGGCAGGCGCATCGTCTATTGCCGCAATGGGACCGAGCCGCTTAAATTTGTCAAAACCTGTCATTGCCGCTATTGCCGGACCCGCCGTGGCCGGAGGCATGGAACTGGCGCTATGGGCAGACATAAGAGTGATGGAAGAGTCTGCGTTTATGGGCGTCTATTGCAGGCGCTGGGGTATACCGCTCATCGATGGCGGAACGGTACGGCTACCTCGACTGATCGGTGAAGGCCGTGCAATGGATTTAATCCTCACTGGCAGACGTGTCAATGCTGATGAAGCACTGCGGATTGGTCTTTGTGAATACACCGTGCCAACCGGAGATGCTCGTATCAAAGCCGAAGCACTGGCGACACAAATCGCGGGCTTTCCACAAAGCTGTATGCGTGCTGACAGAAAATCCGCTCGGGCACAACCGGGTTTGTCGGAAGATGCAGCCTTGCGGCAGGAGTGGCAGCTCAGCAAGCACGAGGTGACCATCGGTATTCAGGGTGCGATCCGATTTGCGTCAGGAGAAGGTCGTGGCGGTGAAGGAGTTTAAGTGTCCGCACCACCGTACTTAGTTGAACGATTAACTGCGGCCACCTGTTAACACAAATACAAACGGGACAAAATGCCGGTACTATGTTGAAATATTCATTTGAACACCAGATACCGGGAAGCCCACATGACAAAATCCGTTTCGCTGGAGATGCGAGGTAGTATCGCGATCGTCTGGATTGACAATCCACCCGTCAATGCGCTGTCCCACCATGTACGCTCCGGCATTGTAGATACATTACAAGAAGCCGCTGCTGCAAACGCCACTGCGGCGGTTCTGGCAGGTCGCGGTGGTACTTTCATCGCGGGGGCCGATATCAGGGAGTTTGGCAAACCTCCAATCGAGCCTATGCTGGGTAAGGTTTGCGACACCATTGAGGCGACCGCTTTTCCGGTTGTCGCCGTTGTCGAAGGCAATACACTGGGAGGCGGGCTTGAAACCGCACTCGGCTGTCACTACCGGGTAGCCAGTGCAAAGGCAAAAGTCGGCTTCCCGGAAGTCAATCTCGGTCTGCTGCCAGGGGCCGCAGGTACGCAGCGCGGGCCACGCGCGATAAAGGATCCACTAACCGCGGTAAAGTTTATTGCATCCGGCAGACCAGTCACCGGCGAGCAGGCAATGGCCATGGGCTTAATTGACCGTGTGGCTGACAACCCGCTGGAAGCAGCCATTGAACTGGCAACCGAGGTATCTGGTACCGGCAACGCTGCAAACCTCGATGAGCGTCGGCTGTCGAAAGTTGAATTGCAGTGGAACGACGAAACCCAAAGCACATTTGACGAGGCGTTCAAGCTAGTGACCGCTCAGGCAAAAGGCGCTATTGCACCGCTGAAAGCGGCTGAGTGCGTACGCAATGCATATCAACTGCCCTATGCCGAAGGCATCAAAAAGGAACGCGAGGAGTTCATGGAACTGGTCACCTCCGATCAGTCCAAAGCGCTTCGACACATCTTCTTTGCCGAGCGTGCCGCCGCCAAAGCACCCGAGGGCATCAGTGGCACACCGCGCCAGATCAACAAGGTCGGGGTTATTGGTGCAGGCACCATGGGCGGCGGTATATCGATGACCTATATCGAGGCCGGCTACCCGGTGGTGTTACTCGAAATGTCCGACGAGGCACTTGACCGCGGTCTGGCAACCATCGAGAAAAACTGGATGCGCGGTGTTAAAAGTGGCCGCACTACCGAGGCGGCGGTAAAGGAGAGAATGAGCCGATATACACGCACCACATCCTACGATGACCTGGCCGACTGTGATCTGATTATTGAGGCCGTGTTTGAAACCATGCAGGTCAAACGCGATGTATTTGGCAAGCTCGACAAGATTGCCAAACCCGACGCCATTCTGGCATCCAATACCTCATATCTTAATGTTGACGAAATTGCAGCGGTTACATCACGGCCCGAAAACGTACTGGGCATGCATTATTTTTCACCTGCCAATATCATGAAATTACTGGAGATTGTGCATGCAGAAAAAACCGCCGACGATGTCTTGCTGACGATTCTGGATATCGCTAAAAAGACCCGCAAGCAGGCTGCGATCAGTCGTGTCGGGCACGGTTTTATTGGTAACCGCATGCTGACCCCCTACATCCGGCAGGCAAATTTACTGGTGCTTGAAGGTGCCAGCCCGGAGCAGGTCGACAAGGCCTTAACTGACTTTGGATGGGCGATGGGTGTGTTTGCTGTCAGCGACCTGGCTGGTCTGGATGTCGGTTATAAGTCGCGCGCTGATCAGGACCTCAGCGAAGCCGAAGCACAAATCTATACCGCTGCCGACCGACTGGTAGAAGCCGGGCACCTCGGACAAAAATCGGGTTCCGGTTTTTACACCTACGATCCAGAGACCCGCGCTCGTAAACCCAACCCTGAAGCACTGCAGATACTCGACGACATACGCACTGAACGCGGCATCAATACACGAGACATCAGTGACGAAGAAATAATCGAACGCACACAGTATGCACTGGCTAACGAGGGAGCACTGGTGCTTGGCGAAGGTGTTGCGCGCAGCGCCGGTGATATCGACGTCGTATATAACTACGGCTACGGCTACCCGCGGTGGCGCGGCGGTCCAATGAAATACATTGAAACAGTGGGACTGTCGACAGTGGCGGAAAAGATAAAGGAATACGCGGCCGGCCCCGGTGGTGTGCACTGGCAGCCCTCGGAATTCCTGAATGAGGTTGCGTCGAGCAATAAAGACTTTGCAGAATATAAAAAAGGCTGACTGGCCATTCTGCTATTCATCCATACAGGGTACGTCCCTGTACTTTTAACTTAAAATCGCAAGGGCTGCGGCAATGAAACCTGAAAGAGACTTGGAAAAAAAGTATAGCAACAAGGAATTTGTAGAAAAACTGCGACGCCTGGCGGACAGCATCGAAGCCGGTGAACAGTTCGAAATTCAAATAGCCGGTGAACGCATCTATGTACCCGTGCGCGCCGAGTTTACCATCGAGCACGAGCGATCAGAGGACGAGGAAGAAATTGAATTCCAGATCAAATGGTCATTGCCAACCTAGCTTGAGATAAGGTTAATTCAACACCTGGTGCGACTGCTACTGCAACAGCCGGACTGCAACAGCCGGACTGCAACAGCCGGACTGTATGAGTCGGGGCCGCGAGAGCCAGCCCCGTAACGGCAAGCATCAGTAAAATAACAACACAATGACATGCGGCGGCGTCATTGACCGCCCGCCCCC
>CAYMVV010000167.1:0-10077 GCA_964393885.1 uncultured Granulosicoccaceae bacterium | reverse complement strand
TGTCCAGCGTTACCGGGATCATGCGTTGGGGCTTGTTTGATGCATTGAACTGCCTGCACCACTTATGGATCAAATTGGCGTTGATTTGATGATCCAGTAAAAGCTGAGCAATCGACTTCTCGCCGTTGTTACACTGAGCCACTATCCGGGATTTGAATGCTTTCGTATAAGAGCGACGAGTCTTTCGTTTAGGAGTGTCGTTTGTGCTTACTGACTCTTGCATGGTGCCCACCTATTTTTTAGTGGACACTATTGTCTGTGCTGTTTACACGCCTGGCTAGACGGTGGTAATCGGACGCATACGTTCAGTCAAAATGTCCATTTTCCAAATAACCACTGAAGTTGCGTCCATTTTCTAATTTCGATTGAAAAATGGCGTAAAAGGCTATTAAGGGAGTAGCGTGTATATCTTTAAGGCAGAATTGTATGTGCCATTTTAGTGACAGTCTCTGCAGTTCCCACGCACATACTCCATCCAGATCCGCCGTGTCCGTAGTTGTGAATTAATTTAGGCGAACGGATCGATCGGTCAATTTAAACTCGGGCCCCAGGCAGATGGACTGGCAATGGGTGCTGCTAAAGCTGTAGAAGTGTAGGGTTAGTTGTTTTACATCGGAGTATTTACAAAAATCTTTACTGCATTAGATCGCTGTTGCTGTTCTATCCAGCCAGCCTTATTCGAAAAATCGTTTTTCTTTCCACATGTGGGACAAGCAGCCGAGTACGCGACTCCTACAATGGGAAAATCTTTAAGATAACCTTGGAATGCTGTTCTGCAGCTACAGCAGCTTTCACTAATTAGAGAAACACTCATAATTTATCTTCAACTTAGTATGGCTAACGTTCTTCGACCTCAGTTGGTTCAAATCCAGCTTGCATTTCATCTAAATCTAATTTTTGGAGTTCTGAAAAAATCTCATCCAAGGTATATATCGATTCAATGATTAGATTAGGACCTAATGGAACTATCGGGCAGACAAAGTCGGTGCTTCCGGCAATTGATGTTAACCAAACTGCCCTGAAGCATATGCCTGGTACGCGCAATTCACGAAGTACATAATTACCTGTCAAAGCTTCGATGTGTATTTCCGCACACCGGATAGCTTCTAATAAGTGTTTAGCAGAGTCAGTGGACTCAATTTTTCCAAAGCGCACTGTCGAATCCATTTCATCAGCGTACAATTCAATTACTTGGGCAGTCTCATCGTTTTCAGTTAATACGTATATCCAGCCGGTATTTTTCACATAGTTTGAAGCATTACTGGCGGCTAGGTCATTTAGTTGAATTGAGTAGACCTCAATAGGTTTCGAAATTTCTTGGCGAACTCCACGTGGTGTTAAAACACCTTTGGCATTGTTAATATCTAGAATTGCAGTCTGTACTATCGATCGTCCCTGATGGGGTTCTGGACCAAAATTAATTGGCATTCTTTAAACACCTTTTGTTAAATATGTGTGAGTCCATTTTCCCATTCCTTTATAATTACTCGCGAACTCAATGTATTCGCATGTAGCAGACCCGGACCATGGATCATGTACCTCAACGTACTGGCGATCTCCGGTCACACAATGATCAATACAAACAAAATGACCACCACCGCCTTTCCATCCGATTCTAACCGCAACTGGTGCACCACTTTCGAGCTCAGCTATTAATTCTTCAACACTTAAACTTCCCGATCTCCAATTGTGATAGTTATAAGTGCGCCGCAGCGCGCGGTCTAGATACCATGGTTTGTTACATCTTTTCGATGATCCTTCATTGCAACAGCATGAGCAATCTAACTCAGCGTCAACAAGCGAACATTGTGTCCATTTGCTACAAGAATCGTAGAATTTCGACACACTGACGCCTACCGCTGCCCAACACCAATTCGACTGTTCTTGAGTACGAATATTGAAGCCTAATGATGGGACCAATCGCGTAGGGGTAGATGAGCGTGGAACTAGATCGGGTGGGTCTATCGGCTCCAGAGCTCCCAAAATACTAGTCGGCAATTGTGCTTTTAAATTACTCAATCAGACAATCTCCGCTTATATCAATTCTTTTTCCTGAACTATTGTCATAGCCAGCTGATGCAGCGACTCCACTCAGTAAAACGCTTATAGCGTTCTTCTTCATTGTCAGCGTTAATTTATGTACGTGCTCAACAACCCTATGTTCGACTAGTGCTGTTATGCACGCCAACCTAGCTCTAATCAGAAATTTGCTATTCACACCGCCACCTTGCTTGCTAGTGGCTATAATCGCACATTCCAGCTGATCTAAACCGAGCATAGCAATCGAATCAAATCTGTGCGAATTCCTCTCTGCAAAAGATTCATTCAACAATAATTTTCTAGCTTTAAGGCATCGAACATCATCGGCACTATAAGTTTTTCCACCCACAGAAATTGACATTTCAGGAAAGAAGTCATATCCGCGCTTAGGAGTTGGCCTTAACGTCAAAGTCCACTGGGTAGAGTCTCCATCAGATTCTGATGTCGTGCTCACTACATCCACCAATGCTGCCTCATTGCCGTGAGCAAACCAAATTTCATTCTGACCTTGATAAGGCTTCCTAAGATCTTTGAGCTGAGAATTTAATTCTGCCGACTTACTTTTTAAAACGACTATAATCTCTCCGTCGTTATCTGTTCGCACCCGTTCAGTATCCACAAAGAGATCGCGGCCGATCATAACCATGCTTCCAGAGCCGCCAGTCTGCGATTGGGTTCTCTTAGTCTTTGTCGCCTTTTTTTTAACTGCCTTAATTTGTTTACGGTCAGCTGTCAAATTCCTCTTTGACGCTGACTTTGCCTTGCCGCGGGTCTCCTTCATTAAAATTATTCGCCCAGACTGGCTAACGTACTGTACCGGCCGCTGCAATATTTGCGATTGAACTGCAGCGTTTTCAACAGCCCTGTCTACAAAATCGTACAGAGAATTGGCGGTTATCTCTCCTGCGACAACAGCGCCACCTTCAATCCCCTCAATCAATGCCCGCGTCATAAGTCCATGACCATCGCTTTTAGTGTCTCCGTATGCAGACTGATTTTCTCTACATGCTGCAATTATGCATTTACCAGGATCACCACCTTCTATAGGCTTTAGTGCACGTTCAATAAGCTCGGAGCTATCAGGTGCGATGCCCTTTCGGGCTAAGATGCCACCGCTATGACAAAAATCCAACCATAGCAATGCCTGCGTACTGGATGTCTTTTCGAACAGCTCGCGAACTTCGCGTAGATTGATTGCGGAAGAACGCAAGTCGTCAGGGTTCGCATCAAAAGGCAGGAAATAGTACTCTCCCTCAAACATATCTCCATGGCCTGCGAGGTAGACGAACACCCGAGCAGTTCGGGCGGCGCTGAGAGTCGACTTTAACAGCTTAAGTATTTGTTCTTTTTTTGCATTTCTATTGAGCAGAACTTCTACAACGTCTGTGGCGAAACCATTTCGTTTGGACGAAAGCATGCCCTTCACAGCTTGAACGTCATTTGACACACTTAGTAATTCCTGAGCTCCAGATTTAACTGAGTACTTACCAATTCCGACGACGAGAGCTTTGTTTTTTGCGGCTGCCATAAATTAAAATAGACTAGTTTGCCTCTACCAAATAGAGATCCGTTTGCGTGCCAATATCCTTAAACGCCAGACGGCCGGAGCGCCAATTCATCGCAAACAGGTAAAATTAAATTGCCAATATCAAAGGTTTCCAAATGCAAGCTGCTTGCGTACTTGTTTCCAGATCCTTTTGTTATTTGACACCGACTTTTAGGCCTGTAGTAACTGTCCGATACAGGAATGAACACCGCCTCGCCAATTAGAATGCGTATTGCTTCAACTCCTGCGTTATGCCATGAGATAGACAATGCGATTTCCTCGGGTGTACTGCCACCACCCGGAGTTTCAGCATTTTGGCTCTCTGCCAAGCCAACTAATAGGGTTCGTGTGTGCCGTTTGAAGTCCTGTAAGAAGTGATTTCTCGCAGTTGTCACCATTTGTTTGGTGACAATGACGTTTTGCTGTACCTCGCCGATGTTACTCATCCGCGCTGCCTGCGGTTTACGTTATCTTTTTTCGAGGTGTCGGGATTATCGCGAACGTATTCTCTATTCTTAACCTTTATTACGTGTGAATCGGCATGCTTACCTTGCTTCACCTCCTTTACTGCTGTTCGACGAGCAACATTGGGCCTGGATCCGATTTTGTACGTTTCGTTGCGCCCGCCGGGCCCATCGTTGTTTCCAATTACTTTTGACATGAATAAATACTCTTGGGTTCGAGTCGCACATATCTCATTGAATTTAAATGAAATATTGCGTCCTGTTGATTGTATTAGCACTCGCTTATGGCGAGTGCTAAATTATTATATTGACTAATTACCTTAGTTGCAATACTTTTTACGTGGTCTAAATATTTATTTGGTGATAATAATTATTATAACGGTGCTGGCATGAACAATCTATTCAAACTCAAAAAAGGGCAAGTTGAGCGACTGTTTTACATAGAGTTTGTTCTTTTGTTTATGGGGCAGCTTCAACGGACACGGCTGTCAGATAGATTTGGTATTAGCAATCCGGCGGCGACAAAAGATCTGTCTCTTTACGCTGAACTGAATCCGGAATTCAGCACTTACGATTTTCGGCAAAAGTGCTATCGCTATGTCAACGGCGTAGCCCCACTTTGGCCCCACAGCGTAGAGTCGTCGTTCTTAGCACTGAGCGGCCACCTTCCAAATTCACGGGACGTTGCAATCAATCCGATGATTGCATCTTCTGTTGGGGAATCAATAAAGCGTAGGGTTGATATAAACATGGCGGCGAGCATTACACGGTGCATCCATCAAAGAAAAGTAATGTCCGCAAAGTACAGATCTATTCGTAGTGGTGAGCACGAAAAAATTATTTCGCCGTTGGCAATAATCCATGACGGATTGAGATGGCACATACGTGGTTATGACGAAGATCAACGCATCTTTAAAGACTACACGCTTGCGAGATTTCTTGCCGTCACAGAGGGTGCGGATTCTAAAAACAGTCTATCTGATGACCCGGAGTGGGACCAAGAAGTTGATCTTTTGTTAGTGACACATCCTAGGGCCAAACATCCGGAAACTGTAGAGCTTGATTATGAAATGAAAGATGGGAAAAAAGTCGTTCGCATTAAATCCTGTATGGTCGGATATTTCTTACGTCGATGGCCGATTGATTACAGCGAAAACGCAGACGGTGATCCAGAAAAGGAGCATCTTTTCCTTGCAAATAGTGAGACTCTTTTGGCCGCTGGGGTTTCCAGATGGGCTCTGGGAAAACTTGATGAGTAATAACAAGCAATCTAAAAGGCTAAATGAACCAGGCATGAAAATAAACAGTTATAGGACGATTACAGTTGAGGCATTTATGCTGTGGTTGCTGATGTGGTTCGACTGGTGGAATAGTTGTCGACCGACGCAGATCAGCATCGACTGAAAGAGTTGGTAACCAGTTGGTGCGTTGTCATCCATCAGTTTCCGGCGCTTGCGAGCTGTGATAGCAGCTTCACCTAGCGATGTCTTTTATTGGTATGGAGATCGGGAAATCCCTACCGGGTTGCGAGTAGTGCAAGCCATGCAGGAGGGGTCTATCGGACTGCCGTGATGCGAATGGCCGAGGGTTCGAATCCTTCAGGTCGCCAATCAAGCCTTTATAAATCAATAGCTTAACCCGACACACGTTGCCTATAGTTCACAAGAAACAGCTACTTGTTACGATCCGTACCTTTTGAAAATTCGCGAAGCCGAAGAAGTTGATACACTCGACAGGCACACATTCAGCTAGCTGTGGGTCGGCCTGAGCTGGTAGGCTCAGAGATTCTATTACTCTGCGCCGGTCCGTCTTAAGTTACAAACCAGCTCTATCACAGAAAATTAAAAATCACGTGGTGCAGATTCGCGCGAATTTGAAACAGAAGGGCAGGTTGAGTTTCACCAAAGTGGAAATGAAGTCGGATGAGTAAACTCGGGGAATCAACGGTCAGTTCGATGATGGCCGGCAATAACAGAAATAAAAAAGTAATCGTTGTATCGGAGAAACGATACAGCTGTGACTTGAACAATCTCACCTTAAACAACGATAGAAGTGAGTCGCTATTTGGCGATTCGGAAGCACCCCTAGAACCTGCAGAACGTACCTGACCATCGATCATCCAACGGTCCTTTCGATAGTAATCAGATTCTATTTTATAAGCACAAATGACAAACCGCAAATGGTATTGGTAGCAAAGAACCGCGATAGCGGCTTGCGGTCTTGCGGTTCATAACGAGTGAGCAAAACGAAATTCTGCAAAGCAACACGAAGTGGCTGCTGTATACGGCAAAGGTAGTGGGACAATACACGCGTTCGGTAAACCACCGACACCAGTCTAAATATCGAGAGTTTCAAGTTTCTGTAAAATTCGCTAAGATGGCACTTAGTAAGCATGCGTCATAAATATATAAAAAGATCGTGGTGGGTATTTGATTTTCGTACTGCACATCCTGGATTTTCTGATTCTTGAAGATGGACACACCTATGTCGTACATTTTCGGAACATGGACACACGAAGAGCGATCGAGGACACACGCTAACGGTCAGTTTGGACATATGTTCACTGGGTTCACCAAGATCTTGCGCGAATGGCACAAGAGAATGGCAGCACTGAGCCAAATGCACTAAATCCACCTATGTTATTGCAAGTTACAGATGTCTCCCCTCAAATTACTTAGAAATGTCCTTCGCCAAAACCAGCTTTGGGACTTCACTAATCAAATACTCAGTAATGCGTTTTTGGAGCGATCTGGCCAGCGGCGACCTTATGCCGAGGGCATGTTAATGATTTAGAAAGACTTCTTCCTTCCCAAATTAAGGTAACTAGTTATCAGACTAAGGCGACCCACCGATACTTGCTCGAATATTTGAGAACCGCTCTTCAAAACACAGTCAAGCTTTGCTAGGTGGTGCGCCGACAACCAGCGCTCGGATGTTTAAACTCGGATTAGGCATTTTCCAAGGAGCAACACTAGAAATGAGCATTGAATTTCTTCAACACGTTGTTGGAAAAAACGGTCCCGAACCTCATCAATACGGAGACTTGAACTCGGCAGCTCTCAAACTACATCAGTTACATGAGATTGGAGAGCTTGATAGCGCAAATGTCAATGAAATACGCCAACTCTTTGGCGACGCTTTTTCTATCGAGACAATGCAGGGGTTTGCACTTACTAAGCCTCATGGTTACGCTGGAGATTTTGAATTAATAGACAGGATCTATCTTAAACACAAGACTAAAAACCTGACTCTTAGGAATTGGGATAAATTTTTCCATGATCAGCCCGCCGCTAGAGCAGTTAGAAACAGAAAGCAGTATTTTTCCGAGATCGTCGATAGAACGGTGGATAAATTTCCAGAAGCTGAAATACTAAACATTGCTTCTGGGCCAGGCCGATGCATGAAATCCTGGATGGATAACAACCCCAATAATTCAGTAAAAATAGACTGTATAGAGCTGGACCCAAATGCAATTGAGTACTCCAAGCAGTTAAATAGGCAATACCTTAATCAGATAAATTTTGAAAGAAAGAATCTTTTGAGATACGAACCGAAAAAGAGGTACTCACTTATTTGGGCCTCAGGTATCTTTGATTACTTTGACGATGATACCTTCCGCAAATTGGTACATAAGTTACTGCCTGCAGTGGAATCTGGGGGGGCAATGGTTATTGGAAACTTTGCAGAAGGAAACCCAAATAGGCCTTATATGGAATTATTTGGTGAATGGGTCCTCCATCATCGCTCGAAGGAACAGTTAGTTAATTTGTGCTCTTCTATAGGTGAACCAAAAAATATTTGGGTTGAATCAGAGGCAGAAGGAGTTAATCATTTTCTCCACATCGAAATATAGCGAAATATATTTTTGATACTGCCGCACGTATTATTATCAATCTTCTAAAGACGACATCCAGTATTTTATTGTCATATCGACGAATAAAATCTGCGTATCGTCCGTCAGAGTACTGCGCTATTGACTCTTCGCTCTTTGAGAGATTGCTTTTGCATACTGCGTTTAGGGGCACTTGTGCTTCGTGCAAATGCAGTCTCCTTTTGCTTTTCCTGAACGAATTTTAGCGCCGCTCCCAAGCGCTTGTTAGAGACGACGTCAGCCTGCTTAACCTGGCTGACTTTGTCAAATACAGAGTAGGGGAGCGACAAGCCATCGTATTTAATATCTATGGTTCCATCTGGATAGTCATAAATTCTTACCTTTTTCCGCCTCAGTTCCAGAGTTGTATCATTGGGTTCCAAGAGATACATTACCCGATCATATTGAACCGTTAGACTGTTGGTAACGGTCCGGTCTTCCTGCCAAGTCATTGTATCTTCCAGAATATCGAATTCACTGAGCGTACGGTGGGCATCTTTGTCATTTGCTGGGACTTTACCAAAACGACGGTTGTAATCTATTCTAAAATCGTCGAGGAAATCGGGTTCCGTCTTCAATCGAATTGATACCTTGGAGCCTGAGCTCTTTCACAAGACGGTCTTGCAGCGTACGGTTAGCTCTTTCAACACGTCCTTTGGCTTGTGAGGTGTTCGCGCAGATTATGTCGATGTTCAGCTCATGCAGAGCTCGTCCAAATTGCGTCATACCGTTGCCAGTAGTTGCTCCAGCCTTGTTTACTCGGAATACAGAGTGTTTGTCACTGTAGAAAGCCACAGGCTTGCCATAGCGCTCCAGATAGCGTTTCGTGCAGTCGAAATACGCGAATGTTGATTCACTCGGGACAAACTGCAATTCCATCAATTGTCCGGTCGCATCGTCAATAAAGACAATCAACGTGCATCTATCCCCGCGATCCTCAAACCAGTAATGGTCGGAACCGTCTATCTGGATCAGCTCACCAAAGCAATCGCGACGGTTTCTCGGTTGATAAACTCGCTTGCTGGCTTCCTTACGCGTCTCCCAGATACTCGACTCAATCATCCATGATCTGAGAGTTGAAACCCCAACATGAAGCTCGTGGCGCTCTCTGAGCTTCTCGTTGGCTAATTGAGGGCCAAAATCACAGTAGTTCTCGCGAACCAGGTGTATTACGTAGTCTTTGAAGCTATCAGGATATCGCCGATTACTTGGTTTGCCACGCTTCTTGGAGGTTAACCCAGAAATACCATTAGCTTGATACGCTGTTTTCAATCTCTGTACTTGTCGAATACTGAGTCCGAGTAATTCAGAAGCCTGGGCACGTGTCAGGCGTTTTTCTACGCGCTTTCTGATCGTATCCAGTCGAGTTAATTCTTTATCGCTCACGCTATACAAAGTCACCTGAACGTCCTCCTGATCAATCTGGTGCAAGTCTGAACACCAATTTACAGTCAGAGTTTATAACGCTTACAATCTATGTTCGCATAATATATATTATGTTAAATCACATAAGTAATTGATATGTCACTCCTTTCCCCTTCGATTCGGTGTTTTCTGTAACCAATACTAAATCTACCAGCTGTTCAGCAGTAAAGGTCGAGTCTGGTGATTCATGCACACCGTTTCCTGCACACAGACATTGCCGCCTGCGCTTGATACCTCTCGCTATTCACTGATACTTTGCATACTTTTGTCCTTTACCCTACAGCATGCCTTGTTCCTCTAATACCTTTCGTGCAACCCGGAAGCATTCCAATGATTGTGGAACACCACAATAAATGCCAATAACATGAATGATGGCGCGGATCTCGTCTTTAGTTACGCCATTGGTGATTGCTCCGCGACAGTGGATTTCCCACTCATGCATCTTGCCCAGCGCTCCTATCATCGACAAGTTCATCATTGATCGCGTTTTGGCGTCTATGGTTTCGTCACCCCACCCAAAGCCCCAACACCACGCTGTCATTGCTTTCTGAAACGGCATGCTGAATTCATCTGCAGCGGCAAGGTTTTTTTCAACGTACTCCGCACCCAGCGTTTGCTTACGTTGTTCCAACCCAAGTTCAAACAGATCTTTATCCATCTTCTCCAATCCTCTAGCCTGGTTTATTCATAAGGCGACAAGTAAATGTTAGCGAAATACTATGTATACAGTT
>CAYMVV010000166.1:0-10128 GCA_964393885.1 uncultured Granulosicoccaceae bacterium | reverse complement strand
ATTATGGTATGCAACGGCGCCAAGCAGGTAATCTTCGACGCACTGATGGCCTCGCTTGAACCCAATGATGAAGTCCTGCTGTGTGCTCCCTACTTCGGTCAGTACAAGGACATCGCACTGATACTGGGTGGTGTACCCAAAGCCATAGCATGCTCGGCCGAGAGTGGTTTTAAACTGATGCCACAGGCACTGGAAGCCGCTATAACGGACAACACGCGCTGGCTGTTTCTCAATCTGCCCTCTAATCCCGCTGGTGCCGTATTCACTCGGCAAGACCTGCAGGCACTCGGCGAGGTGCTGGATCGCCACCCTGATGTACTGATCCTCAGTGATGAAATATACGAGCACATACTTTTTGACGATCGCGAATTTCTATCATTCGCCGCTGTCTGCCCACAACTTAAAAACCGTATCTTAACCGTCAACGGCGTGTCCAAGGCCTATGCCATGACCGGTTGGCGAGTCGGCTATTGCGGCGGCCCGCAACCCCTGATAAAAGCCATGACGACCGTGCAGTCACAGATATCATCAGGTGTGTGCTCGGTAGCGCAGGCCGCAGCGGTGGCGGCACTTGATGGACCACAGGACAGCGTAAAACAGTTTTGTGATGCTTTTGAAAGCAGACGAAATCTGATTGTTGAAAGAATCGCAAGTATAGAAGGGTTGACCCTCGACCCACCGGCAGGCGCCTTTTACGCCTATATAGGATGCGAGGCCTTTATTGATGCAAGCACTCCTGATGGCGCACTCATTAAAGACGATAGTGATTTTACCAACTACCTGCTGTCCGCTGCTGGTATCGCATCAGTGCCCGGCAGTGCCTATGAGCTGTCTCCGTTCTTTCGAATATCCACTGCTACGTCAGAGGATATTCTGTCGCAGGCGATGGATCGGCTTGCTGAGTGCACTCTGCGACTGAGTCGCCGTTAATTCCATAAATTAATCTGCCACGAGTTATCCTATGAAAAAAATTGTATTAACCGGTGCTGCCGGCCGCCTTGGTTCATACCTGCGAGAACCCCTGTCAAAGATTGCAGATGAACTGGTATCAACCGACATCGTTGATGATATAGGCACTCTGTACAAAGGCGAGAGCTACCAAAAGGGTGACCTCGCCAGTCTCGACGATATGCTCAGGGTACTGGAAGGCGCTGAAATGGTTGTGCACATGGGTGCTGTTGCTGACGAAGCGCCGTTTGAACAATTGCTCGGCCCCAACTTTGTTGGCGCGTATAACATCTGGGAATCAGCCTGGCGCAACGGCTTGCGTCGGGTAGTCTATGCAAGCTCTATCCACGCAGTGGGTATGCACCCTAAAAACGAATTCATCGATACCGAGGTTCGGCATCGTCCGGACACATTCTATGGGCTGGCCAAGTGTTTTGCAGAAGATCTGGGCAGTATGTACTGGGACAAACGCGGTCTTGAGAGTGTGCATATGCGCATTTTATCCTGCGCGCAGGTAACCAATGCAAGAGCGCTTGGATCGTGGCTGTCCTACGATGATCTGATTTTACTGACCAAACGCTGTATAGAGACACCGGTAACCGGCTTTAGCATCATCTATGGTGTATCCAACAATGACCGCGCACCGGTAGATAACTCAAAAGCGCATTTTCTGGGCTATCAACCCAAAGACAATGCTGAACAATATGCTGAGAAAATATTGGCTGAAGAACCGCCAATGGATCCACAGGACCCCGGACATATGTGTCACGGCGGACCATTCGCATCTGTTGAACTGGGTAACAGTGGCACTGCGCAGATGAATATTGTCGACGATACTAAAAAAGTCTGATAGCAGGGCGGACTCGCTCTGCCATCGATGGCGCTGGCTTCACTTCGTGCAGACCATATGCGAGTTCACAGGTGGAGCTACGTGTTCTTCTCGTAGTGATGCATCTTGTGATCTGACAGATCATTCATTTCGTCAACCGCTTTGCGCACATCAACTATCGCGTCTTCCAGTTGACCTGCCACAGCCAGTCGATCACTGCTGAATTCTATCTCTCGAAGCATGCTATCCAGCCGACTGCGCGCACGCCATGCAGCGTGCCTGGCCCACTCGGCGTAGAGCGCGTTGGGGTCGTCAACCAGGGTCAGGTCCTTGTGGCGATGCTGGTCCTCGCAACTGGTATCCATCGACACATAACCATTGACCATGCTGATACGTTCACCGGCTTTGTTCAGGGGCGCACCGCGATGTACCACCATATTACCGTGCAGTGCGATGGCATAGCCCGGTCCGTAGAATGGTGGCGCTTCCACACGATCGACGGGTGGCGTTTTACCTTCTTTCGCCAGTTCTGCCATTTCGTGTTTGGTGCCGACGAAATACTCAAACTGCCCACCATCCAGTGTTGCCGGATCAGTAACCATCATCACTATATCAAGCGGCAGAGTGTCGTGGTGCCACTTGTCAACCGCCTTCGAAAGATCGGTTGGTGAAAAATTCATATGCCCCAGATGCAGCGGCATGGTGTGGGGTGCAACATCTGCCTGGTAGATCTCGCACATCATTTCTGTCACCGACGGATCGATGCACAGATCGCGAAGAAACCGGGATCGATAACACCCGCCACGCACCATATTTTCGATGCGCTCGCAGCTGATCGCATGTTGTTTTAATTTGCGCGCAACCTGCAAAAGAACCTCGGAGCCAGCCGCTGACAATACCCGAAACGGCGATGAAACAGCGACCGGTGAGGCCACTGATTGTACCTCCTCGTCGCTGTACCCGAACTCACTCAGATAACGTATTTCATCGGGTTTTTCCAGCGCCAGATGCACGACTGGATTGAACTCGGGCTCATCGTCAAACCATTCATATCCGGCGGGTAGCTTGTCTGGAAAAGGGATTGCTGCCTGGGCCACTGATCGCGCTCCTGATTATCGTTGCAGACAGCATTGGCTGTCGAATAAATACAAGATTATAAAAAACTTTAACAAAGTTTACTGCCAAACGCGTATTAAGCCACCCCTGTAAACGGCGTCAGGCCCGTCAGCTTCTTCGCTGTTAGTTGTCCGACCAGGAGTCTGCGCGGTGGAAGACTGCGTAGAACATGCCGTAAAAGACTTTTTGGGTCGTTTTTGGCCTTTAAAAATTGAAGGCCTCCGGCACGGAATGTCATGTTAGCCGCGCGACAGCGCACCGCTCACCGGACTGGTAGTAAAACGGACCTACAGCGTCACAATAACCCCGCTTGATCGGTGCTATCATAACGAATTGCGAGCGTCATTTCGTTCGTATTCACCCAACCCAGAAAGTCCAGATCGAGTTTTCAAATGAACAACTCCGCTGCACCAGCAGAAGAAGAGCAAAAATCCCGACCCTTTATTGATTTGCTGGTCAGTATCATCATTCCATCAATCGTTTTGATGAAACTCAGTGGCCCCGAGAACCTGGGTGCGACCAAGGCGCTGATTTTAGCATTGGCCTTCCCCGTAGGCTGGGGTCTGTATGAGCTCGTCACTCAACGCAAGAAGAACTGGATTGCTCTGCTCGGCGTAATCAGCGTGCTGCTGACCGGCGGCATCGGCCTGCTTAAACTGGATGCCGGATGGCTGGCTGTCAAGGAAGCCGCCGTACCATCCGTCATCGGACTGGGGATTCTAATCGCGCACAAACTGGGGTTCCCGGCGATAAAAAAACTGTTGCTCAACCCAAAAATGTTTCAGATCGAGCGCATCGAATCCGAGCTGGAGAAAAGGGGTAATAGCCAGCAGTTCAACAAGCGCCTCGATGCAGCAAACTATTTTCTGGCTGGCACCTTTGGTTTCAGCGCCGTGATGAACTACGTGCTGGCAAAGTGGATCGTTACCAGTGAATCCGGCACCACCGAATTCAACGAGGAACTCGGCCGTATGACGCTGCTGAGCTACCCGATGATTGCGATTCCATCAATGATTATGATGCTGTGCATATTCTGGTTTCTGTGGCGCACCATACGCAAGCAAACCGGATTGAGCCTTGAAGAAATCATGGTCGTTAGCGAATAAGCAAACAACACTCTGCACAGCCTCCGCCCGGCTCCACTGTCACAGCTCTTGCGACAGTCTATAGCTGTGACGTGCGAGCAAGAAAACCCCGCAACTCATCCAGACTGAACAGATCGCCGTGCACTTTACAACGCATATCCAGCATCTCTGTAAAGGTTAACTCATCTGCAGTTATTGCGGGCCAGTCCGGCGGCGCTGACTGCCAGCTGCCATCAGTATTTTTCATGTGCGATCGGTCAGACGAAAAACTCGCGCGGTAGTAGCTGCAGTGCATCACGCGAAAAACAGGTTCAGGCAGCATTAACGATTTGAACGTTTGATCGAAATACTCTGAACTGTTGACCGGTAGCGCGAGCGTGGTATCGAGATCCCACACCTGCCAGACAGCATTGGCTTCACGAGCCAGTAGAAAGACATGATAGTCCCACCACACCGGCGCACCGATTCTGGTTGCCGCCCGCTGGCACCACAGCGGACAAATCTGCAACTGACTGCTGACCCATACCACCCGTTTATCCATCGCGGCCAGTCGTGGATCAGCACAAAGATGCCAGACATTCTCTTCACAATAATAAGCGGTATGATTCATTGACTGCTCTGTAAACTACTGCACATCTGCGGCGTCATCCGGTCTGTGTTGCCGGCTCGCCAGTACCGGGTAACGCGCACAATCGCATCCACTCGCCGCCTTTGCGGAACAACCAATCCCTCACGGCAGCAGTAGTTAATGATTTTGGGCAACCATGTGTACGCTTGCAGAGTAATACCAATCTTATTCATGATCGAGTTGAACACTAATTATCGGTTAAAAGTACGGTTGTGAAACAATATTTTAGCTCACTCAAGCCGTTTACGGACTTTTGGCTAAAATCAATTTAGCGATACTCGACAAGGTGACCAACGGGTTTTCGTCTTGAAAAAAGGCAAGATAGTTATTGAGGGTTTCTAGCTTGAATTAGCGGTGCCACAACTTCGCGGTCAAAGTTGGCACCGCATAAAATAACCACACTGACCTTGCCGCTTTGACTGTCTCTGGTTTTATCAAAAGCCGCAAACGCAAGTGCTGCTGATCCTTCGACCAGCAGTTTTTCTTGCCACGCGATATTATATAATCCGTCAGCAATTTGCTGCTCTGTACATTCAATGATCTCGTCGATAACCGAGGCCGCCAAAGCCAGTGTGACGGTACCTTCTTCCACACTTCCTGCGCATCCGTCGGCCAGAGTGCTTCGATGATCCACCTGTACAACCCTGCCAGCTCCAATACTCACAGCCAGTGCAGCTGAATTTTCAGCACTTACGCCGATGAGCTTTGTCCGCGGCGAATACGCTTTGAATACAGAGCCAATGCCTGAAACCAGACCACCACCACCCATCGATATGAAAACCGTATCAATGACAGGCAGTTGCTGTAACAATTCCAGTGCAATCGTGCCCTGCCCTGCAATAACAGTTTCATCATTATAAGGCGACACATAGGCCAGTCCCTGTTCGCGCGCCAGCGCCTGTGCGTGCAGCTCTGCCAGTCCAGCATCATTTGAATGCAGTATTGTCTCTACGCCCAGAGCCTCGATTTTGCGAAGTTTTTCTCTCGCCACTGTTGCAGGTAAAACAACACGCACACGATGCCCGGTAACGGATGCAGCAGTAGCCAGTGCAAGACCATGGTTGCCGGAAGATGCAGTAATAACCGGGGTGTCTGTACTGATTGTTGTGAGTTTCGCCAGAGCCCCACGATATTTAAATGAACCGGAACACTGTAGATTTTCTGCTTTCAGATACAGCTCGGTACTATTGCCGATGTGCTGACGTGCACGCAGGCACGGCGTTGGAGTAAGCCACTTGCCAATTCGACGAAGCGCTGAAACAGACAATGATGCCTGCCTCAATACTTCGCTGGAAACGCCCGTCGTATTGTTGTTTTCAATGCACTGCTTATCCATACTCTACACCAGCTGGAAATCGATCGTGATCGGAAATCGCTCTTAATCGGAACAAGCCGCTACCGCTTCAACGCAAGTTGACTCTGTCACTGCAATGGAATAGCTCGACCTGCGGCCCAACATAAATACTACGCTGAAACCATATTGAACCAGCTCCGAAACTACGGAATTATCCTATGCAAATTGGAAAGCTTGATCATGTCAATGTCCGGACCACTCAGCTGGACAGGATGATTGACTGGTATACCACAGTGCTGGGCCTGCGCAGCGGTGAGCGCCCGAACTTCCCTTTCCCCGGAGCGTGGATGTATGCGGGTGACTCTCCGGTAGTACATCTGGTCGGTATTGATGGTGCGCCGGCTACCGGATCGGAAGCGAACCTCAAGCTGGAACATTTTGCGCTCACGGCGACCCATTGCAAGGCCTTCACTGATCGTCTGCAGGCGATGGGTGAAAACTACCGGCGTGGCGACGTGCCCGAGTTCAATATTATCCAGATCAATGTGTGGGATCCCGACGGCAATCATATTCACATTGACTTTCCTGCCGACGAGTAACGCCGACTAAGATTGCCCTGTTGATCATCACTGCAGCCACGGTACAGCAGATCCACCAGAGCAGTTTCAGTAGAACAGTTTGTTAGAGCCGATTCATAGCATCGATTCATTAGCACACAGTGACAACCCGCTTCGACCTGTATAAAGGATAGTCGCCACATACAATCGAAAAAACAGACGCTAAATCTTCACCCCGAGCACTCCCCGCATACCCGGACAGAATGTCCGGTAAAGAATTTCTTTGCCGCACCGGTTACAGTAGACTCTCACTGTGCACACCAAAGTCCGGCACCTTATGACAAATTCAGCTAAACCCGTTGCTTGGCAACTCACAGCCTGCGAAGTGGCCGATGCCACTCATCGTGGCGAGCTGTCAGCGACCGATGTCGTTCAGTCGACACTCGATCGCATGCATAGCGTAAACGAGGGATTAAACGCTATTGTCGATCCACTGGAAGAGTCCGCCCTGCAGCGCGCTGATCAACTTGACCGGGCACACGCCGGTGGTGTGCCGCCGGCATCGATGCACGGTGTGCCGGTAACGATCAAGATAAATGTCGATCAAAAAGGCCACGCTACCAGCAACGGTATACCGGCACTGAAAGATCTGATTGCACCTGAAGATGCGCCTATAGTGCGCAACTTGTTAAACGCAGGCGCAATCATAATTGGTCGAACCAATACACCGGAGTTTTCTTTTCGGGCTGATACAGACAATCCATTGTTTGGCCGCACGCATAATCCGTGGGGCAGCCATGTGTCCGCAGGAGGATCATCAGGTGGTGCCGGATCAGCAGTGATGGCGGGTATGGGGGCTCTGGCCCACGGCAATGACATCGGCGGCTCGCTGCGTTTCCCGGCAGCTGCAAACGGCGCGGTAACAGTCAAACCCGGGCTCGGCCGTGTACCTGCGTGGAACCCTTCACAAACCACTGAAAGAGGTATGCTCGCACAATCGATGTCGGTTCAGGGGCTCTTGTGCCGCAGTGCCGCTGATCTGCACCTTGCCATGCCTGCAGCAATAGCAGCAGATCCGCGCGACCCCTTTCACGTGCCGCTGCCCTGGCGTGGCGCTGAACCGGACAGCCCTGTTCGGGTAGGCTTTACCAAAAATACCTATGGCTTCGATCTGCATCCTGCTGTCAATGCCGCGCTTGACACAGCTGCTGCCGCTCTAACAGAGGCAGGCTACGTTGTCGAGGAAGCAGAAGCGCCGATGCTTGATGAAATCGGCGTGGTTGCCTACCGTGTCCTGATGGGTGAGGTGCAGGCACTGATGGGACCTGATATCGAAGCCTATGGCTCCTCCGCATTAAAAAGTATATTCGCCGAGTACTTCAATCAGTTTCCACCGTACGAAGGCGTGGAGCTGCTGCAGATGATGGCCAAACGCAGTTACTACGCGCGTGCGTGGTCTTTATTTCAGCAGCGCTACCCGTTGCTGCTCACGCCTTTCCTGCCACAGCCCTTCTTCTGCCCAGGTCGTGACGCTCAAGGTGAAGCAGGCGTTCGCGAGGCACTGGGCTCGGCGCTGTGGTCCTACTCAATGAACTATCTCGGCTTACCTGCCGGCAGTGTGCCGGCCGGGGTGTTTTCAGGCGATAGTGGCCAGCAGCCCGTCAACATACAAATTGTTGGCCAGCGCTGGCGAGAAGATCTGATCGTTGATGCGATGATTTCTGTCGAGAAACGCGTCGGTCAAATGAGCGACATACTCTGGCAACAAATATAGTGACTTAGCGTTGCCATAGAATCAGCACTTACACACCACATCATACTACGCAATACAAAAAAACGCACAGGAAACAATGATGCTGCCAATGGGAACCATAGTCACGGTATGTATGCTGATCGCTCTGGTGTTCGCCAGCATGATGCTGTTTTCCGGTGCGACAAAAAAGATTCCATTACCCATTGTGCGGTTTGTCGCAGGCCTTACGTTTGCAGCCGGTTGCTGGAATTTTTTCTGGTATGGCCTGCAGCATATGGCTGAATTTTGGGGACAGATGGCTCTGCTCTCAGGCCTCCTGATGATCGCCACGGCAATCTATATTTTCAAGCCCCACTCGCTACCCGCATGGGCGCTACGGATCAAGCCATTGGTTTTACTGGCTCTGCTGCTGTGCATGCTGAAATACGCGCATACCATCTACTCGTTATAAGGCGTCCCTGCCAATGGACTGGCCTGACACGCCGCGTCAGCTTAAAACCTACCGCCGGGCTAAGACTCATCATCCGATTCACAACGACTGGAGTCCGTGTCTATTGCAGTAATTGCTGTATGGTCTCTACCTCTTTCATAACCAAACCGCACCCGCGGCTTGCCAGCGTTGCTAAATGACTTACTCCACCACCAGGATCCAGGAATCATCCATCTGGGTTGTCCTACCAGACGCCTGACATCTTTCAGACTCATACCGACTTCGACATTGTCGGCAAGGCGTTGAGCAGCAACAATACAACTCGGGTACTCTGACGAGTAGTCGATTTCCGGTTTAACGTTCAGTATCGGTGTGGGGAAAGATTCGGTTTCTTTTTTGCTGGACGGTGCTGAAAAAGATGTAAGGCTACCGCACCCCGCAAGTGCCAGCGACATAAAAGCAGTCGCCATAATAAAAGCGAAAGTCGATATTTTTACAGTCATAAATCATAACCCTTAATTGAATAAACCCCATTGATCGTCAATACAGCTCAAGCTGAATGGTAACCATTGTCATGTCAGGACGCAAAAATTAAATCGTCGTAACCTCTGTTTTAATAGTACCAGGAGTCTGCGCGGTAGAAATCCGCGTAGGTTTACCTATCACACCGGTCGATATTCTGTTTTTGTATCCTCGCATCTGCACCGCAATGATGCAGTACACTTGTGTTATTTCCCCTAACCGGCAAAGCGAACCGATGCCCGTAATACTCGATGGTCACACTCTTCATCCTCACCATCTGGAACGCATTGCCAATGGCGATAAAGTGCAACTCTGTGAGGACGGGTTATCCCGGATGGCTGTGGCACGTGGCATTATTGATAATGCGGTAGAGCAACGCATACCCGTTTATGGTGTAACCACTGGTTTGGGACCGAAAGTTGTAGATCCCCTGCCGGATGAATCACTGAGTACCTTTTCGCTTAACACGATTCGCGGTCGTGCTCACGGCGTGGGTGACAGCCTTGACCGCGGTTGCATTCGTGCAGGCATGGCGGTCAGGGCCAACACTCTGTTGCTTGGAGCGGCTGGTGCAAGACCCGATCTCGCCCGACATATTGCAGCCTGCCTCAACGCCGATCTGGTTCCGTTCATTGCGCAAACCGGCACCATCGGAGTTGCAGACCTGACCTGGGGCGGCGCACTGGGACTGGGTTTGATTGGCGAGGGCGATATGCTTGCTGCCGACGCAAGCAGACACCCTGCGATGGACGCCATGAACAGCGCCGGTATAGAGCCGTATCAGCCCGGACCACGCGAGGGGCTGGCACTGGTTTCACATTCCTGTATCACCGCAGGCCTGGCCGCCGTTGGCTGGGCGCAATTGCAGCGCTGTTACGAAGCGGCGCAAAGCGCAGCCGCACTGTCTATGGAAGGATTCCGATCGAATCTGTCTCCACTCGATTCACGGGTATTGTCACTGCGTCC
>CAYMVV010000165.1:0-10166 GCA_964393885.1 uncultured Granulosicoccaceae bacterium | reverse complement strand
TGGACTGGCGGGGATGGTCTAAATCGAACCATTCGATTTTTATCACCAATGGAAGTCTCGTTTCTGTGTGGGCGTCGAATGATCCCACCCAGTGGTTTGCACGGAGGTGCTGACGGGCAAACCGGAAGAAATGCGCTACGACATATAGATAAAACAATTAGAGAGCTGCCCGGAAGAATCCAGTTCGAGTGCGAGGCCGGGGAAGCCATCATTATTCAGACTCCGTCAGGAGGCGGTTACGGGTAAAAAGAATAGCGATGCTTTCAAACTGGACAGGCTTAATACTGTTGCTTTAAGACAATGAATCAGATCATCAGGACCTGACGGTGCCGGGGACACAGCTGACAATTTCGGCATAGAACTATCTGGTATATAGATATGGACGAGGAGAATCATCTAGCCTGGATTATTCATAAGGCGACAAGCAAATATTAACGAAGTGCTATGCCTACAGCACCAAACCACTTTTTTCGCACCTTTTTCAAAATAGCAGTGTGTCTATTCGACGCCAGAAGAAAATTTGGCGTCACATCTCGGCCCATCCTCCTCGGCACCTTTTTGGTACGTCAGCGAGCCACGTTTCTCAGACGATTGGCCGACCTGTTTAGCCAGATTTCCTCTGGACGCCGAATCCTCATGAATAATCCAGGCTAGGTGGTTCCAGCAGTCTGTTCATAGAGTTGCTGCAATTCCTGATGTCGCCTGATCGCATCCGGATGAAAATCAGCTGTCGCAGGCGTATCGGTCTTGAAGTGATGGTAATTGTCAGTGCCGCGTACAAGCAGAGCGGTGTCCCTGTCGTGTTTAGTCTGTCGGACATGAGGCGCGATGTACTGTACGTTTAAACCGATGCGTCGATCACTGCCCTGATTTGGCATAGATGCATGTAGTGTCCAGCCATGATGAAAAGAAGCTTCTCCCGGCGCTAACGGGCAGGACATGCTGTTACTGTCATCAATGTCTGTGACTGTCTGGCCCTGCAACAGAACATTGTCTTTGTCTTCTGTCGTGCTATGTTGCAGGCGGCCACTTTTGTGGCTGCCGGGCAGCATTTTCATACAACCCGTTACCTGCGTTGCAGGAGAAAGTGCCAGCCACATACTGACCTGATCATCATGACTGAGACCCCAGTAGGTGAGGTCCTGATGCCAGCTTACATGCGATGGCGCGCCGGCTTCCTTGATGATGTAGGTCACATTGAAAAGCAGTATATCCGGGCCGATGAGCTGTTCCACTATATCCAGTGCCGCCGGTAACGTAGCCAGTTCATAAGGCGAACGAAACAAGGTATGGACCTTGGCAAGATAGTGGAGCTTACCCTGATGTTGCTCTGCCTTCTCCAGCGCCTCTCTGTGCCTGCGCGCGGTTGGCGCATCAACTAACGGGACACCGGTAATGAATCCGTCTCGCTGGTAAGCAACCGAGAGTTGTGCAAGCTCGTGTGGCTGCATAGCTATCATTCCTGTTCTGTGGCGGCCGTTGTCGATCAATCAAGCTGTATTAGCAGATACCCGTGTTAGCTAGACCCGCGTTAGCTACCAGCCGCCCGTGGGATTTTTTAGTGGCTCTACTTAAACATAAACATTACACTTAAGTTTGCAGCAACATAATATACGATGCCATCGTTTGTGCGACTTTGCAGACGCTGTGAGTTAAGTACCTATGATGAGTTATGGCCAAGCTGAGTTAAGTACAAGCTGAGTTAAGTACAAGCTAGGTTAAGTGGCGAGGCAGCCATCGCACAGACAGTTGAGTTCTATCTGCTGGCTGACCAGATGAAAGCTCGCCCGCCCGACCTGACGCTTGATTGAGTCCATCGTTGAACGACTGATACTGAACTCTTTGACCTTTTGACAGTCGGTGCATATCAGGAACTGAGGTACTTCGTGTTCATGGTCACAGGTAATATGCACACAGGCAACATAGCGATTAGCCAGTTCAAGCTTGTGGACCAGCTGCTGTGATTCAAGGAATTCAAGGATGCGATAGATTGACATGGCAGCGAAGGCTTCGTCACAGGTTTCGTTGCAGTAGTCCAGTAGTCCAGTAGTTCGTAGGCCGACAGGGCGCACGCAGATTCCAGCAAACCCGTCAACACCATCTTTCTTTTTTCCGTCAGACGTGCCCCACGATTTCTGCACTGTTGCTCAGCATGCCTTAGTATGTTTTGTAGCTCGGACATCAGTAGCACCCCACGGAATAACGTTGCATAATGTTATGTTACATCATAACATTATGCGCCTCTAACCGAGTGTCACTATTGCACTCTCAAGCTACTCCACTTTGTAAACATCCTCAACACACAGGCTATCTCAATGCTTAAAAAGTTTGCGATGACGATTGTCGCGACAGTCGTACTCACGTCACCTATGGTTGGCGCCGCTGACAAATCCAGTCTTAACGTATCGTCGCCCTGGGAAATTACCAGCTATGATCCGGCGGTTTCCGGCTTTGCCTTCTACCGATTGGGTGTATTGGAAACACTGGTGGACGCCACAGTCGATGGTGTTTTGCAGCCCGGTCTGGCCACGCAGTGGGCAATGAGTGACGACGGCTTGAGCTGGCGTTTCAATTTGCGTGAAGGTGTTACCTTCCACGATGGCAGCGCGTTTTCCGCTGACATCGCCGCGGCTGCATTGAGCCTGGCGCACAGCAAGCCCGGTGTCCTGCAGAAAACACCGATTACCAGCATCGAAGCAGATCAAAACGCGGTGGTAATTACACTCGACAAGCCGTTTGCGGCATTGCCCTCAATATTGACCCACAACACTACGTCGATCGCAGCACCGGCTTCCATCAATGCAGACGATGAATTTGTTGCCGCCATTGGTACCGGACCCTTCGCCGTTGATGCGTTTACCCCGCCGCAGGGTCTGGATGTAAAGCGCTTTGACGACTACTGGGGCGACAAAGCCAAACTGGAAACGGTAAGCTACCTTGCAGCTGGCCGCGCCGAGACGCGCGCGCTGCTGGCTGAAAGCGGCGATGCCGATTTGGTCTTCACGCTTGACCCATCCGGATTTTCCCACCTGTCTACGATCGACAGCGTAGAACCCAAGTCTGTGCCTATTCCGCGTGTTGTTGCGCTCAAACTCAACGCAGGACACGAGTTCCTCGAAGACCCTCGCGCGCGACGTGCCTTGAGCCTGGCAATTGACCGAGTCGGCATTGCCACTGCAATCACGCGCTTCCCCGAGGCAGGTGCTACTCAACTGTTCCCGCCGGCGCTCGATAAATGGCACAACGGTGACCTCGAGCCATTGTCGCAGGACGCCGCTGCTGCCAAAGCACTGCTGACAGAGCTTGGCTGGGAAGCAGGCGATGACGGTATCCTGGTTCGAGATGGCGAACGCTTTTCAATGCTGCTTCGGACATTCCCCGACCGCCCCGAACTGCCACAGATAGCCGCTGCACTGCAGGACCAGTGGCGCGCCATAGGCGTAGAGCTGGAAGTCAGCGTCACTAACTTCTCGGAGATTCCGGCAGGCCATAACGACGGCTCGTTGCATGTGGCACTCTATGCCCGCAACTACGGTCTCACTCCCGATCCCATCGGCACCGTATTGCAGGACTTCGGTCCGGGTGGCGGCGACTGGGGTGCGATGAACTGGGAAAACGGCGAGGTCGCAAAGGCCCTTGAGAGTATCGCTGCCACCAATGACCCGGCAGCACGGGATGAACACATCAGCACAGTAGTCACAGCCTTGCACGAAGAGATGCCACTGATTCCGGTTGTCTGGTATCAACATACGGTATCTGTTGCCAAAGGGCTGCAGGGTTATGAGATCGATCCGCTTGAGCGCAAGTATCGCCTGAACCGGTTATCCTGGGACGCTGAGTGAGTCGAATGTCTGGAATTTGGTCCGCGCTCGCCGCGCGGGCCTCTCAGGCAGTACTGGTCGCGGTTGTTGTTGGTATAGTCAGTTTCTCCATGATGCAGGCCCTGCCCGGCGACGCCGCCTATCGTATCGCGGCCGGACGCTATGGCTACGACATGATGGATGCAGCATCCACCGACGTTGTCAGATCTGAACTGGGACTGGATCAACCCCGATCTGTGCAACTACTCACCTGGCTCGGTTCACTGGCTAAGCTGGACCTTGGCAAGTCCGCTGTTACCGGCAACCCTGTGACGGAAGAACTCGAAGTGCAGCTCGGCCATTCGCTGCTGCTCGCCGGTGCCGGGGTGCTCGTATCGTTACTCATTGCAATTCCTGTGGGTATTGCTGCAGGATTAAACCCGGGCGGATGGCTGGATCGCATCAGCCTCGGAGCCTCTATCGTGCTGCGTGCGGTACCGGCCTTCGCACTTGGCGTTCTGCTAATGCTGGCTCTTGCAGTGCATGGCAAGCTTCTGCCCGTTGCGGGGTTTCAAAGCCCTAAACATCTCATCCTGCCCGCATTAACCCTTGGGCTGGGGCTGGCCGCTGTATCCAGCCGCGTGGTACGCGACTCGGTACGCGAGGCCATGACCACAGAATGGCGCCTGTTTTCCCGCACCAAAGGCCTCTCTTCAAGCCAAACACTCGGGCGACACGTGTTGCGAAATGCCGCCTTGCCGGTGGTCGCCTATGTCGGCGTGCAGCTGGCGTATTTAATCGAGGGCGTGGTGATCGTAGAGACGGTATTTTCCTGGCCAGGTATTGGTCACGCACTGGTTCACGCGATCTTCGGTCGAGATGTCACGATGGTACAGGGCACGGCGCTGACACTGGGGTTGCTCTATGTCTTACTCAATTTGATAGTCGATCTCTCCTGCCATGGTATCGACCCGCGCCGGAGAGCTGCGGCTTGAGCAATACGGCAATCCTGCTTTCCGTGCCTCAGCGACAGCAAGGCGTACGCTGGTCACGTCTCATCGGTTTTGGCTTACTCGCTGTAATGGCAGTATGCGCTGTGGCGGGTCCCGATCTTATTGGCGTAGACCCGGCTCGCCAGTCGCTGTTGCATACACTGCAGGGACCGAGTGCCGCGCACTGGCTGGGTACAGACCATCTGGGTCGTGACATGCTCGCGCGTTTGTTATCCGGTGCGCAGCTATCGCTGTCTTTGTCAGCCCTGTCGGTAATCACCGCTGCGGTACCAGGTACGCTGCTGGGCATTCTGGCTGCCTGGCGAGGTGGCTGGGTTGAGCGTGTGCTGACGCTTTTCGCAGACGCCGTTCTCGCCCTGCCCGGTTTGTTGCTGGTACTGATGCTGGTTGCCATCTCCCCGGGTTCCTGGTGGGCATTGTATGCAGGTTTATCTCTTACTCTGTGGGTGGAGTACTTTCGCTATACGCGGCAGCGTTCCCGCGTGGTGCTTGCAGAACCCTCTGTCGAGGCTTCACGCCTGTTGGGTTTCAATGCTATGCACGTCATCAAACGACACCTGTTGCCAGAGATCGGACCCGGGCTGCTGACTATCGCCTCCTTTGGTGCTGCCACCGCTGTCACGGCAGTCGCAGCGCTGGGCTTTATCAGTGTTGGCATCCGCCCTCCCACTGCTGAGTGGGGTGTGATGATGACTCAACTGTTGCCTTACTGGCGCGAGGCACCCTTTCTTATTTTGCAGCCAGTGCTTTGCCTGGTACTCACGGTGCTGGCTTTGCATCTATCCGTTGGTGTGCGAAAGCCCGCATGACAAACACAGCCATTGTCGTCGAGGAACTGTCAGTACTCGCAGGTGAATTGCGTCTGCTCGGGCCTGTCAGTTTTGAACTACCGGCGGGCCAGGCACTGGTGATCATGGGTGAGACGGGTGCGGGAAAAAGCCTGCTCGCACAAGCCATTCTGGGCACGTTACCGGAGGGTTTGTACTCACAGGGGGTTGTGTACCTCAACGGCGAGCGCATTGATCAGCTCAGTCCGCAACAGCGCTCCACGTTTTGGGGGCGGCAAGTCGCTATCCTGCCACAGGAGCCCTGGCGCGCACTCAACCCTTTGATGGCTGCTGCCAATCAGGTAAAGGAATCGCACCGATTGGTAGCCGGTCTCGGCAGACGCGACGCACTGACGGCTACCCGCGATGATTTCAACAAACTGAGCCTGACCGGTGCAGAGCGCAAGCTGCCGAATGCATTGTCTGGTGGCATGGCGCAGCGCGTAGCGTTTGCCTCTGCCACTGCCGCCGACGCGCAAGTGCTGATCGCCGACGAACCGACCAAAGGTCTCGATGCCGAGCGCAGTGACAAAGTGATCGAACTGCTGGTCAAGCAACCCGAGCAGGGTGACACGCTGTTAGCCATTACCCACGAGGCCGCAGTGGCCCGGCAACTGGGTGGCAATATCATGGTATTGAAGTCAGGCAAACTGGTGGAAAGCGGCGTTACAGAAGAAGTGCTCAATAGCCCGCGCGCAGCCTATACTCGAAGCCTGCTGGACGCCGAGCCGAGGGCATGGCCAAAACGCACAGCGGCCAAACAGGGAGGCCTTCTACTCAGCGCCCAAAACCTTCAGATTAGCCGCGGAAACAAGCGTCTGATTGAAAATTTCAGCCTCGATCTGCACGCCAATGAACGCATCGCGATAACTGGACCCAGTGGGGTGGGTAAGACATCCCTGCTGGACGTTTTGGCAGGTATCATCAAGCCTGAGCAGGGACAGGTAAACCGCGCAAGCACTGTCGCCAGCACCGGCATCCAAAAACTCTATCAGGATCCACCCGCAGCGTTCCCGAATAAAGTATCTCTGCGTAAAAGCCTGCGTGATGTCGCGCGACTACACGGCGTTGACTGGTCGGTTGTCAGTGGGTACCTGTCACAACTTGGCATTGATCAAGCCATGATAGAGCGGCGCCCGGATGCAGTTTCCGGTGGTGAGTTGCAGCGCATATCCATTGCACGAGCGCTGACCGCCAATCCCTCTATATTACTGGCTGACGAACCCACATCCCGCCTTGACCCCATCACGCAGCGCGAAACCCTTGCACTGATCGCTGACATTGCAGGCGAGCGAGGCATCGCTGTAGTGCTGGTCACCCACGATCCATCCATCGCAGAGAAATGGGCCGATCGCAGTTATGAGTTGAAACCTGCTGTCGATCCAGCGTCTGCGCAGTAGATCATTCATTATCAGATAGCCTCTCGGGAAGTCACGCACTCCCTTGACGCAGTATCTTGCGCTACCATTACCGGGACCCGTGCGAGAGATCTGATCATCCGTATTCTACCAATCCGCGGCCAGCGTAAACCATGCGGCAAAACCGGGAGTGCCTCTGCCGGGCTGTGGCGAACGGGCACGCCTGCCCTGCTACTGCGTGCCCTCGCAAAGGTTGTACTGGTTTGTGCAATGGTTGTGGCCCTGCTAGCCGGTAACGCCATGGCACAGACACTGGATCGTGACATGTTGTCGGCTAAGGTCGAGCCACCCTACGAGCTGGGTGAAAAGCTAAACGACAATGGCGTCTGGACGATCCAGGATCGTACCGGGGCTGCCGCCGGATTTATTTTCGAGACAGAGCCACTTGCGCCACTGCCCGGTTTTTCCGGAGCCGCGATCAACGTATTGATCACACTGGATCGCGATGGCAAATTTTTGCAGGCGGAGTTACTAGAACACAACGAGCCGATCTTCGTCTCCGGTCTCGGACAGGCACCGTTTCACGAGTTTATGCGCCAGTATCGCGGCTTGTCGATTTTCGATTCGATCACCGTTGGAGTGCCCTATGGCACAGGGGATCGGGACGGCTCGGGGCAGATCTATCTGGACGGTGTCACCAAGGCGACAGCCTCGGTTCGCATCGCCCATGAATCTATACTAGCCGCCAGCCTGGCCATCGCGCGCGAGCAGATGCAGGGGCTCGCAGGCGGCCCCTCGCCTACCCCGAAACGCGATAGCGGATCATCAGCAGAGCGTGAAGCACTGGACTGGGACGCCCTCGTCGAGCAAGGCATCATACAACGCCGCACCGTTTCCAACGCCGAGCTGCAGTCAGAATTCGCCGGAACGCTGTGGGAGGATGACGATGCAGAGGCGCTTGCCGACCCGCAGGGTGACTATCTGGAACTCTGGGTTCTCGATATCGGACCCGACGCCATTGCCCGTGCGGTGCTTGATAGCGGGACACTGGCCGAACGCGACGCGCTACTGACCATCGCTGAACACGACGAGCTGCTGTTGTTACTGGCCAATGGCCGTCACGGGCTGGTCTCGGAAGAATTCGTCCGCAACACGGCGCCAGATCTTCTATTGGCGGAGCAAGGCGGACTCCCGGTTACGCTGCGCGATGCCGATACCGACGTTGACCTGGCCACCGGCGTGCCGGAGTTTGAACATCGTATGATGCTGCGAACCGACCGACGACTCGGGTTCGATCCGACACGCGACTGGGATCTGATCATCCGCGTTATTCGACGCCATGGTTCCTTCATGCCAGAGGTCGGCATTCGGGAATTTCGCGCCACGCAGGCAACACCTGCCCGTTTCTTCGATGTGCCGACGACGCCAGTACCGCGCCCCATCTGGGTTGAAAGTGCCCTCGCCCGCCGCGTCGATCTGGCAGTGCTTGGCGGCTTTCTTTTGCTGCTGACCGTTACACTGCTGTTTCGGCAACACTGGATCGCGGCGGCGCGGCGACTGCAGCCATACCGGCTTGGCATTCTTGCCTTTACGCTGATTTTTGTCGGTTGGTGGGGACAGGGACAACTGTCTATTGTCACCGTGATCGGCACCCTGCGCGCGGCACTGGAAGGTACCGGCTTTCTGTTCTTACTCTACGACCCGTTTTCGCTGGTGGTCTGGATTGTGGCAATCCTCGGCTTTTTACTCTGGGGCCGCGGGTTATTTTGCGGCTGGCTCTGCCCCTACGGTGCATTGCAGGAATTTGCCGATCGACTGGGCCGCCTGCTGGGCATTGACCGGCGACGAGTGCCGGAAGGTATAGACCGGCGGCTGAAAGGAGTAAAGTACGCGGTACTCGCAGTGCTGATTGTCACCGGGTTTGTCGCCCCTGTTTTAAATGACATGCTGGTCGAAATCGAGCCATTTAAAACCGCGATCACGGTTGGCTTTATGCGAGAGTGGTGGTTCGCAGCCTATGCACTGTGCTGGCTGGCACTTGGCCTGCTGTGGTTCAAACCTTTCTGCCGCTATGTCTGTCCGCTGGGTGCATTCATGGCGCTTGGCGGTCTGTTGCGCCTGCGCCGATGGATACCGCGCCGAGAGGAATGCGGCAGCCCGTGCCAGCTTTGTAAAGTTCGCTGCCAATACGATGCGATAGAAAAAGATGGCAGCATTGCCTATAGCGAATGCTTCCAGTGCCTCGATTGCGTGTCGATCCATGACGACCCTGAACAATGCGTGCCTGTGGTACTGCATTTTCGACGTGAGGCAAAGGCATGAGACCGTCTCGTCGTCGCTTTCTTGCGGTTTTTGCCAGCGCCACCACCGCAGCGTTGACCGGCTCGGCACCGCCTGACCGGATAACCCGACAGCGCTTTCGCGCCCTGGGTACCGAGGCACAGATTACCCTGCTTGGCCGACCGAAACAGGCAGTGGCGGCATTGCAGGCGTGCCGGAGCGAGGTGGCTGACATTGAAGGCACGTTCAGCCTCTATGACCCTGACTCGACGCTATCGAAACTCAACCGCGACGGCAGCGTCACAGCAACTAGCCGGTTCGCCACCTTGTTGCGCCATGCCCTGTCGATCGCAGACGCCACCGGCGGCGCTTTCGATCCAACGGTGCAGCCGCTTTGGCGCGCACTGGCGACTGACGGCAACATCGAGCAAGCCCGCCACCTCGTTGGTTGGCGCAGGTTGCAGCTGACTTCAGCCACAGCGCGCTTTACCGTCCCGAACATGGCTGCAACTTTCAACGGCATCGCACAGGGTTACGCTGCTGACCGGGTCTCCGCCACACTTGCGCAGCACGGTTTTTCGAACACGCTGGTTGATCTCGGTGAGTTTGCCGCGCGCGGAGCAAAACCGGGCGCGCCCTGGCTGCTGGGAATCCGCAATCCACTGACGCAACGGATAGTTACCCGAATCAACCCGGTAGCCGGTGCCATAGCCACCTCGGAACCACACGGCACTCTGCTCGGCGAACACCCGCATATATTCGACCCGCTGGAGCGCGCTGGCGATCGCTGGATTTCAGTGACGGTCGAGGCGCACGAGGCCTGGCGTGCCGATGCGCTGTCCACTGCCATCGCAGCATCGCCAACGCACGAGGCAGATAGTCTGCTCG
>CAYMVV010000164.1:7464-10207 GCA_964393885.1 uncultured Granulosicoccaceae bacterium | reverse complement strand
CTGGACAAGGGGCACCATATGTCCATGATGTGTGCTGATTTGTCAGAAATTGCGGTGTACGCCAAAGTAGACAATCGAAATTATCGGTTGCTGAAAAGTCTGACTCCCGGTCCCTACACGTTTATTTTAAAGAGTACCAATGAAGTACCCAGGCGTTTTTTGCATCCCAAACGAAAAACAATCGGTGTCAGAGTCCCGGAGCATAATATCGCGCAAGCGCTGCTGGCGGAGCTGGGTGAGCCGATGATGAGCACCACATTACTGCTGCCTGGAGCCGAGTTTCCTCTCAACGAAGGATATGAAATTGCGCAGGTAGTAAAAAAAGAGGTAGATCTGGTGATAGACGGTGGGGCTTGTGGCCTCGAGGAGACGTCGGTTATTTCTTTAGAAGGTGATGCAGTCGAGATTTTACGAGAAGGAAAGGGTGACACAAGTTTGCTGCACTAGCCCTGAGCAGGCAATAGAATAGAGCTTTCATACGCTAGTATTACATGTCAGACATTGAGCAAGAAAGTGTAGCTGGTCAGCTGGAAATGCAGTTGCCCGTTGCAGTGGTACTCGGCGAGCCCTACGTCGAAACGCCCACCGATCTGTACATTCCACCCGATGCCCTTGAGGTGTTTCTGGAGACCTTTGAGGGTCCGCTCGACCTGTTGTTGTATTTGATAAAGCGCCAAAATCTCGACATTCTCGATATACCAGTCGCAGCAATCACCGAGCAGTATATGCAATATATTGCCGTTATGGAGATGATGCGTATCGAGCTCGCTGCTGAATACCTGGTTATGGCGGCAATGTTGGCCGAGATAAAATCCCGATTGTTGTTGCCAAGGCCCGAAGAGGCAGAGGATGAAGATGATCCTCGGGCAGAATTGATTCGCCGGCTTCAAGCGTACGAGCAGTTTAAGCAGGCTGCTGAAGATCTGGACAATCTGTCACGAATGGAACGCGATGTATTTGAGGCTGGCGCCGGGCTGCCCGTGTTGGAGAATCGCCAGCCGCTGCCCGACATAAAACTTGAAGAGATGCTCGGCGCTTTTCGCAGCGTGGTAATGAGGGCAAAGCTAAACCAGCATCATAGTGTAAAGCGTGAGTTTCTCTCTGTGCGTGAACGCATGTCGAGCTTGCTGGTACTGCTCAACAAGCATCAAAAACTCGATTTTCTGTCGCTTTTTTCTATCGAAGAGGGTCGTGCAGGCTGTGTCGTCACGTTTTTGGCGATGCTTGAATTGTGTAAGGAGTCACTACTGGAAATAATCCAGGATGAACCGTTCGCGCCTATTTTTATACAAGCCAGAACCGCAGCGGTTGACGATGAGTCCGAGAGGCCTAACTATCTGGATACAAAAGAAAATCCAGATGCGTCGTATAATTGAGAAATATTCAGTGGGTTGAGCGTAATTCACTGTTCTCAGTTAACAGGTTATCGGAAGATGTAGCAAGCCGACAATAATAATAAGGCAATAGATTGGACCAGGAAAAAATTAAGAATATCGTCGAAGCGGCGCTGATGGCTGTCGATAAACCGCTTTCTGTGGCGCAGTTGCACAAGCTATTTTCAAAGGAAGACGAGCAGGTGGAGCGCACAGATGTCACGCGGGCGCTCGTTGATTTGCAGTCGGAGTATGCGTCGCGAGGGGTCAGTATTGTCGAGGTCGCGAGCGGGTTTCGCGTGCAGATTGATCAGGAGGTGTCACCATGGATATCCAGGTTATTTGATGAAAGGCCACCTCGTTACACTCGTGCACTGCTGGAAACACTGGCATTGATTGCCTATCGCCAACCGATCACACGGACTGAAATTGAAGAGGTGCGCGGGGTATCGGTCAGTACCAATATTATCAAGACCCTGCTCGAACGCGAGTGGGTGAGGGTGGTTGGACACAAAGAGGTGCCTGGCCGCCCGGCCATGTACGCGACGACCAGGGAGTTTCTGGATTACTTTAATCTTCGTCGAATCGATGAATTGCCGCCACTTTCGGAGTTGGCAGATCTCGACACAATCAGTAATCAACTGGAAATTCCACTTGCTGCAGATAACGAATCTGCCAGTGAAAACGATGCTGGCGAAGACGATGTCGAGATGCTGTCATCGGGAGAGGATCTCGACGCGCCACAAGGAAATGTCACGCTGCACTAAGTCCGCGACGGGCGAGATACGTCGATCCAGTGGGAATAAAAGCTACCGGGGCTCTGAACCGTATCGTTAGTTGCGGTCTGTCGCGCTGGAACGCAACAGTACATACATGGCGCCGGTACCACCGTGACTTGATTTGGCTGAGCAGTAAGCAAGGACCAGATTCCTGTTTTTTAGCCATCCGGCAACCATCGGCTTCAGGACCGGGGCATCAGTTATAGATTTTCGCCCTTTGCCGTGGATTATGCGCACGCAACAGCTGCCGCGCAGAGCTGATGCCTCAGATAGAAAACCGCTCAGCGCTGCACGTGCTTCGACAGCAGTCATTCCGTGCAAGTCCAACTCGGCTGCAACAGCGTAATAGCCGTTGCGCAATTTGCGTAAAACCCTGCGCTGAACGCCAGCTCGAGCCCAGGAAAGATGTTCGCCAGCATCAGCGGCGTCAAAGTCGATAGGGTCATGCATGGCGTCATGCATGACTTGTTTTTCATCGAGCTCTCTCTGCCGCGGTCGCGGAGAAGGGGGCGTTGGCCGGTCAGGTACCCGGTCATCGGCAACTCGTTTCACATCACCGACCGACTGTCGAAACAGCTCCATGGGATCATC
>CAYMVV010000164.1:0-7364 GCA_964393885.1 uncultured Granulosicoccaceae bacterium | reverse complement strand
CGGCAACTCGTTTCACATCACCGACCGACTGTCGAAACAGCTCCATGGGATCATCTTCGCTCGGTGGCTGGTCGCTGTTCATGGTGGCAAGTGTCTACTGGTGTCGTCGGCTTGTAGTGAGTGCTGGCCCTTGAAGCGCTTTACTGGGCACCATCAGTCTGCATAGTGGTTTGCATAGTGGTTTGCATAGTGGTTTGCATAGTGGTTTGCATAGTGGTTTGCATAGTGCCGGGCTGTTTGAATAGTGTTGAACGCGTTGTGTGAGTACAATTCATGGTAGCAGTTCCGGAGCCACTGAGGTCATATTGATGTCAAAACCCGATAACAAAGATTTAAAAGATCGCCTGACCGATATTCAATATCGTGTTACACAGGGACACGGTACCGAGCCGCCGTTCACCGGCGAATACAACGACAACAAGCAAAAAGGCAAATACCTGTGCGTTGTCTGTGGCGAGCACCTGTTCGATTCCGACAGCAAGTATGACTCTCGCAGTGGTTGGCCCAGTTTCTGGACATCGGTAGGCGACAGCATTGAAGAAACCGATGACAACACCCTGGGCATGCAGCGTACCGAGGTTCATTGCAGGCAGTGCAAGGCACATCAGGGGCATGTATTCCCGGATGGTCCGGACCCGACAGGACTACGCTATTGTATTAATTCGGCATCGCTGCAATTTGAGCCTACCGACGATTCCTGATCAGCCACTCTACCGAAGGTAGCAGTTATTTTGCGTTATCGAATTGAGCCATCCACCGGATTGCCCTATACAGAAACATCACCGGGTTTGCTTGCGTTTACCGTGGGCATTGCATTGCTGACGGGCATTATCCTGTTTTTCGTAGGCAGGTACGGCAAGCAATTATGGCTGGTGGTGTGGAGTATTGGGCTGATATTGTGCAGCATCGCCTATTTGATCTGGTACTTTCTGGCGTATTGAATTCGCGCACACTGTCTTTGGCATTGCCGCTATTACCGGCGGCTACTACCGCATAGCCGCTATTACAGATAGCCGCTATTACCGTTTACCGCGATAGTTACGGATAACAGCGATAGAAAATTACCGAAGCAAACACCCGGAACGTGCGTCCCGGGTCAGGGAAATGCCTGTATTCAGGCTTCTTTACCAGCTCGGTTCTGAACCAGATCGTCAACCACGCCAGGATCAGCCAGGGTCGAGGTATCTCCGAGATTATCGATCTCGTTTTCAGCAATTTTACGTAAAATCCGACGCATAATTTTGCCTGATCGAGTCTTGGGCAAGCCAGGCGCCCACTGGACGACGTCCGGACTCGCAATCGGGCCAATTTCCTTGCGGACATGCTTAATGAGTTCGGCGCGCAACTCTTCAGTGGGGTCGGTGTCGACCATCAATGTCACGTAGGCGTAAATGCCCTGGCCCTTGATATCGTGTGGGTAGCCAACCACAGCTGCTTCTGCAACCAGGTCGTGTAGCACCAGAGCACTCTCCACTTCTGCAGTGCCCATTCTGTGTCCGGACACATTGATTACATCGTCTACCCGGCCGGTGATCCACCAGTAGCCGTCTTCATCCAGACGCGCACCGTCGCCACTAAAGTAGTAGCCCGGATACATCGCAAAATAGGTTTCATGAAAACGCTTGTGATCGCCGTATACCGAGCGCATTTGGCCGGGCCACGGGCGTTTGATGACGAGATTGCCGGATGCGGCACCCTCGATAAGTTTGCCCTGGTCGTCGACCAGTGCCGGTTCTATCCCGAAAAATGGCCGGGTAGCCGATCCGGGTTTCAACGGTGTGGCGCCAGGCAGCGGGGTTATCAGGATGCCACCCGTTTCGGTTTGCCACCAGGTATCGACAATCGGGCAACGCTCGTTGCCGACTACCTTGTGATACCACTCCCACGCTTCGGGGTTAATCGGTTCGCCCACGGACCCGAGCAAGCGCAGACTCTCGCGGGAGTGTTTCTTGACCAGCTCATCGCCCTGAGCCATCAGGGCGCGCAACGCGGTCGGGGCAGTGTAAAAAGTGTTGACCTGATGCTTGTCGATTATCTCCCAGAATCGACCGGCATCCGGGTAGGTTGGAATGCCTTCAAACATCAGGGTCGTGGCGCCGTTGGCGAGAGGGCCGTAAACAATGTAGGAATGACCGGTTACCCAGCCAACATCAGCAGTACACCAGTAAATGTCGCCATCGTGGTAGTCGAACACGTATTTGTGGGTCATGGCGGCGTATAGAATATAGCCACCGGTGGTGTGCAGGACGCCTTTCGGCTTTCCCGTCGATCCGGAAGTGTACAAAATGAACAACGGGTCTTCGGCGGCCATCTCCTCGGCAGGGCAGGATTCGGAGCCGGCTTCGACCAGTTCGTGGTACCAGACATCGCGACCGTCGACCCAGCCAGTAGGCTCGGCGCCGTGCTTTACCACCACCATTTTTCTAACGCTGGGGGTATCCTCACAGGCTTTGTCGGCATTGGACTTTAAAGCGACTTTTTTGCCGCCTCGCAGCCCCTGATCTGCTGTGATTACCACCGAACACTCGGAGTCGTTGATTCTGTCGCGAAGTGCGTCAGGTGAAAATCCGCCAAACACAACAGAGTGCATGGCGCCGATGCGTGTGCAGGCCAGCATGGCCACAGCCGCTTCCGGGATCATCGGCATATAGATACAGATTCGATCCCCCTTTTTGACGCCCAGCCCTTTAAGTGCCGAAGCAAACTGACAGACCTCGGTGTGCAGTTCGCGATAGGTGATTTTGCGTTGAACATTCGGATCATCGCCTTCCCAGATTATTGCTACCTGATCGCCGCGCGTCTCCAGGTGCCGATCCAGGCAGTTGTGCGACACATTGAGTTTTGCGCCCTCGAACCATTTGATATCGGCTTTGTGATAGTCCCATTCCTGAACTTTGTCCCAGGGGGTATACCAGTCGATAAACTGACTGGCCTGCTCGGCCCAGAACTTGTCGGGGTCCTCAATGGACCTCTTGTACATCTCCTGATACTTCTCATCGTCGATCCAGGCCCGGTCCGATGATTCGGCGCTTACCGGGTAGGTTTTCGATTCTGACATTCAGTTCTCCGCATGTGACTGCCACGTGGTGGCGCAAGATGTTGAAAGATATGGTGAATTAGCTACGTGGTCAACCGTTTCAGTGGACCAATTTGTTATTTTGAATATTAATCGAATCGTTTCCGATACAATCGCGTTTCCAATGTGAAACAGCGAAAGCCAAAAACGCATCGATACTGGCACAGTGCCTATCACTCGGTGATTCCTGATTCAGGCAATACCACGCCCGCGTAAGGTTTTTCAGTGGAATGCTGTCGTCCAGAGCTTTTGCACCGCTCTGTTTGCTGAGCTTCTGCGCACCGTCGGTAATCAGTGGCACGTGCAGGTAGTCGGGTTTGGAGTAGCCAAGCGCCTGTTGCAGAACAATTTGGCGCGCGGTGTTGTCGAGCAGGTCAGCGCCTCTCACGACGTGAGTGACACCCTGCGCAGCATCGTCTACCACCACCGCCAGTTGATAAGCGTAAAACGGCCCGCGTCGCCTGACAATGAAATCCCCCGTTGTTTGACCCACTGACTCGGAAATCTCCCCATAATTCGCATCTTTAAAGACCGTGCGTTCAGCGGGTGGAACTGTCAGACGCAAGGCGCTGCTCCCCTCTGCCAGACGCTTGTCTCTGCACAAGCCCGGATAGCAGCTGTTGCCGCTTTCGCCAGCTATCTGTCTAAGTTGTTTGCGAGTGCAGGTGCAGGCGTAAAGTCGTTGTTTAAGCCGCAGTTGATGTAGCGCCCCCTCGTACAGACTTGAGCGTTCGCTTTGATAAATTATTGGTGTGTCCCACGTCAGGGCGTGCGCTTGCAGGCTTCGAACAATGCGAGCAGCAGCACCAACCTGCTCTCGCTGAGGATCAATATCTTCAATGCGAAGCAACCAGCGGCCGTCGTGCGCGCGAGCGTCCACCCAACTGGCTAATGCTGCAGTGAGTGATCCGAGGTGCAAGGGGCCTGTCGGTGATGGCGCAAATCTGCCAACGTAACCGGAGATTTGCGCCATGCCAGAGTGCTTCTGAGCGAAAGCGAAATGCCTCAGGCTATTTGTTTTTCGCGTATTTCCTCAAGCGTCTTACACTCGATGCACATGTTGGCAGTCGGTCTCGCTTCCAGGCGCCGAATGCCGATATCAACACCACAACCATCGCAAAATCCGTATTCGTCCTCATCAATTTTGACGATTGATTCATCAATTTTTTTGATCAGTTTTCTCTCTCGATCTCTGGTTCGTAGCTCCAGACTGAACTCCTCTTCCTGTGTGGCCCTGTCGTTAGGATCAGGAAAATTAGTGGCATCGCTTTTCATGTGGCCAACGGTCCTGTCGACTTCCTCCATCAGAGACTGTTTCCAATTCAGCAGAATTTCACGGAAATGCTCCATTTGCTCTGGGCTCATGTACTCCTCGCCCTTGGCTGTCTCGTATGGTGTGAAGGTTTTAAACTGACCATTTGCGGGCGCTTGAGTCGTTGCAGCGCTGGTATCCGGTTTGCTCGCTGACTTCTTGACAGCGGGCTTTTTCTTAGCTGCCGTTTTAGCAGTCGTGGATGCCGCTTTGGCAGTGGTCTTTGTCTTCTCAACAGTGGTCGGTGAACTGGTCAACTTATTACTTACCTTTTTCTTGGCGGCGGTTTTCTTGGCGACAGCTTTTTTTTTGGCAGTCGGCTGGCTGGCAGTCGTTGTCTTGCTCACAGTCCTGGCCGTCGCGGACTTGGTCGAGGCCGTTTTAGCGACCGTTTTTGACACTTTCTCTGATGATTTCTTTTTGGCAGCCATACTAGCACCTTGTCCCAAATCGAAGCCGCACGTTTCTACCAGAATCTCGCTCGAATGGCAAATATTGTGTTGTTTTTCTGTGATGTCCAGATCAACTGGAGGCGTTTATGTGGACTTGGTTTTCGGGTGACTAATCAACTAATTTGCTGATTTTTGCATCAAATTTACCCCTGGCGACACGAATCCGTATTGGCTGGTCTGGCTTGAGCGTGGATGCGTCGCGAATGACCTGTCCAGACTGATCCTGCGCAATTGCATACCCGCGTTCCAGTGTCTGAAGCGGACTGATGGCTCGAAGTGCTCTACTGCTGCCCTCCAGCCTTAATCGATGCCGACTGGTTAAGGCCTCTGCAGTGGCTTTTAGCCGACTGCCCAGACTTGCCAGTGTTTGATGTCGTCGTTGCAGTTGGCGATCCGGGGACAGGCTTTGCAGTCGCTTGCACAGCGATAAGAATCGGCTGCTGCGGCCATTGGTCTGCGCTTTCAAAGCCCTTAGCAGGCGCATCTCCAGTTCGTCGCATCGTTGTGATCTTTGCCGTAGTCGGTTGCTGGGGTGCTGGGCCGAAAGTCTTTTCAGCAGCCTCGTGCTACTCAGTTGGAGCGATCCATGTCGCTGTGCAAATGCGCGGCCCAGGCGTAACCTGTGCTGCGATAACAGCAGTTGCAGCGCAGATTGGTCGGGGCTGCACAACTCCGCTGCGGCTGAAGGCGTGGGCGCTCGCATATCGGCGACCAGGTCGGCGATGGTGTAATCGATTTCATGTCCGACGCCGGAGATAACGGGTATTGTTGATGCGAACACCGCACGGGCCACTATTTCCTCATTAAAAGCCCACAAATCTTCAAGCGAGCCGCCACCTCTGACCAATAGTAAAATGTCGCATTCCGCCCGCTTGTTGGCTCGGGTCAGCATTTTTACAATTGATGGTGCCGCTTCCCGACCCTGTACCGTTGCCGGATAGACGATGATCGAGGCACGCGGATAACGGCGTTGCAGGACCTTGATTACATCCTGTACTGCTGCCCCGGTTGGCGATGTGACTATGCCGATGCACTCGGGGTAAACAGGCAGCTGTTTCTTGTGCTTCTGATCAAACAGGCCTTGTTCGTGTAATTTTTTTTTCGTCAATTCAAATTGACGCTGAAGATCGCCGGTGCCGGTCTCCATCATCCGATCGACGATCAGTTGATAGTCACCACGGGCTTCGTAGAGGCCGAGGCGTCCTCGACAAAGTACTTTTTGACCATCCTTTGGTTCGAAGCCAAGCCGGCGGTTATCGTTGCGAAACATGGCACAGCGCAATTGTGATCGCTTGTCCTTAAGCGAGAAATAAAGGTGACCCGTGCGGGCACGCATAGCGTTGGATAATTCGCCTTCTACCCAGACAGAACCAAAGGTCTGATCGAGTAACAATTTCACTTCGTTATTTAGCTCACTAACCGAGAACACCTGGTCCAGAGGCATGGACATCTGCTGCATTAGCTCGGGGCTCGCTGTTGAAGGAAAATGGAAAAGAAAAATCAGCGCAGGGAAGGTTAATCAATTTACGCAGTTGCGGTCAATCCGTATAATAGCGCCGATCGAGGTCCTGTACCCCCTTCCCATACTGTCTTAGAGTGACGGTCTCAAATCGAAATGTGCGGAACATGAAAATAGTTCAGGAAGCGCTCACCTTCGACGATGTGCTGCTGATTCCCGCACATTCGCTTGTCTTGCCCGGAGAGATTGATCTTCGCACCAGACTCACAGCGAGTCTGCAATTGAACCTGCCACTGCTATCAGCGGCAATGGACACCGTGACGGCTGCGCGTCTTGCTATTGCGATGGCGCAAGAAGGCGGCATCGGTATTATTCACAAGAATATGTCCGTTGTGGATCAGGCTGCGGAGGTGCGAAAAGTCAAACGTTTCGAAAGTGGCGTTGTGCTTGACCCCATTACCATCACTCCTGATACCACCATTCGGGAGGTACGAGAGCTAACAGCAAAGCATGGTATTTCCGGTTTGCCCGTCGTTGATCGAGACGGGCTGGTCGGTATTGTGACGAAGCGAGACATTCGGTTTGATACTCGTGAAGACGAACCTGTCGCCTCAATTATGACGCCGCGCGAACGATTGGTTACGGTACCCGTTAACGCGCCGCGCGAAGATGCTGTAGCCAAGTTACATCAGCATCGCATCGAGAAAGTATTGGTCGTAAACGAAGATTTTGATCTGCGTGGCATGATTACCGTTAAAGACATTCGCCGCGCGCGCGACTACCCGCTGGCGTGTAAAGATAGTCAGCAGAGACTGGTGAGCGGTGCTGCAATCGGCGTCGGCGCTGATACGGACGCAAGAGCTGCAGCCCTGGTTGAGGCAGGTGTCGATGTGATTGTCGTAGATACAGCGCACGGACATTCACAAAGCGTGATTGATCGGGTTGAAAAAACCAGAAAGGATTATCCTGATATTCAGATAATTGCCGGGAATATTGCGACAGCCGATGCCGCCCGGGCGTTGGTCGATGTCGGTGCGGACGGGCTTAAGGTTGGTATCGGTCCGG
>CAYMVV010000163.1:7333-10239 GCA_964393885.1 uncultured Granulosicoccaceae bacterium | reverse complement strand
GGTTCGTCGAGTATCAGCAGTTTTAAATCCTGCAGCAGACAACGGATAATCTCTACCCGCTGACGTTCACCCACAGACAATGAATGCACAAACGCCTCGGGGTTAACAGTCAACTGAAAACGCTCGCCGATCTGCCTGATCTTTTCAGACAAAGATTGTCTGCTGCCGGGGATAGTCAGTGAAATGTTCTCGACCACACTGAGGGTTTCGAACAGGGAAAAATGTTGAAACACCATACCAATACCAAGCTTGCGTGCCGCGGCCGGGTTGCGCAGACGCACGCGCTTGCCCTGCCACAGCATTTCACCGGCGTCGCCTTCGATAAGCCCGTATACCAGCTTCATCAGCGTTGATTTGCCGGCGCCGTTCTCACCCAGAATGGCGTGGATCGAGTTTGCGTGCACATCCAGATTGATGCTGTCGTTGGCGACAATGGCCGGATAACGCTTGGTGATATTTTTTAGCGAAAGCAGCGGAGGATTATTGGACATAGAGTGGGGCTGGCTGGTACACGCACCGGAGCGGATGCTCCGGCGCAATGGTGGCTGATGTTTACTTTGGCAGCGGTGAGTTAACACCTTCGACATGCCAGTCCATCCCTAAAATAGCACCGTCTTCCAGACGCTCTCCGGCAGGAATCACCTCTTTACCGTCCTGATTGGTCAGGGGTCCGTCATAAACATGTTTCGCCCCGGACGAAATTTCAGCAAGAGTCGCATCGATGCGCGCCTTCATGTCTGCGCTTATATCAGAGTTCCAGTCTTCCACGACGACAACGTTATCGTTCATACCCAGCCATTCGTTTTTACCCTGAAAGTTGCCCGCCAGGTGCGCATCTACAGAGGCGACAAAGAATGGGGCCCAGTCGGTTTTAACAACGCCGAGGTACTTGGTTGGCGCATACTCTTTCATGGAGCTGTTCAGATTGAACACATACGCCCCCGCCTCTTCCCCAACGGTAACAACAGACGGGGTATCCTGTGCGTTGGAGAACAGAATGTCTGCGCCACCGGCCAGCAGTGCCTTGGCTGAGTCCTGCGCCTTGGCCGGATCAAACCACGAGTTGATCCAGATCACATCAACGGTGATTTCCGGGTCTACGCTGCGTGCGCCCAATGTGAAACCGTTAATCGTTGAAATCAGTTCGGGTATCGCAAACGCAGACACCACACCGAGCTTTTTGGTTTTGGTCAGCTCCGCGGCAGCCATACCCATCAGATAGGCACCCTCATAGTATTTAGCCGTGAACGGTGAGAAGTTATCCGCCGTTTTGAAACCGGAAGCATGCAGGAAGGTACGCTCCGGGTTGCGCTGTGCGAGCTTCAGACCGGCGTTCATGTAACCGAACGAGCCGAGCAACAGAAAGTCGTGACCATCGCCGATCATTTTATTCATGATGCGATCTGCATCTGGGCCTTCCTGAATGTTTTCTATGGTGCTGACGTTGACATCGTCGCCATACTTCTCCTTAACTGCTGCAATGCCTTGATTGAGTGCATGAGACCAGCCGACATCGGCAATGGGTGACGGCAGCAGCACACCGATTTCCAGCGGCTCGGCCTGAGCGGATGCACCAAACAGATAGCCGGCGGCAGCGATGGCTGAAATGACTTTTGACACTCTATTCATAACAAGGTTATCTCCTGTTGATAATGGATGATCTACTTCGTGAAACTATACATTCGGATACACCACACGCGCGACATGCGCCTGTGCTTCGGCAAACATCTGCTGTTCGTCCAGCCCGGGAAACTCACCGTCGCGCCAGACTATGCGACCGTTGATCATGGTCAGATCCACCGGCGACGAAATACCGACTTTGGCGATCAGGCTTTGCGGGTCGTGTACGGCACCGATGTATTCTACCTTGCGCGTGTCGAGCATAAAAAGATCGGCAGCCTGACCTGCCGCAAGTGAACCCAGATCTGGACGATTCAACAGCTCCGCACCACCACGTGTGGCGTAGTGCAGAAAAGTTCGAGGTTCCGGTACCGCAAAATCGTGTTGCGAGGCGACCAGTGCCTGCAGCATATAAGCACTGTGTATGCAGTGCATCAGGTTGGAGTTATCGTTGGAGGCGGCACCGTCGACACCCAGTCCAATGCGCACACCGGCTGCCTGCATCTGTGGAATGGGGGTGACTTCAGCACCGACCAGATAAACCGGTTCCGGACAGTGTGAAACCCCGGTGTGCGTGGCCGCCAGTGTTGCTATCTCTGTGGCGTTGAGCTCCCAGCAGTGGGCAAGCCAGACATCGCGACCGACAAACCCGATCTTCTCACACCAGTCGACGGTGCGCATGCCGGTTCGTTCACGAATCACTTCGCTCTCACCCTCACCGACATGGCTGTGCAGCAGCACCTGTTTGTCGCGTGCCAGAGAGACTGACTCGGTAAAGGTATCGAGATATGAATTGACCGGTTGACAAGGCGCAATAGCTACCTGTTGCATACTGTAGCGCGAAGCGTCGTGATAGCGTGCTATTAAACGATCACAGTCAGCAATGAATTCGTCAGTGCTCTCCCTCATTTCATCGGGAATGGTACTGCCTTCAGATTTTGGCAGCGTGTTGCCACCGCGACCTGCATGAAAACGCATCCCCAGTTTGTTGGCAGCGTCGAACTGACGATCGACAATATGCCCGCCTGCATGCCGCGGGAAGTTGTATTGATGATCAAACGCTGTGGTGCAGCCGTGCTTGATCAGATCTCCCATCGCCGCCAGTGATGAATGATAGAAGCACGCTTCGTCGAGTCTTGAAAATAACGGATAGATGCGATCGAGCCATTCCAGCACCGACAGTCTGGTCCAGTCAAGGTGCGCATGGTTACGTACAAAACACTGAAAGAAATGATGGTGGGTGTTGATCAGACCCGGGTAGACAAAATGGCCACTGGCGTCAATGA
>CAYMVV010000163.1:0-7233 GCA_964393885.1 uncultured Granulosicoccaceae bacterium | reverse complement strand
TGATGGTGGGTGTTGATCAGACCCGGGTAGACAAAATGGCCACTGGCGTCAATGACCGTTGTATTTTCCGGCAGTTCTGTGCCTGCAATGTCAGCGGAGATCTTTTCAATGGCCACCCCGTTAACCAGCAAATCTGCATTGCGATGCACGGTGTTTTTATCATCACAGGTAACGATCGCATCGCAGCCTTTAAATAACGTCGCGCTCATTGCATGGCCCCCGCGTCTTTGCCTTCTGACGCATTGCCCTCTCCATCATCACCTTCCGCTTTAACACCCTCTGTTTCAGCACCTTCTGCTTCAACACCTTCTGCTTCAACACCTTCTGTTTCAACACCTTCTACTTCAACACCGCGGGGATTCCTCAGCCCGTGCAATTCATATATACCCGGCATGGTAATAAAGCCCTGCAGGCATCGAATGGCGTAAAGCCAGCTGCGAATGGCCGGGTAGTCGTCGTGTTCGATACCGGCATCGGGGCTCAGGGCCGTGTACGCAAAGCACGCTATATCGGCGATAGTTGCGTGATTGCCCGTCAGCCACTGCCGGCCCCTGATGCGCTGCTCGCTTAAATGGTTTTCCAGTTCTCTGAGTGCGAGAAAACAACCCGCCTTAACCTGCGCAACATCAATCGGCTTGTTCAGCATGGAATGCAGTCGCAGCTCGCCGACAGTGGCAGTTAACCGAGAGGCAAACCCCAGCCATTGCATCGTATGCGCTGTTTGTTCCCTGTTATTGCAGGGCCACCAGCTGTTGTCGGCATCGTATTGTTGCGCCAGCCAGATCAACATGGCCTGAGTCTCGGTAAAGATCGTACCGTCTGCGGTAGTCAGTACCGGCAGAGTGCCAGCGGGGTTGTGCTGCAACAGCGATTCGGTCTTGTGTTCCTGCCCTGGATGAAAATCTACCGCGACCGTGTCATAGCTGGCGTTCAACAGGCTTGCCATCAGCCTGATTTTATAGCAGTTGCCCGACAGCACGTAGTTATAGAGCGTGAACGACATCAGCGACTCTCAAGCGCGCCGTACAATGCACCGCGCTTTTTCAGCCACCGCCTATACGATACAGACGTCTGGTCTGCACGGGTAGGTATTTCAATGCCCGGGTCTATCGGCAGTTTCCTGGGCATCTGGTTTTCAAGAATGGATCGATCCTGCAGAAATATAAGTTGCTGAAACTGTATCAGATCTGCCATGGTGCTGCTGTCATCATACAGCGCCATCCACGGCCAGACGTCGCAGGTTTCCTCATCAACAGGCTGTACAAAAAGCGCTATTACGTCCATCGCATCCGCTTTGAGCGGGCAGGTTTTGTAAAGTACCGCCACCATCGGTGCAGGCACTCGATAAATGTATTCGGTTTGGATACCGCCCTCAGCTGATTTGGCGGCCTGCGGTTGATAAAAACGGATGTTGCTTGCTATAACTTCGTCCTTGCTCTCATCAACGGTGACGTTGTATTTATACACCTCCGTATGAGGTTCGGCACCGAGTACATCGGTGTGCACAAACGGAAAGTGCGCAATATCCAGAAAATTCTCGACAGCGCGTAACGGCGAGCAGGCGACACGCACGACACCACAGGGTACATAGCGGCGTCCGGTATCCGTGGCTTCCGGTATATCGAACAACGGTAACGGTTCGTCGGCAAACGTAACCCACCAGTGATCATACGCACGCCGCACCGAAAGCGCTGTACCATTTGCCGATACTTCCAGTTGCTGGTTGTCAGTGCCTTGCAGCAACAGGTCTGTTTCCAGCAGAGTGGTTTCTCGTGTTTGCCCAGTCGACAGTTCATCGACCATTGCAACGGGATACCAATAACCAAGGGCATGGTCTCTGGCATTCATGGCGTTGCACTGCCGCTGGCTTCCGCTTGTCGACGGACCGATTCGAGCCAGCGCGAAACCGCTATTCGATCGTCGATGGACATGGATTTGTGCGCAAGCACATGCGCCCTGAGCCTGTGACGCTGTGGCTCCTGAAAAGCGATGATAACGCCGTCAGAAATGTCGGCTGCGTTGATTGACACAATCATCGGGGAGTCAGACAAGGTGCTAACCAGTGTCGTTGTTGCACCCGGACCGCTTGGTTTGGTAGCAAAGGGCCGGGTAGCAAAGGGTACCGTAACAAAGGGCACCGTGGATAGAGACCGCAGCGCAGTTTTTACATCGCACGCCATCGTCAGACTTCGAACCGCAGTGGTATCTTCCGGCAGTGTCACCGGTTGTGCAGCCTCCTGCGGATCGACCCAGATCAGACCACCCTGCTCTGCGACACTGTAGATCACAGGCTGCACGGTTTTCGGCGGGGTGAGTTCGGGATGGGCCGGAATATAATGGCAATAGCCCTCACAGTTAAAGTGCCACCCATGGTAGGCACAAGCCAGTGATTCACCGCGTACAAATCCGTGAGAGAGGCGCATACCACGGTGCGGACAACGGTTATGCCACGCTGATATAACACCGCTGACACTGCGCCATACGGCGATATCGTGTTGTGCCACTGTTGCCCGCATGACCTGTGTTGGAGCGAGATCCTCGGACAAGCCAACAGGCTGTGAAGTCATGTATTGTCGTGCTGTTCACCTTGATTCAGCGGCCAGTATCTTATGAATTGCCCGCGTTGTCGATAAAATGATGCGGCCGTTGCGGTTTCGATTCGCGATATTGAATTCACCTGTGCTTCGAAATGACCCAGGCTGCAAGCCACCTCAAATGCTTCGGCCAGTACTCGCTCACCGCTGACGGTGAGTGCGATGCGTGTCGTATTCAGAACTCTGATACCACAGGAAAGATCCAGCAGTGAGGCCCGATGGATAATCCAGTCTGCCATTGAGTCATCCGGGAATTCGCCATCGATTGTCAGGTTCAGGGTGATAATATCAGGCATCGATTGAAAGCACTTTGCAAGCGCAGTTATTTTCGGACAGATGTCCACATACCAACAAACAAAAAACGTTTGCTGTGTTTTTAGTAACAGATAATCCTCAGGGTGCAGTGCCTCTATTTGCAACGCAAAGATATCACAACAGTTTTATCCCCTAACATAGCGTTGAAACTAACAAGACCAATCTGAAACACGGTTTTTGCAACTTTTCTCAAATCAAACAGAGTACTTAACCTGGATTATTTAGCATGCTACAGACGAGTGGCACTGAATAACGCGAGTTAATTTCCTCTTTTTTTACACAATATCAAGGCATCGTTCAGAGATAGAATTGAGCTCTGGAGATTGCGGACAACCGGAACAAAGAGTTACACTCCGACGCATCTGTAGCTATACGTTAACCAGCACGCAGTAATTATTTTGCCAATTGATGTATTGTACGCCGCTGCTTAACCAGTACAACGCCGGCTCAACGATTCCACCTGACGACCCGCACTAAAAAATTACTTAAAACAACCCGATACACCGGAAGATATCCAGTTTGACTGACCTGATTTAACCGGTGCCTGTTCTAACCGGTGCCTGTTCTAACCGGTGATAGAACAGCTTGCAAGGTTAAGTAAACCTCGTAACTGAATAATCTGCCCGGACAAATTTTAGAATAAACAAGGGCTTGTTATTTTACTCATTCCATAGCGCCGTGGTTTGTAAAGCGGTTTCTTTTTACTATCAGTAAATTTGACGCCGGAGCGTCCTGCAGTTTAGACATAAACCTGATGTGGACTCCTGTCTGCACCATTTACCTGCTAACCCATGAGCAACCCGGGTTGGCGCCAGCGACTTTGAAAATTCAAAGTAAAGACTGAATATGATATTCAGACAACCAATGAAAATATTGCAGGTTAAAAGACTCAATGCTTAAAAAATATTTAATGCCCATCGCCAGTGTAGCTTTAGTAAGTGCGTGTAGCGGGGGAGGCAGTAGCAGCGATGCAGATTCAAATACAGTTTTACCCGACGAAACCACTTCTCTTGACGGCAGCGTTTCACCTAACGCCATCACTGCCGCAAGAGCCACCAGTTATGACTGGGCTGACGAAGCCGGCGGTGTCTTTAATATTCCGCCAGTAGAATTCAATCCTGATTTCTTCGGCTGGGGAAGTTTCGGTTTCAATACAAGCAGCGGTATCAGATACAATAAAGTCGATCTACATGCAGGTAGTAACGATGACGAAGAAAATACCATGTATATCGAAAACGAAGACAACGCGTTGTTATACGACAGCTTCGGAAAAGTCATCGCCAAGGCATGGGAAAGCGCTATTGGATACAACCACGTCGAAAATGAACGCGATGGTGGACTCATAGCCGGCGCCATTAACGAGATCGAAATTGACGGTGTAGAGCACACAGTGGCCTACGCATGGTCAGTCAACTCAAGTGTTGGCAGACAGTCAGGATGGATAAAACTTACGGACCTGACCCCGAGATCGGATATTGAAGACATACTGACAGACAGCAAGAAAGCCCGAGATAATATTTTGCTGGCCAGCGGCGCATACGGCAATGGCCTCTATGAGGAGAACAAGATTGTTGAAGCCTATCTGCCCAATGATCTATTCGACTACTATGTCACTGCAGGGCGTACTGATGACAACGGCGCAGGTAGAGCGAGGTACTACTACACCAACGTAGACAATCAGTACATCAGCGGACTATTGAATATTCCCGAAACAGGCCAGCAACGTTTTGGGGTGGCTCATAACGCGCTTGCGCCGAATGACACGTTCTACGCCGCAACCTATGAAAATTCGCACGATGTAGATCTTTTCCCGCCAGAAAACAGCGGTAACAGCTCGACCCAACTTAAATTAACACTGGTTTGGGGTTACTCGTATACCAACGCAGGTGAAAAAATATATTCCTGGATAAACGAAGCGGCTCTTTCATCAACGGGAAAAACTGTTGGCGGAGCCGGCGGTTCATCCAAAGTCGTTCATATCACCAAAAGAAATAACCAGGACTTTGCTCTGGACGGAAAAAACGGCGCATCAAACAATCAAAATATCCACATGTGGGCGTCCAACAAAAATAATGCTAACCAGCAATGGATTGAACTAGACAGGGGAAATGGTTACTACTCTTATCAGAAAATGAATACTAACCACTGTATAGATGGCGGCGGCCGCTCTACAGAAAACCGCGATAATGTCTTCCTGTATACCTGTATAGCTGATTCCGAGAATCAGCAATGGAAGAAGGTATCGACAGATGGTGGAGCTTATAAGATTGTAAAGCACAGTAACGACGACTTTGCTATCAATGGTGGAAACGCTGTCGCAAACGGCCATAATGTCAACATCTGGGATTCAGGTAGTTCAAACCATAACCTGCAGTGGTTTATTGAAACTATCAGCAACTAGCTAGCTGGTCGCTGTGTGAAAATGTGATCGGTATCGACTCGCTGGGTAAAGCTGTCGATATCGATCATTTTGCTGATTTGTTACTAGCAGAAGCCATTCCGACCAAAGCGATTCCCAATTGCATTGCAAAGCCCGGAATACGACCTTCTCTCTGCGGATCGCCGGCCAACTCCAACATTTTGGAGCATCTTCTCTATCAGTGCTCAAAGGAGCGCCCGGTGAATTTGTCTTTTCCGCACAGGAAGGCTCTGCGTACGCAACGGCTAACGCAGTGATAGTATGCGGTGGCGTCGATTGAGATTTGGGACTTGCGAGGCTGAGGCATGATTACTTCTTACATCTACAACAAACTTCGATAGATTAATACTGCATTTGTACTGGCGGATATAAAGTGAAATTCGTCACACTTAGCTTTTTACGTTGGGTGTCATTATATCTTTCTTATATTTTTGATTATATTTTTCGTTTCACCGCATGAATATTTGCGAAAGAATCCTAATCGATTCGGAATGTTATCCGTCAACCATCTCCCTAATTCTTGAGCAACGTTAACCAACGATTTTCTAGTTTTTTATCCCCTTCCTGCGAGCTGTCAGTATTGAAAAAACAAAAGGAACTAAAGACAAGATAAAGATACCAATCGCTAAAACACTATCTTTCCAAGCAGGCACTGTAAAAAAGAAGGCAACCGACGCCACGACCAATGCCATATGGACGTACCATTTCAAAGGAATTTTACAGATTTTTAAGGCCAATAGAAGAACGACATATAAAATAATAAAGATGCCAAATATTATTGCAAGCTGAGCGTACAAGACTTCTATAGGCAAAGGGCCAGCCACAACAAATGATGATAAAAATAATTGCCCAAGCACTAAATAAAAAAGAACAGTACTTTTATTCATAGAAAATACATATATAAATTTGCAATTTGTAGATTACGTGTTACATAGACCGCCGTCAAATTGAACAATGGCAAAACTCATGAAAGTCTTGCAACCTTGAGATAGCGATGTACGTTTTCTGACAGTCACTCCGTTAGAATCAGTAACTTTCGGATCAAATCGTGACTTCTACACAGCAATACAGACTATACTTTGCATAACGCGCCTGACCCCTGTTTCCCCTAAGCTGCCTGCACGGCAGTGAAAATCGATTTGCAATAAGCTGTTGGAATGCGCGATTTACATTGACGATTTACATTCAGGATTTACATTGACACCCAGCTTAAAAAATACACAGCCAGCTACTTCGAGCAGTTTATCGAGCTAAATAACGTTAGTCGTGTCAGGAACAGGGGTGAGCCAAAGAAAAATAACGGTAATAGGAACATCAAACAGCATTTTTCAATAAACGCAGACACACACAAACATTGCGATCAATCGCAATCTGAGGCGGACATTTTGAATGTGACCCTGCTAAGGATACAGGGCAGTGCTAACAGCTAAATTTGGGCGACGCTTCCGTCCGAATACCTGGCACGCCTCTTCCAGTGAATGTACGCATCCAACCAGACCCTTGAATCGACTTTCAAAGTGCTTACACAAATAGACCCAGTGTTCCGGTGATATCGATAATCGTTTTAATATTGGTTCCGCGTCAGCGCTGATTGCGCCAACCTTATCCTCACGGATCTGTCTTCCAGTCCAGTCGACCAGTTGTAGATAATCGATCAAATTAAAACCAATCCCCTTTGGCATCGGCTGGCGTGGATGCCCGATAAACGGGTGAAGGTTATCGGGTTGGAATAACTGATCCTTTCCGTCTACAGTGTCGGTTTGGGTATTGTGGTTTTGTTTCCTCTCGGACTTTTGTTGCCAGTATTTTACTCTGTGTTGAATACTGGTGTGATCTGACTGTTCTGGAGTGTCTGCGATACCGGCGCGAACCGGGTTCAAATCAATATAGGCAAGACAACTGAGT
>CAYMVV010000162.1:0-10297 GCA_964393885.1 uncultured Granulosicoccaceae bacterium | reverse complement strand
ATAAAAGAGCAAATCGATGCTGCAGTTCGAGCCGACCTGAATCCGATCAGTGATGTCAGGGCCACAGGTGACTATCGATTGCAGGCGGCCACGGTATTGATTGAACGAGCTGTTACCCGGGCAGTTGCATCTACTCAGGGCGGGCAGGCCTGATGTCAGTGCTCAGGAAAGCCGACTGCAATGCCATCGATAACGCGACACGTGTGTGATTCAACAGTATGCGTAAGAGTAACGAATTGAAAGACAGCAATCAGGTGTCACCGGCGTCCCGGTCTGCACAACCTGTCCGCTTCAGTGTCAATGGCCAGTCATTGTCCTGTCATGGCTCGCCGCTGGATAGACTATCCGAGGTATTGCGATCACAGGGCTACGCGGGTACCAAAGTGGGTTGCGATGCCGGAGACTGCGGTGCGTGCAGTGTGCTCATCGATGGTGAACTGGCTTGCAGTTGTCTGGTATCGGTCGCGCAGGTTGAGTCGTGCAGTGTAGAAACGGTTGAAGGGTTGGCATCGCAATCTGTCAGCGCTGATCTGCAACAATCCTTTCTTGCCCACGGCGCAGCACAATGTGGCATTTGTACGCCCGGTATGCTGGTGTCTGCAACGGCTCTGCTTAGATCCAATCCACAACCTGATAACGAAGAGATAGAACAGGCGCTGGGTGGCGTGCTCTGTCGTTGTACCGGCTACAAAAAAATAATAGACGCCGTACGCGAGGCATCCAGCGTGCAACCACTGGCAGCTAAAAACCCTGCTGCGGGCGCTGCAATAGGCGCCAGTGTACAGCGGCTTGATGGCTTACCCAAAGTAACCGGCGCAGATCAATTTGGCGCCGATGTTATACCCGTCGATGCGTTGATGCTCAAAGTGATCCGCAGCCCGTGGCACTGTGCCGATTTTGTTATCGGCGATACACAGAGCTGGTTGCAGCAACGGCCTGGCCTGGAACGGGTGATAACCAGCGAGCATGTGCCTGGCGTCAATCAGTTTGGCGTCCTTCCACAATTTGCAGATCAGCCGGTGTTTGCTGAACACGTGGCGCGCTTTCGCGGAGAAGCGGTAGCGGCTGTCATCGGAACGGCCGAAGCCATAGCGCAGCTTGACCCCGACAGCTTTCCGATAGAGTGGACCGAACTCGATGCAACACTCACTCCCGAAGCGGCTTTGCAGGCTGGTGTCGGGCTACTACATGACAATCGACCGGGGAATATACTGGTAGAGGGTTTGGTGCAGCGTGGTGACAGGTCACAGCTCGATTCAAGTGACTATATAGAGCGTACCGAAGTGAGCACACCGTTTATTGAACACGGTTATATAGAACCTGAAGCAGGCTACGCTGTACGTGTTGGCGACAGGCTTGAGTTGTACACCTGTACACAGGCAGCCGGTATGACAAAGGCAGACATCACCGCAATCCTTGGTGTCGCCAGCGAACAAGTGCGAGTGGTGCCGACTGCGGTCGGAGGGGGCTTTGGTTCCAAACTCGATTTAACGATACAGCCATACCTTGCCATTGCAGCCTGGCTGATGAACCAAACCGTGGGCGGTGTGTATACACGAACCGAGTCAATGCAGTCGTCTACCAAACGTCACCCGGCCAGTATGCAGGTTGCAGTGGCTTGTGATGCCAAAGGCAAGCTCACCGCGGTGGACTTTGAAGGCGTGTTTAACACCGGTGCCTATGCCAGCTGGGGCCCCACGGTTGCCAACCGTGTGCCAGTGCATGCGAGCGGCCCGTACTATGTACCAAACTACCGTGCGCACTCTGTCGCCGTACATACCAACACCACACCAGCGGGTGCCTTTCGGGGGTTTGGCGTGCCGCAGGCCGCCATCGCACTGGAGACCACTTTCGATCGTCTGGCCGATTCCATTAACATGGATCGATTGCAGTTTCGTTTAAGCAACGCATTGCGCGATGGTCAGCCAACAGTGACCGGTCAGGTATTCGAACAAGGTGTGGGTATTGTGGCTTGTCTGCAAGCGTTACAAACTGCGTGGCAGACAGCGGGTGAAAAAGCAGACGCGTTTAATCGTCAGGCGGTACAACAGCAGAGCCACTTGCGCAGGGGCAGAGGGCTTGGCACTTGCTGGTACGGTTGTGGCAATACCTCCATTCCCAATCCATCTACCATAAAACTAGCGGTAGATAAAAACGGCCAGGTGATACTCCATCAGGGTGCTATAGATATCGGTCAGGGGGCCAACACGGTGATCGCACAAATAGCTGCTGATGCGCTTGGTGTTTGTTTGAGTGAGCTGACACTGCTGAGTGCGGATACCGACATCACGCCGGATGCAGGTAAAACCTCGGCGTCGCGGCAAACGTTTATTACCGGCAATGCCGCAAAACTTGCCGCGTTAAGTCTTCGCGCCAGCATCCTTCGCGAAGTCAACGCTTCTGCGGAATCAGTGTTGCGTTTTAAGCCCGCAACAGCAAACACACCCGCGACCATAGAGATTGAAGATGGAGCAGTCACCCATCAAATAGACCTGGCAATGCGTGAAGCAGATGAGTATGGCTATGCATTTACCGCAGTGGAACGTTATGACCCTCCGGCCGGGGCGCTGGATGACAATGGCCAGGGCAATCCCTACGGTCAGTATGGTTACGGCGCACAGCTGATGGAGCTGACCGTTGACACCGAACTCGGCACCATAAAACTCGACAAGCTCACCACCGCGCATGATGTAGGCCGTGCGATCAACCCGCAGTTGGTTGAAGGTCAGATCGAAGGCGGTGCAACGCAGGGCATAGGCATGGCATTAATGGAAGAGTTCATACCCGGTGTTGCGGATAACCTGCACGACTATCTTATTCCGACCATTGGCGACATCCCCGAGTTTGAACATCATATAATCGAGGTGCCGGATGCCGAAGGGCCCTATGGTGCAAAAGGACTGGGCGAGCACGTGCTGATCCCCACTGCACCTGCCATTCTAAATGCAATCCGTGATGCTACGGGGGCCGAGATTAATCAGTTGCCTGCAACGCCTGATCGCGTGTTAGGCGCATTGAACTCCCTGAAGAATAGTGTTGATGAATAGTGTTGATGAATAGCGCCTGAACTGATTTTGAATCGATATTTAATACAGTGCCGGAAAGACTCGGTGCTGGTCTTTACAACTGTCTGGCACGCATCCCACAACTCGGAGTATCTCTAGATGCCTGAAATTAAAGTACGCAAAATGGTGGTTACCGTTGAAGAGGTATGGCACGAAGGCGGTCCGGTTGCAGAGACACCTTTGCAAAAGGCGTCATGTCTGGCGGTTATCGAAAACCCCTATGCCGGAAGCTATATCGAAAAGATCGACGGGTTTATGGATGACCTGAAGCCACTGGGCGTGCAGATGGCGCAGAAGCTGATTGATGCACTGGGTGGTAGCGCCGACAACATTCAAGGCTATGGTAAAGGGGCGATTGTAGGCGAGGCAGGTGAAATTGAACACGGCGCACTGTGGCACGTACCTGGCGGTTACTCGATGCGTGAACTGATCAAGGACAGTATGGCGATTGTCCCGTCGACAAAAAAAGTGGGTGCACCGGGTACCAGACTGGATATACCAATGACCCATACCAATGCGTCCTACGTACGCTCACACTTTGACGCGATGGAAGTCGGTATACACGATGCACCACGTGCTAACGAGATGATCGTTGCTTTGATCATGTCAACCGGTGCCAGAGTGCACAACAGAGCCGGCGGACTTGCGGTGGCTGATATAGAAGGTAAAGACGGGCTTCGATAGGGTTCGGATGACAGAAGACGGAAGACGGATGACAGAAGATAGATGAGATGACAGAAAGCAGTGGACAGACAATCGGATTCTGACGTCTCGTCAGTCCTCAGTCCTCAGTCCTCAGTCTTCTGTACCCAGTCCTCTGGTTGTATATCAGCACCATGGGCATTGGAATAGGAGTGGCAGTAACGGCGGGCGAGGCGATTGGTGCGGGTCAGTACGAATTACTCAAGCGTGCCCTCCGTGGGGTGTTGGCGCGGTCGCTTTTTGTGATGGCCGCGGTGTGTGCGGTGATTGCTTTTTTAGCACCGACGATCCTTAGCGTTTTTACAGCTGATCCTGTTGCTATACAGACGGGGGTTGTCTATCTGCGATTTATGGCAGTTGCCATGCTGTTTTTCTGCGCACAAAGCGTTTTCCATGGCGTATTTACCGGTGCAGGGCGTAATGTACCTATGCTGCTCGCGGCACTGGTGACCTATCTTTGCATTGAGTTTCCTCTGCTGTGGTGGTTTAGTCAGATGTATAGCGGGCACTTGTCATTGCTGTGGTGTGCAGTACTGTTCTCTACACTGCTGTTGGCACTGGCGCTGGGCTGGCTGTTTCGGAAAAACTATTGGCGGCTGGATACTGTCCGCTAGATCGCGTGTGAGTTTTGCGGGCTTTTTGAAAGAGATGGATGTCATAGGCTTCAGAAGCATGCAGACCGTTTTTCTATGGTGCAGGTTCCATTGTCTGTTCGATTAAAACGTCTGAAGAACCAGATGTGCCAGTTAGCGAATCTCGAGTGTACGGTGACTGGAATATTTAGGTAGCGGTTTGAGTGCAAAACCGCTTGCCGGGGGTTCCTCGACACGAAATTTACGCCGTTTTTATGATGACACTGGTTTGTCGTATTAGAAATGCAGGCATTGCACAGGGATCATACTTTGCACATTGGACAGGAAGACTGCAATAACCGTATAGTGTTTTTCTATGAGCAACTTTGCAGATAGCTACGTTGGGCGACTTCGTGCATTGGTAGGTCATCGAATTCTTTTGATGCCCGGGGCGCGTATCGTGATTGAACGGGAAGATGGGAAAATATTACTTCAACTTCGTAGCGATTTTGGCGTATGGGGTCTTCCCGGTGGCATGCCGGAACCAGGAGATTCAATTACAGAGACAATTATACGAGAGGTAAAGGAAGAGACCGGGCTTACTATAAACAGTTGTCAGCCATTTGGATTTGGAAGCGACCCGGGTAGAGAGACATTCACCTATCCAAACGGCGACAAGGCACAACACTTCGTTCTAAACTTTTACACCTCGGCTTTTAGCGGTACACCCGTGGTTGATCCTGCGGTTGATCCCGCGGTTGATCCCGTGGTTTACAACGAAGAGACACTACAGCTGGAGTGGTATAACCCTGCCGAACTGCCAGACATGTTGCCCAATATGATGCGTTCCGTAGAAGCATATCTTGAATTTAAACATACTGGAGTGTTTCAGATATTTTGATGTCTGCGTACGTTGTGTCAAGCGATAACCTGCAATCCTGATCCAACGATTGATTCAGGGTTACGGAGGTACATCCGCACAAGAGTTGTCTACTTTTGAGTTGCCTGTCCAACTAAGCTCCATGATGAGTCACTCCTTATTCGTTCTGATCACCGTAACCGAATAACAGGCTGGCAATTATCGCGACCGGCATTGTAAGAAATGGCGGGTGTTAGAAGATCACGATAGTGATCAGGCTGGATTCTGTCACACGTTCAGGGAGAGTAAGAGGTTTGCAGGCGGGGCTGGCACGTGATTCGACGCCGAGTCAAGCTCCGGCACAGGTTGGGCTGTTCAGGTGATGCCAGCGACAGTCCATGAAATTCTGTCGACAAACGAATTATGATGCTAAGGGGCAACCCAGGGCGGCCTGCCGTCGTATAGGGCTGGTACTGGCGAAACGGCTGGGTGTGCACGTGTCATCGCTGCAAATTAAATGAAGTAAGAATTACGCAATGATGTAGGAGCAATGATGCAGGAGCATTTTCAGAGTCCGGGTCATGTCATTCCGGATACGCAGGATTACAAGGCTTTAATGAGAGCATGGGTTTGAAAGCGAATTCCATCGATTTACGCAACAGGCACACAACCGAAAAGCAGCGCGAAAATCATTACTTTAGCCCATCCTGTGACTTTATTTTTTCGAAAATTCCGACCTTAAAATGCCTCTGACTGGTAACTTCGATTGGTTCTCGAATGACGAGGTTTTTGTGACGTAGTTCTTTATTGACTCAAAACGGGTCCTACACAATGATGCTCCCGAGTCATTCAAAGCATAATTATGTCTTTTAAATTCCTGCCGGCATCTTTTTTCTTACCAGTACTGTTAACCGTACTTCCAGTGACACATGACCAGGCCTTGGGCCAATTTTCGAACCAGAGTTGTGTCGTTTCCGGCAACACCCTGAGCTCTGCTGTGGCGGCATATCAGCAGCAGTGCACATTGCCACGTATTGACTGCGATCCGATCGACGGCATTTGGTACTGCGCAAGTTTTACAATCAGCTCTGGCAATCAGGCAGGGCTATCCGGCCTTACAGACACTCAGCCTGCAGTCCTGAGTACCGAGGCAATTGGTACCGAGGCAAATGGTACCGAGGCAAATGGTGCAGCTTCAAACGCTGCAGTCGTTGCTCTACCCCCGGTAGTTGCTCCGACGGCAGGAACTAACAATGGACATCCCATTTGCCTGTCAGATGCGAATGATGCAACTGGCAGTGGCTACGGTTTTGAGAACAATCAATCCTGTGTGGTAGTGGCAGGTGTAACTGCCAGCCAGGATCAACCGCTGGTGAATCAACGCATTTGCACGCCCTGGTTTGAAATTGCCTATGGAAATTACAGATTACAAAACAACACATGGAATGACACTGCAGTACATTCAGACAACTGGTCACAATGCATAGAACTTACTGGCAACAGTGGCAACTACATTGCCAAGTGGGACTATAACTGGTTACAGCAAAATGAAGGCAATGAGTTCGCTGTAAAATCCTACCCTCAGGTCTACTATGGTCAAAAGACGCAGTTCAATAGGTCCGGTACTGTAGAACAAACCGGCCTTCCGGCGCTGACCGACAGTCTGCAGCAAATCTGGGTTGAGTACGACTACTCTGAAACCGGTAACGCCGAGCGTAACGTAGCGCTGGAATCATTTTTCCATACCAGCTGCGAAGTAACAGAAGAAAATAAACAATACGAAATGATGGTTTGGGTTGGCGTACCTTCAATTAGAACGCCCGGTGTATTAGTCACTTCAGTTTCGCTCAGCGGGCAGGACTGGGATGTATACACAAATCCGTCTCTCGGCTGGGCCTACGTCGCTTTTGTCGCCAGACAACCGGGCAATAGCGGCATCCTGGACTGGAACGCATTCGTTAACTGGTCACGTTTCAACGGACCTGATTTTGGTGTTCCAGCTATGGCAAATAACACGTGTATGGGGGCGGTTGAAATTGGCACTGAGACATTCTGGGGTACCGGAACTTTTTCTTTAAATCGTTTTAATGTAACCGGTGCGCGGTAACGCAAAGTACTCAATGTTAATCACACTATAAGGCAGGTATCTATTCAACCGTTTGATATCTCATCTCTCGCGGCCGACTGTGAGCAACTGTCATGTTAACTGTGGTTAAAGGTACCAACTAAAAAAGGTACTAACTATAAAAAAGGTACCAACTAACAGTTGGAAAGGCACTTCGCAAGGGTACGTTGCCTCTCTTCAACATGGGCGCATTTGCTTCAATGGATGCTGCCACAGTGCGGTGTCAGGCTCCTGGTTTTGGCGTTGTTAAATATCAGTCGCCTTAATCAATTGTGCGGGGGAGTGGCAGTGTACGCTACCACTCCAGAGCGTCAGCAAATTTAGTCAGCTTTGGGACACGATTGGTATAGGTGACAATACTGTGTCCGCAATTGTCCATTTGCGGATTTTTCCAAATGTCGTTTAGAGGCCAGCCGGCGTAGTCTATCAGTAATGATTTTAAAAACGCGCCGTGACTGACGACCAGTACATTTTCTGTAACACCGACGCACTCGTCGAGTATTTCATTAATTGCATTGCGGGCGCGCAGTTGTAGCTCGTGAAAGGTCTCGGCGCCTTCGAGACTGAAGTCCTCTGGCTGATGTCGGAACTGACTGGTTTCGTGGGGGTATTTTTCAGTGGCATCTTTCAATAGCACTCCTTCCCATGGGCCGAGATGAATTTCTCTGAGAGAAGGACGAAAATCTACCTGCTCAATATTGCCTTGTAGTATGTTACTGGTCGTTTGACGCGTACGCGCAAGATCACTGGAATAAACCCGATCAAATTTTGGTAACTTGCCAACCAGCGCTTTCGCCTGTGCTATGCCGAGCTCTGACAAGTCCGGGTCTGAGGTGCCCTGTATCCGTATTTCAGCATTCCAGGTAGATTGGCCGTGCCTGATAAAATGTAGAGTTGTCATTGCTTATTTGATCGCTTGATGGTTCTTGACGGGGGCGGGGAGGGAGCATCCATTCACCAATGTAGCAAGCGCACTCGTGCATGGCAACGGGAGATGCTTTGTGGGATTATGCTGCCACGGTAATCTCAATTGTCACAGCTTGCTGCCTGTGTTGTTGGGCGGGCGAGGAAACCAGAGCAATCATTGTGGCAATACCCTTCGCAACTGTTGGACTGTCAATCTAATGCAACCGTTTAGCGGCATTCGCGTTCTCGATTTTACCCATGTATTGGCAGGCCCGTTCTGTACCTATCAGCTGGCAGTCATGGGTGCGGATGTAGTAAAGATCGAGTCACCTGATCGCGCAGATATGATGCGTACAGAATCAGCCAGTGAAATGCTGGCAAGCGAGGGGCTGGGTACACAGTACCTGTCGCAAAGCGCCAATAAACGAAGTCTCGCTATAGATATTGGCTCGACTGATGGTATTGAGATAGTCAAACAACTGGTGGCGCAAGCCGATGTGCTGGTGGAGAATTTCCGCTCCGGGGTTCTGGCATCTGCAGGGCTTGGCTATGAAGCGCTTGCCGACATAAATCCGCTGCTTATTTATTGCTCGATGACCGGTTACGGACAGACCGGCCCAAAGGCACTGCACCCTGCGTACGATAATGTTATTCAGGCATTCTCGGGGCTAATGGCAGCCACCGGTTCTGCCTCCACTGCACCAGTCAGAGTCGGACCACCGGTGCTGGACTATGGTACAGGCGCGCAGGCTGCATTTGCCATTGCCTCCGCATTGTTTCAACGCAGCAGAACCAACAAGGGGCAGTATATTGATGTGGCAATGCTGGATGCGGCTCTGATGTTGATGTCGAGTACAGTAGTAGACTCACAGGTCCATGGTGCAGCGCCAACTCCACCGGGAAATTCGAGTCTGGTCAATGCAGCGTATGGTTGCTTTGAAGCCAGTGACGGGCTGATTATGATCGGTGGGTTTACCGGCAGGCAACGTGCGGATCTGTGGAGAGTCTTAAGGCAAAATACCAGCGTCGACGATGGTACCAATGATCTGCAAAGTAGCGTGGATTTTGTTCATGATCAGGCTTCTGCCCCGGCTCGCAGTCAGGACACAGTGAGTGAAGAAACGGTACTGCGCGAGCAAGACATTGAGCGAGAAGCGCAGGAACACCTGGGGTACGAGCGATTATCGCATGCTGAAAAGGTGGAGAAATTACCAATCGACAGAGCGCAGCTGCAACAGATGTTAAAGCAGCAACCAGCGCAGTTTTGGGAAGATGTGATAAACGAAGCGGGTGTTCCGGCAGCGCGTGTTCGAGGCGTTGATGAGACTCTCACGCATCCGCAGCTGGACTCCCGGCAGGTCTTGCAGTCAGCTCAGGGCTTGCCTGAAGACTATGCTGATCTACAGGTTCCGATCGCTGCATTTTCGTTCCTGCACAATGGTCCGACAATTCAGCAACACGCAGCAAAGCAGGGGCAACATAGCCGTGAGGTTCTGCGCGAAATAGGTCTCGATGATCGGCGTATTTCGCAACTGGAGCAAGACGGCATTGTGTTGCAAGCCCAGGAGGATACGGCCCACTAGTGGTGTGTGCGCTGTCTTTTGGACTTGCCAGACCTCTTGAATTGCCAGAACCCTTGAATTTACCTGGATCCCTGACTTGCCAGGACCCAGATCGTGATGTCGCACAACTGATCTCGACGTTATTACAAGGGTGATGCGACAATAGCGGTGGCGCGTGTCTATAGAGCCAGCGTTTGTTGATTATGATTTTCCAGATCCAGCAGAAATCGCTTAACCGGTAAGCCACCTCCAAAACCCGTAAGGCTGCCGTCTTTGCCAATCACTCTGTGGCAGGGAATGACAATGGGAATGGGATTGCGACCATTTGCGTTTCCGACCGCTCTGACAGCCTTGGGTCGATCGATGCTGTCTGCAATTGTCCGGTATGAAACCGTTTCGCCGTAGGGGATGTCTATCAGTGCCTGCCACACCAGTTGCTGGAAATCAGTTCCCTGTGGTTTTAGCGACAGGTCGAACGCTGTCAACTGTCTTGAAAAATACTGCTG
>CAYMVV010000161.1:3526-10440 GCA_964393885.1 uncultured Granulosicoccaceae bacterium | reverse complement strand
CGTTTGCAAGCTCTGAAGTTCTGAGCCAGGTATCGATACCGGTGTACCTGGGTGTGAATGTCTTTGGCGCTATCGCCGATGCCGCCGAGATAGCGCAGCGCGCGGTCGAGCAAGGTTTCGATGGCGTTGTGAACTTTCCCAGTAGTATCCACTATCCCGCCTCACTGCAGCATATTCTGGAAAGAGGCGGGCGGGGCATAGCACAGGAGGTCGCTGTGCTGACAGAGGCTAAAAAACGCGGCTTGAAAACGGTATTTTATTGTAGCAATCGAACCCAGGCACGATTCGCAGCCGATGCACAGCTCGACAGCATTGTACTGAACTTTGGATGGAATTCCGGAGGCGCAATGGGCCACAAGCAACGATTGAGTCTTGAAGAAGTGACCTTGCAGGCGCGCGACATTGGGCGCTTTGTGCGCCGATTGTATCCGTCAATCAAGTTTATGCTGGAGGGTGGTCCGATTGTTACAGCGGACGATCTGGCGGTTGTTGCAGAAAAAGCTGACTTCGATGGCTATGTGGGCGGCTCCACCATTGAGCGGCTGCCGCTCGAAAGCGCGGTGGTTGATTTGATTGCCTCTTACCGTACTGCCGGTGCCGCCAGAAGCACGATTAGTCCAGCTCAACGCAGGTTGCTGGCATGGGGCCGTGACTGCGGCGTGGTGGGAAAGTCGGCTGCGACTGTCAGCTGTTTGCAGAAACTCAACACGCTGGTGAAACTGCATGTGCCGGTGATGATTCGACATGAGCACGGTGCTGATCTTGACTGGATTATCACAGCATTTGAGCGGCACGTGCTCGGGCAGCAGGCACGCGAACTGCCGTCGGGCGAGAGTGTCATGCAGGTGGTGCGACCGGGCATCGAGGATCGTCATGGATCGGCCAGTCGACGAATTTTCGGTACCTTAAAGGATGAGCAGCGAAATCGCGGTGCACTGGGCAGTGACAGTTGTCAGTTGCTGGTTGTGCATGAGCCCGAGTCCTTGCCGCCGCGCACACAAATGCGACTGGCGCGTGCACTTCGCGAAGGTTGGTATTACGCACCGGGCACGCGCGAGAGAGTTGCCGTCAATCCACGCTGTGTTTTTCTTTGCCAGTTATGGGTGCCCGGTCAGTTGCCCGATACCCTGCATGATGATCTGGCACAGTTGCTTGAGCCGAGTATGCTTGACGTGCCGCCTTTGAGGCAGCGACCGGATGACATAGCGGCCTTGATTGGCAGTCGGCTGTCGCGCCTTGGAGTAACGCAACAACCGCAACTTTCATCATCAGCGTTGTTGCATTTGCAAACACTCGAATGGACTGCCAATGAACGCGCGCTCTATGCGCTGGCCGATGAACTGGCGCAGTTGCAGGGGGAGATAGATAAACGCCAGATCGAAACGGCGTTGTTAAAAAAACAGCCGGATGACGCTGATGACCTGCTGGTTGCACGCGGCGAAAAGGCTCGGGTGGTGGAAACGCTGTGGCGGCACAATTTTCACCGGGGCCGCACAGCCCGGGCATTGGGTATGTCGAGGAAAACCCTTTATAACAAGATGCGTCGTTATGGGTTGGGGTTATAAGTTCAGAGGACGAAAGACAGAGGACGGAAGACAGAAGACGGAAGACAGAGTGCAAAACAGCTGTCCTCTGTCCTCTGTCCTCAGTCCTCTGTCACCCAAACGGGTCGCAGCACCGCGTTGCTGCTGAGCTGCGGTAGCTCGGACTCGGTCACTACTGGCAATACCTTGCATTTATCTATCATTGCGATGGCGGCAATCTCTGTTACTTTTTTCAGTCGCTGTGGAAGTGACGGAAACGAGATCTGCAGATCATCGGTGGTTTGCAATACCAGGATTGCGTCGGCTGGATGACTGACGAGTGTGTGTAGGTGGTCAGTAGACGACAGTCCGGCAAGTGTGTGGAAGCCGTGCAGGCGAAACTCGTGTAGCGCTTTGAGTTCCCCGGCAACCGAAATGTCAACGTCGGCCAGCTGGTTGCGAAATTCTTCGGCGTGCTGCGCCATGCTGGGCAGGTTGCAAATCCACTGTACGTCCAGTTTCTTAAGCTGCTGGGTGATTTGTTCTAGGTTAAGAAACGGGTCACCCAAAAACAAACCCACGCCGTTGCCCTGTGCGCACGCGGGGTTCGAAGCAATGTGTTGCAACAGTCCCTGGCTACCGCTACTCCCCGGCAGCAATGCAATGGATTCGAGTGGCAGCGCATCGTTGCGGAATGGCGGACTCATTGACAGGAAGCCGCGCGGCAGCCAGTGAGCGCCGTTGGAGTCATGAGATCTCCATAAAAGCATGTTTAGCAAAGCTCCGGAAAATTACCCAATATTACCCAAAATGGGAGATCGATTGGCTTGTATCGTAACGGCAGTGCTACTTAAAATGCCAGTGGCTGTTGAGTTGCCGCCGTATTTTTTTGCATCTGTTTGAATTGGAGGAGAGCCAATAATTAACCCGCGTTCAATCGAGAGCCTGTTCATCTGATGCGGGCAATGATCGCCAGACGTCCCTGGACAGCGGTTTTGCTGCTGCTCGCTGTCGCCATCCTTGGCTATATGGTTTTTGCCGTTTGGCCGGAATGGCTAAAGGCGTTGATGGGCCGAAAAAAAGTGTTTGTCAACACGTTGCTGAACGGCTTGACGCTGGCGGCGCTGTACTTTCTGGTTGCCAGTGGCTTCACGCTGGTGTTCGGTTTGATGCGCAATGTCAATCTCGCTCACGGGTCCATGTATCTGTTGGGCGCCTATATCGGCTATGAGGCCGCAGAGCTTTCAGGTAACTGGTTCGTCGGTGTTGTGGTGGCCTTTTTTGTACTGGCAGCTGTCGGTGCCTTAATGCAGTTTTTAGTCTTCAGGCACATGCAGGGGGACGATATGCGGCAAACGCTGGTCAGCATTGGTATATCGATCGTTGCGGCCGACCTGATGCTCGCTGCCTGGTCTGGTACCACCTATCAATTTAGCCCGCCTGACTGGCTGTTCGGCGCAACACAGTTGCCCATTATCAGTGCGATTCGCTCCAGTGGTCAGGCGGTGATGCTCAAGTACCCGACTTATAGACTGGTGGTGCTGCTGGTCGCGGTGGTGGTTGGTCTGCTGTTGTGGCTGTTTTTAAACCGCACTCGCATAGGCATGATGATTCGAGCCGGTGTTGACGATCGCGATATGCTGGATGCCACCGGCGTTAATGTGCAATTGCTGTTTGCACTGGTGTTTGCCATTGGTGCCGGGCTGGCAGGATTTGCCGGTGTTATCGGTGGTACCGCATTGTCTATAGCGCCCGGTGAGGATGTGCGCTATCTGCTCGCATCACTGGTGGTCGTTATCGTTGGAGGCATGGGGTCTATTGCGGGTGCTGCAATAGGCGCACTGATCGTTGGTATGGCTGAACAGTTTGGACTTGCCTACTTCCCCACCTATGGTGTGGTGGTGACGTTCATCATCATGATTGTGGTGTTGGCTGTGCGACCGCAAGGTTTGATGGGCAGGGCTCAATAGTGCTTCGGTTCATTCAAGTGTTAGCGCGAAGTTATCAGTCAATGCGGCTGTGTACTTTGTTTAAAGCGGTGCACTAGATGGCGATAACATCGAACTCATTCAGGGCTGAAATCGGGCGTCCGGCCGGTATAGCGACACTGGTTTTTCTGTTGTTGTTTCCGTGGATTTCAAGTGATTTTTTTACCTTCCAGATCGGTGCCTATTCGCTGTTACTGGGCATGGTCGCGCTGTCATTGATGATGCTTGCGGGCTATGGTGGCGCTGTCAGTCTGGCGCAACTGACCGTGGCGGGCTTTGCCGGCTATATGATCGCGATCTTTGGTGTTAACAGCGTTAGCGTGCATGGCTTTGGCGTGCCCTGGTGGGTGCTGATACCTGCCGTAATAGTCGCTGCGGCTGTTCTTAGTGCCATTATCGGTGCCATCGCCATCAGAACTGAAGGCATCTATACCATCATGATAACGCTGGCGATTGCTGTCGCGTTTTTCTATTTTACCCGCCAAAACTACGCGGTTTTTAATGGCTTTAACGGATTTGCCGGTGTGTCACCGCCACAGGTATTCGGGGTGAGCTGGCGCGACCCCAAGCCGTTTTATTACTTGTCACTGTTTTGTGCGCTGGGGTTTTACCTGGCTGTGTTGTACGGCTCGCGTTCAAGCTACGGTTTGGCATTGCAGGCGACACGAGACAACGCAAGACGCATGAATGCACTGGGTTACAACGTAACAGCAATTCGAATTTTCGCCTACTTGCTGGCCGGCGTGATCGCAGGTACTGCAGGCGTATTACTGGTTTGGTTTAATGGCAGAATTTCACCGGGCTCTGTTGGTGTTGATGTGGTTATAGACATCCTGGTTATCGCGGTAGTCGGGGGATTGCGGCATCCGGTCGGTCCTTTTCTCGGGGCTATTGCCTTTGTGCTGCTGGAAAATTTTGCTATCGATCTCATAGACCGTGAGCGCTTTAACACCGTGATAGGCCTGGCCTTTTTACTGGTAGTCCTTTTTTCACCCGATGGTTTGCTCGGGATTTGGCAGCGGCTAAAGCCGCGCCTGTTGCCAAAACGTCGTTCCGCCAATCAGTCGCAGATCAAACCCGCAAATCCTGCGACAACCAATCATCAATCTGGAGATTAGTTATGAAAAAATTGATACACGGACTCGGTGGAGTCTTGCTTGCAACGGCAGTATCAGTGCCCGTGTCTGGTCAGGCAGACACCATCAAGATGGGCGCACTGGCGACACTGGAAGGTGCGTTTACGGTGCTGGGAGAAGACTCTATACGCGGAGTGAAGCTTGCGCTTAAAGAGTTTAACAACACGGCTGGTGGTAAGGAAATTGAGCTGATCACCGGTTCATCTGACGCGTCGCCTGACAGTGCTATACGTGCTACTCGTAAGCTGGTAGAGCAAGACGGCGTGAAGGTATTGGTAGGGCCGCTGTCGGGCTCCGAAGGTCTGGCGGTCAAAGACTATGCCAAAACTCAACCCGAGGTTACTTTTCTAAACGGCTCATCCGGTGCTCAGGATACGACTCTGCGTGATCCGGCCGAGAACTTCTTTCGCTTCTCGACAGAGGGTGCGCAATGGATGGCCGGACTCGGTGAGTATATCTATAACGAAAAGGGTTATCGCAGTATCGCGGTAGTCGCTGAAGATTACTCTTTTCCCTATACGCAGGTGTTTGGTGTACTGGAGCCCTTTTGTCGTGCGGGTGGAAAGGCGCCGGCCGATGCACGATTCTGGGTGCCGATTGGCAATAAGGACTACTCATCAATCATTGCTGCATTGCCTGATGATGTAGATGCCATCTATGTGGCTCTTGGTGGTGCTGACGCGGTGAACTTCCTGACTCAGTACGAGCAGGCAGGTGGCGATCTGCCATTGGTTGGTGGCTCGATTACCGTTGACCAAACGGTACTGGCTGCCAAAGGCAAGACGCGTGATTTTGTTATCGGTACACCATCGGGTGGACCAATCTCCGATACCTGGGATGATCCGCGATGGAGCGAATTTGTCGACGCCTATAAAGCGGAATTCCCTGATGGTTTTCCCTCGCCGTCGCTGTTCGCCCATGCCTATTACGTCAACACCAAGGCGGCTCTGCTTGCGCTCAATGAAGTTGACGGAGACCTGTCTGATGGCGGTGCAAAATTGCGTGAGACACTGTCCGGACTGTCGTTTGAAACCCCGACAGGTCCGGTGAGTCTGGATGAGCGTCGCAATGCGATTGCCGATATATTTCTGACCGAAGTCGTGGAAGGGCCGGACGGCAATCTCCTCAACAAGACCATCAAGGTGATTCCACAGGTGAGTCAGACACTGGGTCTGGACTATGACAAATTCCTGGAGTACGGCGCTGTAAGCCGCGAAAACCCGGTCTGCGAATAAGTCGCTCAGGGTATCGCTGGTATGAGTTCATCGGTGGAACGATCAGATGCTCTGTCATTGCTGCAGAGCTCGGGTCAAAATGCACTCGAACTGGAGGCGGTCAGTCGGCACTTCGGTGCGCTGGTGGCACTGGCAGATATTAATCTGTCAGTGCGCGCCAGTGAGCGGCATGCCATTCTGGGGTCGAATGGTGCTGGCAAGACGACACTGTTCAATGCCATCACCGGAGATTTTCCTCCGACCACCGGCAGGGTTCGATTGTTTGGTGAAGATGTCACCGAGCTGCCTGCCTATGAACGCGTGCGACGCGGTTTGCGTCGCACCTACCAGATATCATTGTTGTTTGAAAACCTGAGCGTTATAGATAACGCCTATCTGGCGTGTCGTGGCGTGTCACGCAATCGATTTTCATTGCGCAGGGCACGACGAGACGATGCGCTGATGCAATCTGCTGAAGTGTTGATAGGTGCAGTACACCTCGACAATGAACGCAACGCACTGGTTGGCGAGTTGAGTTATGGCCAGCAACGACAACTGGAAATAGGTCTGGCGCTTGCCGGTGCTCCCAGACTGGTACTGTTTGACGAGCCGGCGGCCGGCCTGTCACCCAGTGAACGCACAGATCTGGTGGAGATACTGCAGGCCATGCCTGCGCATATGGCTTTTATTATTATCGAACACGACATGGATGTTGCGCTGCGTGTTGCGCAGCGAGTGACGATGATGCACAACGGGCGGGTCTTTAAAGAAGGCACGCCGGAAGAAATAGAAAACGACCCTCAGGTGCAGGAACTCTATCTCGGGGAGCAGCATGGTCAGGGCCACTGATTCTGCAGCGGTGTCCAGAGTGCAGCGCGGGGCGCGGCGCGCAGGTTCGGCGTTGCTGACCGTTCGCGATCTGCATGTCTACTACGGGGCGTCGCATGCCCTGCAGGGAGTCGACCTGACACTGGATTCCGGGGTACATGCGGTGGTTGGCCGTAATGGCATGGGAAAGACCACGCTATGCAATGCCATACTTGGATTGATACC
>CAYMVV010000161.1:0-3426 GCA_964393885.1 uncultured Granulosicoccaceae bacterium | reverse complement strand
TCGCTCGTCTTGGTGTGGGCTATACACCGCAGGGACGTCGATTGTGGCGTTCGCTAACGGTTGACGATCATCTAAAAATGTGTGAGTCACGCAACGGTGCGTGGACGGTAGATCGCGTCTATGAAACGTTTCCACGACTGGCTGAGCGTCGCGGTAACGGGGGTGCACAGCTTTCGGGTGGCGAGCAGCAAATGCTGGCGATATCCAGAGCGCTGTTACAGGACCCGCGATTGTTAGTACTGGATGAACCCACAGAGGGTCTGGCGCCGGTCATTGTTGCTCAAGTCGAAGAACTGTTACACAAACTGGCAGACTCGGGTGATGTTGCCATTTTGCTGGTAGAGCAGAATATTGGTGTGGCGACGCGTGTCGCTGACGATGTCGCGATCATGGCTAATGGTCAGATCAGTGCGGTGCTTGATGCACAGACGCTCGGTGCAGATCGCAAGCTGCAACAACAGTTGCTGGGCGTGGGTCGAGTGGATGAATCATCAGTGGTTTCCGTGGCAGATAAAACGCACGGTGCGACGAAGAAAATCGGTAGCAGCGCGGGCTTTGACAAACCGGATTCTGCGAGCACGGCACCCGCGGGCACGGTAGAAGTCAAATCATCCGTTCAATCATCTGAAGACCAGGCGGTTAATCGATCCGGTTATGTGCCGCCTACCCGGTGGTCGCGCGCTCGATGGGATAAACAGGTTACATCGTCGGGGTTTCAGCCCGATTACCCGTCGATACAGGAGGCGTCTGCCGACATACAAAAAGACGTGCAACCCCTGTTTCAGCAGACGCTGACCAATCGGGTGCTGGTTGCAGGTACGTTCGATACAAAAGCGGCTGAACTGGGTTTTATCGCCGATCGTCTGCGCGCTCGCGGGGTAAAAATAACCACGGTGGATCTTTCTACGTCTGATCGTCCCTCTTCTGCGAATGTGCCATCGCATCATGTTGCGAGCTGGCATCCACGCGGGGCTTCAGCCGTTTTTGGTCATGATCGTGGTGCTGCGGTTAGTGCCATGTCCGAGGCGTTTACACGCTGGACGACGGCGCATAGCGACATCGCCGGAATCATCAGTGCCGGTGGCTCGGGTGGCACATCGCTGGCAACGCCGGCCATGCGCAAATTGCCAATCGGTGTGCCCAAGGTAATGGTGTCGACGGTGGCGTCTGGTAATGTAGCGCCGTATGTTGGGCCATCAGATATCATGATGATGTATTCAGTAACTGACGTACAGGGCATCAATCGAATATCGCGGCAAGTCCTTGGCAATGCGTCTGATGCGTTGTATGGCATGCTTGCACAGGCCCCTGAAAACAGTAATACCGACAGTGAACCAACCGAGAAGCCGGCAATCGGGCTCAGTATGTTTGGGGTGACGACACCGGCGGTACAACAGACGGTCGCACAGCTTGAGCAACAGTATGAATGTCTGGTATTTCATGCAACCGGCATTGGCGGGCAGTCAATGGAAAAGCTGGCCGACTCGGGTTTTCTTACCGCCGCACTGGATCTGACCACAACCGAAGTATGTGACTTGTTAATGGGTGGTGTTTTTCCCGCCACCAACGATCGTTTCGGTGCCTTTGCGCGCACCGGTATCCCCTATGTTGGATCGGTGGGTGCGCTCGATATGGTTAACTTCGGTGCCCCCGCCACCGTGCCGGAGCAATATCGTGACCGCCTGTTTGTAGAACACAACCCTCAGGTGACATTGATGCGTACCACGGTAGAGGAAAACGGGCGTATCGGTAAATGGATTGGTGAAAAGCTCAATGCCATGGAAGGACCAGTGCGCTTTTTGTTGCCCGAGGGTGGCGTATCTGCACTCGATGCTGCAGGTCAGCCGTTCGAGGACACTCAGGCACGCGCCGCCCTGTTTGATGCACTGGTCAGTACGGTGCATGAAACAGCCAACAGAAAAATTATCAAACATTCATCGCACATCAATGACCCGGCGTTTACCAATGCCGTCGTCGAAGCGTTTAACGAAATTACAAACAGTCAGCGGAGACCATTACATGCCACGCATTGAACGTAGTGTATTGTTGGAAAAATTTCAGGCTATGAAAGCCGCACGTGAACCTATTGTGGGTGGTGGTGCGGGTACCGGTTTATCTGCCAAGTGCGAAGAGGCGGGTGGCATTGATTTGATCGTGATCTATAACTCGGGTCGCTATCGAATGGCGGGTCGTGGTTCGCTATCGGGGCTGATGGCCTATGGTAATGCGAACGACGTGGTGATGGAGATGGCTCATGAGATTTTACCGGTAACGGAGAAAACACCGGTGCTGGCCGGTGTCAACGGTACTGATCCTTTTTGCGTGATGGATCATTTTCTGGATCAGGTAAAGGCCATTGGATTTTCCGGTGTGCAGAACTTTCCAACCGTGGGACTGATCGACGGGAATTTTCGAGCCAATCTTGAAGAGACCGGCATGTCGTACTCGCAGGAGGTCGACATGATTCGCCTCGCTCACGAAAAAGACATGTTTACGACTCCCTATGTGTTCAGTGAAGAAGATGCCACCGCAATGGCTGAAGCCGGTGCCGATATTATTGTCTGTCATCTGGGGCTGACGACCGGTGGTTCTATAGGCGCGCACACTGCACTGACGCTTGAACAGTGTCCGGCTTTGGTTGACAGCTGGTCGGAAGCGGCACTGAAGGTTAATAAGGATGCCATCATTCTGGTGCACGGTGGTCCGGTGGCAATGCCGGACGATGCTGAATATGTGTTAAAGCATACAAAAAACTGCCATGGTTTTTATGGTGCGTCATCAATGGAGCGATTACCGACGGAAGTGGCGTTGACCGAGCAGACGCGTACATTCAAGTCGATTAGCTTCTAGGCTGCGGAGATCTGGCATGGCGGGACAGTTTATCGGTGTTCTGATTCTGTGGCTGATTGTTGCAGTCATTGTTGTTGCGGTGGCCGTGTGGTTACTGAACTGGTTGTATCATCGCTCGACCAAAGATGTATCGTTTGTTCGCACCGGCCTGGGCGGTGAGAAAGTGGTCATCAATGGTGGTGCACTGGTGCTGCCGATTGTGCATGAGGTTACACCGGTAGATATGACTGTACATCGCCTGCGGGTCGTGCGTGAAAATGAAAACGCACTGATGACGCGTGACCGGGTTCGCGTTGATATAGATGCCGATTTTTTTGTACGTGTGAGCTCCAGTCCCGAGGGGGTATCAGCGGCTGCCACCACACTTGGACGACGCGTCACGCAAGAGGATGGTTTAAGCGAGTTACTCGAAGGGAAGTTTGTCAGCGTACTGCGCGCCATTGCAGCGGAAACTGATCTTGACGAGTTGCACGAAAAGCGTGGTGCGTTTATCGACAGCGTCGCTGAGCGCGCCGCGGTACTGCTGGCACCGAATGGACTGGAGCTGGAGTCTGCGGCAATTACCGATCTGGATCA
>CAYMVV010000160.1:0-10715 GCA_964393885.1 uncultured Granulosicoccaceae bacterium | reverse complement strand
ATTCAGATCGCTGCTGTTACGCGTGCGTGGGTTGATGCTGATTCCGATGACATCATTGATATGAATATCAAAAAGGCGATCGTCGGTAAAACGCTGACCAAAGATGGATTGGAAAGAGACCTGGAGTTCCGATGGGCCTGCAGTGGTTTGGTTCACGGTATTGCGTGGTGGCTCGACGTTGATCCCGAGGGACGCAACAAAGGTTCATCTGTACGGGTACGGGTAGAAAGACCACTGCGCATTGAATCTGTTTGCCTGCTGGAATTTTCGGCAATCGCTCTCAAGATGATTGAGATCTGCCCTGCCTGCACAGGAGTGGTAAAAACCGCAGAGTTGGAAAAAAATGGCCTGCCGCTGTCAATGCCGGGTTTTGATTTCTCCAATAATACAGCCACGGGTAGTACAGCCACAGGAAGGGTATGAACAAGTGTCCAAACAATACACTCGTTTTAATTACCCCCTGTCTGAACGGGAATACGTAAAATGATTGCCTACGTCACTGTCGGTGCTGATGACATCGAGAGCGCAAAACGGTTTTACTCTGCGTTTCTGACAGCTCTTGATTACGAGTTGAAAGAGGGTCCGGAAGGGCTAAGCTACGTGTTACCCGTACCACCGGGCCAGTCTCCTGTTCTGCCTGACTTCTATGTAAAGCCAACTTTCGATGGACGCCCGGCAACAGCTGGCAACGGTGTTATGGTCGCATTTGAGGCGCGCAATCAAAAGCAGGTTCGTGACTTACACGGTGCCGCGCTCGCCGCGGGTGGCGTTGACGAGGGCGGGCCAGGCTTCCGCGACTCGTATGGGCCTCGTTTCTATGTTGGCTATCTGCGCGACCCACAAGGCAACAAGATCGCTCTGTTCTCCAGCAATCCGGATGAGCCCGGTCGAGACGGATAGCGGGGTTCGGAGCGCTTGCCTGTTCTTTATAAGCCCGCTGTGCCAGTAGTTTGTGCCAGTTGTTTGAGCCTGTAGTTTACATCAGCAGTTTGCCCCGGCAGTTTCTGAATGTTGGGTATGGGATGTAACAGGCCCTGCCATACAGAATTGATCCAGTCCTGAATCGGGAAGACCATGTCAATGAATAGCAACTTGCCAGACGGCCTTCGTTCGATAACGCCCTATTTTACGGTACATGATGCAGACGGTCTGATTGACTTCCTGGTCGCAGCATTTGATGCAACGGTTATCAAGGATAGTCGGTATTCGAATAACAAGGTGCAGCATGCTCGACTTCGAATAGGTGACTCGATTCTGATGATGAATGAGAGTACCGACGAGTATCCTGCAAATGTATCTCAGATCCATCTCTACGTTGAAGATATCGACACTGCCTTCGCAAAGGCTCTTGAGGCAGGCGCCAGCGTGCTCATGGAGCCTAACACTCGGCCACATGGTGATCGGATGGCGGGTGTGAAAGACCCGCGCGGTAATGTCTGGTGGATTGCTTCGCCGGCGTAGTCTGTTTCTTTGGGGGGTGGGGGGGACAGAGGACAGACGTCAGAGGACCGAAGACAGACGTCAGAGGGCTGATGTTAGATTGTTCGCCTGAGAACGGCCTTAACTAGACGACTGAGTTCAGAGGACAGTAGATTGTTAATTCGGCGGCTCTCGGCCAATACCAGTCCTTCGCCTTAATCAGTTCTTGGTGGAAAATTCGCTGAATTCTTACTCTAAAGCGGACGAAAGGTTCACCTATTCGATTTGTACGCGACTGTAGTCTTCGGAGGGTGCTCCCTGACTTGCGGCATTTTTATCTGTGGAACTATTTCTCTAATACCGATTTATATTTGCAGGCAGTATCTGATCTATTTTTCAGAGCCGCTTGCCCAGCTCCAGGCCAATGGAGATTTGCGCTCAAGTGCGCCACTTAAGTGTTCACGCATTTTGTTAGAGGCATCAGTCACGTCGCCGCTTTCCAGTAGATCGAGAATCTCCAGGTGCTCTGTACATTGCACAACCAATCGTTCATGGTCAATTTTTGCTCGGTATTCCATTAGCCGGCGCATCCTGTTCACTCGTTGTAGAGCCATCAAAAAAAACGGATTGCCCGAGAGTTTAATTATCTCTTCATGAAATATAGATCCATTGGCGAGCAGCGTTTCATCGAGCATACTTCCCAAATCTGTTTCCAGCAGATGTTCCTGAAGACGGCGTTGTTCGGTCAGTACTTTTTTATCTAACTTAAATGTAGGCTCGAGCATAGCAGCAGGCTCAATCGACAACCGGAATCGGTATATTTGATCAAACGATTCTGGTGTCTTTGCAACAGGAAGAAAGCGCCAGCCATAGCCTTCTTTTCGTTCTGCCCAACCCTCTCTCGTTGCACGGACCAGAATCTCGTTTACTTTAGTTTTTGTCCATCCGTATTCCTGTCGCAGGTATTGCTCAGTCACGTCCTGAGGTATCCGGTTCACAAGCCAATCGTCTGCCAGCTGCTGGTAGGGGTCTATGTTTTTGTCGCGGTGATCTTTAAGCCATTTATGCAATGTGTCGGATATATTCTCCGGCACAAAATAGCCGCGGTTCGCTTCCCTGCTAAGTAGTCCACCGGACTCCAGTGAATTCAGTGCTTCGCGAACCGGAGTGCGAGATACGCCGTATCGGTTGGCCACCTGTTGTGCTCCTACATGCTGGCCGGCTGCAATCGCTCCAGATGCAATATCGCGCACTAACTGCTGCGATATTCGACTTGAAAGCTCACTAGAACGCATTGATTTCTCGGTTACTTCCTATGGTGGACAGGGCGATGCAGTTATTCCGCAGTTAGGCGAAATCCGCAACCAAGCCAATATTAACAACAAAATACTGAAAATAAATATTGGCTTTTTAGTTATATAAATGCAATATATTGGTCGGTGCATCTATCACTGCGCTGTCTCAAACATCTATCGGGAGGAAGTTCACGTGTTAAAACAATTTATTCGTACCAGTGCGACCGTGGCAGTCGCTGTCACTATTGGCCTGTCCAGTGCTCATGCGCAAAGCTTTAAAGCCGAGAACCCGCAATGTATCGCACCATCCAACCCGGGTGGGGGATGGGACTTTATTTGCCGGACTACCGCCAAATTTCTGTTCGATCTGGACGTCATTGAAGACTCCATGCAAGTTACCAACATGTCTGGCGGTGGTGGCGGTGTGGCATTCGCCCACGTAACTAAAGAAAGAAACGAAGATAACAATCTTATTGTTGCTGCATCGATGAGTACCAGCGCTCGCATCGCACAAGGTATATACGAAGGTGCAACGCAGGACGACGTGCATTTTCTGGCAACATTCGGTGCCGAATACGGTGCGATAGCCGTTCAAGCCGATTCCAAGTATCAGTCTCTTACGCAGATGATGGATGACATCAAAGCTGATCCGCGTTCTGTGGGTATCGCAGGTGGTTCTTCGGTAGGTAGCTTTGATCACATCAAACCAATGCTGGTTGCACAAAAAGCCGGCCTTGAGGATGTCACTCAGTTGAAGTACGTATCGTTTGATGGTGGTGGTGAAGCCATGACTGGCTTGTTGTCCGGTGCGACTGAAGCATTGTCGGGTGATTTTTCAGAAATGCTCGGCTTTATGGAATCCGGAGACGTTAGGATAATCGCCATCCTGGCACCTGAGCGTTTGAAAAACTTCCCTGATATTCCTACCGCAAAAGAGCAAGGCTACGATGTAGTCGGTGCTAACTGGCGCGGTCTGTATATGCCAGCCGGTGCATCAGATGAAGCCAAAGAGTTCTGGAGCAACGCCATTCAGACCATGGTTGCAGACGAAGGTTTTCAGAAGACACTTGAAGATGCTGCAATGGCACCGTTCAATAACTTCGGTGACGATATGTACCAGTTCGTCGCTGGCAGCATTGAAGATATAACCAAGCTATCTAAAGAGATTGGCATCATCGAGTAATCATGTAAGGCTACATGGGCTGGCCACAATACGGATGTGGTCAGCCCGTTCTCTTGAAACTTACCGGGTGGGGAAGCAATGAGTGATCGAATCTTCGGTGGATTCGGGCTGGTGCTGGCTATTTTTTATATTTGGGCGGCATCAATTATAAAAGACAGTTTTATGGTCGATGTCGTCGGCCCGAGAGCTTTTCCGTATATGGTTGGAACCGTGCTCGCCATCTGTTCTGTCTACTTTATTCTACGCCCCGACGACGAACCCGCATGGCCGGCATTTCGGAGTTTTGCCGAAATTGTGTTTGCGACTGCCGTTATGCTGCTTTACGCATGGATGTTGCCGGAGGTTGGCTTTTTAATCTCAACCGTTTTTGCCACTGCGTATTTAACGTGGCGACTAGGAACCAAACCCCTCTGGTCACTCGTCACCGGTGTTCTCACATCGGGCGGCATTTATATCGTGTTCCACTTGATTCTTGGACTGTCATTGGCCAAGGGTCCGCTAGGCTTTTAAACCATAATGGAAATTCTATCTTTATTAGCTGGCGGGTTTGCCGTAGCACTCACCCCTGAAAATATCTTTCTGGCTTTCATGGGGTGTTTTCTCGGCACACTGATGGGAGCGCTGCCAGGTTTGGGACCTGCCAACGGTGTCGCGATACTTATACCGATAGCGTTTTCACTTGGGCTTGGCCCGACGCCGTCCCTCATTTTATTAACCAGTGTGTACTACGGTGCGATGTATGGTGGACGCATCAGCTCGATATTACTGAATATTCCGGGTGATGAACCTGCCATGATGACCTGCCTTGACGGTTATCCGATGGCGCAACAAGGCAAAGCGGGTGAAGCTCTCTCACTGTCTGGTATCGCATCGTTTGTGGGTGCATTTGTCGCCACCTGCGGCTTGGTTGTACTCGCGCCACAACTGGTCAAAATAGCCTTGCTGTTTGGCCCTGCAGAATACTTTGTATTGTTTACGGTGGCCTTTGCAACGCTGGGTGGTATCACGTCGACCAATCAGGCAAAGTCTGCTTTTGCCGCAGCCCTGGGACTGGGAATCGCCATGATTGGAAGCGATTCACAAACGGGATCACAGCGTTTCACTTTTGATCACATACATCTTTATGACGGTATTGATTTTCTAATTGCGATAGTCGGTTTGTTTGCGCTAAGCGAGGTATTTATATTCTTAGAGCAACACAGAGGTGGAGCTGCAGTGACATCCGGCCCACCGAAAATCGGTCGTATTCTGCCAGACTTCAAAATGCTTAAACGCTGTATGCCATCGATCGGGCGCGGTACCGCATTGGGTTTTTTCTCCGGTGTACTACCGGGAGCTGGTGCATCTCTCGGCTCATTCCTCGCCTACTCATTAGAAAAACAAACGGTTGATCGCGACGGCGATACGTTTGGTACGGGTGATCCGCGTGGTGTTGCGGCACCGGAAGCGGGAAACAATGCAGCGTCTGGTGGAGCACTGGTACCCATGCTAGCGCTCGGTGTTCCGGGCTCTGGCACAACGGCTGTATTGCTTGCGGTATTGTTACAGCTCAATATCACACCGGGTCCGCTGTTATTTACTAAAAATCCGGATGTGGTTTGGGGCCTTATTGCCGCATTGTTTCTCGGTAACTTCATGTTATTGGCGATGAACATACCGTTGGTGGGTTTATTCACTCGGGTGTTACTGATTCCAACCCGTATATTAATGCCAGTTGTCGCGATGATTTCTTTTGTTGGTATTTACAGCATCACGGGTTCTACATTTGATGTGATGCTGATGGTCGGGTTTGGTGTTGCCGGCTGGTTATTACGCAAGCTTGAAGTTCCATTGGTGCCGGTCATACTGGGCATTCTTCTCGGTAACCAAATGGAAGTTAACCTGCGCCGGGCAATGACAATCTCCGACGGTGACTGGTTAACACTTGTGGGTAGTCCACTGGCGATCATTCTGTGGATCATAGCGATAGCCGGGTTTGTATTACCGATGATTTATGGCCGTAGAATGAAAGCACGAATGGAGTCAACTCGACATGAGTAACCTACCGACGACACAGCGATCGTGTTTATATAACCGGGATTGTGAAGGAATCTAAACCGTGCGAATAATGACAATTCCGTGTGATGGTATTGGCCCTGAAATCATGTCCGCATCACTGGGCGTATTGAATGTTGTGGACAAGCGATTTGACTTGGGCTTTTCGTTTCACGAAGAAGAAGCTGGGTTCGATAGTTTAAAAAATCATGGCATAACCCTTAGAGATGAAGTGCTAAGCAGAGCTAAGCGTGACTTTGATGGTGTGATACTCGGCACGCAATCGCACATGGATTACCCACCGGTTGCAGAAGGTGGTAGAAACGTGTCGGCCGGTTTTCGCATTGGCCTGGATCTCTACGCTAACGTTCGACCAGCACGCAGTAGAGACTACATACCCAACAAAGCCCCGGGGATGGATCTTGTAATCATGCGTGAGGCAACGGAAGGTTTTTACCCTGACCGTAATATGTTTAATGGTGTTGGCGAAATGATGCCCGACCCCGATATGGCATTGTCGGTGCGCAAGATCACACGTCATGCGTCAACTCGAATTTGCAGAGAAGCGTTTAAACTCGCCATGCAGCGTAAAAAAAAGGTAGCGGCGATTCATAAAGCCAATTCTTTTTTAATGACTGATGGATTGTTCCTTGAATGCTTTCGTGATGTCGCCAAAAGCTTCCCCGAAGTTGAGACCGAAGAACTCATCGTGGATGCTTACGCGGCGTTACTTGTACGTCAACCGGAAACCTATGATGTGGTAGTGGCATCTAATTTCTATGGCGATATTCTCTCCGATCTAGCCTCTGAACTATCGGGCTCACTTGGGCTCGCGGGTTCGATAAATGCCAATGCAGAAACCGGGCTATGTTGTGCACAAGCGCAACATGGCTCAGCGCCTGATATTGCCGGGAAAAACATCGCCAACCCCACATCAATGATTCTATCTGCGGCTATGATGCTTAGTTGGTTGGGCGAACAACGGGGTATGCCAAAGCTGATGGACGCAGGGTCTGCGATATCCGATGCGGTTGATACTGTGCTCGACTCCCCTGCAAACAGAACCCGTGACCTTGGTGGTACGGTCAACACTGACGCATTTGGTGTCTTGGTAGAACAAGCGTTACAAATATAATTGGTTTGTTGCAAAGATAACGACGATAAAACCTCATGACAAATGGCACGCGCATAGCACTCATCCATGCTACCCGGATTGCTATTGATCCGATTGTGTATGCTTGTCAATCCGCTTGGCCAGAGGTTGAGCACGTTTCAGTATTGGATGAATCACTTGCTATTGATCGACGCAAAGAAGAACATCTAACTGAAGAACTATCCGATAGAATTATTGCACTAAGCCGACACGCAGAAAGCTTAGGCTCAGATGGCGTACTGTTTACCTGCTCAGCATTTGGGAGCGCAATTGAACAAGCGGCGCAATTCTCGAAAGTTCCAGTTTTAAAACCAAACGAAGCTATGTTTGAAAAAGCGCTTTCAATGGGTGATCGAATCACCATGGTCTACACGTTTCCTCCAGCCGTGGCTGGAATGGAGCAAGAGTTTCGCGATGAGGCCGCGAGTTGTCAATCCTCTGCGACTATTCAATCTGTTTATGCCAAAGGTGCACGACAAGCAGTAGAGCAGGGCAATATTAAAAAGCATGATGAGATAATCTCGAACACAATTTCGACTGTAAAAGATGCAGATGTCATTTTGCTTGCGCATTTCTCAATGGCGACGGCACTGAGTGATGCAACCAGAGCCACCACAGTCCCGGTAATTAGCAGCCCAATAGCAGCTGTTGAGAAGATAAAGGCGCTCGTGCAGTCGCGTGAAAAGACGAGCTCATGCTAATAGGTGTAATAGCAGATGATTTTACCGGCGCTAGTGACATCGCCAATACACTTGCAAAAGGTATCGCGCCAGAGGGAGGGATGGCCACCGCGCAATACTCGGGTATTCCAGCACGACCTGCCGACAACGAAATAAGTGCGGGTGTCATTTCGTTAAAAAGTCGTGCAGCACCAGTGGAGGATGCCATTGCGCAATCACTTGCTGCGCTCGATTGGCTTAAAGCACAGGGGTGCCAGCAATTTGTTTTTAAATATTGTTCTACATTCGACTCCACAGTTGATGGCAATATAGGTCCGGTTGCCGAGGCGCTGGCTGATGCACTTTCTGCAAAGGCTGTGGTGGTTTGTCCGGCATTTCCTACTGCTGGACGTACTGTTTATCAAGGTCATTTGTTTGTGTTCGATAAACTGCTGAATCGAAGCGGCATGGAGCGCCATCCAATTACGCCCATGACAGAACCAGATCTACGGCTTTGTATGGGCAAGCAATGTGTCGGGTCAGTTGCGCATGCAGATTTATCCGTTGTTCGAGGGGGATCGCAGGCGCTGGTAACAGCTTTACAGTCAGCCGCTGGCGATGGACATGGTTTTTGTGTTGTGGATGCAATCGCTGAAGATGATTTACTTACCATTGGCGAGGCTGTTCGTGATGATGTATTGGTTACGGGTGGCTCAGGGGTAGCGATGGGGTTACCACGAAATTTTATTACGCGCGGTATAATCCAGTCCGATGCAGTGGTGTTTAATCCCATTAAGGGACCGGCTGCCATATTGGCGGGCTCATGCTCGAACGCAACACGTGGTCAGATCGAATCGCATAAACGGCAACATCCGTCTTACGCAATCGATGTTGCAAAAGTCATGACGGGGGAGGTAGGGGCAAACACGCTACTGGAGTTTATTCACCGGCACGCCGACGCGCTACCGCTGATTTACTCATCTGCTGAACCTGATCAAGTTGCTGAGTTGCAATCGCAATATGGTGGGGACGCGGTTTCAGCAAAGCTCGATAATCTCTTCGCTGACACGGCCTCGAGTTTGATTGAACAAGGGCTAAAACGGTTAGTGGTTGCTGGTGGTGAGACGTCAGGCGCTGTAGCGCAAGCCGTGGTCGATACACTTGGCGTAGAGGCTATGTTCATTGGTCCCGAGATAGATCCAGGTGTACCGATACTACAAGTAGGAGAAAGTCACCCCATTGCGTTGGCGCTAAAATCGGGGAATTTTGGAACAACTGGGTTCTTTGCAAAGGCAATGTCGATGATGGAAGGTTGCTAATGACATCAATCGAGCGTCTGTCACGCGATGAGATAGTGACGCTGTGCGCGTCACGGTTTATTAGAGGTTTTTCAGTGGGTACAGCGGGTAATGTGTCAGTGTGATTTGATGATGGAACCCTGGTAACGCCAACCTATGTGAGGTAGGGCGATATGCATCCGGATTGTATAGCGAAGCTTGATCACTATGGCAAGTCATGGTCCGGTTGTTAGCGGTCGCGACTTGTTTTTAGCGGTTTGTGCCGCACAAGAATTAGAAGAAATAGCGAAGCTGATTGTGGCGCTGCAAGATAGGACGGTGCGTTATTTAACTGACCAGGATGTTGCAGAACGAAAAGCCAGCTTCAATTCCCCTTAGTAGATGAGGCAACAGAGTAAACATTAACCCTTCGCATGAATAGTGTAATAGAGAAAGAACAATTCCTCACACTCCAGGAGTTGGTTGTCGAGGCCCGCTCAAAGCTTGCTGACAATGCCTGGGCTTATATTGTGGGCGGTGCCGAGACTGAAACATCTCTTCGGCGCAATCGCCTGGCACTAGATTCCCTGGCCTTACGTCCTCGCGTGCTCAATGATGTGAGTGAGATCGATACCGCAGCTGAGCTGTTTGGCTCACCATCTCGATTGCCTGTTTTTCTATGCCCGGTTGGTGGTCTCGAATCGTTTAATCCTGATGGTGCTATGGCGGTGGCGAAGGGGGCCACTGCGTTTGGCGTACCTATGATGTTAAGTTCAGTGTCGGAGTGGTCAGCATCTGATCTTGTTGCTAATCACATTGACCCACGGTCGCTAATTGTGCAGTTGTATGCGAGAGAAGACGCGGCAGGGGTTGATCAATGGGTAGAGAGAAGCAATGAATTGTCTCTACCTGCGTTTTGCATAACGGTGGATTCTGCTATTTACGGACGGCGCGAACGTGACATTGTGGCGCGCTATGTCAAACCCTGGCGTGCAAAAAGCGAAGGCAGGTCTGCGCACTTTCAGGCGTTGCTTAGTTGGAAGGATATAGAACGGATACGCAGTAAATTTAAAAATCAACTGGTGCTCAAAGGCATATCGACACGCGAAGACGCACAGCTCGCGATCGAACACGGTGTTGATATGATTTATGTCTCGAATCACGGTGGTCGGCAATTAGATCATTCTGTTGGGTCTGCTTCTGCATTAGTTGAAGTAGTGGATGCTGTTAATGGTCAGGCCAAAGTACTGGTGGACGGTGGCTTTTGCCGAGGCACTGATATCGCAAAGGCGATAGCTTTAGGTGCCGATGGTGTCGGGCTCGGGCGCTTGATGTGTTTTGCACTTGCTGCTGCTGGCGCTGTTGGCGTGGAGCGCATGTTGGAGTTGCTCGAGGAGGAATATCGAGTGGCTTTGGGTCTAATCGGTGTGCGATCCGGTGCGCAGCTTAACCAATCGCATATTCAAAATGTAGAGGCTATTCAACACGACACAGCATTGCTTAGCGCGTTTCCGTTACTAAACGAAATTGTCTTATGATCGATACTTCACCAGGAGCCAGAAAAATCGCAATCGAACGTCCGCTTTTAATTCCGTCGCTCACGATAGATATTAGTTTTTAAGCACCTCTGACAGTCAGGATTGGTTAAGGTTTAGAAGATAGCTGCCAGCCAAAAAAGCCCAAACACCCCTCTCC
>CAYMVV010000159.1:0-10764 GCA_964393885.1 uncultured Granulosicoccaceae bacterium | reverse complement strand
CATCACCATGATACGCATTTATACCTAATATATTCATGTCATACACTCTATATTTGTGAGTTACTATTATCCATACCAGCCAATTCGTAGCTCAAAAAAAGATGTCACAGTGGCATCCAATAACTCTTTAGGTCTTCACAATTCTTCTCGGCCTAAATAGCGCTATAACCAGTACAAGAGCCCGTTGAAATAACCAGCAGTGATCTGGTGCAGGGTAGAGAGTTAAAGAGCAACTCGAATGCGTTAAAAGCTCTGACAAAATATCCTTGTAGAATTTCGACCTGGGGTTTTGTCCTTGCCACCATACAAACGACAATGGTACTGCAGGGGCGAAACTAGATACCCGCTCCTGTAGGGGAAACCGAACCTTGTATTCATTATTTCCTCGCTGAAGTTAGCCTGGCAAAGCATGGTAGCGGAGACTTTCGCACTTAACACTGCACCTCATACTTGATAGCAGAGCTGGCACTGTTAGCTGAGGTTGTAAATATTGACCAGACCTCGAGCAATGTATTGCCAATTGAATTTTGCCGCCATCCAATCACGACCGCGTCTACCCATTTGTGCACGTTGCCGCGGGCTTCTGCTCATAAGCTCTGCCAGCCCCTCCCTCAACGGATCACTTCCTACTCTCACCCATCGACCACAACCGTTAGTTTCCAACCCTGCCCATGGCGAAGCCATTGTCGCAACGACCGGTGTACCTACCGCCAAACTCTCCGCTACAGTTAGAGCGAAGTTTTCACTTCTACTTGGAAGTACGAAGACCGCCGCTTCTGCCATTGCTTTGTCTCGATCTGCTCCGTAAAGAGCTCCCTGGATTTGCACCCGGCATAATCCCAACTCCGGAATCTGCTTCTTCAACATGCAGCCGTAGTTATCTGGAGCTGACCCAACGATTCGAAGATACCAGCCTGGAAATTCTTGCTCCAGCGAAGCCCACGCCCTTAACAAATAATCGATACCTTTGATTGGGTCCAGCCTTCCAAGGTAGAGCACCGTCGGGTGGCCATTCTCTGAACCTTCATGATCAGGGACTGCAACACCATTCGGCACTACCGAAATCGGCGCTTTTAACCCAAAAGCCTTAATTTCGCTTTCTTCAGCTGGGCTTGTTGCAATTAATCGATGGGCACTTTCTATTACACGCCTTTGATAAAGAAAAAAGGCGAGCTTCTTACGTTTCGCTTTTGTAGCAAATGCCGGGGCCGCAAGCATTCCATGAATAGAAAGATAAAAGCGACATCCACTACTCTTAGACCAGGAACGGACCACCAGCCCATTTAAATGCCATAAGCCATGTAGATGAATCACATCGGGAGCGAATTGTTCCAACCGAGCATGTAATCCGGGTGTATACCCCAAACTCCCGGGCCCTAAGGTTGCCATAACTTCTGCGACGGCACCCTGCCATAGCATCCTGTCGTTGGCCATCCATGCCCGGGTTGCTATCCCGAAAACTCTCACGTCGTGACCAGCCGCCTGTTGCGCCGCTGACACAGCCTCAACCACAGCACGCACCCCTGCGCCTTCACGATCAAGTGCCGCAGTAACATGTGCGATCTTCATTGCCCGGAATCCAGAATCCCTAAAAGCGTGACTAACCTTTTGGACATAGCTCGAGTGTTGTAATCGTCTTCGACCCTTCGCAATGATTCACCAGAGAAAGCACATAACGCATCAAAGTCATCTATCATCTCTCGGAGCGTTGCAGCCAGCGCAGCGGTATCACCACGAGCAAAGCAACGCCCGGTTAAGCCACTTTCGAATGCGGAGTACTCCGGCATCTGATCGTTGGCATTATCATGAAGAACTGCCGGGAGACCGTAAGCCATCGCATGAATCAAGCTCAGCCCCACCTGCCCCGGGTACAGGAATACACGGCAGGCATTAGCAACCCTTGAGATCCTGCGTTCGTCAGTAGTGGCTCCATGCCAACGAACCCGCTCCGCAACACCCAGATCATCTGCCAACAGCCCTAATGCCTCACCCTCGGGGCCGTCCCCAATCACGTGTAGCTCAATCCCCTTTGCATCAGGGTGCGCCAGCGCCTCGATAGCAGAGCGCAATTCCGCCTTAGCTGTAAGCCGACCAACAAACAAAACCGCTCGCTCCCGCACCGCAGGCACATAGGGCACTCTTAGTAAGCGAACAGGATCCGTATCTATACCGTTGTTTAGTGCGTGAATTGGGCGCTTATCCTGATTATTTACGCTTTGACGGTATCGCAATACCTCAGCACCTGTATAAAACAACAGTGCATGGGCAGTCCGAGCCAGCGCCAATCGCAGCGCCGAGCGCATGCGAGTACTGGTCGGGCTGTGGTAATGCCCCCACCAAATAGTGGTTACACCCTTCATACGCGCTCGAACGAGTAGAACCAAATTGCTAAGACAACGTGGTGCACCCGATACAACCAGTATATCGCCGCGCTCCAACGGTATTCCTACAGCCCCTTTCTGCCAATCCACTCCAGGCAATATTGAAAGAATTGGACCGATGGACCTGGCCCAGACCGGCATATCTTTAATGTCGGAAAGAACACCCACAACAGTTGGCGAAAAATAGATTATCGTTTCGCCCTGGTATTCAGTAGCTACCCGCTCGAAAAAATCACGCCTGTAACTAAGCAACGAAGGATGTACGAAAATCAGTCGAGGAGCCATTCAATCATAACCCAACCAGTCGAGCGTGGGACGGAGCACTCCCTCAAAACGGGCCAATCGCTCCTCCGGGAGCTCGGCGCGCCACACATCTGCTCGACCAGGATCCACACGAGCAGTGAAAGCTTCGATCACTGAACTGGAGTTATCGACTTGTAGAAAATCCACAAGCCGACTAACTACAACTCCAGGTTGACGCATCAGGTCTACGTATCGGAACTCATGATAAACATCATCCGGCATCGAACGCCCGCCTATTACGGCTGTAGATACAGTCTCGCGCCACTGCACAGCACGAGCAAATTCAACTCCAAAAACTCGTGCGATTTCTGGCAAGCCGGCGATTCGCTCACCGGCAAGCCTCGGTCGTTACGAAGCTCTACTTAAAAGAACACGAACGCTATCCAAAACGAATGCCGGAACACGATTACAGGGTAAGTTCCCTCGCCTCATCATCGTTCTCATCAAGCCTATCTCCTGACCCAGACGGCTTACAGAACTAAATCGGTATTTGGATGCAGCACCCTCCCACATTAGAATTCGTGAGACCAGGGCTAGCTCTACCATCTCTTACGATATTTAAAATCTTTACATCTGGAAGTACGGCTCGTACGAAGTCGAGCCGCAGTGCATTGCCTGGACTTTTGTCAATGAGGGTATGGCCAGCAGGAGCCATAGAGAATAGGGCCCTGGTAATGGCATCGCGTACCTGAAAGGTAGACTCCTCCGGGGCCCGCCAATCGCAAAGTTTATTGGGTTGTCCTATATTCCAGATAAAGCGATTTTCATAGCCATTTATTATACCAGAATGGGCGCCAAGCACGAGAGCAACAAAATTTGTGCCGGAGCGACCAGCACCGACTAATAAGACGACACTCCTTGCAGTCATGGAACGTACAATCCTTTAGAGAAATTCATAAACCCGGCGTCAGTATTAATATACTTTAAAGGACTTACCACCATACCGATCCATCAGTAAAACAAAACCAACAGCCGGCACAAGGAAAAAGAACGACCGTGACCCAAAGGTTCCGCCACCACCCCAAAAGTATGACATCAAGTTCACATCAAACATTATAAGCGGAACAACATAACCGCGGCACAATTTCTGGACCGAAACGCGTATGGCGAGCAGCGTTATAAACACCAAAACCAGGCCTAACCAAAATTGCTCTCCAAGTAAATAGTACTGCTCCCCCAAGAACCCAAGCGAAATAGAATACCCTTCGCCGAAACCGTCTCGACCAATCCAGTCGTCCACTGAACTGGCCCCAAGCCCGACAGGTTTGCTCGACCAAAGTACTCTCGGCACCCAGTTAGCCAGCAGGAGAAGCCATTGCTCGAACCATGCGGCTAGTCCACCGAACTCTATATGCGTATCCCCGCCCCAAAGATCATCGGTAAAAGTAAGGTGCACACCTGCGGAACCCAGGAAATACTTCTCACTATCATCAACACTCGTGTAGCGCGAGGCTTGAGCAATATATAAGAGCAATGGACTCAACACTACAACTTGCCATGTCCTTATACCGACATCCCTGTAGTAATTCAGTAGAAGCAACGGGATTAGCAAATAAGATCCAATATCGATTCGTCCGAACCCGGACCAAAAGAAAGCCAGGTAAACTACTATAACAACTAAAAAAAAACCGAAAACAAATACCCCTTGAACTCTTGTAGTGTCAGCTTCTCGCAGGTATCGCTCATAATAAATTAATGAAATTGCGAATGGCGCAACAAATCCGAGTTTTGCCAACGCCGACTCACTGACAAAGATATTCGAAACAAGAGAAAGCCCGAGAATCAGGACAATTGTAACAACCGATGGTCGCAATATATAATCCACATTGGTCCATGCCATATTAGCTTTGACATAGGACTCTCGATTAACAAACTGGAAAGCATCCTTGAACAGAATCATTAAGGAGACGTAAAGTGTAGTATCCTTTCCTTGCAGCCAATAGATCCCGGGCGCTGCAATTGCAAATAGCAAAATAAAACTTGCGCCCATGGCAATATCGAGTGGCTCTTGTGTTTGACGAAGAGATATACGAACAGCCTCGCAAAATACGAGAAAGTACACCCACTGCCCCTGTGCAAGGCTTGAACCTATACTTTCAAAAACAAAATATACCACGATCATCAAATACACAGCGATGGTAGCAACCTGATGCATTTGAACTGGATTTTTAACCATAGATTTACCCGCAGAAAACCTAAATTAAAGAAACAAACCTCACACATAAAACACTCAAATCATAGTAGGTATTGAATACTTACATCACGACACGATCAAGTCTTTGTGATAATTATTATATGCAATTGGGAATGAGGCGAATTTCCCTGAACACAGAGCTTCAAGGGAAAATAGAACACCTCGCTGAGCATAGAATTGCCCCTTATTTTCGTTTTACGTTCGCTCTTAAATTGAAAACTCTCCAAATCAGCAAATGATCGTAGAGCTGACAACCTGGCAACCAGCTTGCGAACCAACATAGATAAATAACTATCATGCCTGGCACTATAAAGCACTAAAAAAAGGCATGGCGTATATAAAGTTGGTTTTTCTCTCCACGATAACTGGAGAACTATTTCGGCTTCGTGAAAGCGACCCAACCTAATAAGCTCATAACCATTTTTAGCAAAATATCTAGCAATCTTTCTTGAACTTCACTGAAATATGGTAGCGTCCTCCCCATATATTTCGACAAAATCAAACCCTAATTTCAGTCGATCACGTATACATTAGCGAGCGAACTCGGCATAGTGCGATTGCTGCAATACTTTCAAAATGTCTGAGGTTACACCATCTCGGCTAAATATCCTTCGAAGATAAAGGGTGTCTGATAGCACTCCGATACATCCAAATAAAGATAGCCTCAAAAATAGATCTGTATACTGTTACTACAATAAGCGGCCACCACGATGCCAATGCAGAGGCACAAATAAAGGAGAATATAAACTCATGATTGAAATATAGAAGCTAAGACAGTAAAACTGAATGAAAAATACCAGACAAAAACGACACAGCAAACAGATTTATAGCGACTCCATCGGAACGTGGGAGTGGAATTGCTACAATATAGCGTAGAGTAATAAGCGGTGAAACCACCATCACAAACAACATGAATATCGCAAATACCCAAAAATCGCCAGGACTATATAATCTTGCCAGGACTGGAACAGCGATAATACCAGCAATTTTACCTGCACCATTGCCCAGCACCAAGACCACAGTGCCTCGCAGAAACCTTCCACCCCAAATTTTACCAATGTAAAAGGCGGACCGCTGCGAGACAACCGTTAACATCGCAGGGCGTACTGTCCAGTGTAATCTCATCTAGGATTAACTTATATTGCGTAATTGCATTTTAATTGCTCAAGTTGCGCCATCGCATCCTGAAAAACTGCCTTGCAACAGTCGACGCCACCATAGCGAACACTAATTCCATCCGCGCTGAAACTGGATTTGCTGGAATGGTTTCGCAGCGTGATTATTGTTGAGAATGCTGTTGGCGCCGTTGGCACGTACGGGCCAGAGTAGATCGATCAAAATCTATTTGCAGAAATATCACTACCATTGATAAATATGAGACACCTTATTTTCGAATACCTTTGTCAGAGAGATGCAATAATTCAGTATAAATTGAGTAGAGGCCACATCTTATTGCGCATATAACAAACCATTTTTGAGCTTTACACATCTGACTTCACTACACATACTATCTGCCCGCTTTTCAATCATAGTTTAAAGAACCGAACATTTTTAGGTCATCTGTTAGTTTATACACTACAACTTCTTTACGAATAACTGAGCAAATGCTATAAAAATTGACCAAGTTTACTTAAATTCTTCGCTGATAGAGTCACAAGGCCACCAACCTTATTTCTTCTAAGCGCACGATAATCTTCATAACTCTTCCGAATGATTCTCGTTATGCAACGATTACTCTCACCACCTAATCTCATCTTTACAAATATTTTGGGAATGTACTTCAGCACGATATTACCTCGCACTAAATATCTCAGTATCGCATCATAGTCAGCGGCAATTTGAAAATCAGTATCATACCCACCCCACTCATGAAATATTTTTCGTCGAAGATACAGAGTAGGATGAGGCGGCATCCACCCCCAACTTAATCGCTTTGCATTATAAGAGCCGGATCTCCAGCACCTGACAACCTTGGATACATCGTTAGATGCAACGTAATCAAGATCTCCATACACACCATCAACATCAGGATTTTTGAACGCCACTGCCACTTCAGATAAAACATCACGGCATGCAAAGACATCATCTGAATGCATCAGACCTATAATATCGCCGTCACACCTATCTATTCCTCTGTTTATAGCATCGTATATCCCGGCATCTTGTGTAGATTCGACATTGACTCTTGAACTGCAATATGATTTTATTATATCAAGGGTTGAGTCAGATGAAGCACCATCCTGAATTATATGTTCCACATGAGGATATCTTTGCTCCGACACACTCTTCATTGTGTCAGCTATAGTTGACTCGCGATTGTAAACAGCTGTTATCACTGAAATTCTAACAGGTTCATCCACTATTATCTCCTTTGTAGTTTTTCGCTAGTCAATTGTTCTATGTACCAATGGTAAGTCTGCTTCAAACCATCAATGAGATCAATCGTTGAAGACCACCCCATATTTGATAGACGTGAAATATCCATCAATTTTCGGAGAGGTCCATCGGGTTTATTCGTATCAAAAATTATCTCCCCTGAGAATTTGGTAATTTTTGATACCAGCTTTGATAGCTCGACTATTGACACATCTACGCCCGCCCCTACATTTACGTGAGAAAGCATACAATCAGTGTTCTCGTTATATTTATCTTTTGATATATTTTGGACAAATACCGAAGCGTCTGCCATATCGTCAACATGAAGAAATTCCCGTTTCGGATTTCCACTTCCCCAGATAATGACTTCCTTCTCATTGTTAACGACAGCTTCATGAAAACGACGAATTAACGCCGGAATCACATGACTATTCTCTGGATGATAATTATCGTTCGGACCATACAAATTGGTTGGCATAACGCTGCGATAATCACAACCATACTGACGATTATAACTTTCGCACATTTTTATACCCGCAATTTTTGCTATAGCGTAGGGCTCGTTTGTTGGCTCTAAAACTCCAGTTAACAACGAGTCTTCAGCCATCGGCTGATCGGCATATTTTGGATAGATACAACTTGAGCCGAGAAACAACAGCTTATTTACACCGGACAGATGTGCAGAGTGAATAATATTGCTTTGAATCGTTAGGTTTTGATAAATAAATTCTGCTGGATAAGTATTGTTTGCGTATATCCCGCCAACTTTAGCAGCTGCAAGATACACCTGGTCAATGGCATTAGTCTTAAAAAACCTAAACACATCTGCTTGAGAAAGTAAATCCAGTTCATCTCTGGTTGCAGTAATAATATTACTGTACCCCAGTGATTCTAATCGACGCACAATTGCGGAGCCGACCATTCCGTTATGGCCAGCAACATATGTTTTCTCGTTAACGGCCAACAGCAAAACCTCGACTTTCAAGCGAAATATTTTCCTCGTGGCCATTCTCCCTAAGGAAAGCATGACGCCGTGCTACTGACAAATCCTCAACCATCATTTCCGCGCACATCTCCTGCACAGATATCTCCGGCTCCCAGCCAAGCTTCTTTTTTGCTAATGAAGGATCTCCCAATAGAGCCTCAACCTCTGCTGGACGGAAGTAGCGGGAATCTACTTTAACAATTATATCCCCAATCTTTACAGCCGGTGCTTTATCGCCAAGTACCGCCTCTACCACCGCATACTCGTCTACACCGTCAGAATAAAATCCGAGTGTTAGTCCAAGTTCAGCTGCAGACCAATGAACAAACTGCCTCACTGTATATTGCTTCCCGGTGGCTATTATAAAGTCCTCTGCCCGTTCCTGCTGCAACATCATCCATTGCATGCGCACATAGTCTTTTGCGTGCCCCCAATCACGTAACGCATCGAGATTTCCCAGATACAGACAATTCTCCAGACCGTGAGCAATATTTGCTAATCCGCGGGTGATTTTCCTGGTTACAAACGTCTCCCCACGACGGGGAGACTCATGATTGAACAACAAACCATTACAGGCATACATACCGTATGACTCCCTGTAATTTACCGTAATCCAATAAGCATATAATTTTGCCACGGCATAGGGACTACGCGGATAAAACGGGGTTGCTTCTTTTTGGGGCGTTTCCTGAACCAAACCATAAAGCTCGGATGTTGAAGCCTGATAGAAACGCGTTTTTTTATCCAAACCTAAAAAACGAATTGCCTCAAGCAGCCTGAGAGTTCCGAGGCCATCTACATCAGCTGTATACTCCGGCGCTTCAAAACTCACAGCCACATGGCTTTGTGCACCTAGATTGTACACCTCGTCTGGTTGTACCTGCTGAATAATACGAGTCAAACTGGAAGAATCGGTGAGATCCCCATAATGCAGTATAAAACTCTGCTCATCTAAATGCGGATCTTCATAGATATGATCAACGCGTTGCGTATTGAGTTGCGATGATCGGCGCTTGATGCCATGTACCTCGTACCCTTTTTCAAGAAGCAACTCCGCGAGATAAGAGCCATCTTGCCCGGTAACACCAGTGATTAAAGCCTTTTTTCTCATTTCTTCCCTGCATATTTGTTCGACTTCTACAACAACGCACTATCCACTTATACTTCGTGCTGTGTCATATCACCGACATGTCAAGTATTGACTCGTCTTCGTCAAACCAGATCTCGGTTTGGAAGATATCTGTCACCATTATGCTTATTCAATGCTATGCAAAAACACTTGCGTTGAATCCATAGATACGCGGCCACGCTACCGCCCTTCCATTACATACGCAATCCGGACGGGCATTCAAATAAAATTGGTAAAACTGTCGTTTAGTAATACAACGTAATTAACATCAACTTGTAATTGCATTTTTCAGGTCATCCCCTAGTATGTAATTACATTGATATAGCAAGCCTATTTGGTGAAACGTTTACTTCTGCCTCCGCACCCAGGATGTTAAAAAGAACAATTACTCTCTCCTGGCTGTTTCGTGCCTTGAATATTCCCTTCAGACCACCCATCGGACCGTCAATTAACTCAACAGCATCACCAGGACTAAATATAGTCGCAGTATCAATAGCATCACCTTTAGATGACGACTGAGCATCCATTAAAGACTGGAGAAAATGACTCGGAATTGGCTGCAGCCTGCTCCCGAATTTAACCAGACCCACAACTCCTCGCGTCGATCGAATAGGCGCTGTGTTTTGCTGTTCAATATCCAGTCTAATAAACAAGTACCCCGGAAATAACGACTCGGAAGCTACTGACCAGTGACCGCGTCGATGCCTGCGAACATTAACCATGGGTAGAAATGTTTCGAATGACTGCCGCGACAGATTCTGCCTGGCAATATCTTCCTGTTGCGCTTTTGTTTGCAATACATACCACTCCGCCATCGCTACCTACTTACACTCTCTTTTACGCATTTTTATTACCAAATCGACCTGTTTACTAATGTGGAGCTCGAGGATAATTCCATCAAAACTACTACTATCCCAACTGCATGAAAATATACTCATAACTATTTATAACTGGTCAATTGATAAAATAAATACATTTTTATTTGTGAAAAAAGCAATCAGAATCCAGACTACTTCAATGACATATCGGGATATCCATGTGTCAGAGTCAAATATATAATATGCTCTGTATTCAGTTATCTAGTCTACTTAGCATGCTAACAAACATCATGAAACTACAGCCTTTCCGGTAGATGATACTTTCACCGCAGGACCTACATGTTTAGCTCGCGAGTTTGTGTTCGGGATGTCAAATTCATCAAATGACCGCATATAGCCTGTTGCCAGAGAATCCATAACACGGTAGCCAAACACCACCCGAAGAATAACCAGTGATAGAAACCCCCAAAATAGCAAGAGATCCGAATAGGCAGGAATGAAAGCGGATACCGAATAAGCAATTACAATCATAAGCACATGAATCGATGCCATAATCAAAACAACTCTGTTTACATCAA
>CAYMVV010000158.1:0-10791 GCA_964393885.1 uncultured Granulosicoccaceae bacterium | reverse complement strand
ACAAGGTTAACAAGGCGGGCAGGAAACTCAGGAAGGGCTTGCCGGTTATTGGTCAGCTGGCTCCGGCCGAAGCCCCCGGCGTGGTAAGTGGAGAGCAGGCTAATGTCGTTGGCAATGATCTGGTATTTGTCGATGCGCCACAGGCTTTGATTCCGGGCAAATAGAACCTGAGCAACGCGAGGGAGATTTCTCACCCGTGCTCATTAAAACAGGGTCATTAAAACAGGCTCTTTAAAACAGGAGCATTAGAACAGTAATTGTTTTCATCACCCCACAAGCTGTATAAACTGACTGTTAACCCAACACACTCTCAGGAGTCCTCTGTGCACGCTACCTACACTCTGCGTCAAATTCCGCATACCGTTTTGGCTGCAACCATATTCACCCTTCTATCAGTGCTTTTGCTCAGCACAACGGCCCTGGCGCACGGACCAACCCGCCAAAAAGTTACAGAGTCCATTGAAATATCTGCCAGTGCCGAGACAGTATGGGAGGTTATCTCAAATTTTGGCGACGCAACATGGCTGCCGATGGTGGAGGCATCGAGTGCAGATCAGGCAAACGAAGCCGGATCTATACGCACCTTGACACTGGCCGGCGGCGCCAGGGTGATTGAAACCTTGAAAGCCTATAAAGACGATAAAATGATGTATAAGTATCGAATCTCCGATGCTACTCACGACGTAAATGTCCTGCCGGTTAATAACTACTCGGCAACACTGAGTGTTGAAGCCAATGGTGATACAGCAATCGTAACCTGGAAAGGCGCTTTCTATCGTGGTTATCCGAACAACGATCCGCCAGAAGAGCTGAATGACGAAGCCGCGGTTAAAGCCGTCACTGAACTTTATAAAGCCGGTCTGACAGGATTAAAAAAACTTATTGAAGGCACAAGTTAATTCGCGCAGCCAGCATGCATCTGCGCATACCACTCGCTTCAGGAAACACAGCCCCTCGTGCGTCTCGCTCGCGGGGCTTTTTTCTGCTTGGCCTTGCCCTGTTTGGTATTCAGATTATCTTTCCACCACCGATCGTCCGCGCCAACACCATCGCGTTTATTACCAATCAACAGGCAGATACCGTCTCTGTAATCGATACAAAAAGCAGATCGGTAATAGGTCACATTGCTGTCGGTCAGGAACCGGCAGGCATCACCACCTCTTTGAAGTTTAAGCGAGCCTGGATAAGCACACCGGGTGATCATTCAATTTCAGAGATACACTGCGATACTCTACAGTCCGGCACAGCAATTACAGCCGGTGAAGGCCCGCTCGCGATCACGGTAGATGAACAACGTGAACTCCTGTACGTAGCTGATTGGTACCAGCACACCGTGATGGCCATTACTATTGAGCCTCTGGAAATTGTACGGCAGGTTGCCGTCGGCAAGTCACCATCGGGGCTCGCACTGTCGCCAGACAACAGTCATTTATATGTAAGCAATCGCGACGACAATACAGTTTCTGAAATAGCGCTTGATTCATTTTCAGTCAAAAGAACCGCGCCCACACAAAGCAGGCCGTTCGGTATTGCAATAGACGAGGCACACAATCGAATTTACAGTGCTAACGTAAACGCCAACTCCGTGAGTGTGATTGACCTGAATCGTATGGATGAGCTCGCTGTTATTGACGTTGGAGACCGACCCTACGATGTCAGCTTTGCAGGCAAATTCGCCTTTGTCACGAATCAATACGACAACACGGTGAGTGTCATCGACACAGCCACACTTGAAGTAATCAAAGAGATCGATGTTGGAGACTACCCGGAAGGCATAGACACGCATCCCGATCAGTCTCAGGTCTACGTAGCAAACTGGTTCGACAACACGGTTAGTGTTATTGACGTAAAGACCCTTCGAGTCATAGATACCATTGACACAGAAGATGGATCACGCGGCTACGGAGAAATGTTTCTTACAGGATGCGGTGAATAATCTATGTTCAAATTACCTGAGAACACCAGTCAACTGATCAGATCGTCCGGTGCCAGGTTTGCCATCAAACCTGTCCTGCACGCTTTTGCAGCAGCCTTGCTTATCTTCAGCTGCAACGCACTTGGTACTGATAAACTACCAGCCAATATTCTGGTACTTGATTTCGAACTCAATGATCTGACCCTGCACCCGAACATCAAACACGAGGAAGAGCGCGTTAAGACGTTACGACCATTGCTTACTCAAAAGCTGGCTGATGACTTCACCTACTCAATTGCAGAACTTTCACAATCACATCGAGATGGCGAAAACAAGGGCAAGGGGTATATCTTTGATCGACCGGAAGTCGCCGCCAGAATGGCCCGCGCCGCTGACGCTGACTGGGTCGTCAGTGGCAGATTACACAAGGCGAGCTTCTTATTTGTCTACCTCAAAGCCCAATTGATCGATGCCACGGATGGTCGCATAGCCGCTGACTTTGTCGTTGAAATAAAAGGATGGGAGCCAAGGTTGACGGCAAAGGGTGTCGATACACTGGCGCTACAGATTGATGAAAGTCTGCGCACTCTGGACGAGGCAGACTAATACAGCTACAACATTCTATTTACCACTAACCGCAAGCCTGATCACTACCCTGGTACCCTGTGCGCACTCACGAATTGTTCCAGCGCCTTCGAACGCTGAAATGGATGGTGGATGGTATTGTGTCATCATCAAATTGACCGCGGTAAGCTGGTGAATGCCCAAGCGCAGTAAGAACAATGATGTATGCAAGGTTTCAGTGGAACACCACGGCCCGCCAGTCAGATAAGGGTCATATGTTATGACCGCCACCTGACGGATCGGCTGAAGTATCGGCTAAGGCCGAACAACCGTTACGTGTTTGTGCGCACGCTCCATCAACGCTTCGAGTGCATCTATTTCCATCTGGCGTCTTAGCAGACCTTCTATGCCAGGCGCCACATCTTCCAGTGACGGTAGCGGTGGAGTCTCGCGCCCGGTTACGACCACAACGTGGCATCCCTCGTCGCTTTCAAACAGCTGATATTCATTCTCTGGCACCTCGAAAAGCTGTTGCTCAAAACCCAGTGGGCCATCATGGTTCATCATTGAACCCAGCGCTCCGCCATTCTGTGCAGAGGCCTCGTGCAGTGACAGCTGACTGGCCAGCTCGGAGAACGATTCGCCATTTTCTACCCTGGCCTTGACCGCCTCGCATTCGCTGCGGGTTGCGGTCAGTATATGACTGACTTGCACTGTCTCGCCACGGATCGCACCGGTATTTTCCTCGTAGAACTGTTCTATTTCTTCAGGCGGAACAATCAGTTTCTCTGTCACGTGTTTGTTAATCAGATGATTGACGACGATGGTTTTGATTTCTCTTCGCAACTCTTCCTCGTCTTCAAACCGACTGGCTAATACTGATTGAAACAGCACCTCTTCCTGCACAAGTGACTCGGCGAATTTCTCTGGATCGGAGCGGATGGAGACCTGATCGCCCAGCGGCATCTGCACGATCTGCTCATTGATATCCGATGCCGTGATTTCGTAATCGTTTATGATCGCGATAACGGGATCATCATCTGCAGCGTATGCAGGTACTGCCCCCGCGTATAGAGCAGTGTATAGAGCGGCACAGAGAGTCGCAGCCTGCCACCTGCCTGCTGGTTTACTCGTCATTCCTGTGGCTCTACAATGAGTTCATCCAACACCGAGAGTGCCTCTTCGCTTGCCCAGTCTCTCTCACCCACTGACCCGGCGATAACCATTCCATCTGGATCAAGTATGAACGAAAGCGGCAGATTGAGGGCACCGTAAACCGACGACACGGCTTTGTCCGGATCCAGCAATATCGGAAAAGTGACGCCGAGTTTTTCGATAAAGGGATTGATTGCTTCTTCACCCTCCTCGTCGCTGGATATGGCCACCACGGTAAACCCGCGATCCTGAAACTTCTGGTAGGCGGCCTCCATCGTTGGCATCTCCTCGAGGCATGGCGGGCACCAGGTCGCCCAGAAATTCAGCAGAACGTATTTTCCCTTGTAGGTGTCCAGCGTGGATTGCCCGCCTTCAAGCTTGCCCAAATCAAATTCAGGCGCAGGAAACGGCGGATCGAATGTCGTTAACTTAAACCCGTGTAAAGCCGGGTCATGCGCCGATAGTGTCGAACTGAAGGCGATAGTCAGAATAGATCCCAACAACAGAATTTTTCGGCGAATGTTCATCAGTGGCTCTCAATTTAAATGCGGGACGGCTGAATGCTGCCCCGCACGAACGTCGTAATGCAGTCTTTTCAATCGCACGGATCGAACTTAAAAGCATTCAAACGCAATACTAGTGGGCAGCGACGCCCGCTTGTATGCAGCTTGAATACTTTTGACCGCACAGTCAGTCATAGCAGACTTGCTTTTCAGGCGCCTTGGCGTAGAAGAAATCCTGACCATGACCACAGTAATGTAAGTCAGTGTCAGCTCCAGGCAGTGCGGCATACAGATAGAACGCCGGCTTAAATGCCTTCTGGATATCACTTCCACGCGGCTCGCTTGGTACAGTGACTGCCTGACCCTTCTCATTTATGTAAGAAGTGTCTTCGGATGAAAAGCCGATGATTTCGTTGGTGCCAAAGTTTCCGTTGCGGAATTTCTCTGGAACGACAACCTTAAATCGACCTTTTTCCTTGCCAGCAGTACCGTTTCTGAGCCAACCGACTGGGCCAATGTACTCGGAAGTTCCATTTACCGTGTCATGAACCCAGGCGAAAATAGCTCGCCGACCGGGAGGCATCTTAAGTGCGTTGTAGGCACCTATAAAAGCTCCGGATTTCTCATCAAACGCGATGCTACCTTTGGGTCCGATATCAGTTTTGAAATCGTACCCATCGATAATCACGCCCCCTAGCATGGGCACTACTTCTTTGGCGCTGACGGACATAGAGCCGAGCGCCAAAAGAAGAACCGTACCCAATACGGACAAACAGCGAAAACGCATTTACCCTCCTTTGCAACAACTTTCCGCGGCCCTCAGGATTAAGGGACACGCAAGTGCAGCAGGTTTACCAGTGAAGCGGTATTGCCCCACTGTATTACGACCCTGAAACCGGCCAATAGTTCGGCTGGTTCTTGTGTACCAGCGACAGTGACTTCTCAACGGACAATCAACTTTCGCTAGACACGCCAGGGCGCGTTAATTATGAACAAACCTTCTGGTAGATAACACCCCTGACAAGCAATCATTTTTCGCAGCAATGTGAGGGTGGGTACGACCTGCGAGCCCGCATCTCAACAAACCATCCAATGCAGGCCGGTGTCTTGTTGCAATCTAACGTTATAGCAACGTTTAATACGTATAACCGTTTGCACTATGTGATTTCAGTTTGTATCGACCTGCCAGGCCCCGCTGCGCGACAACGCGCCGATGAATCCGAAGCGGGCGCATGTCGCCTGCGCAACTGCGAGGGAACCACCTCGCGTGTCAATTTCCCGCCAGAGCAAACAGTTTTAGCCAAAAGCTGTGCGGTAAAAACGACAGGCAGATGAGTAACACCAGGCGCTGTATCTGCTGCATCGTGCCTGAGCCAGCTGTGTTTATCGGCTTTGTAGCGTGATCGTGCAAGGGGCAGGACGTTGATACAGAGTTCTGAACAACAAACCCTGATAACGTAAGGATAAAAAAACACCGTTCGGCTATTACACCGCTTTGTGTATCCAGAGAATTGAACCGGTGATGCTTTGCGAAGACCGACAGTATCGTTAGAAATTTCACTTTTGTTAGATTTGAACCGGACGCTGAATCAGTGTTCTGAACAACACTTACTGTCAACCTGTAGTCTGCAGCCTGCGCAGCAACACCCGTGCTCAGGCATTGCTATCAATTGTTAAATCACTGGGGTAACGATTGATAGTTATACCGGGTGACCTGTCTGTGCAACAGCAGACCCGTCCACTATCACAATAATCCGTCTGCAACGCGTGTGAACGCTCTGTCATTTAGATACTAAAAAACAGTCGATAACAGTTAACACCGCAAGGGTATCGCTGTTGATTCCAGTTGCGGATATTCATCTATGCTCTGTCATTTTGCTCTGTCATTTTCGTTTTTTGATTCGATCGCGTGGTTGTTCGTGGGTGTTATTGGCACTAGCGCAAAAAGTGATAAAACCGGCTGTTGACGGTAACACAAACCCTGTAGACTAAATGTAAGCGAGGGCTTGTCTGCCATTATTTTACCGAGGAGAACTCTCATGTTCCGCTGGGCCGCTGCGTTACTGATCGTAATTTTGGGTTTGTTTACAATAGCTTACTCGCAAGAAAAGGATCTTCCAAAGTCAGCTGAACAGCCTCTCGAACCACCAATGTCTCTGGAGCGAATGGGAGAGATTCTGCTGGCGCTGAGTCCCGACACGCAAACGGACGGCTCTAGCTTCGCGCTCATCGTCGAAGATGTGCAGCTGTTCGTTATCACCGATGTTCAAAACGGCCGCATGCGAGTGATGACACCTATTCGCCCCTACCAGGATATATCACCGGGCGAAATGACCCGCATGATGCAGGCAAATTTTGACTCGGCACTGGATGCGCGTTACGCCGTAGCCCAGGGCATGCTCTGGGGGGTATATATCCACCCTTTCACGCCCTTGCAGAAAAACCAGTTAATTTCCGGCATTGGCCAGGTAGTCAATCTGGCTCTTACCTACGGCACGCTCTACTCTGGTGGTGGACTGAGCTTTGAGGGCGGTGATTCCGAAGGAATCAATCGGCAGTTGATCGAAGAGCTTCTGGAAAAGGGCGAGGAAGTGTAGTTGGTTTCGGCAAGCTGCAACGATCGATTTAACTGACGATCCACTTGATCAACCGCTATGACCTTTCAGCTTAACAGAGCTCTGATTCTGACGCATAAGCTCACGACCACATCACGCTTCAGGTTCCCGGACTAACAGCCGGTGTTGAACATTCAAGCTGGATCTATATAATACCCAGCCATGAAAAATCACTACCACAATAACCAACGTATAGTTGCCCACCTGTTCAGGCAAGGCAAGGTGCACCTGTAGGCCGTGTAGTTTTTTCAGTGGAACTTCTGGAAGGCCTGCACATATGCAGGCCTTTTTTTTTGACCTGCAAAAACCGGAAAAAACTGCCTTATCGTGGCAGACAACAGTTCAGCCACAAGCTGACGGAGAGAAGTAAGTGAACACAACAAAGTACACGGGCCAGGATCTGATCGATCTTGGTTGTGAACAGGGTCCGGTGATCGGTGAGTTGCTAAGCGTAGTCAATACGAGTCCGCACACACGCGATGAAGTCCGCGCGCTAATTAAACAGAACGCGCCCACAGCGTTTTTACCATTGCTGTCAGAGCCTGCACCGTGCCAGTACAACATTACTGCAAACAATGAAATCGAAGCCGACAATGTTAAAGCAGTGAAGGCAACCATGGCGGAGGTGTTACGCACACCGTGCGTTGTTGAAGGTGCAGTAATGCCCGATGCCTGCCCCGCAGGGCCAATAGGTACCATTCCGGTCGGGGGTGTGGTGGCAGCAAAAGATGCGATCATCCCGGGCATGCATTCGGCAGACATCTGTTGTTCACTAATGGCCACAGTGTTCGAAGATGCCGCGCCGATAGATGTGTTGAACGCTGCGCACAAGGCCACGCATTTCGGACCAGGCGGCCGCGAACAGCACCGTGCTATACCGCTGCCGGAAACACTGGCAGCCAGTATCGATCAACTGAGTTATCCGGGCTTGCGTGATATTGCACGCTTGCATCTGGGCACTCAGGGTGACGGCAATCATTTCGTATTCGTGGGCACACGTGAATCTGATGGACGAACCGTGCTGGTCACTCATCATGGTTCACGAGGGTTGGGTGCGCGCCTGTATAAGGCCGGTGTCAAAATTGCCCGGCGTTTCCGTAAGCAGTTGTCGCCACAAACACACAACGCCAACGCCTGGATTCCGTTTGATACGCAGGAGGGACAACAGTACTGGCACGCATTGCAGGTAGTTCGCGACTGGACTCACTGCAATCATGACAGTTTGCATGAGCTGACAGTGGAAACAACCGGTGCAACGGCACGAGAACGGCTGTGGAATGAACATAACTTTGTGTTTCGTGAGCAAACTGACAACGGCAATTTGTTCTGGCATGCGAAGGGCGCCACGCCGATTCACAATGACTTCCTTCCAGACAGCTCGGGAGTGCAGATTGTGCCGCTGAACATGGCGCAACCTGTGTTATTTGTCAAAGGGCAACGCAACGCAAGCAATCGAGGATTCGCACCCCATGGCGCTGGTCGCAACATGAGCCGCACGCGTCATAAAAAGCGCATGGCGGATCGCAGTATTGATGACATCTTTCAGCAGGAAACCGCTGGGCTTGATGTGCGTTTCTACTCTGGCAATACCGATATATCTGAATTGCCGAGTGCCTACAAAAGTGCCGACAACGTTATTCAGGACATGCAAACGTTTGGCCTGGCCGATGTGGTCGATCGGGTACTGCCGTTCGGCTCCATCATGGCGGGTGACTGGCAGCGCGGTATTTCATGGAAAGAGATACGTGCAGAGAAGCGTGCGGCAAAACACCGCGACAAGCGTCACGAGCGCCGTTCAGCAAAACAGCAGCTGGACCCGAGAGATAGCGATGAATAGGAGTCTGCGATGTTGATCTCGTGGTGTTGATGCTGCGATTTAAATCCACGCTTTAAATCTAGTGGCGTCGTTGGGTATCAACGCTCCACTGTAGCCACGAAAAGACAAGGAACGGTTCAAGTGGTAAATAGCGCGGGGCTATAGTTGTATGCCCCGCGACTTTAATTATTAGTCCCGAGGAAATTGTCCGCGCTTAATCATCCCGATCGCAGGCTTATTCCTGCTGCAGTTTTGAGCGACTGTCCGTGCTGTTGTTTTATTCAGTCAGATGATCAGTATAGAGCTGGCTTTTGGCACCCAGAAAGCCGTCCCAAGCAAACCAGTATGTGACGTGACCGGGGAGTCTGGGCAGCCGCTGCCCGTCCGGTCCGAGCAATGCATCTTCATTGATTTGCCAGATGCCACCAAGTCCCTTGAGAGCGGATTGATCACCAGAAAACACCTGTTCACCTCGCTCAAAGGCACGCACCGTTCGCGTATTGCTATCACCGATCAATACAACATCGAAAAAACCAACCTTGTCGTTGATGACGGGAGTCTCAGTGAAGGCATCCAGCGGCCATGCCTTCGCTCCACCCGCGACGCGAATGCCGTAGACGCGTTCTTTTTGTCGAAGGCGACTTTGATCAGTAACGGTGGGAAACATCAGATCTTCTGAAGCGAAATAGTCGCGATAAACCACACCGGAATCGTAGTTTCGAAAATGTCCGGTCTCCAGTGACAATACTCTGGTATCGGCGTGCTGCGCACGCCAACTGGCCCATGAAGTAATGGTGACGGGCCTTGTCTGCAATACAATACCTGAGTGCGCCAGTGTTCCTGATACGGGCTCGCCGGTGAATTGATTCCACAGGCTGTTTGTCTGCCGGTCAAACATGAGTTTATTCGATCGGTACAGCAATCCCGATGAACCAAATACAAAAGGCTTGCTGCTATTGCCTGTCGAGCTTTCATACAAGATGCCCGCGCCACATAACGTACAGTACGCCAGTGCCACTGGCACCCCGCCTATGACATCATTCAGCATTTCGTGCCAGCCCATAATGCGGTGCGGGTAAGCGCGAGCGTCTCCGTTTATCTCTATGCCAAACACGAGGTCGTCATCGAGCAGATAGTCTGCCTCTGCAGCGTCTATCAGTGTCGGGTTATCAAGCGGGGGGATGTCGTCGTAACGTGCGCCGCCCCAGGTAATCTCCTCGAAGCGAATGCGCATATTAGAACGCTCTGCAGGATTGCCGAACAGAGACAGAAAGTCTTTATCAATGCCGCTCCAGTACCACAGTTTGAGCTCATAGTAGCTAGGATGAGGAATGATCTCGGGATGCGCTTCCTGATAGAGCATGGCCTCGCGCCAGGTGCGCAGAGTTACTCCGGTCAAAGCACTCAGCGCCCGCTGTGTGGCCACATGCGAACCCCCGATACGCATTAACAGCACCAGGGTGGGAACCAAATCGACGCCGCCACGTTCAATAATCGCATCGCTTGCCGCATTGCGCTGCGCGTCCGTGCCAATGAGAATTTGCTTACCCAGCGCTACATAGTCCTGTTCAGACTGGACAGGCAGAGAAACCAGCGCGAATACTACCAATAACAGCCCGGCGCATTTATGTTTACAGGTAAACACGACAAACTCCTCCATGACCGGCACGGGTAACGGCTCTTGCATGAGCGCGTCGCTTTTTGAAGCACAGTGCCTGAAAACGGTGTCCGCTCTTGTATGCGTCATCTGGCTCTATATTTTCTCGCACTTGTTCCTGTACTCTTTTCGCATACTCTATTTCGATCTACTATTGTCGGTGTGCCGCTTGAGGCTATGATCTGGCGTCACATAAACAGTTTCGGGTAATTTATATCAGATTTATAACAACGTTGAAAATTGATGAAACGATCACATTGTTTTCGTCGTAAACCGTGTACCACGCATCGGCCAATATCCTGTTCGAATCCACAGTGACGCCACACTCCAACTCAACCGGAATGTAAACGTGATTATGCGATACTACAGACAACTCGGGTTTCTGATTTTGGGGGTGATGGCGGCACTTGCCTTCAGTTCGTCCAACGCCAAAGCTGCTATAGGCGACGCCGCAACAACAGAGCGGGAGATTCTCACCGTACCGATTGCGGTCTATATCCTTTCCAGTAAAAGAGCCAACAGTAATTGGTCCAGTAAACGGACAGTGGAAAGTATGGATGGCCACT
>CAYMVV010000157.1:7728-10897 GCA_964393885.1 uncultured Granulosicoccaceae bacterium | reverse complement strand
GGCATGTTTGCCACTTCGGCGACTTCCATATCCCACTCTCCACCATCGCTTGGCGAACCAATAAAGATCTGGCCTTTCATCTGTGCGAAGGATTTGCTCCAGTCTCCAAAGATATACTTGCCGTCCCAATCCTGATTGGCACCGCGATAGACGTAACCGCCAGTAACCGAGATGCCTTTGCATCCGTCTGGCTTGGCTGTACAGTTGCTGTACTCAAGGACCGGTTCTATCAGGTCATCGGTTTCGCAATCAGCAGGGTGGTCGTCCGGCTTGGTGTAGTCGAAGCAGTGAGTCGCTTCCATTTTGCGCCAGCCGTAGTTGCCGCCTTTTTCAATGATATCGATTTCTTCGTAGCTGTTTTGCTGTACGTCGCCGCACATCAGCTTGCTGTCACCGGTATCGAAAGAACAGCGCCAGGGGTTACGCAAACCGTAGGCGTAAATTTCATCGAGAGCATCATCGTTACCGACAAAAGGATTGTCGGACGGAATGCCATAGTTCTTGCCGTTTTCAGATTTGTTGACGTCAACCCGCAGGATTTTACCCAGAGGTGTCGTCAGATCCTGACCATTGCCTTCCGTTACATTGTGTCCGATACCCCAGTCGTTGGCATATCCGCCATCTCCCATAGAGATATACAACATGTCGTCAGGGCCGAAGCCTATCCAGTGGCCATTGTGGTTGAACTGAGGCCAGTCGGTTGCGGTGATGATCCGCATGGATGCAGGATTCGCTACATTTGGATTGTCTTCAGATACAGTGAACTCGGCTACGGTATTGGTGTGAGACCACCAGAATTCCTTACCCAGATCCGCGTCGAAGTCCAAGTGGCCACTGAATGCCACGTAGAATTTGCCGTTGCTTTTGAAGTCAGGATGGAAGGCAAGCCCCAACAGCCCTCTCTCGTCAAAATCAGACCACTGCGTGACGATCATGTTACGAATATCGAGAAATGGTTCGGCTTCGAGTTCGCCTGCAGCATTGACGACTCTTACCCGGCCAAATTGCTCTACTACAAACTTGCGATCATCGCCGTCGGGTTGAACCATCGCTAACGGGGCGTTTACGCCGGTAACGTACGGTTCGAGTTTAACTTTCACGCCTTCTGCAGCAGCTGTGGAAGCACCTGCAAGCAGTCCTGCACCGGCGAGCCCTGTGCTCAGAACTACCGCTGCCGCGAGTTTACTTAGTCGCATATATATTTCCCCCAAGAGTGGTGTAATTGCCAGATCATTGCAAAGGAATGGCAAATCAATGGCAACTGGATTTGGTACAAACCAGTACGCAGTTTATCACGCAGTTTATCGCTTTTTGGGCAGACAGGGTTGCATGGAGCGTGTCTGCCCGTACCCGGCGGCAAAGCAGCTGGATGTTGCAGTAAAGTGCAAAAAACAAGCTATCACAATTGTTTAAATAGCGTCAACACTGAATGTAGCGAGTCGCTACTCTTTTGTAAGGGGCTGTTTTACAAGTTGTTGCTGCAACAATGGTAATTAGTAATATATGGTTAAAAACTATAGATCTGACCGGAAAACCCGCTGGCGCATCAACGGATAATGGCTTCTATCATGTCGCGGTGTATAGCCATATAGATCTTGAACCACTCGGTAAATCGTTTTGGCTGGCTTTCTATTTTTTGTACAATTTGCGGTATGGTCAGCCACTCAATCGCTGCAACCTCCAGCGGGTTAAAGTTGTCAGCCAGACTGCGTTGTGGCAACTGTCCGAAAAAGCAATGCACTGACTCGTTCTCGTATAGTTCACCAACCTGCGCTGCGTAATCGATTTGGCCAAAGTCACTCAGCGATGCGGAACAACCCATTTCTTCCATCAAGCGGCGTTCAGCACAAGCGTCTGGTGTTTCATTCCATCTGGGGTGGGAGCACACCGTGTTTGCCCATAGCCCGGCGGAGTGGTATTTGGTTGCAGCGCGTTGTTGCAGCAGTAAATGTTCGTTATCAAATATAAAGATTGAGATGGCAACGTGTGGCACGTTGTGGATGTGGGCATCCAGTTTATCGATCGGGTAATGGCCCTCTACAGGATCAATCGCGGTAATTTTCTCGTGCAGGCCAATATCCAGCAGAGCGCTGGCAGGTGTGGTATTCGCGTCTACCGGTGGTTGCTTCGGTGGACTACTCAATGATCAAATCATCGGCATTGCGCTTCACAGCGGTCTCCTCGACCAGAGGTTCGCGGCCACCGCGCAGAATTGAGTTGCCTTCGTAGACAGTGCGCTGATCGATCGGCGCCGGGTTGAGCCAGTCGTCTTCATGCATTTGACCACTTTGACCGTAGGCTGCCAGTGCGTTTGCGTAACACACCTTGTGGACGTTCTCTGCGGGAATACCTCTTTCCAGCGCCAGCTTCGCGGTTTTGGCAACACCCAGAGGTTCGGATATACCCCAGTCGCAGGCTGAGTCGACCATAATGCGCTCAGCGCCGTATTGATCGAGGATATCCACCATGCGGGCATTGCCCATTTTTGTCGACGGATAAATTGAAAACGCAGCCCAGTAACCACGGTCCAGCACCTCGCTGACAGTCTCTTCATTGTTGTGATCAACAACAATCATGGTCGGGTCCATACCATGTTCCTCGCAGACGTCCATTGAGCGGGTTGTGCCGCGTTTTTTATCTCTGTGGGGTGTGTGGATCATGACCGGCAGCTCAAGTTCCTTTGCGAGTTCCAGTTGTGCCCGAAAGTAGCGATCTTCAAGGTCTGTCTGCTCATCGTAGCCGATCTCGCCGATTGCGACGACGCCCTCCTTTAGCGCAAAGCGCGGAAGAATCTCCATCACTGCTTCGGCCAGCTCTTCATTATTGGCTTCTTTAGAATTGAGACCGACGGTGCAGTAGTGGCGAATGCCAAATTGCCCTGATCGGAAGCGCTCGAAGCCGATGATGGCCGATAGATAGTCGATATAGGTGCCCACATGCGTGCGCGGCTGTCCGACCCAGAAGGCTGGTTCTATCACGGCTACCACACCAGCTGCTGCCATCGCCTCGTAGTCGTCCGTGGTGCGGGAAATCATATGCGCGTGGGGGTCGATAAACATCAGTGGGCTTTCTCCGCAATTGGTTGTGTCGACGCCTCGCTGCAGTGGCGTCTGGTTGAGACTGTCAGGGTATAAACATCTTCGACTAGTTCGATCCCGTGGTCAATTCC
>CAYMVV010000157.1:3678-7628 GCA_964393885.1 uncultured Granulosicoccaceae bacterium | reverse complement strand
GCGTGGCGACCCAGTCCCAAGACAGTTTTCCACTGGCGATATCATCGCGCTGCGCCGGAAATTCATCGAGGATAGACATGGCCAGCGGGTTGTCGCAACGGTGCAGTGCCAGCAGGGCGCCAGCGCGTTCGGTGATGTTTTCTGACTGGGTGGCACGACGCAGGTCTTCGATCATCGCATCGGTTGCGAACGGGCCGACACATCGCCACAGCTCGGGTGTTACCGTTCGATTGGCAGCCCAGCGCTCGTGGGCATAGTCACAGAGGATGGTCGCCAGTTCGGCATTAGCGCGTTTATCGAGGCCTTGAATTGGAGACAGTGTGCTGTCGATGAACAATGCCTTGAGCACCATGTGGTTCCAGCGGTTCTGGTCAAACTGCTCGGCCGGGTAGGGACTGTGGTGGGCGATGGATTCGAATACCGCGCGCATATTGGTGCGCAAGCCTTCGCCGAGCTGTCGGTCCAGCGCTTCGCTGAGCGGGTAGAGACAGGCACCATTGTACAGTGCCAGAGACTCTGCCAGATCGGCGTTGCGACATAAATCAACCAGCGTGTCAGCAAATCTATTGTCGTCTTGCGAGGCTAGTTTGCACAGAACATACACGCGAGCCGCACAGTCGGTACTCCATTGCGACGGGTCCCAGCCGGGTCTGGCATCATTTGCTGCAGCCAGCTCATCTGTGCTGAGATTCAGATCGGCACGGCCCAGTTTACGCGGGATCATGCCGAGTGTGATGTGTAAATCGCGATCGGAGTTGGCAACCAGCACTTTGTCGAGCTGGGTGTCGAGCCAGCTCTGTTGCTCCGTTGATAACCTGTCAGTGAGCCAGGCCCTGATGAGGGCGGCGGCTTTAGCGTCGACTGCTGTATTCATGGTGTACGTTCAAGGTATGTGTTCATGCTGTGTGTGCATGCTGTGTGTGCATGGAGGTCTTCGGGCCAGATGTCTTTACCGTACAATAATGCCCCAAGATCAGCCAGATTGCGCGTCTCCAATTTTTGTCGGGCAACTTTTCGAGAGCTATCTGCCCGTGCAATTGCGAGAAATTGCGCTGTAACGCGTCAGGCACACCAGCCAGTTTACACGTAGCGTTGTTTCAACCACTCGATGCTGTCTGCCATCAGCTTTACGTCAATTTGGTGTACTTCGTGTCCGCTGCCCAGTTGCTTTAATAAGGTGATGGTCAGTTCACCACCCAGATGCTCGCGAAAATCCTGAATACCCTGCATGACTTCCAGGTCGCCCTGGTTGTCCTGAATTTCCAGCGCGGGATGCCACAATTTGAAGCCCAGATGCTCGAGTAGAAAGCAGACCCGATCTTCTGCGCCGGCTTCCAGCAGACCACAGGCTACTGAGTAGTGAGTATCCAGCGCCAGGCCGATGGCCACCGCTTCACCATGACGCAGGTGGTAGCGTGTCATGGTCTCCAGCTTGTGAGCTGACCAGTGTCCGTAATCCAGCGGCCGCGCACTGCCGGTTTCGAACGGATCACCACCGTGCGCAATCTGATGCATGTGCAATTCGGCGCAGCGCCTGATCATATATTTCATTGCATCGGGGCGAAACAATGCCAGATCATCGGCGTGCTGCTCCAGCCACAGATAGAATTCGCTGTCGCGGATTAGCGCAACCTTAACCGCTTCCGCCATGCCGCTGATTTTGTCACGTTTGGGCAGGCTTTCGATGAAATCGTAGTCGTTCAGTACCGCAAACGGTGGTGCAAAGGTACCAATGTAGTTCTTCTGACCAAACAGATTGACGCCGTTCTTGACGCCCACACCAGAGTCATTTTGCGACAGCACGGTAGTTGGAATACGTATATGGCGAATGCCTCGGTGCGATGTCGCAGCCACCAGTCCGACAGCATCAAGGAGCGCGCCGCCACCGATTCCGATGACGTACGAATGACGATCGATGTGGTGGTCATACAGATGCTGTTGCATCTGCTCCACAAAATGTAATTCGGATTTCAGCTTTTCACCGGAAGGCATGGCCATCACCGTACCGACGAGTTTAATAGACGCTTTATAGTTGGCAAAATAGTCATCGATGCTTGTGAGCAGATCAGGTTTTGCGTCGAGCATACCCGCATCCACAAAGATCGCGACACGGTGGCACTTGTCGCTTTCCAGTCGACACAGGGTATCTTTCAACAATGGGTTTGCCGGGTCGAACAGCTTGCTGGTAAAGCAGACGGGAAACTCGTAGGGAATCGAGAAGCGTTGCCAGGCTGTTGTTACACCCGGGGACGATTTTTTGTTGTCCTGCTTCGCGCTCTGTTTCATCGTGACTCCCGCATGTGGCCTTCGTTTTTGTTTGTCAGGTCGTCCGGCCTCGAGCACTGTCAGTGCAACGCGACATGATCCGGATTCAGGCACAGCCGTAATTGATCAGTCGGTCCTATTCTACACATTTGCAAGAACCCCACCTTGCTTGGCGGAGCGGGACGGAGTCGCAAATATGCGAGCATGGAATTTCTCATCATAAACGCGTATCTTTTAACGTCAACCCGTCGACGTCCGTTACATCCGGATCTGGTTGGTACCGGACTCGATAATACTGTCAGGGCGTATCGGTTCAGGACCTGTTGCGGTGAAAGATTTGCCAGCGTTTGATTTCTTTCGTCGAGAGAAACTCTGCAAAAAAATGATACATTACGACGAAAAGCAGTTCTCATATGTTACCGGGAGTGATCGAGCAGCATGACTACTGAAAGTGAAACCCGTACGGATCCGACCCGTCCATCGACAATGCTCAGAGTAATCAGCTTGCTTCTTTGTGTATTGATGGTGCTTTTCATCGTTGTCCAGTTTAATGACCCTGATGGTCTTATGTGGATGGCGATCTACCTGGTGCCCACCGCCTGGGCACTGATTGCGGCGAGCAATCCCGGTTTACTTGCTTACGGCGTCTTGCGAATTTTGCTGTTGTTCACCATTTTAGCCTCGCTGGCGTTAACGTTTTACTACTGGCCCAAAACACCGGGCTGGTGGAAGCAAGAGGTCTGGTGGGAAGTCGAAACGGCGCGTGAGGGGATGGGTATGATGATTGTCACGGCTGTGATGCTATTTGCTTTCTTTGTTGGCAGTAGAACAAGGCAGCGCACATGACTCGTGGCGGGGCATTCTGAATGATTAGCTGTGGTTACTAGGAATTTTTATAGCAGGCTATGGCGCGGACCACCTGTCATGCTGGCACTGGTTATCGCTGCAGCCATCGCTACACCCATTGCTGTTAACAACGCAATCGCCGAGCCTTTGGTTGACACCACCACCCTGCCGACGCGTTTGCACAAATCAGAGCACCGACAGGTGTTCGACGAAGCCGTGCATATTCTCGGTGGTAACGTAAACGTTATTAGCCAGTGGATACGGCCTGTCCGACTTGTGGTGGTGGGCGACATTACATGGGACGATACAGGGAATAGCGATTCGGGCACTACCGATTCAGGCACTACCGTTGAAGCACCTCAGGATAGTGCGGCTGACTACGCACGTGCGGTCATTGCAGAGATTGTTTCTCTGGTTAATTTAACCGTTGAAGTGGCGGATGATTCCTACCGAGATGCGCAGACCTATTTGCAATCGTTAAAGCGCTCGGCAAGGTTTACATTGTCAGATTGTGTGGAAGCAGAGTCGGCGGGCGGTGCATGCGGAAACTTTTTTGTAATCTTTGCGGATGTGGCGGAAATGGAGGCCATCACCAGGGCCATACCCTTACGACCGGTTTATCAAAAGGCATTCTCCAATCCACAGGGGGTAAAGTGTTTTTTCTCACCATTTCAAACGGCTTATATGGAAATTCGCCAGGCTCTGGTTTTTGTTAACAAAGACCTGCCGCGGGAGATGGTGCGCACGTGCCTGCAGGAGGAAATCTATCAGTCGTTTGGCATGTTTAACGACTATACGGGTTCCGCTTACTATTCATTCAATAACAAAATAGAGCCCAA
>CAYMVV010000157.1:0-3578 GCA_964393885.1 uncultured Granulosicoccaceae bacterium | reverse complement strand
AGAAATGCGGCAAACGCAAACAATGACATCGATGCCACATTGTCGGTGACGTTGCCCGGTCGTCTGGCAGCGGCGGTAATCGCGATTGGGTAGACCAGTGCAACACCGAATCCGGACAAGGCAGCGCCGATAAATGCAAATGTAATATCAGGTGCCAGTGCAAATAGTGTTATGCCTGCGGCGGCGGACACGGTTGATACTTTAATCAGACGAGTGACGCCGAATTTTTCTGCCAGATAGTCACCGGATAGTCTGACGACAGCCATCACCAGTGAAAAAAATGAGTAGGTAATGCCAATGATAATCGGACTGGCATTCAATTCTTCACGCATGAATAACGCTGACCAGTCGATATAGGCTCCCTCTATCATCATGATGCCCACTGGCATCAGGCAGAGCATTGCCATTGCAGCGGAGGGTAGCCTGAATGTGTGAGATGCCTTGTCCGCAGTATCTGCGCCGTCGGGTGCGGTTTCGATGTCCATTGGTAAGGCACTGCAAACCAGCCATGCAAAAACAGCTATCAATGGCATCACCAGCAGATAGTGCTGTGCAACTGACCATCCCCACTGTGCCAATGCGCTGCCAATCAGAGCACCAATCATAGACCCCAGACTCCAGAATCCGTGACAACGGCTCATGATGCGTTTAGAAAACTGTATCTCTATCATGTCTGCCTTGCTGTTCATGGCAACTTCGCACAGGCCAATAGCAAAACCTGCCAGGCATAAGATCGCAAAGAGCCAGTACACACTGGTGACAAGACCGGGCAGGGTGAATAACAGCGCCCACAGGGGCAGCCAGATGCGGCAACTGTTGCGCAATCCCGTATGCTCAATCAGTCGTCCGGCCACCAGAAACGCGCAAATCGTACCGGCTGGAATGGCGAGCAGACAAACACCCAGCGTAAACTCTGTAAGACCGACCTGATCCTTGATGTCTGGTATGCGAGGGATCCAGTTGCCCAGCACCAGAGACTCGGAAAAAAAGACAAAGAATATCGCCCAGGCGGCACGTTTGGATGGATGCATAAGGTTAATTTGAGTGTCACACGACACTAGGTTGTTGAGGCGCGAACCTGGTTTACCGACCGTATCTGGCTTGATCCCTGATTCCAGGGCTCTGTGTTTTTTCTGTTTTTCTTTTGCAATTATCAATTAGCAGGTGACAAAAAAGGAGTGCACAGTGAAAACAACGCTCTGAGACAATCGCTCTGAGAAAGCGTGGCTACCAACAGTGCGGGACCAGCCGCAGATTAGCATGGTACTAGCCAAGCGCGGAGTCTACAGGAATCAATACCGAAACGGTTGTTCCCTGGCCCCTGACACTGTCGATATGGATATTTCCACCATGTGCCTCTGCGATCAGTTTACACAGGTAAAGCCCCAGTCCAAATCCACCGCTGGAGCGAGTGCGGGACTCGTCCGTGCGATAAAACGGTTCGGTTAGCTGATCGATGTGTGTCGGATCAACGCCGGGCCCACTGTCCGCTACGGCTATTTTTAACATGTCCATCTTCGCACCAGAGGCAGGGCTGACGGCGGAACCAAGCGTTGCCGCTATTGTGGGCGGGGATGGGCCCCCGTGTGTTAGTGAGTTGCCAATCAGATTGCGAAGCAGCAGTCGGATTCGAGTGCGATCGATCGTAACGTTCGGTATGTCAGCAACTGTATTGACCGCGTTGGTAGCGCCCAGATCAGCGCATACCTCATCAACGAGATCTTTTAGATTAGTTTGCGTTTTTGATAATACGGAATGTCCCTGATTCATCCGCTCACTTTCCAGCAGGTCGGCGATTAATTTCTCCATTTCCTGTAGATCTTCGGTCAATCGTTGTCTGTTACCTGATTCGGGTAGCATCTCGGTTGCGATGCGAGCACGGGTGAGAGGTGATCGCAATTCATGGCTGGCACCGAGCAGCAATTGACGTTTTGCATCAAGCATTTTTTCTATATCGGAAGCCATTGTGTTGATGCTTCTCACCAGGCTGCCAAGATCATTATTTGCTCTTACCGGGATACGATAGCTCAATTCACCCCCGCCCATACGCTTTACGCCCTGTGATATATCGGTGACCGGCTTTAGCATCCTTCGCAGTATCAGATAACAACAGACCAGTATGGCGAGCAGGGCGACTAAAGCCGCCAGTGAACCTACATCGTTATGGGGCCCAGGTCTTCGGTGCAATAGTTCAAAGTAGACACTGTAGTCGCCTGAGCGGTGCCTCAATACGGTACGATCGCCGTGTTCACCGATTTCAATACCGGACTCGCTTAATGCCCGTCGTTTCTTGTTGCCTTTGTGTCTGTAGCGGCGACGTTCAAAATTCAGGTCGGTAAGGTCCAGTGGCGTATTGTTGGTTGAAAAATGTGTATTTGGCCCTTCAATATAGATGTTGACCGGTAACACACTTGCCAACTCCGTAGCGCGCTGGGCATCTGGTGGCGTACCGATATCATCTGTCAGATAGGCGAGGTACTGTACCAGATGAGGCTTAATAGTAAATTGCCATTGGGAGTGAAATCCGTGTCTGGCGGACGCGATTAGCAGTGTTACAAGCACCAGGCAGATGAGCATAAACAGCACCAGCAGTCTGGCAGACAGTGAACGGCGCCAAAGCCCGAAAATAGATTTAAACATCGCTTTTAAGCATAAATTTCACACAGAGATATGACACAGGTGGTTAGTATTGTTATCGATATTAATGCCGATGCTGGTGCAGGTGTTCATAGTGGCAGTGGCAGTGGCAGTGGCAGTGGCAGTGGCAGTCAGGTTTGCGGTGCTCATAATCTTTTACCAAGAAATGTATAGCCTGACCCATACACAGTTTTTATTGGCATCAGGGGTTTCAATTTCGTGCGCAGACGGCTCACTAAAATATCAACTGAACGACTAAATAGCTCAGTCTCTGTACCCTTAAGATGATTCAGTATGTCGTCTCTGGTGAAATTTTTTCCGGGGCTCTCGGCAAGTAATACCAGAAGCTCATATTCCATTGTGGTTAACTGTAACAATGCTTCCTGCACGGTGACTTCTCTGAGGGCCAGGTCGATGGATAGCTCGGGAAAGCGTATGACGCTGCTGTCAGGGGAGTCCGGATGGTTGCGTTTTACAATATTGTTTAGCCGGGCGACCAGTTCGCGTGGTTCAAATGGTTTGGGCAGATAGTCATCAGCTCCGGTTTCAAGCCCCACTATACGATCGGTAACCTCGCCCCGAGCGGTTAACATAATGATTGGTGTGTTGCGAGTTTCGCGAATTTTTCGACAGACTTTAAAGCCGTCCATCTCTGGTAACATGACATCAAGAATTACTGCGTCGTAAATGTCGTTTTGTAAGCGCTCAAATCCTGTTGACGGCAGCAATGCCGAGTCGATAGAAATATCGTACATGGCACAGTACTCACACAGTAGTGGCGCCAGTTTCTCATCATCGTCTATCAGTAGTACGCGGAGCATTTTTTAGTCCGTGAGTTCCCGAGGCAAATATAGCATGCTTGATAGTGGCGGGTTGCAGGCTATGAATTTTCAGGAAAACTATTGAGAAAAAGCCCGCAACGAGTGCTTGTGCGGGCATCT
>CAYMVV010000156.1:0-10931 GCA_964393885.1 uncultured Granulosicoccaceae bacterium | reverse complement strand
AAAAAGTGATTTGGAACTGTATACATAGCATTTCGCTAATATTTACTTGTCGCCTTATGAATAATCCAGGCTAGGTTAGTCATTCGTTGCTGAAGCGTTAAACAGAACCGGTTTTTCATCCGGCGCCGCTTTTGGCGGAGGTGCCGGTTGAGGCGATGCATAGAATATTGCTTCGCGAGTTTCCATGTTTTTTTCAAACGGCTTTTTCATTTTAACTTCGGTGCCTGTTGCTTCGGCATCCTGCTGAGCCTTGTGCAACTGCTTGGCAACTTCGTCCGACCAGGGCAGTTTGTATGATCGAGGTTCTGTTACGTCCGGTAGTTGCACCCACAGGTATATTCCAACATCCTCTTTCATCAGCGCACTGACGATGCCTACTTCCTCGATTTTCTTATGGGCGCTTTCCAGGCTGATGGGCTTGGGGCGACTTAAAATATCGTTAAAGCTGATATAGCCTAGTGGTAAAAACAGGCTGGCACAAAACAATGCGAACACTTTGAGCTTGAGTGATCGTGGTGCCCAGATTGCGATAGAAGCCAGCAATCCCACCATGGCGGCGGCGATGACAAACCAATGCGTTGTAACCGTCATGATTTTCTATTTCTTAGTTGTTTCGGCAGGTTGTGTACACTGCCTGTAACCAGGTTGGAATCGTCGTCGAGATTGAATCTAAACACGGTTGATTCTTCGCCTTGATGGGTCAGATCCAGTTTGCTTACCAGTATTTGCTTGGCAGATTTGTGGCCTGGTTTTTTTAGGCTGACGACGACGGTCGTTGGGATCGGGTAAACGCCGGTGGGGTTTCGATAGAGGTGGACGTTTACTGCGTATTCTCCTGCCGGTACACCGCGACTGTAGGTGAATTCGTAATTCAAACCAGTCAGATCTGCTGTGTCACCTAAATCATCTCGCAACAGGTTGAAGACCTGGCCTCCCTTGTTTGAATAACCGACTGGAATGTCTCCCGGTGCTTCAACCCAAAGGTCTACATCTGCATTGATATCATCCGGCCAGCGTAGCTCAACTGTCAGGTTGCCCGGTGACTTGGCGGTTTCCTCTGCAACAGCTTTAGGGTTTACGTGAGGCAGAATGAGCATGACCAGCGTAACAAAGCCTGCGAGTGCCAGCATGATGACATCGCGAAACAGCGTAGATGTGCTCTCTTCATCAAAGAGGTCGAGTTCACGCATTTCGTTCTACTTGATCTTGCAGCGAACTGATCAGGTGAACTGTCCCGCCTGTGAGTAGTTGGTAGTTGGCCATTAGCCACACGTTCAATATCGACCCGATCAATGTTGTGTACAAAGCGGTAGACATGCCCTGTATTAACGTTGACACCATCGGCGCTATGGCATTCACATCAGATGTCTTTTCCGGATCAACACCTGATAGCGCAATGATAAACCCGAGTACCGTTCCAATCAGCCCAAGTAGTACCAGTGTGTTTCCCAGGTGTCGAACAACCGAGATCCGATGCGCAACGCGCATGCGCATGGAACCGCTCAGGTTTGCGCGCGACTCTGCCTTATTGCTACTGATTGCTGTGACGAGGTGGGCAACCTTTGGGGAGTTGATACCCGCTTTACTGTTGAGCGCGTCAATTTCGCTGTTGGTTTGCCAGATCCTGTGTGTGCACAATCCCAGGCCGACCAGGAAGACTATAAAAATAACAACAGAAAGATAGGTTTGGTCTGCTTCGATTACCTGTTCTACGTAACCCTGCTTATAGGCAACTGCAAGAAGCGAGAATGCCAGTACGTTGAGCAGAGTGTACCGAAGTAGTAGCAGAGATTTCAGCGGGTCGCTAATCTTCCTGAATAGCGTTCGCATACCATGTGCCTGCGCCGTGTCATCCAAAGAATTTCCCGGGTCGACGCTTGCGATAGTTTGTGCCATGAGTCACCTCGTTGTGGCAGGGTGAAACCGCATTCCTTTATCCGGTTAACTTTGAGAATGGCGCTGACTTGAATTCCCTGCCAAAACTGCGCAGAGCAACAGAGGTTGTAGTGGCCGGATTCATGATGCGGATGCAGGACAGATGGCGCAGTCTTCGTGCCAATCGGAAATTTCAGGTGTGGACTGGTTCTGTTAAAGGGTTTTTTAGTGTCATCATTTACCGGCAATAGCGCACATTTGGGTGCAATATGTATCGAGTATCGGTTGTTTGTTTACAATCGGAAAGTGGTGCAGTAGCAGTTGAAACCGAATCACCGGCGCGGTGTGCGCCGGGATTTAACGGGGAAATTCAGGAGCGAATAAAAGGCAGTTATTATCATCACTTGCTGTTTGATTTCGATTCATCCGATTTCTGGCGGTGTCCGAAAATTGTCGGCCAGCTTTTTTGCGCGCCCCTATGTCCTGTGGCTTTTGCGCGCGAATGCGTTTGTTTGAGATGCAGGCGATGGCCACTGATTACTGATAAGCACTGTTAATAGTGACCATCGCCCTGAAGTGCAGCATTGCCTATGCCGCGTGCTTGGCTTCTGCCCTGCGCTCGTACAGTATAAATTCTGTATAACCGTTTGGTTGTTCTCTTCCCTTGAGTGCGAGGTCCAGAGATGCCTGGAAGGTAACGCTGTTGTCGAAGTCAGTGGACATGGGTTGGTAGTCGCTGTCCCCCTTGTTTTGCTCATCGACAACCACTGCCAGCTTTTTCATAGAGTCGATAACCTGTTGTTCGCTGATAATGCCGTGATGTACCCAGTTAGCAATGTGTTGGCTGGAAATTCTCAGGGTTGCACAATCTTCCATTAGCGCAACATTGTTGATATCGAGTACTTTAGAACAACCGATACCCTGTCCAACCCAACGTGCGACGTAACCGAGTATTCCCTGTGCATTGTTGTCAAGTTCGTTTTCGATTTCCTCGCTACTGAGGTTACGCCCAGCTGGTAACAGCGGTATGGTGAGGATGCTATCGAGGCTGGCAGCAGAACGGCTCTTCAGTTCGTTTTGTCTGTCTCTGACATTGACTTTAAAATAGTGTGTCGCATGCAAGGTGGCTGCAGTAGGTGAGGGTACCCAGGCGGTGTTTCCGCCTTGTTGCAGATGTCCGATTTTTGTGTCGAGCATGGCAGCCATCTCGTCTGGCATGGCCCACATACCCTTACCTATTTGAGCATGATCCTGCAGACCACAGGCGAGACCACAATCAACATTGTTATCCTCGTATGCAAGCAGCCAGGTGGCTTGCTTGATTTCGGCTTTCGGCAACATGGCACCGGCTTCCATGCTGGTATGGATATCATCGCCTGTCCTGTCAAGAAAACCGGTGTTAATAAAGACAACTCGCTCCTGCGCGGCTTTGATGCAGTTTTTTAAATTGACCGTTGTGCGTTTCTCTTCATCCATGATGCCCATTTTTAACGCATTGGTGTCAATGCTCAGGGCTTTTTCGACCCGACCAAACAATTCCGATGCCAGTGCCACTTCCTGTGAGCCGTGCATTTTAGGCTTTACTATGTATACGGACCCGGAACGGCTGTTGCGAAACTTCCCGTTCTTCAGAAGATCGTGTTTGGCTGCAAGTGATGTGACCATAACATCTATCAGGGTCTCGGGAACTGCTTTGCCCTGATAAGTTACTGCGTCAATTTCCAGTTGAGAACCTACGTTTCGCACCAGCAACACGCTGCGCCCGGCTAAAGAAAGTGTGGAGCCGTCTGGCGCTGTGTAGGTTCGGTCGGCATTTAGCTTTCTATCTATAGTGCGGCCTTCCTTGTTGAATGAATGCGCCAGGGTTCCAGTCATCAAGCCGAGCCAGTTGCGATACACCTGCACCTTGTCGTCTACATCTACTGACGCTACCGAGTCCTCGCAATCCATAATGGTTGTAACCGCAGATTCCAGAATGACATCGCATAGATTTGCGGCATCGGTTTTTCCAATAGGATGACTGGCATCAAAGCATAGTTCTGCATGTAACTTGTTTTTGCCCAACAGCACTGTTTGCGGAGCATCTGCATTGCCGTTGTAGCCTTTGAACTGATCGGCATCGCTCAAGGTGGTTGAGCTATTGGCGAGTTTTATATGCAGTTGGCCGTTGTCGACAGTGTAGCCGGTAGCGTCGACATGTGAGCCGCTGGCGAGTGGAAAGTGCTCGTCGAGAAAGCTGCGTGTATAGGCAACAACCTTTGCACCCCTGGCCGGGTTATATCCGCCGTCTCGGGTAGCGCCATCCGTCTCGGGAATAGCATCGGTACCATATAGAGCGTCGTACAGACTGCCCCAGCGAGCGTTTGCCGCATTGAGTACAAAGCGAGCGTTATCCAGTGGTACAACCAGTTGAGCGCCGGCAATAGTTGCAATCTCCGGGTCTACGTTGGTGGTGTTGACAGAGAATGCGGGTTCAGCGGGCTCGAGGTAGCCGATGTCTGTCAGATATTTTTTGTAACTGGCGGCATCAGCGGTTTTATTTTCCCGGTGCCAGCTGTCTATTTGCTCCTGCAGATCGTTGCGGGTGGCCAAATGTGCTTTGATACGCGGGGCGAACTCTTTGATGATGGCTTCGAGCTCTGTCCAGAATGTCGCCGGCTCAACATCTGTGTTGGGGCACACTTCGTCATTGACGAGATCATATAGCGGTTTTGCGATGCCAAGCTCGCCGTGGCTGATGTAATTACTCATAAATGCAGAGATCCTGGGTGATGAGAGGTAGTTGAACTGAAAATAGAGTGCTCTAAGTTGCTGCTGTAGTTGTGCTACTGAGCGGTGCGTCGTCTGCTTACACACCGTGGCAGAGTTTGCTGTTACATCCAATAATAGAAGGAATTGTCTAAGTATTCATGGTTGTATCGGAAGTTTACGTGTCAGCACAGACGTATGACAGATGTGTAAAATTGTTACGACGATCTGCACAGCGGGGATTTGGTTAATGGCCGAATGATCAACGCTAATAGTCACTGTCGGCTGGCTGTGGTAGTTTCCTTTCCTTTAAGCTTTTATAAAACGATCTGTCCGATGGCACAATACGTCTACACAATGAATCGGGTTGGCAAGGTAGTGCCACCGAAAAGGGAAATACTAAAGGATATTTCACTGTCCTTTTTTCCGGGAGCAAAAATTGGGGTGCTTGGCCTGAACGGGGCAGGGAAGTCTACCCTGTTACGTATTATGGCCGGTCTCGATGCCGAGATTGAAGGTGAAGCACGACCAATGCCGGACATTAAGGTTGGATATCTGCCGCAGGAGCCAGAGCTGACTGACACTGAAACTGTGCGTCAGTCTGTCGAGACTGCAGTCGATGAGGTAAACGCGGTGAAGGAGAGACTGGACGAAGTCTATGCCGCCTACGCCGAGCCCGATGCTGATTTTGATGCACTGGCAGCCGAGCAGGCAAAGCTTGAGGCTATGTTGCAAACCTCCGGTGGTCACGATCTGGATCGACAGCTGGAGATAGCTGCCGATGCACTGCGTCTGCCGCCGTGGGATGCCGTGATCGGCAATCTGTCTGGTGGTGAAAAACGCCGTGTCGCCCTGTGCAGGCTGTTACTGTCATCACCTGATATGTTGCTTCTCGACGAGCCCACTAACCATCTTGATGCAGATTCAGTTGGTTGGCTTGAGCGTTTTCTGCATGAATTCGACGGCACTGTTGTAGCTATTACCCACGATCGATATTTTCTGGACAACGTTGCTGGCTGGATATTGGAACTCGACCGGGGCCGAGGTATTCCATTCGAAGGAAATTACTCGGATTGGCTGTCAGCTAAGTCTGAACGGCTCGAGCAGGAGGCCAAGCAGGAGTCTTCTCATGCGAAATCGATGAAAGCAGAACTTGAGTGGGTACGGCAGGGTGCCAAGGCGCGGCAATCAAAGTCAAAAGCCCGTCTCGCCCGGTTCGCTGAGCTGCAGTCGAAGGAGTTTCAAAAACGCAGTGAAACCAACGAGATATATATTCCAACTGGCCAGCGCCTTGGCGAAAAGGTTATTGAGTTCAACGGCGTCAGTAAGGGCTTTGATGATCGCCTGCTAATAGATGACCTGTCGTTTTCAGTGCCGCAGGGAGCGATTATCGGGGTTATCGGTGGCAATGGGGCGGGAAAGTCGACACTTTTTCGCATGATTATGGGTACCGAAAAGCCAGACCAGGGAAGTATCGACATCGGTGAAACAGTGGATCTGGCCTGGGTTGATCAGAGCCGGGATGCACTCACAGGAGATAAAACGGTTTGGGAGCTGGTGTCTGATGGGCTGGATCTGGTGACCATTGGTAGCTTTGAAATGCCCTCTCGAGCCTATATCGGACGGTTTAATTTCAAGGGTGCCGATCAACAAAAGCTGGTGCGTGATTTATCCGGCGGCGAACGCGGCCGACTGCAGTTGGCACTTACTCTGAAACAGGGCGCCAATGTATTGCTGCTTGATGAGCCCTCGAACGATCTTGATGTGGAGACGCTGCGGGCACTGGAGGAAGCATTACTGGACTTCGCCGGATCCGCCATAGTGATCTCGCATGATCGATGGTTTCTCGACCGGGTTGCTACCCATATACTGGCCTATGAAGATGATTCACACGTGGAATATTTCGCGGGAAACTACACTGAATATGAAGCGGATCGCAAGCGTCGCCTTGGTGACGATGCGGCTCAGCCCGGTCGAGTGAAGTACAAACGGCTGGCCTGATTTATAGATTTACTGATTTCTATTCCTGAAATCCTGCTTTCTATGTTACCGCCCAGTTAGTAAAGCTGAATAAAAAAATATAACAAAATCAGTTTGTTGAAAAACCCGACACATGAAATTAGGGTTTTTCGCAACATCAGCGACTGCCCTGCCTGAATACTTGTTGCTACTACCCTCGACGTTATGAACTAGAAACATAGCGAGGTCGGGTGAAGGTCTCGGCGGCACCAGCGGATAGAAAACGTGTCCATGGTGTAATGTAAATGATCGAGGTTAGTATAAACAGCCTCGTAAGTGTGTAACTTAATGCAAAATCTTAACATTAGCGTGGTTGCCAGCGTTTCCATTACTGTCGTTTAACCTGACCAGTGTTGATCGGATTTTATACTTCGGAAGTAAATTTAATCCGAGGGTGTTTATTTGTACAGTCAGCGATGCTGGTCTGTGCCTTTGAACCCATTTAAATCAACGGCTGATTTAATTTAAGCTAACTGGAAAGAAACAACCAGATGATTCGAAAATACCTGACAAAAGTGCCAGGCTTGGTGTTGTGTGTGCCGCTAATCATTGGAGCGTCGGCGCTAGGCTTCTCTGGCAGTGCATCTGCTCAAAGTGCACCGCAATGCTCGAGTGCAGCAACTGATCCTGACGGCGATGGCTGGGGTTATGAGCATGGCCGGTCCTGCCGGACCCCGACAACCAGCGCTGGTGACCGCACGGTACAGTCAACACATCCGTCCTGTACTGCTGCGGCAATCAACAATGGCGGCGGCTGGGGTTGGGAGAATAACCGCTCTTGCCGTTACACTGCGAGCTCGTCCGCGCCTTCAGGCACAGCCACAAGCTCACGCCCGGTTTGCACATCAGCAGCAATAAACAACGGCGATGGATGGGGTTGGGAAAACAATCAACCCTGTGTATACGGCGCCAGTTCTAACGGCGGATCCTCGAGCGCCAATAACTCCGGCGGCGCGCCGCAGTGCTCTGCGCGTGCGGTCGACAACGGTGACGGCTGGGGCTTTGAGTTTGGCGCCTCCTGTGTTTGGGGTGACTTTCAACCCGGATCGGATTTCAATAGCAGTGAGGGCGCGGCGCCCCCACCGGTTGCTGCGGCATCGCCCGGCTTTGACAACACGTCGGGACGACCCATATGTCTTACCGACGCCAGCGATGGCAATGGCGATGGTTTTGGCTATGAGAATGATCAAACCTGTAGAGTGGTAAATGGCACAACGGCGACTGCCAGCAGACCCCTGCTTAATCAGCGCTGGTGCCAGCCCTGGGCGGAAATCTCATACGGCGACTACGTTCTGCAAAACAATACCTGGAATGACAGTGATGTCTTCTATGACACATGGTCGCAGTGTATTGAGCTGGGTGGTAGCCCTGGAAATTACGTTGCCAAATGGGACTACGACTGGTTGGAACGTGATGAAGGAAATCAGTTTTCAGTTAAAAGTTATCCGCAGGTTTACTACGGTCGCAAGACCAGCAACACCACCTCCGGTACGCCTGAGCGACTGGGCTTGCCAGCAAGTATTCACAATCTTCCGGAATTCAAGGTTCGTTACAAGTATTCTGAAACAGGTAACGCTGAGCGCAATGTCGCACTTGAGTCATTTTTCCATACCAGTTGTGAGGCGGAAGAGTGGAACAAGCACTTTGAAATGATGGTCTGGGTCAATGTACCGGCTACCAAGACACCGGGCAGACTGGTTGATGAAGCTACAATCGACGGAAAGGAATGGCTGGTATACACCAACCCTGCACTGAGTTGGGGCTATGTTGCGTTTGTAGAGAAAACCCCGTCCTATGAAGGCACACTTAACTGGAGTCGCTTTGTTGAGTGGACCCGTGATGTTGGCCCGTCCAAAGGTGTTTGGAGGATAGGCAATACCTGTATGGGTGCGATCGAGATCGGTACTGAAACATTTTGGGGTACCGGTACATTTACGCTGGAAGAATTCAGGGTGTATCGATAGACGCTAACGTCAGCGGCATCAGGTTACGGTATTCGGGTTTGAAGTGAACAGACCCCGGTGGCCTGAGATAAAAAGCTGAAGTAATCAAAGAGCCGCATATTGCGGCTCTTTTTTTGGTTTTTTTAACCCTTTTTCCACATACATTGCGATAAATGCTGTGTACCGCCAACAAAAAGGTTGGTTAAATACGTGGTAACACGATTGATAAACATCGGAAACGGCTGAGTTGAATGATATGCTGAGCATCCTGCAGCAAGTGCTATGTCCGGGCGATCGACACGAGTGGTTGTCGCTGGCTGGACTGGCGTTTTCTCTGGATGTAGAAGCTGGTGCGGAACTATCAGACAACGGTGGTTAACTTTACCCGTTTTCTGAATAGAGACTCCAGGAGCGATGTGTCGCTGCTGCGCGGTTATGCAGATGGCGATGCCAGCGCTTTTGAAGCACTGTATAAACGTCACAAAGATGGTTTGTTTAATTTTATTTATAGAAGCGTATCAAGACAGGCAATTGCAGAAGAAATTGCGCAGGACGTTTGGCTTTCAATCATCAAGAACAATCAGAGTTATGAGCACGGTACTGCGACGTTTCGTACCTGGCTGTACAGCGTTGCCCGGAACAAAATTGTTGATTTTTTCAGACGCGCGGCCAATCAGCATCATTCGGGAGTGGGGCTGGATGTGCTACCCGCCGAACAAGTGTGCGAGTCCGGGTATGCTGCGCTGCATTCGACTGACAACGATGTCGAACAGAACTTACTCGTAAGCCAGTTACTCGAAGCACTGGACCGTCTGCCGGCAGAACAACGAGAAGCGTTCATTCTCCAGCAAGAGGGGTTTACTGCAAAAGAGATTGCCGACATAACCGGAGCCAGCAGGGAGGCGGTGAAGAGCAGGCTGCGCTATGCAAAATCTACAACTCGGGCTCGACTGGAGGCAAGCTGATGAAGAATATTGATCAGTTATACCGCACCGCACCTGTTCGTAATTCTCCCGATGCGCTTGACAGAAAAATATTAAGACAGGCTGAGCTGCAGATAGCGAGCCGGGCTTCTGCTGCAAAACCGGTACTGATGTCATCCTGGATGCCGATGGCTGCAAGTTGTTTGGTCGTCACCATCGGCATTGCATTAGTGCTGCGCAGTGCTTACATGAGCAATGGTGTCGACGCGCAACCAGACGGTTATCCTGAAGCGATAATAGATTCAGCGTCGGTGAGTGATTCCGAGCCAGCAGGACCATCTCTGCTGGAGTCTGATTCAATCTCCACACGGGCACAGGCAGATTCCGCGCAGGGCGGGTCCGGGGTTGTGGCAGGGCTCAATAGCAGTAGTGAAGACCGGCAGCTTTTGCAGAACAATGAAACGCCGCAATTTGAAAGTCGCTCTGCGAGTAAAAGTCAGACGGTTGCATCTGTCGCCGCTCGATCTGAACCCGGGGCGGATGATCTGACAGGTCGTGCAAGTGAAGACTCTGGTTCAACGCTATCGCAGCTGGAGCGACTGAAACCGGTTCAACAGATCGACAGATCGGTAGATATCGAGGATGCAGCCGGACTTGAAGTGCCCTCAGCCGAGGAGGTTGTGAGCAAGGCGATAGTCGCCGAAGCAATAATGCCCGCCCTTACCGAAACTGAAAGAACTGAGCCTGAAAGGACCGAAACAGTACCTGAAACAGAGATGGCTGCCAGTGGCGGGATCGCTGAAGCAGTGGTTGCGGAAACAGCTGAAACGGGCATCGTATCACGGGATGCAGTTGTCCCATCCGATCAACAACCAGCTCTTCAACAACCAGCTCTTCAACAACGAGCCCAGCGAAAATCCGCTGACCCTGCTGACATCGCAGGAAAACAGGTGGTGACTGAATTGTCCCGCGACCTGAGTGCGGAGCAGACAGACAACGAAGAAACCGCTCTCGCATTGGCAACGCAAGCCGCAACTCACCAGCGTGTTCGCCCGCAGGATGTTGAATCTGAAGCAGAATCGAACCCGGGATCGATAGCAGAGAGCAACTCGCGAAAGGATGCCATTATTCTGGTCAGTAACAGTGCAGTAGAGTGGTTGAATGGCCAGCCGCAAGCTTTCTACACATTGCAGTTGGCGACAGCAAGTGACGACGTTTATCTTGCTGAATTCGCTCAGGGTATAACACCGTTGCGTCCACAACAGTTTGTTGTATTGACATTGCCGAGGGAAAATGACGCCAGGTCACACACTTTGTTGCTCGGATCGTTCAGTAGCTTTGACAGTGCGCAACGAGCGCTTGCCCGGTTGCCGGAGCGTGCACGGCAGTTTGGTGCGAGGGTCAGAAATGTTGGTGTATTGCA
>CAYMVV010000155.1:0-11050 GCA_964393885.1 uncultured Granulosicoccaceae bacterium | reverse complement strand
TTACCCATACGCCGGGCCACGCCCTGAGCCATACCCTAAGCCATGCAACGATGGCGGAAATTCTCAGCGGTGTACTGACAGGCGCTGAGCAAAAAAACCATCGTTACCTGACCGGCCGCGTTACCTTCAGTTCCATGGTGCCGCTGCGCTCGGTGCCGTTTCGTGTAGTGTGTATGCTGGGCCTGAACGATAGCGACTTCCCGCGCCAGAGACCAAAGCTTGGCTTTGACCTGGTGGCATTGCACCCGCAGCAGGGGGATCGATCAATACGCGATGATGATCGCTATCTCTTTCTCGAAGCCCTGTTATCAGCCCGTGACGAGCTGTATTTATCGTGGGTGTATCGCAACCTGAATGACAATGCCGAACGCGAACCGTCAGTGCTGGTATCAGAGCTTCGCGACTATTTAATGAAACGCTACCCGAACACTCGACCGCGAAGCATTGAACACCCGTTGCAACCCTTCTCAACCTCATTGTTTGACCCCGCCACACCGTCGCTGCAAAGCTTTGCTGCCGAATGGGCGCCACCCACTGAAGCGCCTGCGTCTGTGTCACTTGCCGCAATCGGTCTGCAACCGCCAACACAAGCAACAACGCAACTGACCATATCTGTTGATGACTTTCAGCGTTTCTGGCGCAACCCGTCCGAATGGTTTTGTCGTCGCATACTGGGGCTAGCCTTGTGGCGTGAGGAAACAGAGCCGGAAGATGCAGAGCCGTTCGAGGTCGATCAATTGTCAGCCTATGGCCTTCGCCATCAGGTATTCGAATTATTGATCGCACAGCCACAGTGCGAAAAAACCGCTGTCTATACCCATCTGACCCACAGCGGCGTGTTACCGCACGGCGGGCTGGGTCAGGTGGTTTTTGAAAGTGCTTATAACGAAGCAGAAGATCTTCTGCTGCGTGTTAATCGATATGAAGCCACGGTGCTTGCGCCACTGGATGTCGATATAAGCATGCATCAGCAAGGATTACCCGCACGCTTGCACGGTCGTTTGCACGGCGCGGTGCAATGGGCCGATAAAAGTATCGGCCTGCGGCACTGTCGGGCATCCAGTCTTAAAGGTAATCAACTGGTGACACTGTGGCTGGCGCACTTGCTGGGTTCAGCGGCGGGCGTGCTCACCGGGCCATCGCGACTCATCACCAAAGACAAAGAACGCGAGCTGCGTGTTGTCACTCCGGAAGATGCACTGATTAAACTACAGCCGTGGCTTGTCGGCTGGCAGCAGGGGCAGAGCACAGCGTTGCCGTTTTTTGCCAATACCAGTGCGGCAATAGCCGGTGCCATTAAAACCAAACCCGAATCGTCATGGTTGGCGGCATATAACGGCGGGCCAGGAGAAAGCGAAAACGAAGCAGTGCAGTTGTTGTATCCGGATGTCCGTAAAGTGCCGGGCAGACAAGACGTCATAGAATGGGCTCAGGAGCTGTTGGGTGATGAGGTGCTAGTACCATGATTGCACTGGATACCGCCGCGCTGCCCTTGCATGGCAGGCACCTAATCGAAGCCAGTGCCGGCACGGGTAAAACCTTTGCTGTCGCCAATCTATATTTGCGCCTGTTAATAGATGCCCGCGATACCACACCGCACACGGTGGACGAAATTCTGGTGGTCACATTCACCAAAGCCGCCACAGAAGAACTGCGTGCCCGTCTGCGGGCCAGAATAGAACTGGCCTTAAGCGTGCTGGATGGCGAGTCCCCGAGCAGCGCCGACTCAACACTACACGCAGTACTCACCCCGCACGCAACGTTGCCGGAAACCCGAGCGCGTCTTGATCTGGCCTACCAGAGCATGGATCAGGCGGCTATCTTTACCATTCACGGATTTTGCGATCGGGTACTGCGAGAGCAGGCGTTTGAAAGCGGTGAACTGTTCGATGCTGAACTACAAAACGATGCCGATGACCTGAGTCAGCGATCCGCACAAGCCTGGTGGCGCGACAGAGTAACCCCGCTGTCACCCGAAGCCACCGAGGCAATCCCGCTGAGCTGGCGCAAACCAGGCGCTGTACTGCGGCGTTTATCAGCGGTTATTGCAGACCCGGACGGACAGATCGTACCGTTTTGCACAGCGGACGATGTACGCAAAGCACACACAGCCTATCAAGCCGCATGGTGGTCATTCACCGAGGAATGGCAGGTAAATGGTGCTGCGTGGGCTGAACAGATTCGTGCCGGTGTGCAAAGCAAGCTGATCAATAAAAGTAAGGGTAAATACACCACTGACACGGTTGATAACAGTGCCGTGCGGGCAGCCGACATAGCACAGCAAAACACTGCCCCTGAGCACATCGCCAATAGTTTGCAGATACTCGGCAACAGCACGCTTGCACTGTGCACCCGCAGGAACAAAACGCCATTACAGTCAGTGACTGGCGAAAGCATCGATGCCTTAGTCAGCGCGTATGAGCAATCGAACAAGTTAAGGCTGATCGCGCTGCAGTGCGACGCCCGGGAATTTATCCGCAACGATCTCGCACAGCGCAAACAGCTGGCGCGGGAACGCACGTTTGACGACCTGCTGTTTCAGTTGCATCGGGTGCTGTACAGCAAAGCGGGTGAACGGCTGACAGAAGTGTTGCGCGCACGCTTTCCGGTGGCGCTTATCGATGAGTTTCAGGACACTGACCGAATTCAATATGAAATATTTGACCGCTTGTATCCGGTGGCAGCTGAAGCTCAGGCTGAAAATAACGCGGCACTCTATTTAATTGGTGATCCCAAGCAATCGATCTATCGCTTTCGCGGCGCTGATATCGACATCTACCTCAGGGCTCGTGACAGCGCCAACGGTTTATATTCTATTGATAAAAACTGGCGCTCGTCAGCGCGTTTAATCAATGCGTTGAATACGCTGTATGCACAGTCTGATCGCCCGTTCGGCAGCGTTGATATTCAATACCAGACAGTGACCGCTGGCGGGCGCGCTGAAGGCAATGCATTAACCGTTGGTAAAGCAGTACTGCCACCACTGCAGTTTGATCTCGTCCGGGTGACTGATGTTGAATTGCCTAACGTACCCGTGTCGGAACAGCAACTGGCCGAAGCCTGCGCTCGCCGCGTGGCATGGCTGCTCAATGATTCGCAGGCCACCCTGGGTGATGCCCGCGTGAGTGCAAAAGACATTGCCATACTGGTTTGGACTAATGCACACGCGACACTGGTTCGGCACGAGTTATCACAGCTTGGTATAGGCAGTGCCGTACAATCGATAGAGAGCGTACTGAATAGCCCCGAGGCGTTCGATATGCTGGCGTTTCTTCGCGTGCTTGCGCGTCAGGGCGACACGGCCAGCCTGAGTCGGGTGCTGGTGTCGCCACTGGGCGGCTTTAGTGCAGAGGAACTGCTGCAACAGCGCGATGATGCCGTCGCCTGGCAGCACATAGAAGACAACGTTGATCGTTGTCGTGATCAATGCCGACAGGCGGGGCCGCTGGCCGCCCTGCTGCAGTTTATGTCGCTGTTTAATACGCGGGTTCGTGCACTGGGTTGCAGCGCTGCCGGTGCACGCGGTATAGATCGTATACTCGGTAACTACCTGCATCTGGCCGACGTACTGCAAACCGCCTGGCAGGATCAGCCCGATCTGCGTGCCCTGTTGCAAACCGCACAGCGCTGGCGCGAACAAAGCACCGCAGAAACCTTACAGCTCAGGCTCGAAAGCGATGAATCACTGGTGCAGATTGTCACCGTGCATAAATCCAAGGGCTTGCAGTACCCCGTCGTCATGCTGCCGTTTGCCTGTATGGGTAAAGACCCGACTGTTAAGGGCGATGCCATCGGTTTTACCGAAAATGGTTTACCGCGCCTTGATGTGGGATCCGATCAACAGGACGCCCGCCGCGCTGCCGCAACGCAGGCGCTGGCAGATGAAGCACTGCGTACCCTGTATGTGGCACTAACCCGTGCGGAGCAAAGTTGCTGGATAGGCGTTACTGCCAATAAAAATGTCAAGCATGCAGCCCTGTGGAAACTGATGGGCGTATTGTTTCCGGATACGGCAGAACTTGCCGGTTATGAACATGCAATTAACGTGGCGCTTGACCAACTCGCCAGTCAGAGTGCAGATATAGCAATAACTGAAATGCCGGTAACGCAGGGTACGCTGGCGTTTTCCAGCGCCATGGCAAATGCGTATTCCGCACGCAGTGCCGAGCGTCAGGTCACTGCAAGTTGGCGGGTGGGCAGTTATTCTGCACTGGCACGCGGCGCTACGCACGCCGTGGAGCGCCCCGACCATGATGCCGTCGATGTGCCCGTGTTCAAACCCGAGACTGTTGATCACACCAATCCTTTTCACTTCCCGCGTGGCGCTGCTGCCGGTACGCTGGTGCATGCGGTGTTCGAACATCTGGACTTTCGCAGCACAGACACTTTTGATCTGCAAGCCTATGCAGAGCAGCACCTGCGTGCCCATAGCATTGATGCCATTTGGGCGCCCGCGTTGTGTCAGCTGGTGCGCAACACCCTGAGCACCCCTCTGGCTACAAACGGTTTTACACTCGCTGCGCTGGAGCAAAAGGACCGGCTGGATGAACTGAGCTTTCACTTTCCCGTCAGTTCACTGGAAGCCGGTGGTTTAGAGGCGCTGTTGCAAACCTGGAATGTGATCAGCGCAGACGACAGCCTGCAGTTCGACCGGCTGGACGGCTATATGACAGGCTTCATCGATCTGACCTTTCGCCATGACGGCAAGTGGTATATCGCAGACTATAAATCAAATCATCTGGGCTACACACACGACGAATACAACAACGACGCACTGACCGCTGCCATGCAGCACCATCGATACGATCTGCAATACCTGATCTATTCAGTGGCCCTGCGACGGTATTTAAAAGCGCGGCTACCGGGCTTTGATTCGTCGCGAGATTTTGGTGGCGTGTACTACCTGTTTGTGCGCGGTATGCCCGGATCAGCTTTGCGCGACCTGCCCGGAGCAACTTTGCACGACCAGCCCGGAGCAACTTTGCACGACCAGCCCGGAGCAAGTGAGAAGCCCGCCGAGACAACACCCTGTACCGGGGTCTATGTTGCACGTCCGCCGGAAGATCTGCTACAGGCACTGGATCAACTGCTGGGCGGCGCAGGTTCATCCAATGCGTAATATAGTGAAAGCACAGCTTGCGGAAGGAACAGTTAACGCTGCTGACATAGCGTTTGCCGACCTGCTGATGACACTGGCCAATGTGCCATCAGATGAGCTGTGGACGGCCTCGGCACTGGCGAGCGCATCGGTCCAGAACGGCGATGTATGCATCGTATTGAATGATCTGGCCAACAGCATTGATCGCAACTTCAATGGTTACATTGAAGGTACAGACACCGCCGCACCGGACACTGCATTGCAGCTACGTTCCGCATTGCAGGAAAGTGGCATGGTACAAACGCCACAGCTCCCGGTCACACACCCGCTGGTACTGGATGAGGCAGGGCGCCTGTACCTTGCGCGCTACTGGCAGGAAGAGCGCGATCTTGCAGAAGCCCTGCAATCGCGCTTGCAGCCGCGCTTGCAGTCGTTCTCTCAACCGCACGAAACAACAGGCACACAGCACAGGCCATCAGCAAAGTTACTGGATGCACTGTTTCCACCTGCGCCGCAACAGACTGAGCCAGACTGGCAACGTGTCGCCGCCGTGGTGGCAGCGCAACAGCAACTCTGTGTGATCACCGGTGGACCCGGTACCGGTAAAACCCGCACCGTGGCACGGCTGCTTGCGGTATTGATGGAACAGTCACCCAGGTCACAACGCATCGCGCTGCTTGCCCCCACCGGCAAGGCCGCTGCACGGCTGCTGGAATCACTACGCGCTGAAGTACAGCAACTGGCAACACAAGGTATCACGCTGGAACTGCCAGACAGTGCCTCCACCATGCATCGCGCGCTTGGCTATCAGCCCGGCAGACGCGGCTTTAAACACAGACCGGATAACCCGCTACCGTTTGATCTGGTACTGGTTGATGAAGCCTCAATGGTCGATCTGTCACTGATGTACGCACTGGTGTCTGCACTGGCACCGAAGACCAGGCTCATTATGTTGGGTGATCGCGACCAGCTGGCCTCGGTCGAGGCAGGCAACGTACTGGGTGATATCGTCGGTCATGCGTCCCCTGAACGTTACAGTGCCAATCTCAGACAAGTATTGTTAGACACCTGTCCGGGGTTTGACTCTGTCGGTACCAATACTGAAAATGGTGGCATGGCAGACGCCGTGGTGCAGTTAAAACACAGCTACCGCTTTGACGCGCAATCAGGCATTGGTCACTTCGCCCGCGCCGTCAACGCCGGAGACGCAGATGCCGCATGCGAAATTGGTAACAACAACCGTTATCCCGATCTGGTGTTTATCAACCCGGCTCAAACTGCATTACAAAGTCACCTGACAGAGCAGGCACTCCCCGCAGCACTGGCAGTGCGGGAGCAGCACACGGTGCAGGATGCCCTGAAGGCACTACAGGAATACCGCGTGCTGTGCGCCTTACACCTTGGCCCGCGCGGGGTAGAGCAGATCAACCAGTTTATAGAATCAAGGCTGGTCAGAAGTGGCAACATGCAACCCAATCAGCTCTGGTATCAGGGCCGACCGATCTTAATCACCCGCAACGACCCAGGTACAAGTTTATACAATGGTGACACCGGCTTAATCTGGCCCGATGATAACGGTCATATAATGGCCTGGTTTGCTGATGGAGAAGGCAGTGTGCGTGCTGTCGCACCGGGTCGCCTACCAGCGCACCAGACCTGCTACGCGATGACGGTGCATAAGACACAGGGGTCTGAGTTTGGAGATGTGTTGCTGATTCTGCCGGAGGTGCCCCATCAACTGCTGAGTCGGGATTTGTTGTATACGGGGATTACTCGGGCGCGGCGTAGTGTGGTGATCTATGGGGGAGAGGATGCTATTCGGGTTGGGTGTGAAACTCGGCGAGTGCGGGGGTCCGGGTTGCTGGGGCGGTTGTGGGGGTAGTATGTGATTGGGTTTGTGTTAGATATTTCTCTTTATACAGTCGCCTTTGGTATTTGCGGTATCTGCTAAAGGTTAGTGCCTCGCATACCATTGATGTTGATTATCGGGGATATTTGTCTTACAGAGGGTTAATTTGTAGAGTTGCTATCCACTTGCAGAGGTTATGTCCTTTGGGCTATCATAAGTGGCTGATAAATGGTAGTTATTTACGCCTTGTACCGGATTCTCTATGAAGTTAACTCTGCCGCTAATTATCATAATTGTTAGTGTATATACATACAATATATTCGAATATAAGTCAAGATGCCAACGTATTCAAAAGGTTTGTGAGTGTACGATGTTGAATATGAAAGCGATATTTTTTTGAATTGACAGTGGTGCCTCGCTTGTTTAAATGATTTACACAGGCGTCGTGTTGAAATGTTTTTAAATGTGGATTGTTGAACGTGGTTATACCGACGGCAATACAAATCACTGTTAACTGAGAAAAAGCCGATGGAAGTTCCTTCAAAACTTGACCACTTGAAAATGATAGCTTCTATCACAGATAGCAGTAGGCGCGACAGTGCAGAGAAGCTTGATCCACATAAGGATGAGTTGCGGATTCTCGGTATTGCTTTATCTACCATGTACCAGGTGGCTACATGCCATAGAAAATGTTTTGGTGGCCCTCATTTTCTTGAGCGTCTTACGGCCCAGTCGTACAACCTTGCCTGCAGTGCTTACATTCTTATGTGTCGTGGATTTTATGATGAATCGCTGAATCTAATACGCAGTATGGGTGAAACAGGAAACTTAATCGCAATGTCAGTTGTAGATAAGCCTGCATATCAAAGGTGGCTTTCTGCTGACGCAAGTACCCGTATAAAGGAGTTTGCGCCGGCGAACGTACGAAAAATAATCGAGAAGAAGGAGCAGCCTCTAATATTCGCAAGAAAACATTGGTACCAACGTTTCTGTGAAGACTACACGCATGTGCATCCTGACACTACGCTACATCACTCGGAAGAAACAGGTCGCAGCGTGGTCGGAGGTACTGTCGACGAGGAAAGAATGAAAGAAGTAATCGGTGAGCTCACAGGAGTTTCTTCTCACATCGCAATGATAGTAAGTAGATTTGCTGACCTCGATGATATGCTCGATGAATTATCAAGTGAGGTAGATCGGGTCTCGGAGCCAAATGACGCCGGATCTGTTTAGGGTTCTAGTGACAGAAATAGTGAAATGACGGGTCAGGGACACAGGTAACAAATCTGTTGGGTTACACTTGTTGTTCAAATATTGATCACTTTTTCACAGGTTTATTCCCGTTCAATCGTTCAGGATGATCTTCACCTCGTAGTCTGTGTTCATGAAAAATTCCCAGCTTTACAAGAAATATCGAGTCGTTGCAGGATGGGTGGAGTAGTTGCGTCAATGGCACCGCGTTTGTCTTCGCCTAGGATTCGACCAGTCCAGTCGATCAGTTCAATGTAGTCAATGAGGCTAAAAATCAGGCTTAAGCTGCCTGAAGATAAGGCGGCTTACGGACGAGCTCAATAAAATCGTCGTTGCAGATCGGTTTTGAAAAGTAGTATCCCTGCAGAAAATCACAGCCCAGGTCATGCAGCAAATTCGCCTGCCCCAAAGACTCTACGCCTTCTGCTACTACCTTAACGTTGAGAGACTTACCGATATCTATAATCGAGCTCACCAATGCACGCTGTTCTGAAGATGTACAGATAGAGCTTACGAGCTGACGATCTATTTTAAAGCGCGCAGGGTTCAGCGCTAAAAGACCGAGTATAGAAGCGTGCCCGGATCCAAAATCATCCAGCTCCAGCTGTATGCCAAGCGCTTCGAGTCGATTGATCGCTGTCTGCATTTCATCATTGCATCCATCGAGCAGAATTGACTCCACCAGTTCAAATGACAAACGACCATGCAAAAGATCGTATTGTTCAAGCTCACTGAACAACTGTGGATCCATTAACCTGTTGAGCGAAAGATTGACTGAAAGCCCGTGCACATCCAGCTGCATTTCATCCCATTCCATAAAGTTCGAGTACGCTTTTTCAAAAACCATTCGATCAAGATCTCCGAGTACACCCATCTCAGTGACGATTGGCAGGAACTTGTCGGGAGTTAATAGTCCGCGGGTCGGATGCTGCCATCGTACCAACGCTTCCGCGCCGGTGATTTTGAATGTTTTTGATTCGACCTGAGTCTGGTAAAACGGTACAAACTCACTGGCCTCCAAAGCAACATGAATTTCGTCCGCCAGTAGCTTTTTCTCGGTCATTTGCTGACGTAAAGATCTGTCGTAGAACGTATAGCCGTTTTTACCGCATAATTTCTGGTGATACATCGCAAGATCAGCATCGACCAGAATCTCGTCCGAAGAATCCTCTGCATTGTCTGAAGTATTTCCAATCGCAACGCCAACTGATGCGCTGATTCGGCAATCAAATTCCTCATAGGTGACGGGTTTCTCCAGCAGAGACACAATCCTTGTCGCCATCTGCTTCGCCAGTTGTAAGGACTGCTCGGGTTGCTGAAAGACTGCAACTAACACAAATTCATCACCACCTACTCTGGCGACCTGTGCCACCTCACCGGCTATGGACTCAAGACGACGCGATACCTGTGTGAGGACGTAGTCACCGGCTTTATGACCGCGTGTATCATTTATTTGCTTAAAGCCGTCAATGTCAATGTGCAATATTGCAAACGGATCATTACGCTGTTTTATTTCTGCAAGCTTCGCATCGAGGTACCGGCGGTTAGGTAACCCGGTCAGTGTGTCATGCATAGCATTAAATTCAGCCAGCCTCTGCGCGTCTGCAATTTTGATTTTTTGTAACTGAAGAACCGCAATTGAATCTTCCAGTTCACTATTTTTATCGCGTAATTCAGACTCGATAGCAACCACATCCTGGAACTGTCGCATTATCGAGCGGGATGAATAAATCGATATCAATGTAACCGCAAAACCTTTCAGTATGAGTAATAAACCGGCGATTATCAGTAACACCTCAACAGTGCGTGAAATCAACGGTCTGAACTCAATCGAGTGCCGATGCATGATATGGCTGTATTCACTGAACCGTGTGTGAAACTCTTCCTCACTCACCTCACCAGCCTGGTACAACGGGATCATTGCCAGTGCCTCTCCGATGACGTCGGTATCGTTCTGGCAGATCTTGAAAATTCCGTTGGTGCCCAGTATTTTCGTACCGATATCCAAAGCAGGATTACGTTCAGCCAGACAAGCGTCGGGTTCTTTGCGTATTTCTGTCAACAAACCACGAATCTCATCGATATCGGCCGCCGAACGACCTTCCAGTTTCATTATCTTTTCCAGCAATTTGGAAGTAAGAGCAAGATGCTGGATATTGGATTCGTGAAAGTCAACGCCTCGCGCGACTTCAAGAATTGAAAGAATACCGACAACGCTCGTTATAACAATAACTGCATTGATGAGAAATAGTCGACGCCTGACGAGGCTTTGATGTGAAGCTGGCATTGCTTTGAGCCGCGGTAAGTACCAATCCGGATGGATTCTTTTCTACGGAAAGAATATCCGTAGATTCGAACAGAGGTTATACATAATACCTCTGTTTTAGCGGACGAAAATCAGATAACTTTGAATAAATCAACTATTCTCGGTGGTTATATTTTAATGTTTTCTGATGAATTAAAATTTCATCAGATACTTTAGTGATTAACTACTAATAAGGATCAATCTGCAACCGATGTGGGCATATATGGATGCCACTGAAAGAGTCAACCCATAAGTTAAACCTTACGCTGCAATACAGCGCATTAATACAGCTCTTCTTAATTACCTGCCAAACCGCCTTTTTCAAGTAAGTAGACGAGTATGTCAGAGATATATTCGGCCTCAACAATGTCGGGGAATTATCTACCCCTGACGAGTCCTGCTGATGGTATTTTTCAATACACGCACTGTAAAAAGGTCAATAAAAACTACTAAAAGGCTGTATGGCCGAATTAATACCTGGTGGGCGATATACCTAGCAACAGCGGGAGTCCCCCCGGCTATGCCGGGGAGGCACCCAACGTTTGAC
>CAYMVV010000154.1:0-11118 GCA_964393885.1 uncultured Granulosicoccaceae bacterium | reverse complement strand
TATGCTGAAAAAGAATAGATGTTACGTCTTTCATACCGCGTAGCGGTTTAGTCCAATGGCCGACTGCTGTCTGTCAATACCCCGAATAAACCATAAGTATAAAAATGGCACCTTCTTCACCCTAATGGAGACAAGTGCCGGCAAAAATACTGTTCCGTCTGTTTACGATCTACCTGTCTTGGCCGAGCAACCTCAAGCAACCACAGCCCCTAACAGGGGACTACAGTGCCTTACGCAAAAAATACCGTTCATACTGATCACAATACCCGTCAAGCTTGCCAAACATTTCGTAGCCCTGCTTCAGGTAGAACCCGAGAGCCTGAAACTCATAGGTGTCTAACATCGCGCAGCGACAATTTCTTATCCGCGCTCGTTGCTCTGCCATTTGTATTATTTTGGACGCAATACCTTTGCCTCGATGGGCTTTATCAACCCACAAATACTCAATATCCAGATAGCGCCAATAGGTCTTACCGGTCAGGCCACCGATGATACAGTTATCATCGTCGCGGCAATGCACGGACAGTGGCTCAAAGTCATTCGGTACAAAGTCGGCGTTGTATTGACGGGTCTGACTAATCACAAACTCATCGGCTGGGGTGTCTGGCTCTGTCGGTATTTTAAAATGCATAGCAACCCCGCTATCGGCTCGTAGTCAGATACCCGTACTTTTCAAACACCTCAGCCACAGCTTTACTGGTGGAGAGATATTCATACAGGTCAGCGGTGTGGGTCTCTTCAGACAGGCGTGTCATTTTGTGCAATATCGGCTGATAGTGACGACGGTCAATCAACACGTGCGGCAGGCCCAGTGCCTGTGCCAGTGACAGGGAAATAATACCGGCGTCGACCGCACCGCTGGTGACAAACTGTGCAGCCTGCGATACTTTTTCACCAAAAACCAGTTTGGGTTTGAGTTGTGACCACAATCCAAGAGACTCAATAAACTGCTTTGCGGCCTTGCCATACGGCGCATGAGTCGGGTTGGCTATCGCAAGACGGGTGTTTCCATTGCCCGTTCCCAGTGCGGTCAACAGGGAATCAGCAGACTGGTCGGGCCATCGCTCTGCCATCTGTTTACCCATGGCAATCACCAACTGCCCCTGACCAAACTCAACACCCTCCTGTTGTGTCACACCTTGCTGTTGAAGTTTATCGACGAGGGTATCATCGGCTGACAGGAACAGATCAAATGGCGCACCCTGAACGATCTGCCGATGGAGATTGCCGGATGACCCATAAACAATTTGTATTTTCGGAACTGTATTATTAGGAGCTGTATTATCGTCGTGTACCACAGTACGGTAGGTATCGATCACCTCGCCAAGTGCAAACTGCAACGAAGACGCTGCAGCAATCCTGATAGTTGGTTCGGCCGCACTCACTCGCGTTGTTAAAGACACAAGTGCAAGCAGCACTACGAACAACGAAATACTAAAGACTCGCCGCGTCGCTACACTATCTGTCCTTGAGATATTAGCAATCAGTAAAAATACACAACAGCGCTTAGCCTGACAGCTCATCAAGCGCCTCTGCGGTATCGTAATCGGTTAGCACCGAATTGTCCGTCACCGCTATTTCCACAACTCGATCCGGATACTGCTTGATCAGAAAGCGTGCACCGGTGTCTCCGTCATGCTGCAACAGGGTATCAAAAAACGCTTTGCCCACCATGACCGGATTGCCTCTCCTGCCTTTATAGACGGGAATCGCTATAACCTCTGACGCCCGGGGACCGACGGATTCGAGAAGATAATTAATTAATGTTGAAGTGATATGGGGCATATCCGACAAACAAACCAGCACCGCATCGCACTCGGGTAATCTGGAAATACCATGTGACAACGAGTGAGCCATACCCATTGTATACGAGGGGCAAAAATGGCCTGTAATACCCAGCCCGGCCAGCGCTGCATCCACTTTTTCCTGCTCAAAACCTGTCACGACCTGCACCGATTGTAGTTTGCTCTGAAGCAGAGACTCCGCAATAACCCGCACCATCGGTTTGCCTGCTACGTTAACCAGTAACTTGTTAATCGTACCCGCTCTTGTCGATGAGCCTGCAGCAAGCATCAAACCTGCTACCGAGGGAATAGTTGTGTTGGCCTGCGCCGAATGAGAGTTGGCTCGGCTCTCCCCAGCTGTTGCGATAGGCAATGCCGTGGCCGATTTACTGTCCTCAACCCGTTGTGTATTAATCAACGCCGGGTGGCGCGGTTGTGGTCTTGTCAGATCTTCATCGAGCAGACCGCCGACCGACAATCCGTTAAGCCAGTCTTCGGTGACCGGTACATCGCAGGCAAGGCGATCGAGAATCTGATCGAGACCATTGTACTTGGGCGAGCGCGCACAACCTGGCAACCCCAGTACAGTGGAACCACCGAGACTGCCAAGCAGTAAAAGATTGCCCGGGTCCACAGGAATACCATATCTTTCAACAACACCGCCCGCTGCAACAATTGCAGCGGGTATTACATCGTTACGATCACTGATAGCCGAGGCCCCTGCCACCAGTATCCAGTCTGCTGCAACCACCTGTGGCCTGCGCAATTCACTCACCAGTGAGGCCACATTGTGATCACAACGAAATTCTGCATTCAGTTGCGCATAACGCGACTGCAGGCGTTCAAGTGTTACCCGCGATGATTTATCAAGCGTCGACTCTTTTATCGTCGGTAAGCGCGTCTGAATCAGTACCGCACTTTGCGGTCGCAGTTCAGCCACGCGCAATGCCCGGGCTTCTACCACAGACACAGCCTTCTTTACTATATCTGCCTGCACCGCATAGGTGATGATTTTGCTTGTCGCCACCATGCGGCCTTTCAATACCATGGTATTTTCAGCAAGCGTGGCAAATGTCAGAGATTCATCAATACTGTTTAGCGCCACCACCGATTGTCGGTCAACACAAAGTAAACCATCAACTGATGCATAAAGATTAACCCGACCCGTATGCGGTTTGTCGACACGTAAGCCCTCTCCGGCAGCTGCCTGGGCAATAGACAGGGCCGCGGTATTTTCCACGACATCATCTGCATCTACCCGGGCAACAACCACCGACGAGTGACCTTCGGCCAACAACAACTCAATCAGTGTTTGATCCAGTTGCGTACCCTTGGCTACCCGTCTTTTACCAGCTCTGACGCTATGGGCAAGTATGCAACCGAGCGCGTCAGATGTGTTTAGCTCACCGAACCACATGACTGCGGCTGCAAAATATAATGAAAATAAGTTTCACGATAACAAACCGTCGGCAACGTCCAGTGGTATCTCGATAGAAATGCAGAAAGCTAAATTTACCGAGGGCTATTTGCTTAGCCCCCAGGAATCTGCGCGGTATAAGTCTGCGTAGCAGGAAAGCGCCAGGGTGCGTCCCCGTGTTTGCAGATTGTAGCAGTGGCTCCGCCGCGCAGACTCTTAGCCGGTATTATTCATGAGTTGACCGGCGAAATTGGCTTTTATGTCTGTATTTGTGGTGTTTGCAATGATTTTATGGTCAATCGCAAAATGCCAGACTGTCTATTCGACACCAGAGCCGAATCCTCATGAATAGATGCAGCCTAGCATATCGATGGTCTACCATCACAGCCGTCTGGCTCAAACCGTTTGTTTTTTCAACACCGACACGCGCAGCCAGTTCAACACGGGCAGCAGGATTAAAACCAGTGCAATGATCATAATCGGCCCAGAAATCGGTCTGTTAAAAAAGATCGAAAAACTGCCATCAGACAATATCAGTGATTGCCGCATCGTCGGCTCGGCTATGGGTCCAAGCACAATCGCCAGCACCGCTGGCGCCAGCGGATAATCCAGAATTCGCAACAGATAGGCACCGATACCAAACAACAACATCAGCCAGACATCGAACATATTCTGGTAGGCAGCATAGGTACCAATCACGCTCAACACAAAGATCATCGGCGCGAGGATGGTAAAAGGCATACGCAGCATCCACAAAAACACCGGAATAAAGGCGAGATTCACCAGTACGGCAACCAGGTTGGATACATAAAAACTGCCGATCAACGGCCAGACAAAATCAGGTTGTTCTGAAAACAGCAGTGGCCCGGGTTGTAAGCCCCAGATAACCATACCAGCCAGCAGCACCGCCGTTGTGGGCGATCCGGGGATACCCAGTGTCATCATTGGCAACATTGCACCGGTCGAGGCAGAGTTATTGGCAGCTTCCGGCGCTGCAACACCATTAACGTTGCCTTTGCCATAACTTTCCTTGTCTCGGGAAAACATTTTGGTTACACCGTAGGCCATCAGTGAGCCCGGAGTCGCTCCTGCGGCGGGCAGAATGCCAACAAAAAACCCCAGAAAGGAACCAATTGTTGTGCCCTTCATTGCCCTGGGGAACCGCTTGATTGCAGTCCACACCGAACGAAAGGTTACATTCGCCTCGGTCATTGTGACATCCCCTCGGGTCGAGTTGATCGTCCAGATCATCTCTCCTATCCCGTAGACCCCTATAGCCAGTACCAGGAATCGGATGCCATGAGAAAAACCGGTCGTATCAATCCACCCTACCGTGGCGGGGAAAAGGTCAAGCGGATCGCCAAACTGCAGCCTTGGCTCACCAGTGATGATGTCAAACCCGACAGTTGCCAGCACCAGCCCAAGTGCTATGGATATCAGCGTCTTAGGAATATCATCACCACCCAGTCCGATAAAGGTGGAAAAAGCCAGTAACATCAAAGCAAATATTTCAGGGTTGCCAAACTTCAGTGCAACAGTGGCAAGCGGTGGCGCAAACGCTGTAAAAAAAACATTGGCTACAGTGGCACCAATAAAAGAAGCAATAGCCGCAGTCACCAGTGCGAGTTCGGCCTTGCCACTGAGCGCTAAGGGTCTGCCGTCGAAGGTCGTGGCAACCGCAGTGGACGCACCGGGTATGCCGAGCGTTATTGATGAAATCGCACCGCCATACATTGCACCGTAGTAGATGGCTGCGAGAAAAATCATCGGCGAGGTTGCAGTGCCGGTGATGTCCTGAATGACAAAGGTAAACGGCAGCAGGATTGCGACGCCATTGACTGAGCCGAGACCCGGCATCGCCCCGACAAATAAACCAACGATGACTCCGATAACACACAGAGCAAGATTGATTGGCGCCAGTGCCTGATAAATACCATCAATTAATGAGGGAATAATTTCCACGATGTGCCTATGCCCGGATTATTTATGCAGTAGCGAAATTATCGCGATGACAATTGCCTGCAAAGATGGTTGTTTGACTACGTCGGATAGTTATTGATATTCGCACAAGAGAAAGAATCTTCGTTACAGCATTTATGGCAGCATTCGCGATAACAGGGGTCATGTGAGAAATCGTCATCTGATAAATATTCCGATCTATAGAAATATATCGTAAAGCGGAATGAATAAAGGTTCGGTCAGACCTTTTGGCAAAACAATACGCATGGCAACATCAAAGAAAAAGAAACAAAACACCGGAGTCAGAGTGGAAATCAGCAACGTGCGACTCCAGGGATGTTTACCCAAAAAGCGCAGGTAATAAACTAAAAACAGAAAAATGCCGGCATAAAACCCCAGCCATTCTATTACCCCTAAAAAGGCAAACAGGCCACCGCCAATAAGCAGCATCATACGCCACGAGTAGCCGTCCATATAGGGTGCATCGGATTGGGAAGGCGGCGAGGTTCGTCGCCACCAGTTGACCATCACCCATACGCTGGAAAGCAACATGATGAGTGATAACCAGAACGGCCAAAAACCAGAGCCGGGTGCACCGGTTTCGTCGAAACCGATATTGTCGAACCGGGCAATATCAGGATCCCACGAAGGGCCTTCGCCGCTCTTCCACATTAAATAGGCAGAGAAGAAAGCGAGCACAAAGGCGGTGACAAGTTCCGCACGACGCATTGGTGATTAACCCGTATCCCTAGAAATGGCAAGCTGGAGTCTGCAACTTGCAGGGATGCCAGCATGTTGTTGGCCACCTAAGCCAGGCGGCCAACGATAGAACGAACGATAGAACGACTTACTACTTGATGGCACCAGACGCTTTGAGGATCGATGTGTGACGCTCGCGCTGAGTGTCCCAGTAACCTGCCAGATCGGAACCCGCCATAAAATCACCCATTAGTGATTTTGACGACTTGTATTCCTGCCAATCATCGGACTCGTATACTTTAGTGAACAGATCCGTGTAATACCCGAGTGCATCATCCGACATACCCGGCGCACCGACCACAGCTCTTTGCATAAAATAGGAAAAGTCCGAACCGGTTTCCTTCAGTGTTGGCACGTCAGGGAACAAGGGCAAACGTTCATCGGTAAAGGCAACAAGTGGAATCACATCTCCGCTTTCATAGAAACCGAGGGCTTCAGAAGGATTGTTCACGGAACTGGTAATTTGCTGGCCTGCAAGGTCTTTGGCTACAGCACCACCACCCTTGTACGGAATGTATTTAATCTCAAGGCCATAGGCTTCGTTGAGATGATCGGTAATAATGTTGTCTTCCGAGTTCTTACCGGTACCTCCCATCACCCAACCGTTACCACGTGCTTTTGCTTCCTGCAGAAACTCGTCAAACGAACTTATACCTTCGTCCTTATGCACCCACAACAGGAAGGTGTCTTCTGCCATGCGACCAACAGGTGCGAACTGCATGATGTCGACATCCAGACCAGGCTGTCGCAACGGTGTAGTGAAGAATGAATTCAGTGTGACCATGATGGTGTGATCGGGATCGGACGCCCCTTTCATATGCACCAGCGCTTCAGCCCCGGAACCACCCGACTTATTGGTAGGCACCAATGGTCGGTTAGCCAGATCTTCTTTTTCTACGATTGACTGCATTAGCCTGGCCATCTTGTCAGCGCCACCGCCTTTGCCTGCCATAATGACAAAATCTATTGGTTTGGTTGGCTCCCAGGCCTGTGCAATCCCTGCTGTTCCAAGCATGGTCAGGCACAATGCACTTGCGCCAATTATCTTCGATAGTGACATAGACATATTTTCCTCTCAGTGTTGTAGCATCAGGTATAAAGCGTACCAGAAGACAGCAGGTATACTGTATACCAGAGTGTGCGCCGTGTAAATTCGCGTGTGTAGTATGACCCGGCGTACGGTCAGATCTACATATTGCGCTGCTTCAGAGGTCTTTCAGTGATGGATGTCGCAACTCGACGCCTGCAACTCGATACCTGGTTCTCTCAAGCGAGATTCTCAAACAGTTCGTGAGATTTGCGCGGCGATTTTGGCGCCGATATCAATCGGAGAACCCGCTATGTGCACTCCTGCTGCGCGCAGGCGGTTAATTTTGCCGAGCGCCATACCCGCGCCATGCTGCACAATCGCACCTGCATGTCCCATGCGACGACCAGGAGGGGCATATTGACCCGCAATATAGGCCAGAACCGGCTTGCCAAAACTGCTGGATTTTAAATACTCCGCTGCCTTTTCTTCCGCATTGCCTCCTGCTTCCCCGATCATCACTACACCGCGTGTTTCCGGGTCATCCTTAAAATAGCTAAGGCAATCGACAAAATCGAGCCCCCGAACCATATCTCCGCCAATACCTATACAAGTTGACTGTCCAAGGCTTTGTTCAGTGGTTTGTGCGACAACTTCATAGGTCAATGTGCCGGAACGAGAAATAATGCCGATGCAGCCACGCTGAAACAAACCCGGCGGCATAATGCCCAGCTGACAGCCATTTGGTGTGATCAGTCCGATGGTGTTCGGTCCGACTAACTTGCTGCTGCTGTTAACGAGCCTCTCCTTGACCCTGACCATGTCGTGTACCGGTATTCTCTCGGTAATAACAACAATCAAAGGCACCAGCGCGTCGATCGCTTCAACGATGGCATCGGCAGCATTTGCCGGTGGCACAAACACAACACTCGCATCGGGTTTGAATTCAGCTACCGTCTCTGCAACCGTGTTAAACACGGGCACACCAAGATGTGTGCTGCCACCCTTGCCTGGCGTAATGCCCGCAACCAGACGAGTTTTGTCTGCAATGGCCTGACCTAAATGAAACGTTGCCTGTTTGCCCGTCAATCCCTGACAGATTACACGCGTCTCTGTATCTACCAGGATTGCCATCAGTCCTTCGTCGCCATTGGCGATAATTTCTTCCACCACTTGGAGAGCGGCTTAGAGAGCGGCCTAGAGAGCGGTTTTGATTGCGAGGATTGTGAGGATACCGATTGCTCATCGTGCGCACGTTGAACCGCTATTTTTGCACATTCGAGCATATTGTCAGCCTGTATTACCCGATACTCGGTCGCCTCCAGCTTTTGCAAACCATGCTCTGAATTGGCACCAGCCAGCCTCACTACAATACATTTTCTATAGTTGCTTTTTTCCAGTGCAAGGATGATGGCATCGGCTACATCATCGCAACGCAAAATTCCACCACCAAATATATTCACCAACACCACCTTCACTGAATCATCCGCCAGCACAATACACAAGCCTTCAACGAATTGTTCAACCTCCGCTGTTGGTGGTACATCCAGAAAGTTTGCAGGTGATCCGCCTGAATTTTTGATGGTATCCATGGTAGCCATCGCCATACCGGCACCGGATGTCATACAACCGATATCCCCATCAAGTTTGAAGTAGTTGAAGCCGTGGTTAAGTGCCGCCCTTTCGCCTTCCTGCAAGCCACGCGTGTCTCTCAGGTCACACAGCAGCGGTTGTCGATAAAGCGCGTTGTCATCTATGGCGATGGTGGCATCCAGCGCAAAGAGCTGATCATTGCGATCAACCACCAGCGGGTTGATCTCAATCATGGTGCAGTCGTTCTGTTTAAACGTTTGCAACAGATTTTGTAACAGTGCTACGCATGCTGCGTGTGTAGCAGACGGGTAGCCGAAGGAGTCGGCAACGGCGGCCAGAGTGTCGGTGTCCGCTACGCAGTCACTGCCGATTGCCCAACGGTTCAATGTTTCAGGTCTGCCCGCAGACTGCTGCTCTATACATACGCCGCCAACGGCAGAGGTTAACAGCACAATAGTGCCTGATTGCTCCACCATAACCGCAAGGTAGGACTCCCTGGCAACCTCTACCGCTTCTTCAACATATACCTCACGGACCACAGCGCCACTCGATCCGGTCTGGACAGTGAATAGCACCTGCCCCAACATGCCGCGGGAGATCTCGGCCACCGATGACAATGAATCGCACCGCCGCACACCGCCCTCGCTGCCCGGTGAATTTTCGAAGTGACCCAACGCTCTGGCACCTGCAAGCACTTGTGCCTTGACGTACCAGTTGCTGCCGCCAAGCGCACTCGCCGCTTCGCGCGCGACTGTGTCTGTCGCAGCTACCCGCCCATTGGGTACAGGCAAGCCGCCTTGCTGCAATAGCGCCTTGGCCTGATATTCATGCAAGTTCAAACGGTTCTCCGAGCAGATTGAGCTTACCCCGGACTATTCACGATAACGACGGCACTTCATGAACAATCCGGGTTGGAATATACCTGATAATACTATGATTATACTGAATCGGCCGAAAGATAATTTGCGCCCGGCATCAACCAGTGATCAACGATTACTTTTCGAGAGTATCCATCAGCTTGCTCGATCCAGCACAGACTCATCCGCCCTGGCTACACGACACGCTGAAAACTTAAACTCGGGTATTTTGCCGTACGGATCCAGCACTGGATTAGTCAACACATTCGCGGCCGCTTCCACATAGGCGAATGGTACGAAGATCATGTCTTCGGCAACCGCTCGATCAGCCCGCGCCATGATGTTAATGGCCCCGCGTCTGGTTTCTACGGTTATCAGCTCACCAGCTTTGACACCCAGTTTTCTTAGCGTTTTAGGATGTAGCGATGCATTGGCCTCAGGCTCTGCCCAATCGAGTACAGCGGCGCGACGGGTCATCGAGCCCGTATGCCAGTGTTCAAGCTGACGACCGGTAGTCAGAATCATCGGGTATTGATCATCCGGTATTTCCGCAGGCGAGGTAACCGCCGCCGGTGTAAAGCGCGCTCGCCCTTCTGGTCTGGGGAAACCATCGCCAAACACAATGGGTTGACCCGGGTCATCTTCCGACAGCGACGGATAGGTGACTGCATTTTTCTCCAGCCGCTCCCAGGTGATATTATCCAGTGACTTCATGGTCAGTTTCATTTCTGCAAACACTTCACTCGGGTGCGTATAGGCCCAGTCGAGGCCAATGCGTTTGGCCAGTTCCACAGTGATCCACCAGTCCTCTTTTGCCTCTCCCGGCGGGGGCAGCGCCGGACGTCCCATTTGAACCTGACGGTTGGTATTGGTAACGGTGCCGGTTTTCTCGGCCCACGCCGAAGAGGGCAGAATGACATCCGCATAGTTGGCGGTTTCAGTAAGAAAGATATCCTGCACAACGAGATGATCAAGCTTCGCCAGTGCATCTCGTGCATGCTCGACATCCGGGTCGGACATGGCCGGGTTTTCCCCCAGCACATACATACCCTTAATGTGGCCATCGTGCACTGCGTCCATTATTTCGACAACGGTCAGGCCTTTTTCACTGTCGATGTCCTGCGAACCCCAGACACCATTGAACGCCGAGCGCACGCCATCGTCTGTGACGGACTGATAGTCGGGCAGAAACATCGGGATTAAGCCGGCGTCCGACGCACCCTGCACATTGTTTTGGCCACGCAGTGGATGCAGCCCGGAACCGGGACGTCCGACCTGCCCGCACATCAGTGCCAGTGAAATAAGGCAACGTGAATTATCAGTACCGTGAATGTGCTGCGATATCCCCATACCCCAGAAGATCATCGCCGCCTGTGCACCGGCGAATGTACGCGCAACTTCTCTTAAGGTGTCTGCATCAATACCACACAGCTCGGCCATTTTTTCCGGCGGAAAACCTGCCAGATGGGCTTTCATTGCATCCCAGTTTTCAGTGAACCCGGTGATGTACTGTTCATCGTAGAGGTTCTCCTCGACGATGACATGCATGATGGCATTGAGCATGGCAACGTCGGTTCCCGGTCTAAACTGCAGCATGTGTGCTGCGTGGCGCTTCAGTCCCTGGCCGCGCGGGTCCATTACAATCAGCTTGCCGCCGCGCTTGGTAAACTGCTTGAAAAAGGTGGCAGCTACCGGATGATTTTCAGTCGGGTTGGCACCAAT
>CAYMVV010000153.1:0-11268 GCA_964393885.1 uncultured Granulosicoccaceae bacterium | reverse complement strand
TCTGCAATTTTTTCAGTGAGATAATAGGGTATCGCCATACGCGAATAAGGAGGCTCAGGTTCTGAGCCTATGACCATAATATTTGCCAAAGGATCAAGCTTACGCAATTGCTCAGCGGCAACCACACCAGCCGGGCCCGCGCCCACGACTACATAGATCATTAAGGTCTCCTACGCTGCCGAGATGACAACAAGAAATCAGTACTCATCTACCACAGCCACAGTAATGCAAAGAGGAGTATCTGCTTACAAAACAGGGGCGACAGAAAATGTCGCCCCGATTAGATCGCCTGACAATACTGTCTATTTAGGACGGCAAACCGAACTTGCTTCTGGTTTCCGCTGTTAGATGGCCATCTGCCGTCCAGCCACGCAACTGATAGTACTCGGGAAGCATGTTGCCGAGCTCACACACTTTGCCTTTTGCCGGGCCAGATTTAGCTGCATCTTTAAGTAAACGATCTGGCAATGTATCGTCAGCACCGGTCATACCCGCTTTGAGGTTGAAGTCTCGCTCCAGCTGCCAAATACGCTCGCCCACTTCAACCAGGCGCTCTGGTGACCAGTCGCCATCACATGCAGCATCTATTTGTGGCGCTATATCATCGAGAGTCCAGGCAAATGTGGTGAATACACAGAGTCCTGCTGAATCAACAGCCGCAGTTGCGTCCTGAAATGCCTTGACCAAACCCGCTTTTCCATCAGATTCAAGCGGATCTGTTTTCTCCGGCACACCCAGTATTTCCGAAGACACGGTATAGCCTCGCAAGTGACATGCGCCACGATTCGAGGTTGCATAGGCTAAACCCATACCTTGAATACCACGTGGATCGTAGGCGGGAAATTCCTGCCCCTTCACAGCCATTGACAGTTGTGGTTGACCGTATTTTTCACACAGACGTTTTGATCCAAGATTCAAATCCGCGCCAAAGCCGGTTCCGGTGGCAGATTGCTCCACCGCCCAGCAAAGTGCTTCTGCGCTGCCGAACTTGAATTCAACCCCGTCAGTATGGCTGGTGTTTATCGCACCGGTTTCAAAAAGCTCCATCGCTGCAGCGACGGTAGCACCGAAGGAAATCGGATCAATGCCATCTTCATTGCAAATAAAGTTAACGTAGGTCAGCGCATCCAGATCATCGATACCAGTATCTGAACCCAATGCCCAGGCTGCCTCATACTCAAGACCGCCGGAATTGCCCCAGTACTGTGGCTTTTCCTTGACTGAAAAGTGCTCGCGATCGATAGTCGAGATACGCCCGCAGGCTATGGTGCAGGCAAAACAGCCTCCATTGCGGGTCAAATTAGGCTTGCCATCGCTCTCTCTGGGCTCCAGCATCGCTTCACCAGAGATTTTATGCGCCCCTTCGAATTGCACTTCCTGCATATTGCGGGTAGGCATAGCGCCCACTTCGTTGATCACGTTCATCAACACCTGTGTCCCCAGCGCCGGCAGACCTTCACCGGTTACCGCATTTTCTGCAAGGACTTTTTTGCCAGCTGTAGTCGCTTCCATAAAGCGAGCAGGATCGAGAATATTGCCTACACCCATGGTACCGCGGACAGTTACTGCCTTGAGGTTTTTGGAGGCCATAACAGTACCGACACCAGACCGCCCGGCAGCCCTGTGGAGATCGTTGATAACAGAAGAATAGAGACAGCCCTGCTCTGCCGAACGACCAACCACTGCTATGCGCATTTGTGGATCCTGATGCCTGGCATGCAGAATTTCGTCCGTTTCCCAGCAGGATTTGCCCCACAAATCGTCCGCAGATACCAACTGCGCCTTGTCATTTTCGATACTCAGGTAGACCGGTGTGGGCGATTTACCTTCAAAAATAATCATGTCCCAGCCAGCGTTTTTGAGTTCAGCCCCAAAAAAACCGCCTGAGTTTGAACAGGCCACTCCACCAGTCAGCGGGCTTTTAGTTATCACCGAGTAACGACCACCAGTCGATGCCATCGTGCCGGTCAACGGGCCAGTCGCCATTATCATCTTATTATCCGGCCCGAGAGAATCGCAGGCAGGATCTATCTCTTCAGCGAGATAGCGAGTGGCAAGCCCGCGCTGCCCCAGATATTGATTGGCCCAGTCCATATTCAATGGTTCGGGGATGCATGTGCCTTCTGTCAAATTGACACGTAGTATTTGTCTAGTCCACGCCATGATTAATTCCTCTATATGCCCGCGTTAAGTGCCCGCGTTATCGGTTTTGCCAGCCCACTGCCTCATTTTATCAAGGCCGGTAGCATTTGCGTCTACGTAGGTGATAGCGTCGGTGGGACAGGCACTTGCGCACTGTGGGTCACCGCCACACAAATCACATTTAACTACCTTTCCAGAATCAGCGTTGTAATTGATCGTTCCGAAAGGACAGGCGATAGTGCAGACCTTACAACCCACACACAAATCGCTTTTTACGTCTTTAGATCCTGTTGCAGCATTGATCACAATGGCATCAACAGGACAGGCCTGCATACACCACGCCTCATCACATTGAGTACAGGTGTAAGGCACGAAACGCCCCTCTTCATGAAAAGTAAACACCTTGATACGAGATTTCGCAGTGTTAAATACACCCTCGTTCTCGAGAGAACACGCCATTTCGCACTGCAGACACCCGGTACACTTTGCCGGATCGATATTCAAAGACTTCAGCATATTTTGCATCCCTCCGATTTTGTTTTTGTTACGCGGCCAGCGGTGACCAACCGCATGGGGCACCTCACCGCATTTATTAATAACATATCAGAAGCGAAGCAAAAAGAAATAAATGCAGCGAGCGGTAACTCCGCTGACGACTGAGAGCCATTTCCTCGTGTTTGACAGACCAATCAACCAACACAAGACAGCTGAAATTCTCGATTTAACAGCGATTGTGCTTGTGGAAACGTAACAGAACAGCGGCATTGGGAGGTTTATTTGGACAGGCACCAAAGGGGGGTTATTTGGACAGGCACCAAGGCATATTGAGAGGGGCGGACTCCTGTCCCAGGATGGCAGTACGGCGTCCTGAGGTCAGGAAACATGGGACACAAACCCCAGGACAGTTAGCTAAAACTGTCCCCGGTTTTCCGATTACTATCTATCGCCTGGACACGGGCTCCCACAATGCAGATTGGCCACGAACAGCGTTTTGCGACGTTTTCGGCCTGAGCAAACAAAGAAAAGGCCCCCGAAGGTATGTCCTGTTTGCTTTGCCCTGTTAGTTATCGTTAACAGCGCGAGCGATCACCGTCAATTCAGCTTGTGTTGCTGCGCGACAGCGCACCGCTCGCCAGGGCGGATACTCCTAGGTACCAAAACCCTTCATCGGTGGTTTATTGTTGGTCGGTTTGCTAAATGCAGAACCCTGCCGTCCCTGTAATCTGTTCCATCGATCGTGACGTAATTTTTTCCGATGCTCACGTACGTAATCTTCCTGAGCGTTTGTCTGAATTGCACGTGGGCGTACCCGTCTCACATCTGCAATAGCCGTCTCGGGCGGCACACCAATATCCACCAATAATCTGGCGGCCATCATGCCGGTTCTGCCCAAGCCAGCGAGACAGTGGATAATGACTTTTTCCCCTGCCGCCAGGGAAGCGTTGATCTGCTGCCCCTCGATTTTCCAAATCTCTTCGAAAGACGCTACCGGTACATTCATGTCAACGATTGGAAGATGACGCCACCAGAAACCGGCCGCCTGCAACTCGTCGCCCAGATTCTCGAGTCCGAGGTTAATTAACTCATCGGTTTCATTCAGAGTAACAACACCGGTCGCACCCCATTCATGAAAGGCGGCAATGTCCCTTTTGAGGATTTTTTGCACATTTCCCCTCTTTGCAGAGTCCAGCCTGATCCCGGGACACGGGGCCAAACCAATCACACCCGTTCTGCCGGGAACTTCCAGGTTAAAAATCGGGTTTGAGCTTTGATTCACAAGTCCAAACATTATCGCTCCAATCGTTTTATTCGGGCACCTCAAGTACTGGCAAGAGGATACAAATCACCAGTCCATCCTTGCCTCAAAGGTCCGACTGTCGCTCAAAACAGCTGAGAGAGCCGGATCAATGGGCCAAAAGAAGGTCGACAAGCATGGCCGCCACTGTAGCGACACTAAATCCAATCGGTTAAAACTCTGATGCCAACTTTTTTATGTTGTGTGAACTACCACACCGGCTGTGCCGTTTACAGATACGGGGGATTTTACACAGTCGCTCCGCCAATCGACCCGCTCACCCCGGCCGAATTCGCTCACCTGTAGAATCTAACATCCGCAATTTTAAATTCAATGCTTTAAACCGTAATCTATTGTCATTTTATTGCCAGTGTATCTGAATAGCCGTCAAAAATTCATTCAAGCTGGAGAGTTCAGCGCCGATTTCATAGGCATAAAAATAAACAGACCCGCCAAACGGGCTAATTGAATGAAGGCACAAATGATCTCGCAACAGCGACTTTCGTCCAATGATCAACAGCTAGACGAGGTCCTGACGCAGCTGGACGACATCGTCATTGGCAAGCCAATGCAAGTCAAGCTGGCGCTCGCCGCGCTGCTCGCAGGCGGCCATTTGCTCGTCGAAGACCTGCCAGGAGTAGGTAAAACCACACTCGCCAGAGCCCTGGCTGCCACACTCGGACTCGATTGGACACGAATTCAGTTTACCAGTGACTTGCTGCCATCGGATGTCACTGGTATCTCGATCTACGACGTAAACAAACAACAGTTTCGCTTCCATCGAGGGCCTGTATTCACGTCCCTGCTGCTTGCTGATGAAATTAACCGCGCACCGCCAAAAGCTCAAGGTGCGCTGCTCGAGGCGATGGAGGAAAAACAGGTCACTGTTGACGGCAACAGCCATCTCCTGGCGGACCCCTTTTTTGTGGTTGCGACGCAGAACCCGCAGGAGCAGCTGGGCGTCTACCCGCTGCCAGAGTCACAACTCGATCGCTTTATCGCCTGCATTGAGCTTGGATATCCGGACATTTCAGCGGAGCGAACCCTGCTTGAACAGGGTGATAGAAGACAGTTGTTCGAATCTGTTAACGCTGTAGCCGACGCAGAGCAGATTCTCTACTGGCAGTCCTGCAGTAAGCAGGTATTCATTTCAGCACCGGTTATCGACTACACACAGAATCTACTCGCAGCTACCCGAACTATGGCTGACGACGGAGTCTGCAATATCGGTCTCAGTCCACGAGCCGGATTGAGCCTGTTGGCACTGGCCAGAGCCTGGGCACTTTTGCACGGACGCGATATGGTCATTCCTGAAGATGTTCATACAGTGTTCCCAAGTGTCGCCGCACATCGACTGGCCGGGTCGCTACGACACGGCATCGCACTGACCACTGATATCCTGAAAACCGTCTCTATTACTTGAGAGACTCACTGATGGCCACGACAACAACGACTGCTGAACCGCTGGCTCAGCATTCGAAAAAAAGACTTCGTCAACGATTGTTCCGGTCTGATGCAGAAGACAAGCTGCCACTAACCATACGCCACGAGCGTATTTATATACTGCCAACAGTCAGGGGACTGGCTTTTCTGGGTGTCGTAGCCATCATGCTACTGGCATCCATGAACTACCGATTGAACCTCGGTTACGCACTCAGCTTCATCCTGGTTGGGCTACTCGCATCCACCCTGCTTTCGACCTATTTGAATCTGGTTAAAATCACCTTTTCCAGTGCCAGGGCAAGGGATACATTCTGCGGCACTCCGATGGTGTTCGAGATAACCGTAACGGAACCAGGACATCGAGCACGACACTCCGTAGAGATTGCCAGCTCCGAATCCAGCGATCGCATTGATATAGGAAAAAACAAAACGGCCACAGCACTCCTGTCGCTTGCATCGTCGCAACGCGGAATCTACAACCTGGGCAGGATCACTTTGTCCAGCGATTTTCCACTAGGTCTTTGGCGCGCATGGGGTTATGTGCATGCGGATTCAACCTGCTATGTGTATCCGGAGCCAGAACTACCGGTGGCACCATTTTCCAGTAGCCGGGCTGGCAATCTCAACGGCAACAAGCGCTCGGAAGAAGAAGAGTTCAAAGAGCTAAGAGCCTACCGGGAAACAGACAACCCGACATCAATTGCGTGGAAAACAGTGGCGCGCGGTGGAGCCTGGTACTCCAAGGAATTCGAACCGGTAAACAGTGATAACTGCGACGTCGACATACGATGGAGTGATATCGACAATGCCCTGCCCCCCGAACAAAGGTTGTCGCGAATGTGCGCATGGCTCGTAAAGGCTGAAAAGCAATCCCTCTTCTATGATTTCCAGCTACCTGGTTACAACAGTTCAAGCAATCAGCGCGGGATTAACCACCAGCAAAACTGTTTGCGAAAGCTCGCAACGTTTGACATCGATAAATACTAACAGTGACAACAAACACGACAGCAATATCAGTGGACTCAGGCGATACAGAGTCGGCTCCACTATCTCAACAGACCTACGTCTTACTGGGGATAACTGTCCTCATCACCCAATTGCCCCTGCTGTTCCATTTACCGCTGGCGCTGGCGCTTCCCGGTATGCTTTTGGCGCTTGGATACCTGATTCAATCGACAAGACACAGAGTTAATTTTCCGCCAGTGCTAATGACACCATTGGTGCTAATTTCCGCCATGGGTGTACTGCTATATTACGGCAATTTTTTCTCACGTGATCCGTGCGTTGTTTTTTTATTCCTGTTGGTTAATTTTAAATTTATTGAAACAAGAAAGACCAATGACGCAAGCCTGATCATAGTGCTCTGCGCTTTTTTGCTGTTAACACAATTTTTTTACTGGCAGACAATCGCCGCTGCAATAATGGCAATTCCCTCCATGTTCATGATTGGCCTGTCTTTATTCTCGCTGCAGCGTGGTGCGAATACCATGTCAGTACAAGACATGACTCACGTGACGGCTAAACTCTTTCTACAAGCGATGCCCATAGCTGCCATTTTATTCGTTGCTGTACCAAGACTGCCAACCGCAGGACATGGACCAGGTAGTGAGTCGGGTGCCGTCACTGGCCTGTCTTCAACTATGGTTCCCGGTAGCGTTTCCAGCCTCACTCAATCGAACGCAGTTGCTTTTCGAGTCGACTTTGAAGGCTCCCCGCCTTCGAAAGTCGAGCGTTACTGGCGAGGACCTGTGCTGAGCGGATTCGACGGCGTTGAATGGTCTATCAATAGGAACACGAATCAACACTATGAGTTGCCAGGCACTCTGTCATCTGAGTCACCGAACAACAAACAATCCAGCTACACAGTGACTATGGAACCGACAATGAATCCGTGGCTGCTGGCTCTGGACACCCCAAGTTCAATACCAGTGAGTGTCACTGGCGGCCAGAAAAAAATAATCGGACATATAAATCACGAACGACAAATAGATACGACCAGGCAACATAAAGGCGCCTACCGCTATCAAATGTCTTCCTTGCTAACCGACCGGTTCAAACCCGCCAGCGAGCCTGCAGCACATACACTCTACATTGCCGACACTAACCCGGCTGCGCGCAAACTGGCCAATGAATTTCGTGAACGCTATAGCGACGACCAACGGCTGGTTAATGAAATTCTTTTGTGGTTCAACCGGGAACCGTTTCACTATACCCTGCAGACGCAAAAACTGGGAAACAATGCAATCGATGAGTTTCTGTTTTCAACTCGCCGCGGATTTTGTGAACACTATGCGGGCAGCTTCGTCTTTATGCTTCGCGCGGCAGGCATCCCGGCTCGGGTTGTAACCGGGTATCAGGGTGGCGAAATGAATGGCGAGTACATGATAGTCCGCCAGGCAGATGCACACGCATGGGCGGAAGCTTATATCAATGGTCAATGGACACGCTACGATCCTACAGCTGCAGTGTCCATTGAAAGAGTTGAATCTGGATTTAACGCCGCCCTGGGCAATGAAATCGAAGGCGTACAACACTGGTTGTCGCAGTTGCCTGTGATAAAAGCGGCAGCACTGAAATGGGATGCCATGAACTACAAGTGGCAAAGCTGGATCATTGACTTCGATTCGCGCACGCAGCAGTCGTTTTGGAAATCTATCGGAATGCAAAAGCCAAGAGGATGGCACATTGCGCTGATTCTCGTATTGTTGTGCGCCTTATGGACCCTGATCATTGTTATGCCTGGCTCGATGCTGCGTCGTCGACAGTCAGATCCTTGCGAGCGACAATGGAGCCGTCTGCAGCGTAAGTTTTCATCGCAGGGAATTTCACAGGGTGAACACGAAACCACGACAGGCTACATTGACAGGCTAACGCAGCGGTGGCCTCAACACGCGAGCCTGTTGCAAAAAATACTGAACGCGTATCAACAAGGTCGATTTAGCTCGTCCGCTCGGGAGGTCGCTACGCGACGTCATTTCGCAAACGAGATGGGAGCACTGATGCGAAAACTCGGAAAGGTCAGATAAAGCCGGGGAACTGACAGCCAGGCATCGTTATATCAGTTAACCCGAATCCCGATAACAGAACAGAACAGAACAGAACAGAGAATGATGTGCGCTAGCACGCTTCTGCCGCTAACTCCATATCACTGAACGCCAGCAGGTTATTTGAACACCGCAAATCGGATCCATCATTTTCCGCTGAAGAGTCAACTCTGAGATACTCGCGACAGCGCTGGATCGCAGAGCTTCGCCAGTGTTCCGCCTCGCGCAACTCTGGAAAGGTGATACCCGCGCTAACCAGGCCACCGTTGAGCAACAGGCTATCGCTTCCGTTATTCTTCTTAAGCACTCTGGCTTGATCGAATATTGAACGCAGCATAAGTAACTTACGGCTGGTGTTAAAATACGGAGACTCGTAGAACATGCCAAATGCAGGTATCCAGCTTACGCGCAGCCGCAGGGCAATCTGCTTGTTTGACCAAATATGAGCGTCGTCGACATCATCAGCGACGTCGTTATTACTAATCCATGCGGTAAACTGTTGAGCAAAGGCTTTCGCATAGCGCTCATCACCGCTCCTCACATAAGCATGTCCCAATAGCGGCCACCAGCTGTGGCGGTTTATCCGGTATAACCACTCGCGGTTTTGAAGAATATTTTTTTGCCAGTCGATTTCACCAAACCTGTTTAACTCGGGAGGAACGCCACTCCATTCGAGATCCAGATCAAGCACCTGATCGGCTCTTGCCAGCAGCTCTTCATCTGTAGCCTTCTCTGTATTGAATGCCAGATCATTCAGCCAAACCGGAGGCTGCAGCCAATCTTCTTTTGTCCTGGCATGAAAATGCTGCACCAGCGCAGCCGTAGATTTGATATTGAATCGGTTATCAATCCGATGATTCACCGAGGGTATATCAAACAACGATAAAAACTCAGCGTCGTTGAGATCGTGGACACTCTTATATCTCTTACGAAAAAATCCGCTCACATTTGAAAGAAAGCACAGGCCCCTACTGGTAACGTCAGTTTGATCACTGTCAGGTCTCGTACCGGCTTTGCTAGTTGTCATTTTTATTCCGTATCAGGAAATAGCGTTGAACATCTTTCTTGTTTTATAGCGACTACTGCAGCCTCCAAGCTCGTCGCTCACCAACTCTCTGGTCTCTCACCAAAACGCGAGAATAACTGCTTATCGAATAACCAAAGCGGACTTGACCCATGCTTTTGGATGCTTGTAATACCCCGTAACCTAAATTGTGATCCACCACAAAGACAGTGTTTCTGATTGTTTCAGGTATGTATACACAATTTCAATATTGTGCCAAACCAATGACGCGGAATCGAGTTACTGTGAGTCCTTCGAACCCGATTACATCTATCAAACACTTCACCTTCGTATCAGTATTTGATTTGAAATCATCGATTTATTATTTACATTTTTTCCCTAACTCGAAAGTGCCATATAACTATCACTCCGTTTGGTAACAAATTGACAGTCGCACAATTTTCACTATCGTCATTGACGAAAACCTGTCCACGGTCCAAACCTTGCACCACGTCACATAAAGCGCTGAAGTAACTGTTTTGCCCTATAAATTATGCTGGCGTTTTATTCTTGATTGAAATACCAATAACTATGAAGAATCTTCCCAATAAATTTGTCGCAGGATCCCAGGAGTGGTGTGGTTTACCACAGCTTGACGTAGCCGCTGTCAAAGCTCGCGTTGACTCCGGTGCGAAGACATCAGCGATCCACGCCTTTAACATCGAACCCTTCACCAGAAACTCCGATCAATGGGTTAGGTTCGACATTCATCCTTTGCAAAAGAGCAGGCGCGCAACCATTCGATGTGAAGCACCGATCGTTGGTCGTCGGGTGATCAGAAGCTCAAATGGTGCAACTGAAAAAAGATTCGTTATTCGCACGCCGATGACCCTCAATGGACATACCTGGGATATCGAGCTCACACTGGCAAACAGAGATGCGATGGGTTTTAGAATGTTGCTGGGTCGAGAGGCGATGAGTGGCCGCATCCTGGTAGATACGGAAGAAGAATTCTTACTTGGTGATGTCTGCGAAGCCGATCTCGAGTTGCTGTACGGTAAATCATCCCCTAACCGTGACGACGGGCTGAAAATTGGTTTGCTGGCCAGCGACCCTGCGCTCTACAGCAATCGTCGCTTGTTGGAAGCTGGTGAGAAACTGGGCCACGAGATGACGTTTTTAAACATCAGGCAGTGCTATATGAAGCTCGACGCCGACAGTCCCGCTGTGCACTACCGCGACGGCCGGGTATTGAACAAGCTCGACGCCATTATCCCTCGCATCCGCCCATCGAATACGTTCTACGGCTGCGCAATCACACGTCATTTCGAAAGTCTTGGTGTTTTTTGCCTCAATAACGCAGATGCGATAACCCAGTCAAGAGACAAGCTTTACTCACTACAGCTGCTGCAAAAACAGGGACTGGATATACCAATAACCGGGTTTGCCAGCTCCCCGAACGACACCGATAACCTGATCGAGATGGTCGGTGGAGCACCACTGATTGTAAAGTTACTGGAGGGCACTCAGGGTCGTGGCGTTGTGCTCGCCGAAACGACCAAAGCAGCAGAGAGTGTTATCAACGCCATGAAATCGCTGCGCGCCAACTTACTGGTTCAGGAATACATAGAAGAAGCGTCCGGCAAAGATATTCGATGCTTTATGATCGATGGCAAGGTAGCCGCATCGATCCAAAGAAGTGCCGCGCCTGGTGAATTTAGAGCCAACCTGCACCGCGGTGGCGAGGCTGAATTGATCGAGATCAGTCCGGAAGAAGAAAGCCTTGCAATTAAGGCTGTAAAAACCCTCAATCTGGATATCGCAGGCGTGGATATTATTCG
>CAYMVV010000152.1:0-11414 GCA_964393885.1 uncultured Granulosicoccaceae bacterium | reverse complement strand
GACTTTAACCCGCTAGATTGATCGCCGGTAACGGCGTGCGGATTGACCCCTTATTTTCCTTTTCACCCGCGCCATTCAGGTCCTACCAGGTTCGGCTAAGGCTCAGTCAAGCATTAGCATTTCCACCGCGTCCAGGGCCCACCCCTGCTGACTTGGATAGACCAGTATGTGGCAGCTAAACAAACGAAACCCGTTGTTGTTGTTCCGGTTGCCCGGTGAGTTGTTGTTACGATAGGACGGACGACAATTAATCGCAGGATTATTGTAGGAACCGCCCCGCAACACACGCGGAACACTGTCGGGGAACCTCACGGCCTAAATTGCCGCATCCGCAGAGTTACAGTAAAACTAACGGAAATAAAAGCGCTCTGCACCGTGCAAGGAAGGATAATGCGCTGCAGACCCGCCGCATCGCAGTACTGATCGAATCAGCGTTCAGTGTTCGTGAATGGGGCAGCTAAACAAACGAAACCCGTTGAAGTAGTTCCGGTCGCCCGGTGAGAAGCTGTTACGATAGGACGGACGACAACTAATCGCAGGAACATTGAAGGAACCGCCCCGCAACACACGCGGAACACTCTCGTCCGGCTGGGCTCTCTTGACGACAGCTTCCGGCACCAGACTTGAAGACCAGGGTGTTGCTGCCCACTCCCATACGTTGCCAGCCATATCCAGCAATCCCTCTTCGCTATCACCAGCCGGAAAACAGCCTGCTGGCGCAGCACGCCGCAGATGGGTCGGTTCATGATTCACCTGTTCTGCGCCGACCGAAGAACCTGTACTAGAATGAAAAGGCCAAGCACGCGCAGCGGCCCCTCGTGCTGCCGCTTCCCATTGTGCTTCTGTTGGCAAACACAGCCGCCTTCCCGCGATGGATGTAATCCATTTGCAGTAAGCTTCTGCCTCAAAAACAGTCACGCCGACTACCGGCTGCGCCGCATGATTGTATTGAGTGCTGCGCCACTCCTGAGGCTCGGTATTCGGCACACCATCACCACCATAGCGCTTCTCTAACGCGTTATCGGCGACAGAAACCTCCAGCTTTCCGTTATTCAGCCAGGTCTCGGCGCCCGCCTTGGTCACGCCAGCAAATAAATCCAGTTCGGTCACCGCATGGATTCGGTCTTCGTCCCCTTCATACTGATCAATAATCTCTCGCAGCGCTTTCAGCCGCTCCTGCCACCAGTCAATCAGCTCCTGATTTCGCCATTCACCGCGCACCCACTCACCTGCCACACCGGGCCACCAACGCGGATCCTGGTAACCGTCTGCGTCGATAAAACAGCGGTATTCAGCGTTGGTCACTGTCGCGAACGCAACTTTGAAGGTGTCCAGTTCTATCTGGATGGGTGGTTTTTTGTTTTCTCTGCCGTCTTCTGATCCCACGGTATAGACCCCGGCTGGAAACTCTATACGCAGACGTACGTCCATCGCCGGATCGCGAGAGCGCTGCAACAAAGCAGCACGCAACTGCTCAATCCGCGCTGTATCAAGCACTTTTTGCTCAACTGCTGGTATTTCTGAATCCTGTAAGAGTGGAATCAGTGCCGCTATGGCGCGGCCAGCCAGTGCCAGATTTTGCGTCTGCAAGCGATCCAGCAGCGCAGACCGCTGCTCGCCAGTAGCAATCTGTACTGCAAACTTCGCCGCTTCGTCCCAGTGTGAGATTGGCGGGCCGGGCAGCGGGTCAAGGTTGCCGAGGTCGGCCCGCACCTCTTCGAGCGGCTCTGGTTCGCTGGCGGTAAATTCCGGCCATTGCGCTGGCGGCATCTGTGCCAGCGCGCCGCCCGCAAAATACTCTTGCCAGTTCTGGTGAATAAACCGCAGCGCTGGATTTTCTTCACTAACCTGCTCAAGTAGTGGCAGTTTTATCATCGCCTCACACCAAAGCTGGCGGTTGTCTTCGTTTAGTTGCTGCGCTAGTGTTTCTTCATCGCGCTCTACCTGCACGCCGACAGTGTGCATTGCGGCAGCCTCGTGATACAGGGTTTGCAACAGCGGACCACGGTCAGGCAATTTTAGCAGCCTGCGCTTCCACTGGCCGCCACTGTCCAGTGCTCGGATATCTGTTGTGTGCAGCAAATCATCCAGCGGGTCTCTGCTATGCAGATGAATCAAATGCTTCCAACACAGTGCACCAAACAACTCGGCGCGGCATTGGGCGGGGCGACCGAGTTCTGCATAGACATCACACTGGTGTTTCAAGTCCAGAGGCAAACTGCACTGTTCGCGCAGTCTGTGGTCGGCATCAATTTGCTGCCACAGGGTTTGAGCGGCAGTGCTGTCTGCACCAAAACGCAGCTCGATGTATTGTTTAATATCAGCATCGGACCAGCGCTGCACGCTGATCTGGTGAATGTGCAGATCACCACTGGTAAGTGCGGTGGACAAATTACGCCGCCGCACACTGAAGATTGGTGCCAGCTGGCCACGCGCCTCGCAGTCTGCTGCCCACGCCGACCAAAGACGCAAGCTGTCGCGATATTGCCGGTCTGTGGTTGCACGAATTTCGTTGAGACCATCCAGCAAATAGCGCACTCGAACACGCGGCTCACTGGCCAGCCAGGTTTGCAGTTGCTCGCCAGTTAACGCACGTGGTTGACTTTCCAGCCAGTATGCCGGTTGATCATCACTGGCAAAACCTGACAGCCGCTGCCAAAGGCATAGTTCCAGCACCGGGGTTTGATTGTCGATATCACTTAGCGCCCTCAACGCCTGCGCGGCACTGTGCATTTCGTGGTGTTGCAGGATGGTGGTTTTTCCGCAGCCCGGGTCACCCACCAGCACCAGACCACGCGCATCAGCGTGGGCAGTCACCAGACCGGACAGGCTATTGTGGGTTTCACCCTGCTTTTCGTAAAACCCGGTGTCGCTGCCAGCACCACGATGAATCTGCAGATCAAGTTTTACAAACTTGGTATTTAACCGCCCACCCTCGCCGTCAGCCCACTCGGCGTAACGCCGCAACAGAAACGCCTGCAGGCTATTGACTGGTGATTGGCGAACTTCTTCCAGCAGGCCATCATACTGACCGCGCTCTTCAGAGCTGAGTTCATCGTAGGTGAGGCTTTTATCTTCGACGATGCGCTCCAATAGTGTTTGCTGGGCGCTGTTAAGATCGGGGGTGGCGGGTTGCACATCCTCTGCGGAAAAAATACCGAGTGCTATCAGTGAGCCTATGATTTCGTCGAACAGCACATCTGGATTGGCTGCTTTATCCGGGTGTTCCTCAAGTTGAGTAAGTCGCTCGAGATGCGTGCTTTGAAGTGGGTCTATTTCTCCATCAACCTGCAATTGAAACCCTACAAGTCTTTTGTCGTAATACAGACCCAACCAGGCCTCCCACTGCGTAGCCGGCAACTGTCCGTTTTGAGCCTGCTCAACCACATCCGGAAAACGAGAACCGAAATCCACCTGCTCTCGTAGAAATGCCATCGCCTGATCTTTAGGTACGCACCAACCCGCTTCCGCGCCAATCAAATGCACCACAAAATCCGAAGCCTGAATTTCCTCTGCCAGTTTTTGTAACGTCTTTACGCCACGATTAGGGAAATCATCCTGATGCCTTATATGGCACTTCTTTGTACGCTGGCCAAGATTCGCCAAGCGCTGGCGCAGCGAGCCAAACTCGGAAGAAACCGAAGACAGGAAAACTGTTTTACTCATTGGCTAGTTCCATTTAATTGCTATCTGGATTGTCCATTATTTTCTGCAAAAGTACGCAAACGTAAAGCTTATCAGACCTGTGAATCTGTTGGCCAAGACCCGCTGAAAAAGCTTAACACTATCTATCGAGAGATAATTGAAGCAAGGATCAGGAAACAAAATCAGCCACCACTCCACTAACCGCATCCGACATCGCCTGCCCCACTTCCGTCATCTGACTTATGTTCTCTACCTTATCAATCGCCGCAATATCTTTAGGTTTAATATGACCACAGCCAATCGCCTTCAATCCTTCGTCTGAAATCACCGGGTTGATTCGATGGTAGCGAAAAATTCTGGGCTCAAGTGGAAAGCTGGTGTGCTTCATGTTAGATACTTCGAGATCTATCGACTCACCGGTGACACAGCGGCCAAAGGTTCTGCAAAACAAATCCTGTTCGCGAGTGGTTGTGTAAATCATCGCGTTCGGAATACCAATGATCGATTTAAAGACGTTGATCTCCTCGGCTGTTTTATCCAGTTTTTTGCGCCTGACATCTCCCGACCCGACGGACACAACAGTGAGCGCTGTTTCTGAATGAAGGCCAGTTCAAGCCGTAGGCACTGTTGGTTACGTACTGAAACGCTTTAAACGACGGGTTGGTCGACCCGGGCAAAGCGAAAGCCGACGAATCCGTTACGGCAAGACGGCTCGAACCCGTGGCGGTAGGCCGAGCGGCAGTTGCGGGCGCTGTTAGCCCACTCCTGCAAGCCAAAAGTACAGCTATGCATGTAGCGCGACATGACAAGGTAATACCAGGATTTCCAACCACACTGAGCATTACATCCGGCGTACCACTTCTCCTGGCATTCGGCGTTGCCAGACACAACAACTGCTGCATGATTACTTGCAATACGCTGGCATTGCCTGCAAATTGCCTACATGGGCGTCCAAATCACAATACGCGATGTGCCAAAAGCCGTTCGCGACGAACTCGCTGCTCGTGCAGCACAAGAAGGCAAGTCTATGCAGGAGTAGCTGACCTGAAGCATCTGTTTGAGTAGCAGGCAGCGAAAGATACTCTCGATACTCAATCCATTGGCGCCGGTTTGAGCAATACTATCCCTTGGGAAAATCGCGCGCTACCAGCGCCAACAAGGTGGGATTGCTGTCGAGTAAATCTGACACCGCACAGAGCCGTTGCCCTAATGGATGTGTAGAGTAATTATCGAATATACTAAGCTGAGCATTGCGGGTTTCTCGCATGCGGGAATCCTCTTGGTTTGTTGGTTTTTGGTTTGCACTTAAAACATAACAAACTTAAGAGGATTTTTTACACCTGCCGCCGAATTTATTTCGGTCGCTCAGACACTTACGACTTGCGAATAAAAATGGAGGTATTAAAAGTCCAGCAGGGATTGATTCTACGTATTCTTTAGTTAGTTCTGGACTATCTATTATATTCAATATAAAAGGATTTATTATAAATCCAAAAATTGGTACGAGTATAAAGAAAATAATTATAGTCCCTAACCAATCCAATACCCAAATTTCTTTGGGTTTTAATTCTCGTTTATTTTGTGGTTTTTCTCTTTCTTTTTTCCTTCTCGATGCTTTGGTGGAGGCTTTGTCTCAACTTCTGGTTGTCCTTGCGCTAGTGAACCTGAGGCAGCCTTAATAGAGGTGATCAACTTTTCTACCGGATCACCCGTTTTCTCGAAAAGCCGCACCTCCTGACTGGCAGACAAGTAAAAACTCAGCCCGCCGTAGATTTCAATGTCTATTAATTTTACGGGGTATATGGGTTTTCTCAAGTCGTCCGCCAGATTAACTTCTCTTTGTACATGGCGACTGTTCAGAGAGTCTTTTGAAATCAGAACAATAAGTGACGCACTGGTTCTTATTCCCTCGACTATTTCGTCAGAGTAATTAGCACCTGCATCAATATTGCGAGGTGCAACCCAACAGTTCACCCCTCTGCTTTCCAGTCGCTCAACCAGAGACATCGCATTTGTCATGTCTTTGGAAGAGTGAGAAATAAAGCAGTCGTATTTATCTATATCATTCACAGAGCCAGCCAGAAATGTTACGCATAAGCAATCCCTCACAGCGGGGTTTGCCTGTGCAGCCACCACAAAGGAGCATGATCATAGACCGCAGAGCCTGCGTCAACTACCAACAGCTACACACAATCACCCACCACCTCATCCACCACACCACACATTGCCTGCCCCACCTCCGCCATCTGATCAATATTTTGAACCTTGTCAATCGCGGCAACGTCTCTGGGTTTGATATGGCCACAACCTATCGCGGTTAGTCCATCATCGGAGATAACCGGGTTGATTCGATGATAGCGGAACATACGGTTTTCCAGCGGAAAGGTGGTGCCTTTCATATCCGCCACTTCGAGATCTATTGACTCGCCGGTAATGCAGCGGCCAAAGGTACGGCACAGCAGGTCCTGCTCTCGGGTGGTGGCATAGATCATCGCGTTCGGAATACCGAGTACGGATTTGAATATGTTGATATCTTTTTCTGTTTTATCGAGTTTTTTATGGCGAACGTCTCCGGAGCCGACGGATACCACGGTCAGGGCCTGTTCGGTTGCCGGCCAGTTCAGTCCGTAGGCGCCATTGGTGACGTATTGAAAGGCTTTGAACGCCGGGTTGATGAAGCCGGTTAGCGCACCGTCAACAAAGATAAACTCATACTGTTTCTTCTGGCCGAAGGTAATGGTCTCGGGCACGTAGTACGCGGGCGCGGCAGCACTGGCTCTGGTGAGCTGCCACAACGGTAAATGCAAATTGCAATCATCGAGCTCTGGCTGATTGAACCGTGCGTGCGGGTTATTCGATACCAGCCACGGTGAATCAGTCGACCAGTTGCGCATCACCATCAGCAGCAGGGTTTTCAGCTTCTCCGAACCGAGTGTGGTATCTGCGCCGTACCAGTCACGCATGTGTTGCTCGAGATCTCCCTTGTCGTACAGAGACCGATAGCGGGTGTACCAGCGCGCGGGCTTGAACATGAGTTTCGCATTTTGAAGCACGAACTCACGCACCTCTGACATCGGAGAGCCCATTGCAACGGCGGCCGCCAGAATGGCGCCGGCACTGGTGCCGGCAATCAGGTCAAACTGATCGCAAAGCTTACGGTTTGGGTCACCGGTTTGCTCGATAATGCGGTTTTCGAGCGCCAGTAGTATTTCAAGCGCTACCATGCAGCGCACTCCGCCGCCGTCAATGGATAATATACGACGGGGTCTTCCGTGGGGTGGCTCTTCAATCATGTCCTATCCAGCTTTGTCAGATGCTCATACAAGTTTAGCGGTTTACGAACGACTCGGCACCCTGCCATCTGCGAAGTACAAGTGGTAAAACCACTTTCTGCACACCGGGCAACGTTCAGCGCCCTGCATTGTGAAGTGATTGATGAGTTCACTGCATCGGTAGCGCGTAGCGCGGTCTACCAGTCCGCTATCTGATGTCCGGGGAGGGTAAAAGCTACAGCACCCCGATTGTCGCCTCGACTGTATCGCACAGTGCCCCGCGTGATACAGCTAATGAATCGTTACCACAGCACTGCTATCATATTGTAGTAACCATGGACAGATGCAGGTAATGAGAGTCGGAGAAGCAACAGTAGAGTACAAAGCCACAGTAGTGCCTCTCGCATTTAGTGTGTCGGTAACAGGGCATCGGAACCTGGCCACTTCAGATAACTGGGATCGATCGGTTGATCTGGTAGCTCATATCCTGCAACAGCTCGATGCAATTTGTAGAAAACATGATCGTGTCGTCGACCTTAGATTAAATTCAGCACTTGCGGCCGGCGCTGATCAAATTGCCGCACTGGCAGTGAGCAAAGTCAATGAGTCGATTGAACAGCCACTAAAGCAATGGTCGTTGCAGGCAATACTGCCGTTCGAACGCGAATCATACCAGGCAACTTTGCTGCACGGACTGTCCGCCAACCAGGCAAGAAACTGTTTTTCTCAACTACTGGCTACCGCCGATCAGTTGGTTGAACTGGCCGATCGCAAGGCGGTACTCTACGACACGACTAATCCGAAAGCCGACATCGTACAGTACTGGCAATCTACCCGTTACAGAACACTTGGCGAGATGCTGGTAAGCCAGGGCGACATCGTGCTCGCTTTCTGGGACAGCAAGGTAGGTGGCAAGGGTGGTACTTCTGATGTTGTGGCCATGGCTTTGCAACAGGGCAAACCGGTACTCAGAATTGATCCGGAGACTTTGCAGGTGTCGTGGTTAATGCCGGATACAGGCAAAACCGACGCTATTGCACTGGCGGACCAGCCACACTGGGGCCCTTCGACAAACCTGTCAGGCCTGTTTCGCGACAACGGACCAGTTAGCCAGTTAGCTCATGAGCTGTTAACTCTGCCACACACAGACGCGCCTCACGGGCTACCGGGCCAAAACTCTGAAAACAAAGACCTGGATAGAAACGACACCGGAAAACAGGGTCCTGGAATACAAGGTACTGAACTCCGGGACCGAAACGATCAAAACTCATCTATTGAAGATTCAAACAATCAGGACGACGAGGATCATGAACCAGCCGGAATGTTCAGCACAGCTGTTGCATTTTTTGGCAGTAGAATATTCACCGCTGACCCCTGGGCCAGTGCATCGCAAGATAGCAAGCTTATGGAGTTCAGGCACCCATTACTGATCTGGCTTGCACAGTACGAATGGATCAGAAAAATTCTGGCCGGTAAAAGCTTCCCGGAGCAAACCCGCTCAACCACTGCTGCTGTGTTCTACCAGTGGCTGGTTGATTTTTTTACACGCAACAAGCCGGCTACCACTTCGGAATCAAGCCACCCATCGGCACCAGACAATGCATCCATAACAATACAACTCTCTTTAAAAACTGATTATGCACTGGACGACTGGATCCTCAAAGCCCGCACAGACAGCGATTCATCAGAACACACCGGCAGCGAACACAACAGTCAAAACACCACCTATAACCTTACAGATAGACCTGACGCCTTGAATGGTGTGGATGAACGATTAAAAACAGCAATGGTGTCCTCAGATGCCATTGCAACTGCGAGGGGGCATACTTATCGTTCCAGCTACGTAGTCATTTTCATAGGGGGCGCACTGGCAGTCTGGATAGGTCTTTTGGGCATCTTCAGCCATGAGAATAAACACTTATTTGTTTTGACGGAACTGTTGATATTAGGCTTGCTGGTAGCGTTGTACCTGCTTGCCAAAACACGTAACTGGCACCTGCGCTGGCTCAACGCGCGCCACCTGACCGAAAGCCTTCGCGCTGGCAGATATCGAACATGGATAGGCTTTGGCGGGCGACGTGCTTTGCACAAAGACGCTCCCTGGGGCGCCTGGTATACCAATGCAGTAATGGCGACTCCACCGCTGGGCCATTTCACTCTGGATAAGGAAAACATCCGGTATATAGCAAGGGAACTGCGCAGTTACGTTGAACACCAGTCAACTTACCATGAAAAAAACAAAGCTAAATTGCTTAAACTGCACTACAACCTGGAGGCCGCCGGCGCCCGCTGCCTGTATGCAACAATGGCGATTGCCTCATCGTTTGTGATGTACAAATTTTTTTTCTATGACCAGAGTCATTTGACCAACTGGTTCGGAGCAAATGTTAAGTACCTGGTGACTGTATTTTGTGCAGGTCTGACGGCTTTTGCAGGCGCGCTGATGGGCATTCGTTTCCAGGGCGACTTCGAACGATTTGCCGAACGCTCCAGACAAACACACGAACAGCTCGAGATGATCGATCAGCGTCTTGTTAACCTGATAGAACGCAACCCGCAGCTAACCGACCAGCCATTGTTTGAGGAGCTAACGCAGATTATTCAGGATCTGGCCGACGTATTTGAAAAAGACCTTGAAGACTGGCGCTTTGTGTATTCAGCGCGCCCCACACCGGAGGCGGGCTAACCATGGCAGCGGGTCCTGTTCAAACGTTTCTTCAGTCAACCTCTCGATCAACCAAGCTGATAATTGCGTGTGCCGCTGTCAGCCTTGTTTGCGGGCTAATCGGGTGGACAATGGTAGGCAACGGTCCGCAAGCCCTCAACGCAGGCGATATCGTCTACCGCTCTATCGCAGCACTGATGCTGTCTGTACCCTACCAGTCATCTGCAGACTGGGCAGGCAATGTGTTTATAGAGATCGCCCGATGGTCAGGTATGCTGGCCCTGGTAACCGGCGCCAGTAAAACTGCCATCTATTTATTTGAAAGCCACTGGGCCAGCAAAATGGCACAGCGCAGAAAAAACCACTGGATGGTGATAGGCGATGATCCTTTTGCAGCGCGGCTATGTGATGCGGCACTACAGCAAGGCCACGATGTCAACTGGCTCGCTTGCAATGAGACCCAGGCAGAGCAGCACAAAGGCAACAAACGCCTGTATGCCGACGCACGAACGTGGAATCCGGCACATGCGGTCGAACTGGGGCTACATCGAGCCGAGGGTGTGGTTGTCTCCACCTACAACGACGCCACAACCCACGCGATCGCCAGAGAAGTGCGCGCCAACATTCCGGAACAACAGCAGACTGTTGTGATGGCCAGTATTCAGTCACCGTGGCTTGGTATGCGTATCGATGAAATTGAACCGGGCAGCCGAGTATCTATATTTTCGGAAGCACAAATGGCAACGCGCCGACTACATCAGCGGCACCCGCCATTTCTATTGGCAGAGAAACAGAATCAAAACAGAATGCATATTGTCATAGTCGAGTTTACCGGCTACGGGGAAGCAGTATTGATAGAAACACTGCTGTCCTCTTTGACATTTACCCTTGAAAAACCGCTATTCACAATCATTGATCAAAACGCAAACTCCATCCGCAGCACATTGCAACTGCGCTATCCGGAACTCTGCAAATCAGCGCAGCTCAATTTTATTGCGGGCAGCCTCGCTGGCAAAGACAAAATTGTTGATACAGATGCGCTGACAGATATGACGAAGATCGCACCGGTGACGGCCATCTACTGCTGTGACAACAACGATGGCAGAGCCCTGAGCTCTGCACTGGCAATACAGGCGGTGATGTCCAAATTGCCTGCCAATGACAGCCCGGTGTTTACCCGGCAAACACGTTCAGACTCATTGCCTCAACCCTCACCCGGCGTACAGACTCTGACCCCCGGCCAGCTAATCAGTTTCGGCGCTCTCGACGAGCTCGCCAATGATACGGGCCTGTTTTCCAACCTGGTGGAAAGCCTGGCAAGAACCTTCCACCAACGCTATCAATCGGTTGCCACTGCCAACAAGCCCGCCAAAGTATCATGGGATGCACTAAGCGAGGATATGCGAGATGCCAATCGTCGATTAGTGATTCACATACCGGCCAAGCTGCATTGCCTTGGAATGGACCTTGACCAATGGCTTCAGGACATTGGTAATGAGCTGAATTTTACCCGCCTGCCGAAATTTACTATTAAAGGTAACAGGGATGAGCTTATCGAACGCCTCGCAACACTTGAACATAAACGCTGGATGGCAGAGCGACGCATCAATGGCTGGACACATAATGAAACGCGAGACAACGACCGCAGACTGCACCCGGATCTGGTTGAGTATGAGCAACTGCGTGAAAAATCAAAAAGCTACGATCGAGAGATGGTTACAACACTAATCGAGATGTGCTCATAATACGGGTTTCGTCTAAAACAGCTTAATTACCGCAGGAATTCTTGTATAGCGTGCATTGTTGTCAGCGCGAATAGTACCTACCAATTC
>CAYMVV010000151.1:0-11473 GCA_964393885.1 uncultured Granulosicoccaceae bacterium | reverse complement strand
TGTGCGGTGATCACCATGGGCCGGAACAGGTGATCAGCTTCGCCGGAATACGCAGAAGGTGCTTATGCATGTACTACCCAGAGGATTCCAGCGAGCTCGTTGCTATGGATTCCTGCATCACAATTGCCGCGTACTGTTAAATCGCATTCAGTTGATGTTGCAGGTCGTGCTGCCAGAGGTAAACAACGATGCCGGCAAGACAGCGACGGTAACTTGCCCTGGCTGTCAACGGCCAATGACGTTAGTGAATGTATCGAGAACTAAACGAAGGTCGCCACGTTGTCAAAGTGTCAGTGGACCACCTTTGCTTGAGAATACAAATTAACTGATTTCTGGCTGACGGTAATTGTCTGCGGTGGTGCCCATGATCTGCGCTGAAAACAGTGCGGATCGCACTGCCGTGGACGAGTGTCTGAGTTATAGCAAATTCACGGAGAAAATAACCCGACAACCTGTGTCAATCACTCCCGTCAGTTGTGTATTTGGGTTTGAATTAGTATTTCTCGTGCCCTCGCACAATCGCCGCAGGCTGGCCTTTTCCTATCAATTTCCTATAGCGTTACTTCCTCTGTAACTTTAACACCGGGCTTGTACAACAACTGGATAAGATCGCCGCTTCGGGCGATCTATCCTATTCGTTTAGCTTCATTTGGCAGTAGCGATTCGTTCAATACTGTACTCAATTTTCACGAATGCTTTGGTTAGCTCACATAGTGTTATTGCTTCTTTTTCACTGAAGCTAGGCTCCCCTGTACTACCATGACCGGCAAGTGGTTCTGTATTTCTTGCATTATAAGTATCAATTATTTTCTCTTGAATCTCTTGCGGCAAGTTTGTTCTATTTTGATACATAGAGAAAAAACCACCCAATGTTTGATTCTGTATTGTGGGGGCACCAATTATATCTTTTGCTAATGTTTCAAAAATTGACGCACTCGAATGCAATACGGCTGAAAAATCTTTATTTTGAAGACCTGACTCCATTCTATCGACTAATATTCGAATGTTTGGATGCTCATCCTTATCAGGATTGTAGTTGATAACATGCTCAAGAGTTAAAACCTCTACCCTTACTACTTGTTGATTAAAATGCAGCCTAAAAGAAGTATTTTCTTTTGAGAGGGCTTCGTTTACTTCTGCTAAAGGTAGCCATCCTCTCTCGACAATTTCACATAACAATTCAATGAACTGAACCGTGCTACTTTGCCTTAAGGCTAGTTCGAATTCACCATTATGCCAAGCGTATTCGGATGGCTCGTATTCTTCTCCGTCCAGCACGTAAACCGGCAGCCCAGCCAGTGTTCTTGAACGATTTACCACAAAATTTTGATTTACTATTCCAAATTCACGGAAAGCATCATCCCTCTCAATTAATCGAGTCAGATAAACACGAAGATCCTGAGGAACAATTTCGAACTCCAGATCACTGACCTCTTTAGTTGATAAATATATTGGATGCTTCACCTACTCTCCTTTAAAGCTAACGCTTCGCTCACCCGCAGTGTACGCGATGACGGCTTGCGTGCAAAATAGCGAGGCACGAGCAGGCACGCAAGCTGACAGCGCGTACACTGTCGGCTGTGCAGCGACTTGTTATATTATCTCTGTGGCCTTCTTTCACTAGTATATAAGTGCGTACCGCAAGATTCACATTCACGTGAATAGCCGCACCAAGTAGCCTTACACATTGCACATCTATATGAAGCTGGATCTTTTCCCTTATAGTATTCCTTCTCCTGCTGGGTTAGCCAAAATTCTAACTGGCCGTTTAATATTTCTATAACTCTAGTTTCACGGGGATGAAACAACCAATGCCGCTCCGAAGTGGAATCTGCAACAAAGCTTCGCAATGCTTCAGAGTAACGCCCTCTTTTTTCTTGCGACATATACTGTTGCAGATTGTCGAGGTATAGCACGATACAACCAAATTCCTCAACTCCAGGTTTTCGAATACTCTCTGGCACAGATCTTCCCTTATGGGACAAATATACAATGAAAGGATATCCACTAATATAACTAAGAATATCAACTCTAGTACCTGAGAACATTGCCTCTAATTGAGGCTGCTCCAGATTAACTGTACTCTCTTCTGTTACGGGAACTTCAATATGTTTCTTCTTATTGGTGAGAGGGCATTGTATTTCTCCACTGACGCTGTACGTTGGTGTACGAACCGCTAGCCCATCAGCTGCGAGCTGCAAAAGCATTAATCTCACGGAAACAGCAAAAGAGTACTCGCATACAGTTAAATCTTGCTCAATGGCGCCCCTCGTAGCGTGAGCAAAATGCCACTCTTTTTGATTTCCTTGTTTTGCGACTAATGGCGATTTACAGGACGGACACATACAGCCACATGCCGCACCTCGAGGGACACTCGATACATCTACTATTTTTCCGGATTGAACTTCAAAGCCAAATGGTATTAGTGATTCTAAACTTATGGTTCGGCCCCTTTAAAATATAACGAGGCTGTAGAAAAACATTATATAGCGCCAAGGCCGCCAGCCCCCGATTTTTTCGGGCTCGTCAGTTGCCTTCTATGCCTGCGTTACTATTTTTACGGTATTTCGGTGGCCTTCACTTTTCGCACCTTATTTCGCCTTACGTTTACCCATATCACTGCTTCGCTCATCTTTTTCTTCTATCCCATACCTCCACTCTATGCTGTCATCTCTTCCATAAATGCGTAACGCCAGTACTTCTCCGTGTTTTGTACTAAGCCATACAATAATGCCTGACCCGTGACTTTCTCTTTTCCACGATGACTTAGTTTATCAAGCCCCTTGTTACTAGTGATGTTGCCAAACACCGGTTCGATGATCCACATCCGTTTCCCATATTCCTGAGCTCCACGTTCACTGTCGATCTTCTGCTTCATTAAATCGCCGTACTTTACCCTGGCGGTTTCTTCATTTAGAAACTGTATCTGACGACCTTTGGTCTTTACTGGATTCTGTAGGCACTTCGACGCCAGCGAACATTCTCGACAGTCGCTCAGCTTTCCCCGAAAACAGGAATAGGTTCCTCGTGCTTCATCCTCTCGCTCACCGTGATACATCATCTCTTTACCCGACGGGCAGATACAGACCTTTGCTACCAGATCCACCTTGAATTCGCTCTTGGGTATTTGCTCGTGATGTTTCGCACGATCAGTCCGCGTCATCTTATGCTTTTGTTTGTGCTCCTGATAAGTCTTTGAGTCGCCAACCCCTTCCTGTCGTTGGCGAAATTGCCCATCCGGTATGATCGCATCAATACCCTTGGTCAAAACATATTCGACGTTATCCTCACTGAAAAAACCTGTGTCTGCTGTGACTACTGTTTTTCCGTCACCCAGATCCATCGACAAGTTCATTTCGATTTTCTGTATCATTGGTATCAGGGTGTGCTGTTCTGGTCCGCTACCAAAAGCCTCTATTCCCACTACTATTTGCCGTTTTGAGTCTGCAGCAGTTACCAGGTTATATCCCTGCTTGATGCCAGAGTTGGTTTTCATCTTGGCACTCTCGTTGTCGGTGACATTGCTTTGGACTTCTTTCTTTGTACTCCCTGTACCAACCCTTGGTTCGTTCTCTTCCAGGAATTCCTCGAACTTCTGTGCATTCTTCAGCAGCGTGTCTACCTTTTGCTGCGCTTTCTGCGGCAGCTCTGCTGTCTGGCTGTCGTTGGCGCGGTGTTTGTCTATGATCTGCTGAGCCACCCAGCGCATCTTCTCCATTTTGTGGCGCATTTGTTCGTGTGTGCCGCTCCATTGCTTTGAAGCATCCGAGGTAAGCTTGCATACATCGATAGAAAAATGTTCTTTACCGATTAAATCACTCTCGTCACACACTATTAGTATACGAGCGAAAACATCCGCTAAGGCATCTGGTTTACTACTGACAAAGTCAGCGATTGTCGTGAAGTGCGGAGCTTCACCACCGGCCAATGCCATGAACTTGAGATCGGTACGGCAGCAAGCAGCAATGACTCGGCTTGAGGTAATACCGCGATAGTAGGCGTATAGAATGACGCGCAACAGCATCTTTGGCTCGTAAGCAGGACGGCCGCCATGATCATTCTTATAGGTTGCTTCCAAAGCGCTTAACATGCCTTTGCGTTCGAGTAACAAATACAAACAATACTCGAAGCTGTTATCACCAAGCACCTCAAGGAAGTCGACATCAAGAAACGTGCGCTGATGAATGTTATCGGGCTTGAAGTTCGGCATCAGCCGCTCCTCTGGCGGGTTTGGTTAATTTTACCGCGCTTTTGTCTAATTTTTTAGCGTTTTTAAGAGTTTTTCTACAGCCTGAACGCCTCAATCAGCGGCAATTCGCGCGGAGTTTGGCTTGTGGTAAAGTGGAACGACAGTGACACCACAAGCCAAACACCGCGTGAATTGTCCGACTGAATTGACTTGTTATATGCTTTCTAGCCCCCATTTCTGACTAGATGATCAATTTTCATCACAACATTATTCCATAGCTGAGACTCGAAATCTTCAATCTCTAGTGTATTTAGAAAACACTCAAACTCACTCTTAAGCGCATTCATAAATTTTGTAGCGTGGATTATTTTTTCAGCTTTATTTAGAAGCGGCTCACCTTCAGCCCTTCTTATTCTCCAACCCCCTGTGGTTTCAGCTTGATGCAGTATGCCGCACCTAATATGTTTATAAAATTCTCTCCCCAACCCAGAGAATTCAACCAAATATTTAGAATTACTAAAGTACTCCTCAAAAAGATTGGAGCCATTATCCTCTGTTTGATTTTTCCCCTTTTCGAATGCACACAATGACTCGATAACCAGGCATGAGATGGCCATCATGCTAAAACCGTGCTTCGAGTTGTTGTCTTCAAATGGTGAGAAATATCTTTCCTCATACCTGTGACGTAAAACAGATATTATTTGCTGTTTATCTCGGCTGGCTTTTAATGCAGGCCAATCTTCAGATGAAAAGGACGACGATAGCTCAACTGCCACGGTATCTTCTCTCCTTCTTTCTCATATAACGTCCAGCTCAGCCGCACTTCATGCGATGGCTATTTGTGTGCAATAATAGCGAGCTTGCGAGCTGCACACAAATTGACAGCGCGTGAAGTGTCGGCTGCAGCTGCTTGTTATGCACGCATACCTCAAAAAGATACCCGTTGCTAATTCATACGCTGAACCATACTAAAATTGCCGAAATATAAGCATTTAACATCATAATACTTATAATTAACGAAACCTAAATTCGATTGATAGCTAGGCATCTTCTATCTCAAACCCGAGACCCTGGATTACATGCTTTATATGAGAGGCTAGATACCTATCTCTGTTCGACCCAGACTCATAAACTTCCAACAACAGACCTTGATCATTAGAAAAAGCTCGCATTTTGAATTTAACAAATGCCTCCATTAGATAATCACTAAATTCTATTCTAGAATTAAATAGTTCTTCGATGCTGCATTCTTCTAGCGTTAACCCACTGGGACCAAAATACAGCTTAGTAGAATCTTTTGATCTTTTAAAAAGAATCTTTGAGATTTCTTCTGAATTACCTTTTATGAAAATCTTAATCATTTTGTTGCATAACGCTGCGCTCAGTCGCAGTGTATGCGGGGTTTGCCTTGTGGTAAAGTTGAGCTCCAGCGAAACCACAAGGCAAACACCGCGTACACTGTCGATCCTGGAGCGCCTTGTTATGCAATTTTAACTCTCTGGAAGATGCTTCATTCTATGAATGCAATACAGAGCAACTACTAGAAATAGTATAATTCCGATAGGAAAGTAGACCATAAATAGCAACGGCCACACCATTAAGAAACTGATTCTTTGTGCCCACAACGAATGTACGTCTTTATTAGCGACAGCAATATACTCTCCATATAGGTGACTTTCATCATAGTTCGATTCCGGGATCTCCCCTAATTCTGTTAGTAGACTTATAGTGTTGGAGAATCCAGATGGTGATTTCTTTACGCCACTAACTGCGTAAACACTTCCCGCTTTAACACTTTTATATACCACATCATCATATCCAGATGTGTCGTCCTTATTTTTTACAAGGCCACCACTACCGTCACTGAATGTTTCATAGTATGCGTCAGCATTGATCCTGATACTTCCGTTTACGAGAATCGGAAATACGATTGGATTTCTTTCTAAGGTTATATTAACGAGCACTGAGCAAAGTATAAGTATGAGAGTAATTTTTGTTAGCCATTTTATCTTGATAATATAGATACATATTCTCAAAGAAGCTAACATAAACGGCACAGCCATATAAAACTGACTGATGCCGATATTGAATGCTCCAGAGATAATAAACATCCAGCACAATAAAACTACGGCCATCCAGATACGTCTTCTCGTCACAAATCTTCCAAGATTATCTTTTTAAGCATAACAGTGATTTATATTGCCATTAGTATAAACAATTTCAGCAAGACGCCCGTATAAAGCATTTCAACAAAACGTCTGTATAAACCTTTTCAACCGGCGTAGGGTGACAGCCAATCTATTAAAAAATCACTCAATCCTACTCTGCCTCATCACGACCTGTTGCAATAGTTGATATTTTCACCCATAATCCAAATAACTGTATAAATAAACATTATTATTTTTTTGGAAATAACAGGTGGGTAATTTCACTTAAGAAATTATGTGTATGTTAAGCTAATCTAATATTATCAGTAACTTATAATACACGAAACAATATAGCGCCAGCAAACTGTTGGAATTTTTATTCCTTCTCAGTACTGTGCAGTCATTTTTGAATCCGGCAGTTTGCGCTTCGGGCACGTTCGTATGCGCACTCTCCCTGGATCCTGTCTGAGAGCTAGCGTCGTAAGGAGGATGTGAGATGTCAAGTCAGTTATCGAGTTCAATTAGAAAGCCACTTACATCACAGGCGTACTCGATTGGAAGTGCATTACTACCACTCGACCGTCAGCAGTATCTTCAATCGATGATTGTATAAACCCGGCATTCTCATAGGCACGGATAGCTCTGGTATTTTTTATATCAGGGTCTATTACCACCTGTGTCGCACCATTATCCAGTAGGTGCTGTGCTCGTTGTTGTAAATAGGCGGGTCCGTGTCCAATGCCGGTTTCACTTTGTAAACCTATAAATGTATCGATGGCCCGGGCACCTGATGGAAGACTCTTCAGATGCGGTTGTTGCCAGGCATGTACGTCATAGTCTTGTATAAATGCGAATGGCAGGTCATTGTAACTGACGATATTCATCGACATTGCCATCCTCGAGTCGCGCAGGTTCTGTAGCAGGAGCGTTGACTGCTCCTTTGGGTCTCCCCACCACTTGCACACCTGCGGTGTTGCCAGCCACTGTCGCAGGACTGGCAGATCAGACATTGTGACTTTTGAAAACTGGTACGTTTTACTATTCATTGGTTACAGGTTAAGTTGAATATCGTTTACAGCTTACTTTCTGTCCGTTATTTGTCTTGATGTGCTGGCGTCGATAGCTGACGATGACTATTTGCTTCGGTGACAAGATGAGCCAAGTCTATGAAATTTGAAAATCGTGTAACCCGCATGCTGGGTGTCGACACGCCTATCGTCCAGGCACCCATGGGCTGGATTGCCCGTTCCGCGCTGGCTTCTGCGGTTAGCAACACTGGTGCGATGGGTATCATCGAAACCTCCTCGGGTGAGCTGCCGGTAATCAGGGATGAGATTATCAAAATGCGAGAGCTGACGGACAAGCCTTTTGGCGTCAATATAGCCCAGGCCTTTGTTCGCGATGCGGATATCGTCGATTTTGTTATTGATCAGGGGGTGCGCTTTGTAACCACTTCGGCGGGTAATCCTGAACAATATACAGAAAAGCTAAAGGCGGCGGGCCTGACTGTTTTTCATGTGGTGCCCAGTTTGTCTGCTGCTCTGAAAGCGGTTGCCTGTGGTGTCGATGGGTTAGTCGTTGAAGGTGGCGAGGGTGGTGGTTTTAAAAACCCGCGCGAGGTATCTACCATGGTGCTGTTGCCTTTGGTCAGATCTAAAGTAGAGGTGCCAATAATCGCCGCTGGCGGATTCGTTGATGGAGCAAGCATGGCAGCTGCATTCGCGCTGGGGGCGGAAGGTATTCAGTTGGGTACTCGCATGGTGTCGGCCGCTGAGTCGCCAGTGCATCAAAACTGGAAAGATGCCATTGTCAGTGCGAAGGAAACCGATACGGTTTTCCTGAATCGCAATCATTCACCGGCGTTGCGTGCGCTGCGCACTGAGAGGACCTCACGGCTTGAGAATGAGCCGGACACCAATGCGCTTGGTGAATTCAAGCGGCTACAGGAGTTGTATTTCGGTGGAGACATGGAGTCGAGCATCGCGTTAACAGGACAGGTTTGTGGCCGCATCGATTCCGTGCGACCGGTGGCAGACATTATAGCCGAGGTGCGTGATCAGTTTTTTGAGACGATAGAAACACTGCATCGAGGCTACTCGCCCGGCAGCTAACCGGTCTGGACGAGGTCAATCACATAATAGTTAGTTATATAAAGTCTGTGCGGTAGAAGTCCCCGTTTTTTGCAGTACATCGAAAACGTGCCATGGCGAGGGCCCGGCGTTTGAAACAGCAGGTAGCGCACCTCTTGTCGAGGCGGTTTCTCCTGGCCGGGTTAACGTTAGAAAAAAGTTACCAATTTGTGGGATTTACGTGCGGGTTGTGGGGCCCACGAGCCGAACTCTTTGTCAGCGCTTGCGTCTTAAAGGGAAATCATACGACACAGGATGAGTAATGGTAGTTGGAATTGGCACACGATCACGTTTTAAGACCCCCAGTCTATTGGCCGCACTGGCCCTGACGATGTCTATGGCTGGCTTCACCTCGGTTTCAGCTCAGGAAGCCACTAAAGCAAGTCTGCCCGACTTCGTTATTGAAGAGTTTGGTGAACCACCAGTCATTCCGGAAGGCCCGTTGACAGAAGAGTTGCAGGCGGCTGTGCAGGTCGCATTTGTCGATAGCATGGTGTCGTCGGGCTGGGGAGTCGCGCAATCCGAAGCGCTGGAAACCGTTGCCAAATCGAAGGATCCAAGACTGGCGTGGATCATTGCTGATCTGATGCGATTTATCACCGAACGCGATCTGCATGTAACGCTGGGAGTGGCTGCGTCCGAGGTGCTGGGGATCACGCTTACTGATCGAAACCACTGGGGTGAAGTGACTGATCATCTGATGGCCTGGGACATACCGGCCCCGCCTGACTACCTGGAATCAAAGCGCGCGATTTTTACCGCAGCGGTGCCGGGCTGGGACAAGATATTTGTCCCGGGTGACATCGACTGGCGGCATGTGTCGTGGGGTGGTGTATTGATCGATGACCGGGTCTACGACACCACCGACGATCTGTGTAACTGTATACCGGCGGCAGATAATCCTGAAGTCAGCAGTGCCAGTGATGCAACCTGGCTGGAGGATGATGATATCGTTTTTGGCGTCGAGGTAAACGGTGAGTATCGAGCGTACCCGCGACAAATTATGGAAGTCAGGGAGATGGTTAACGACACATTGGGTGGCAGAGACCTCGGTATTCCCTATTGCACTCTATGTGGAGCAGCTCAGGCTTACTTTACTGACGAGGTACCGGACGGAGTTGATCGACCGGTATTGCGCACATCCGGTCTGCTAATTCGATCAAACAAGGTAATGTATGACATCAATACATTTTCAGTTTTTGATACGTTTCGCGGCAACGCAGTAACGGGGCCATTGGCGGAGAAAGGGATTCAGTTAAAGCAGGCCAGTGTAGTCACGACCGATTGGGGAACCTGGAAGAAAGAACATCCGGAGACAACCGTACTGGTTGAGTCTCTGGCGCTGGGTCGCGATTTTGATTTTCGCAACAATCGCGATGCGAACGGACCTATATTTCCAGTCGGCGATGTTGATCCGCGTTTATCAGTTCACGAAGACATCATCGGTGCTATCACTGAATCCGGAAAGCCAGTAGCGTTTCAACGCAGCAAGGCGTTTCTTGCACTCCAAAAGGGTGATCGCATTGCGTTTGAGAATGTTCGACTGGAGCTTGAAGCAGGCGGCATTCGGGCCGTTAACGACAAGGATGGTGCCGACCTCGGTAGCCATCAGGCCTTTTGGTTTGCCTGGTCGCAATTCCATCCGGAAACTGCCCTGTGGCCCCAGTAGTTAAGGGCCCGTTAGTGTGCGGTACCAGTAGTGTGCGGTACCAGTAGTTGGGGCCGCAGAAGTTTGTGGCCCCGGTAGTTTCAACCTGTAGCCAGAATCAACAGTAGCGTAGGCCGCAACTCGTAGCAGATCATCTTTTTTGCGAATAGCAAAACGACGCCTGACCGCTGAGTCTTCAAGGAATGTCTATGAAAAATGTAAGGTCTTACGGACTGTTGACTTGTGTCGCAGTAACCGTTTTTCTAAACGCATGCGGATCGGATAATGATTCTGCTAATGTTATCGATACGGTCGATTCAAGCGAAGCTATAGAATCCGGTGCCAGCGATACCTTTGACGAGGGTGTCGCGGTACCAGTCGCGGTGCCATTTGATATGTCAGCCCTTGACCCCGCTGACGAAATCGCTATGGATCCGGCACAAACCGAAATGCTGCAGCAATCGAATGCAAGACCAATCGGTGACATGAGCATCACCGATACATCCGATCTGACCGGCGCATTGATTCCAGCCATTTTTGCCACTCAAACAGGCGTTGATCTGGCTTTTGCGCAGTCTGGTGCTGCATTGGTTGAGCAGCTGAATGATTCCCTGTTGCTGCCTGAAGATGTCAATGTTGTATTCGTCGATTGTGGTGTAGCCAATGCGTTTTATATACCGGCCGGGTTTGGCCCCGGTGCACAGCAAGGTGTTGCGGGTGACATTGTCATGTGTCATGAACTGACTGCACTGTTTGCGAATTTTTTCGGTAACAATGAGCAGGCCTTTCTGACCAGCACTTTTGTGTTGATGCATGAGTTGGGTCACGCGCTGGTCGATGTGCTGACCTTGCCAGTGCTTGGCATTGAAGAATCCTACGTTGATGGGATAGCAGCTGTGTTGCTTGGTGAATCCGGTCTGTCAGAGGGATCTGTGCTGGCGGGTTGGTTCTTTGGCAGTCAGCCGGGTACGCCATTTTTTGACAGTCACAGAGCAGGGCCTCAACGACTCGGAGATTTAGCTTGTTGGGGAGTAGGCGCTGATATTTCCCTGCTGGCAGATCCTTTGACAAACAGCATCGCGTCGCAGTTGTTTGCGGGTGGTCGAAATTGTGTCGGTGAGTATCAACAGCAAGTGAATGGCTTCAGCACGGTACTCGGACCGAGTATTCTCGGGGGGCTTGATCTGTTATCCAGTCAGGAGCCGGGAAGTTAGGGAGAGGGAGTCAGGATGAAATCTGTAAGACAGGTACTTGCCATACCCTGACAGGAGGCGAGTGTGTGATGTCGAATCGATGATTCGGTGCGGTTCGTTTCGAGGCTGGGCAAGAATCGCGCTAAATTTAAACCGCGCTTTTCTGC